>NZ_CP063204.1:1475000-2075000 GCF_019904275.1 Zunongwangia sp. SCSIO 43204
ATGCACGAAAGTGTTATATAAACCTAAGCCACCGTTTTTCATTTTACCTTCAGCCATTAGCTTTTCTATTCTGGCATAGATCTGTTTAGGCGTATATCCTTTTGCGGTGATATCTCCGGCTTTTCCTTCCTTGTGTTGTGACTTTGGAGCACCTCCAACGGCTTTGTTATGTGCCGGTGATCGATAACCGCTATTGATGTGAATTGGCACACCTAGACTATCGCGAAGAACTTGCAGATTATTCGCTAGTTCTTGTAAGTTTGGTATTAATTCCTGTGGAGTTTCAGCACCGTCCTTTGATGCGAACTCGCTAAGATGAAAGTTTTTTGTTAGTTGCATAACTATTCGTTTTTGATTGATGAATTAACCCTTTGATGTATTATTCATACCAGTATCACGTTCCAATAAGGTCATAAGCTCTAAAAGATCTTCGTTATTTGGATTTTGCGATTTTACGATAGGTATGATGATACTGAGCCTTATTCTAAGCTCATTGATATTTTTCTCATGCTGCTCTAGTCGTTCTTTAAGTTCAGCATTTTCTAATTTCATTTGCTTAATTTCTTCCGCAGCATCGCCCCGTTTCTTTTTACGGTTATCCCAAAAAAGTTTCAGAATAGGGAACCCAGCCGAAAGAATTCCAGCCGCACTTATAATTAGTGTTTTTGTAATTTCATTGCCTAGCATCTTTTAACTCTTTGAAACGGTTATCGATTATTCTTCTCGTTTGATCTGATAGCCTAATCCCTTCAAAATCTGCTAGCACCTTATTATGAATTTCTTCTATTTTTTTGTCATGCTCTTCCTCAGGGATTTTCTTTGCTGACCAAAACTTAAGATCGCTTACATAGGCTGAAAAGCTGGCTACAAGTATCAAAGACTTCACAATTAAAGCACCTTTATAAATGGTCATGCCTACAACATTGAACGCATGCATTATAAAGATGGCATCTTGCAGGAAGGAGAAGAAAAAGAGCAATGCAAAAAATATTACAGTTTTCCGTTCTCGATAGTATCGATCATCCTTTTTCCTGTACAAAAGACTAAGATTCAAGAAAAAACCAAACAACCATCCTAGGGCTGAAAGGGTAATAGGTATAAACATTTCCATTGTCGACATGATTATGTAATTTTTTTCATTCCCCACTATTTAGGTTACACGTCTATTTCAATAATTTTCCAAGGCGTTAATCCATTCCAGAATTTCCAATCTGCAAAGCGGAAATAAAGCTTTTCCTTGAAGTCCTTTTTACCACTGCTATAAGTTCCTATTTGAGCGAGTTCGTAAATATTCCAGAATAAAAATCTAAACTTAACCGCCCAGGTTATCATTCCCTGAATATTACCGGCATCATCTGTCCAATATGCTTCTGCTTTTCCCCATATTGATTGATTTTCTAATATTTTAGAACCTTTATTAGATATACCTCCCTTACCATCATCAAAAGCAATAAATGCCATGATTGAAAAACTAACGCTCACCCATTCATTATTTTTTTTGTTCCATTTCTTTAATTTGTCTACAACTAATTGCAAATAATTATATCCTTTTTCTGCTCTATGACTTAATAAAAAATTATAAGACATATTTCGGATAGCGTTATACCAATATGAATTTCTGAGTCGTTTTAACCACGTATCGCTTTTCCAATCCATTCTTTCAATATAGTCTTCGTTCCAGTCTATCCCATTAGGTTGTGCGTCATCACGATTAATCATATACCATAATTGCTTTTGCCACCAATTATTAGTGCCGTTTGCAACTACTTTTCTAATATGATTTCTTCTTATAAACGGGTAGAAAAACAAACCTAAAAATCCATATACCCCTCGTCCTATGAGATACCAAGCAAAGTCTTTAAGCCAATATTGGCGTTTTTGTTTTTTGGTTATTTCATTTTTATCCAAGCACATTTGCTAATGTTGTTAATAAGTCAGAATATTCAATCGATTCTTGGTCAGTTAATGGCTCGCCATATGTTATAAGTGAAACTCTTGCACCTTCAGCATCTTCAGTATTAAAAGCTAATACTTTTAGTTCCAATCCTGTTTTAGATGCTGTATAAACATCTGGGTCGTAAGTCGCGCCTGTTAGTTTAACACCATCTTTAAAAGCAGTATATTCATTGCCTACATTAGATTCATCTCTATTTTGTAGAATAAGTGCTTCTTGTACTTCTGTATAATTTACAGAAGATACATTTCCAGTACCGCCAATTTGTGCTTGCCAATTTCGTACACCTCCTATAACCGGAAATATATCTAAAATATTACTGTTATATTTTTTATCTACAGGCATTGAAAAATAAACACCAGCATGAAAATTAGATGTGTCTAATTCTAAACTGTTCAAAGTTTTTAAGCGAGGAATGTAGTTTTGATCTGTCTCATAATTCGATACAAATATTCCTTTGTCGAAAGTTAATGTAGGCTCAATATTACCATTTCGATTTGCTCCAGAGTAAAAACCTACCTGCTGATTGTTTATTATATTTAGTAATTGAGCATGGTAAACGCCTGTCGTTGAATTATCGGCAGAAGGATTTGAATTGTTTTGACCTAAATGAATAGGCATTAGTAATTTAATCTTATTATACCAAGATTTATTTCTAAGTGTTGTAAGGACTGAATCTATTTCGTTTGTTTGACTTTGTGTAAAAGTACTCCCGTAGATGTTTAAAATATCTATTGTTTCCTGACTTACTTCTATTGGAGTATTTACAACCACTTTCTTCAAGAAATTACCTGAAGCATCTGCATTTTTTAATACTATTTTCATCTTGAATTTATTTTACCGTTTGCGCTATTATTTTAGAATATCTATCATACCCAATTTCTAAAGGGTGTACATCATTGCTTTTATAGAATGATTTCCAATTCAAAGGCGTGATGCCTACTAAATTTTTGGTATCAATAAGTTGAATGCCGTAATAGTTAGCTATATCCTTCCACCCTTCTATTACTTTTTCTGACTTAATATGTCTTTCAGTTTCATATAATTTTTTCACACTAAAAGTACCATCAGCATATTTTAAATCTTTAGTTTGTCCATTCTCTACAATGGTATCATTTGTGAAATTCCATAAGTCATTTGACCATGTGGTAACAACTAAAGTTGCTTTTGGTATTTCTCTACCTAAATACTCAATTAGATTTTTGTAATGCTTGAAACTGTCACCAGAAATTGACAAATACCGCCAAATATTATCTAAATTATTATTCGTGAACGGTGTATTCCATTCGCTTATATCTTTACTGTGAAAACCATAACTTCTATATGATGAAGAACCTGTGTCAATTGTTGGAGTTCCGTTTAGCTCTAATCCAGTTGTTCCAAAATCAATTTCTATATTAATTGAAGCTTCTGCACCCCCAGATTCCCCTGTATATTGAAAAGGTATTTCGGGACTAGTTAATGCTTGATGATGCAAATAATTATTCCAGTAAGGATTAAATTCCTCAAACTGAATTTCATTTATTATATTAACAGCTTGCTGAAGGCTTAAACCACCATCTAAAGAAATCCCTGACTCGTATAATGTACCATCATTATCTGTGAATCTTATGTAAACTTGTCCTGCTGTGGTTTGCGTTACACCTGACGAGAATTGTATAACTAAAACTTGTTCGATTGCTTGAATTATAAATCTAAGTACTGCATTAGGTTGGGGTGTGTAATTGCTAACAATAGAGTTAAAATTATCCCTAAAAAAATCTTCAGCTTCCAAATGTTCTGCAAATACCTGATTTGTATAATCGTATATTACAGAAGGTGCAAAAGGGTCAACATTTTCAACTATATTAGGGTAAGAAGCATTAGGAGCTTTTCCGAATATAGGGTGTACATTTTCGATAAAAATATAATCTACTTCCCCCCCTTCATCGATTATATTTTTCTTCAATGCCATCGCCTGACCGTTCATCGTTTCCCAAAAAAGTAATCCTGAAGTATCTTCAACATAACTAAGGTTAGCTTCGTGGTCGTAATTAGCTCCTGTTAACTCTGCCAGTTTCTCCATGTATCTATGTCTATGGCTGTCACCGATCGACCAAATATATTTACCTTTTAAGGGGTGATTTGATACGGTTGTTGGAGTAGAACCACCATCGCCAGAACCAAATGAACCAGCATTATTTACTTGTAAACCATTTTCATCAAAAATTGCAATGACATATCCCTGGCCATCACAAATAATTAATTCATCATCATCACTTATAATTTCTTCAAGGTCTGCATTATTACTAGCCGTTTTACTGTCAATATATTCCCTTAAATTACCATCTTTATCATGTATAGTTAAAGCTTTTAATTTTTGATTATCAATAAAAGCAATAACATTACCATCTTTATCACAAATTAAAAACTCGTCAGTTGAATCAAATAACTCTGTATCTGCACCGTTGATTGATACTTTACTATTAATTTTATTGTCATAAGACTTGACTAATTCGTTAGTATCTTCTTTTACAAAATCTACGTTATCCGTTTTTTCTGCTTTCCATTTCCAAATACCGTTATTTGAATTTGTTTCATTACTTGGGTGAGTTACCGCATCACTATCTTTTGAAACTGAAAATTTTACATTTTCTAGTTTATTCTTTTCTGCTTCATCTAAAGAAGTATAATAGGCAACAGCATCTGCTAGTGTGTCAAAATCTTTTGCGATCTCACCAGTAGAAATTGCATCAACCTCTGCTCTTATTTCCTGAATAATTCGATCAGTGGGATGAATTACATCAAGTAGAGCAGTTGTAAGTGTCTCTATAGAGGTGTAGGTGTTTCCGTTAACTTGAATATCACCAACTGGTGTATTGTCGATCAAAGACAAACGGCTATCGTAAATACTAACTACACGAATAGCATTTTCACTTGCTTTAAGCGCAATGAATGTTTTGTAATACCGCACACCATCTAAGGTGAAATATAAATCGCTGACGTTTTGAAATATCTTGGCCATGATAACTAACTGATTTTAGAAATTCGGAAACCTCCAGATCTGCGCGGAGCGCATCCAGATTTCCATAGATTGTAATTTGTTCGGTTTAAAAAAGTTGCCACTTCAGAAAAGTAGGTTGCAGCTGTTTGACGTTCTTTAGTGTACACCGTTTTCTTGTGTGATGCGCTCACAGGGGTAGAATTTTGATTTTCTTTTTCAACAAATCCCCAAGCCGTATCTGTAGAAGCTCCGAAATAAATATACCTGGCAAACGCAAAGATGCTCAACGCTTTTTCTAATCCGGGGTGTGAATAGGTTTCATCTTTATACTCGTATTCGCCGCCCTCAATAAGTAGTGTATGATCTTCAGGGGTTTTCTTAACAGCATTATATAATAGTTCTCCTAATAGCGGTTTGATGTCGATATTCTCGGCATCATCGATATAAGGATTGATTTTTCCATCAGAAACCCCTCTGGAAATATCTCTGTACTTAGCTATTGTTTGCTTGCTGATTAACATCGATAAGTGGAATTAGTTTTATTTCTTGATTTGGTTTGTTGGCAAACCTTGAAAGCAGCATCTGGATCGTTTGTTCTACGATCATACGTTCATCGTTAGTTTGATCTTGGTAGAATAGTTTCATGGCATTAATAGCATCGCCTGAGCTTCCAAAGAGCGCACCTTCTTTTGATCGAATTAGGGGCGCAGGAACATTATTGAAGCACATACGAATGTTATCGCTTACACTATTTTCTGTATAAGAGAATAGCTTATCATTAATGTTAGAATCGATGTTTTTAACAAGGATTTCTTTTTCGATATCCTCACCGTCGAATTCCATTTCTAAGTGCAATACACCGTCTGCATTTTCGGCACCGATGAACTGTTTAATAACTTCCCTGAAATTAGTTCGCTCTTTTACCTGGTCTTGATACTCTTTAGCCTCATCTTCGTTATAACGATCAGCTTCAACAAGTGGCTTAGTAATGAATAGTGTTTTCCCGAAAAAACCTTTTTTCAAAGAAGTACTTTTGTAAATTGCTGAAAGCTTTTCAGATTCAGAATCTTCTATACATGGATGCAATGGTGATAATGGATAGTTCTTTTTCCCTTCGTGATAATAATAGATCTGGCCATTGTATTTATGAATGCTTCCAGCTTTATTGATTTGCGTTTCAACAACTTTTTTATTGTCGTTATACACATCAACAAGCTTCGCCTTTTTAACCTCTTTAGCATCTTGCCAGTCGGAGCAAACGGCAATCTTACCTTTGTACTTGTCATCATCTTCTTTACCTACCCTGCAATCAGTGAACGGTAAACACTCAATACTCGAAAAGTTATAATTCAGATCATAATTCAACTGGATAAAGAAACCTTTATGACGTGAATAGCTCTCTGCGATATCTTGAACCAGTTGAAGAAGCGAGATCTTCTTTTTGTCGTGAACAATGATTTTATTTAGCTCATCACCAAAACCTTTACCAGAGATATAAGAAGCCATAAGCGCAGCGCAGCGACTGGCAGTCACCGAATTATCGATAAGGCTTTCAATAAGTTCGGGGTAGTCATTATCTACCCCGTTCTTATATATTTCGTTCTTCTTATCGAATTTTGATTTTACTGAAGAAATGATCTCAATAAATGCAGCGCTAAATCTTTTCATCGGGATTAGTCTTTATTCTCTGAACCTTCCTTTTTGGTTTTGTCCTGTTCTGCCTGAGCTTTCTCGATTGCTTCGATAACAGCATCTTTATTGGCTAATTCTTCAGGCTTTTCAATACCTAAACCTTTCGCCATTTCATCCAATTCAGGGCGAGTGGATTTACTAAGATTAATAACAGTTTCTTTATTCTCTGAACCTTCCTTTTTGGTTTTGTCTGGAATGGTATCGAATAAATCTTTCCCTTTTTTGTGATTCTTAATCAATTGCTCTGCCTGCTTATCGGTAAGCGTGGCGTTAAATGCAAATTCGCGGCTTCCAAATGATAATGGAATACCGTCGTATTTTTCTTTTAACTTATATCCGGAGTTTGGTTTTTTAGCTCCCATGATCTGTAAGTGTTTTGTAAGTTTTCGGTAATAATCCTCAAGACATCGATCACACCCGGCATTAATTTCTTTCGGGTTGAACGTTTGCTTGTAATCGCGTAAGAATTGGCTCAAATAACGATTCCCGTGATCATCTTTACCACGGAAAATCGTTTCTTTATCTAAGCTTAACCAATCCATCTATTATACAGCTGCTTGTTCAAATTTGTTATTGAACGCTGTAAGTGTAGTATCGTAATCAGCATCTAACAGGTTCTTTGGAAGATCCATTTCAAGTGCATCATCTTCAGATTGCAATGCACCAACGATTGCACCTTTATTTTCCAGAGAATTCTCTGTCATTTCAACTAATTTCATCCCGTATTGCCATCCTAATACTAAGAAAGCATCCTGATCAGATGGACCTTTGTATTTTCTGTTTACCACAGCGATGTATTTACCGCCTTTAGAAAGCTTGTTGGCTTCCGCACGGTTGGCTGTAGTAGGAGATAGGATTCTAAAACCAATTCTGTGACGATGACCGTCTAAGGTTTGGTTATCCCCTGGTACAAATTCGGAGTTATGCGAGTTCGTTTGCTTGATTCCTTCCAGTTTAAAGCCTGTTTTACCGGCTTTCAGAACAAGATCGGTGATCAACTGTGAGTTAGTCTCATCAATTGCAGATCCTGTTTTATCTTCTGCACCAAATGGAATCAAAACAATGTCAGATTCGATACCAGTAACCGCCATGTGATCGCAGTTCACTGTGATATCGCCTGTAATTTCGTCTATAAAGCATTCTGCCATGATCGTAATTTTTAAGAGTTAAGGCTGTAGCCGCTATTAGTAAGCAGCTACAGTCATATAATCCAACAAGTGTTTAGTATCTAACATCAAATCAAAATCGATGTAGTTTTTCTTGTCTTTTTTCTCATACCAGCTTTCGATGTTTCCAAGATCTTCTTCAGAAACAGTTCCAACAGGAATGTTTTCTTTCACGGTCAGAATTGCACGGTTTGGAAGGTTATACTTCGCCCCGTTATCCTGGTAAGAACGGATGTTATTATCCCAATCGTGACGAACCTTAATAGGAATACCACGGTAAGACATCGCGTTAACACCTTCTCTGGCTTCTTGAAGCGTAAAGGCAAGCGATTTGTCTTCTAACTGATCCCAGTAGTTTTGGTAAAGCTCACGAGTTACCAATAACTCAGGCTGCGCACCTTCCTCAATAGCTTCGAAGAATCTCGCATCGATAGCGTTGTGCATTGCTCTAAACACTCCTAGTGCAGTATTAGGATCTAAAGCCTGTGCTCCATAAGAAGCCCCTGCATTCTTAGAGATCTCAACGTAGTTCTTAGCGGAAGTAGGAACTTCAGCAAAGATTTGTTTGAAAAGTCCGTTAAGGATATTGAAGAAAGCAACATCCACACCGTCAGTGATCACTCCTGAATCGGTCACGTTGTCCGCAGCGGTATCACCGAACCAAACAAGTCGGTTGTTCATTTTCTTCATCGCCTGTTCTACCTTTGCGATGATCAGTCCTAATTCTTCAGATCCGATACGGTCGTAGAAATCAGGATTTACACGTTGCGCTTTCTTGAAAAGCTTAAGTAGTGCGTTTACATCGGTTGCACAATGCGCCAGACGGTCGCCGATTAAAACCGGATCCCAAAACTTCTCAGTTAGTGGAATGCTTGCACCGTTTTCGCTACGGTTACAACCTGTTTGTTTTTTACCTACAAGACCAAGGTTCCCGATGAAAGGAATTTGTCTCTTGTGTGTTACTCCGGTTTCTATCTCGTGATACTCGCTAAGATCACCACCGGTAATTGTTGCAATGAAAATCGCCTTAGAAACTTCGGTAGCTTCTTCAGGATTCATTGTTAAGTTCTGCAAATCTAATATTGCCATGATGTTCGTTTTTTAATTGATGAATGATGATTTTATTCGTCCTTTTTCTTCCAAAGTTGACGGGTTCCCTCTTCACGTTCCTTGTAATTCTTTTTCTTAGGATCGTGACTGAAATCTGAAGTGATCTGGCTTTTTAATGCGGTGATCTCTTTAGTGATTTTCTCGAAGCCTTTTTCTTGATCACCTACTTTTTTCTTAAGTGCGGTTACTTCTTTTTCGGCTTTCTCGGTCTTTTTGTTCTGAGCTTCTAACTGGCTCTTAAGATCGTCTCTCTCTTGTTTCAAAGCTTCGATATCATCGTCGCCTTCCTCTTCTTTCGGTACGATTTCTTTAAGAATACCACCTTCAAACTTGAAGGTTTCTCCTGAAGGCATTACAATATCACCTTCCGCTGGCGAACCGTCAATGGTTGCCTTGTCTTCTACAGATGGGGTATCATCAGGCTCTAAATCAGGAAATATAATTTCCTTTTCACCTGTGCCATCCAACTGCATTTTTAAGCCTTTTGGCTTCTCACTTTTTTTGAAGAAGTTAGTAGCCAAGTCTAGCAGTTGATCTAGCTTGCCTAATGTTTCTTCATTTTTTTTGTCTTTGGTTTTGTCTGACATTTTAAATGAATTTGGATTAAACTTTTTAGAGAAAGCCACAGCTTTTAGTTCTGGCTTATATATCTCAGTAGCGAAACCAAAAGCAACCGCCTGTTCAGGAGTTAATTCAGTTTCGTTTTTCATTAGTGTTTTAAGTGCTTCTTTTGAAGTTCCGGTACGTTCGTGGTAGAAGTTGATAAGATTCGTTTCTAGTGATCTTAAACCTTTGTAATAGGCTTCGATATAATCGGCATCACCATGCTCTGGTGCGCCGCCCGGATTGTGAATCATAAAAATGGTTCCCGTCTTAATTATTCTACGTTCCCCTAACAGGAACAGTTTTGTAGCCATCGATGCGCATTCTTCTTCTGCTATTGTGGTAAATGGTTTACCATTTTTTTGAATACCATCTAGGTAATCAAACATTTCATCACCATCCTCCATGTAACCACCTGGAGAATTAATGATCATATCGAATTCGGTAGCTTGCTTTTGAGCTTCTGCTTGCTCTGAAACATTTAGAAAAGTAGTGTTCGGTGTAATGATTTCACCGTTTTCATCTGGTATCTTACCAATAACACCGCGAATTTTTATGATTCCTTTCATACTTCAAAATTATAATGTATTACATTACTTTTACTGAAGTCGTGCCTTCAGTAATTTTGAGTATCTTTGAACTATGGTGTTTTTAATTATTTGTGCGGTAGTGATCGCGGTTGCAATCCTTTACGGTTTTATAAAAGCCGTGAATGCTGTTTTCAATCCACTTATCAAATGGACGGAAAGAAAACGAGATCGACTGCAATTAAAGGATAATCCTTATGTACAAGCGCACATGGAACGCCGATGGAACGACAAAATGTATGATGAGTATTTAGATTGGCTTGATCAAACAAACGGCAGTTTACCGATCGAGAAACTAAAATCTAAAGAAGAGATCGAATTTGAAAGAGAAGTAGGACTTAAAAAATAGATCGTATGGATATTACTGAAAATGAATTAGTTTTAATTTTTGTTGTAATTGCTGCTATAGCAATTACAGGTTTATTTATAAAAATGTCTTTTATCTGGAAAGATGTAATGCTGGATAAAATGGATTATTTTAAGATTAGCCATATAGAATTACTTCAAAGCTTAGGAAGTTTAAATGTTCTAAAAAGATTACCTAAAGAAGGAGATAAAATTAAAGAAGGAGATAAGTTTTTCTATTATTATATATTTAAAGATATCATACTTCAAGGAACTCAAGGGGCTTTTGATTATAAAATGGACGGAGGTTTATATGCTTTCAGAAAGACAAAGCAAAAAGCTGAATTAGATAGAGAAACTTATATTAACGAAGTTTATCAGGAAGGTATTAAATATCACTCTAACCCCTCAACTTCTTTACAATAGTGTACACCGTTCGTTCGCTCACTTTAAATTCTTCAGCGGTATTGCAAATTGCCTGAGTAGATTTCACGCTCTTAAGTTCATCCAGGTAATACTCGTACATGAGTTTATAATCCAACCATTCTACTGGAACAATACCCGAAGTGATTAGATCATTGAAGAATTCAAGCTTTTCAAGTTTACCTAAGAGATCGTGCGTACTCATGTTGTTTACCATTTTTTTATCGGGCATTTATCTTTTGGACTTCTTATTTTAGTGGATAACGGACAGTTGCAATGACCGCATTTCAAACCCTGAACTTCTTTTAATTGAAAATCCTTCAATAGTTTTTCATACGTGCCTACGGTGGCGTGCTGGCATTCTTTGCAGATCTCCGCACGTTTGCGTTCGGTATCATTCACGTCACCGTCAAAGTAACGTTTCCATCCTTCAATAATATTAGAAAATTGCGCCATTCTGAATGTTCATATAGTTTTTATCTGCTTTCCTGATCTCTTCGATGGATGCGAAGATTTTTAGTTTTTCCAATTCGACACCTAACTCAGCTCCTATCTTTCTGGCCAGTAGATCATAGTCGATTTCCATTTTAGAAATATTCGTTGTGCTTCCAGTGTTACGCGTAACGATACCACCAGCCGCTAAATAATTTTGCATTTTGATTGCACCACCTGCAGGGTATTGGCTATTTAATTGCTCAACCATGAAAGCAGCATTTCGATTGATCACTCCAATCAATTCGCCTTGCTCTGCTTCAAAGGTGGTACCGTCTTCACCAACGAACTTAGTACCGCCACCGCTGTGACGTTTACCGCCGATCTTCATAAAACCACCTTTCTCAAACTTAGCACTTTGTGCGATGGTACCTACGCCTTGAATTGCAGCAGATGCTAATATCTTAGTGATTGCAGCTGAACTTTGTGCTTGTAAGGTTAAATTTTGAGCTGCTGCTGTGATTAATAAAGGAATATTTGCTGGCGGACCAGGAGCCGCTGCCAAAGCTAAGTTTTGTGCTTTTGCTCCTTCTGTAGTTATAGCAACCATTCCAGCTTGTATAGCCGCGTCAATGGCAATACTGGCAAGTTTAGCTGCTAAAGAATCTCCCAGTAAACCAGTTAAGATTCCAGTTAATTGCGTGGCAATGTTTGCGGCCTGTTGAGCATTTTTCTCTCTTATTTTGATTTCCTTATCCATTAGCTTTTGGAAATCAGATATTCTTTTCTGTTCAAACTGCTCACGAATAGCGGTGATCGCTTGCTCACGTTGCTCAGTGAGTAATGTCAGTAACTCCGTTTTCTCTTCTTCTCGAAGCTGCATGTTCTCCAGATCTGCAACATGTTTTTCGAAATCCATTTCCGCTTGAAGTTCGGCACGTTCCAATTCGTTTTCCGTATTCTCAAGCCTGATCTGTTCTTCTAATTGTCGCCTTTGATCTTCAAAAGCTTGCCTACGTTCCAGCTCTTCTTGGCGTTTTTGTTCGCGGTATTCAATAAGATCATTTTCGATCGCTTTAACTTCAGCGTTGTATTCTGTTTGCGAAAGCTTCTGAGCATCTAATTTTGATTTTAGAATATCCAGTTCTTGCTTAGCTGTTTCTTCTTTGACTTTTAATTGATCCTTTTCAAATCGGTTGTTTTCTTCGTAGAGTTTAAGTTGAGCTTCTTGTTCAGCTATTAAAGCATCCGTAGCTCTTTTTCTTCGGTCAAGTTCCTGCTTGGCTCTTCTTTGCCTATCGGCTTCGAACTGATCCTCTATTGTATTTCTTTTGTTGGTAAGAGTTGTGAGCTTTTCTTCACTCGCTGCAATTGCATTGTTGTTATTGATGATTGCATCTCCAATTTTCTCAACATCTTCAACTAGTGTATTGCTAAAACCAATCTGAAGAAGTTTATCTTGGAAAACTTGTGCATCCCCTTGTGCATCGATAAAAGCTTGGCGTACTCCTTCTATTTTGTCCGCATTTTCTTCATAACTTCCACTTAATTGCAATGCGTTTTTAAGCTGATTATTAGCAAGATCATTTTCAATTTTAATTTGCTCCTGTTCTAGTGAAATGGCTTTATTGATCGCTTTTTGCCGCTCTTCAAAAGTTTTCGTGGTATCTTCAGCAATTTTATTTTGTTCCTTTATTTGCTTATTGATTTCAGACCTTGCTACTTTTACGGCAATCTCTTGCCTTTGCAATTTTTGAAGTTCAGCTTCAAGTTGTGCCGCCAGTTTAGTTTCCCTCAGTATTTCATCACCAACCCCGGCAAAGCTATCTTTCATATCAGCAAGTCCGCCTTTCCAATCTCCGGATAGCAGCTTAACGATACCACCGCCAAACTTAGCAACACGATCGATTACCACATCAAAAGCAGCGCCTAAACCGGCAAGCACTTTATTCACCAGATCAATCCCTGTCTGAGTTTTTGTAAACCAAGCAACAAGAGAACCAAGTAACACCACAATAGCACCGATACCAGTAGCTATAAGGGCGATCTTAAAAGCTTTTAAAGCAACGTTGGTAATTCCGGTAGTAATTGCAGCAGCCTTTTGAACACCAGAATAAGCAGCCACTTCAGCTTTAGCCTTTTGATAAGCGGCTTTCATGCCGTTCACCTCATTCTTAAGTGCATTGTAAATAGGCTTAGCAACTGCCATTACTGCATTTAATTTCTGCTGAGCTTGTCCGTAAAGTGTACTTTGTTTTAAAGCTTCACCCATCCCTTCAGCATAGTTACCGACATTACGTGTATTATCTCCTGTTTGAGATTCTAAAGTTTTAAGGCGTTCGGTAAGCTCCAGTTTCTTTTTGGCGAGTTTATCAGCAGCATCAGAATTAGCACCATACAATTGCGCCTGCTTCGCCCATTGCGAAGAAACTACAGAAAGCGCATTTCGTGCCTCTTGTACAGTTTTTATTTCTTTTCCTTGTATTGATGTCAGTTTAGTGACTTCACGCTGGTATGTACGATATTCAGCGTTTACATTATCGAGCTGCCCTTTAAGTCGAACATAAGTTTCAGATCCTGTATCACCAGCATCTTTCAATTGCTTTAATTTCCCGCGTATAACATCAGCCTGCGTTTTAAAAGCAGATGCACTCTGAATTACCGAATCAATATCGATATCTAATTTAAAGACTTGTATTTTATCTGCCATTATTCAGGATTTATTTCGTTCATCATTACTTGAATAGTCACTTCATCGGTATCGGTTAAACCAAATTCATCAGTCACCGTTAGTCGCATGGTGTAAGATCCAACGCTATCATTATTATTTGGTAAGGCTAAACCACTAGACGCACCGTTTGAATTTGTGAGTGTTGCATTTGATGATATTGGTTTTGTGATGATCTCCCATAGGTAGGTGGTAATATCGCCAGTGTTATCATAACTACCAGAACCATCTAAAGGAGTAATCGAATCAAACTCATCGTTGGTGATTTCAAAAGTGTAATCCTCGCCAGCATCTGCAACAGGTGGTTGATTAATATATTCATTGACCGTTACCTGAAGCGTTCCTTCTACTTCAGAATATGCTCCAGATCCTGCGTCTTTAATTTTGAATGTGAAGCTTGCCGAATGTTCATCAGTTGTATTTCCCTGGTCTTCGATATTCAGATCCCAATTTTCAATAAGGATTTCCGTTTCTGAATCGATAACCGTTTCTCCGTTCTTCAATAAAATATCCTCATTAAAACCACCGGTAAACTTAAAAGCGATCGGTTGATCGAATTCAGGATCGAAATATTCAGGCACTGTTTGTGAGGTAAGTTGGTTAACCGATATATTTCGATTGCTCTCGTAATTCATCACCGTTTCATAAGTTCCTAAAGTTGTTGGTGGTTGATTTTTTAGGAACTGGCGAACGGCCACAAGTTCAAACTCCGATAACTTACCGGATTGATTTCTGATCTTATTCAAATAGAAATACATCGCTTTTTGCTTAAAGTATTTCAATCGAAAGAAGTTGATGTTTAGAATATCAATCTCGCTTAATAATATTCTACCACTGTGAAGCTGAAAGTTTTCGATCACACCTTGAAATGCCTTGTAATATTTATTGATATAATATTGCATCGACATGTTCTCCAAACTGAGATAAGGCACTAAGCCGTTATAGCTTACGGAGGTGGTGTTATCAAAGAAAGTCGCATTCAGATTGATATCAACCTTCTTAATTCTGAAAGTTTTGATATCGGCTTCTTTGATCTCGATTACCGTCTGGCCATCATCATCAACCTCTTCCCAAATAGGGTGGAAATAAAGCGGTGTGCTTTGATATCTACGATTACTGATCGGAATCTGGAAAATAGAAGTAAACAGATCTTTGGTTGCATTCACGTTTTCGTTATTGATGCCCATTACACCGTTCATCGTTGGAACGATAATCTCTTCGACATAGTTGTATTTAGCTTTATTCTCTTTGGCGTAGTCGTGTTCATATTCTTCGCCATCATCGAACTGCGGAAATTTGCCGCTCCAATCTTCAGCGCCTTCGCGATCATTCAAAAGCGTTTCCATCTGGATAAATGCAAAATCGGTATTGGCTTTTAGAGGTCGCACGATCAAACCAAATCGCTGCATGATATCTTTAACTATATCTTGCAATGGAGTATCACCCATGATCTGAGCGAAGTCCACAAGATAACCGCCTGTTACTTCCTGAAAGGTCATTGAAGCCGATGCGGAATAATCAACCATGTATTGATCTTCTATTTCAGATTCGCCTACACCAGTATTAGGGTTTGGATTGTAACCCGTATCGGTACCATGGATTTGAAAATGAAGGGTATCACCAGCATTTACATCAATGTTGATTGTAGTTTGAATGCTGCTTCCTAGATTTGTTAATACATCTGATTTAATTACACGGGTGCCATTGAGAAGTGCTTGAAAGCTGTTGTAACCATTTTGTGAGCTATAACTCACTTCAATATCAATTGATAATCTAAAAGCTTCATTAAATGTTAATACACCATTAGTTCCAAAGGTTATTCTTGAATCAGTAAACTGCGTATCGAATTCTAATCGTGAATTAGCATTGAAAATAAAATCTTGTGAAACCACGCTTTTAAACACCTGGTCTGTCTCTGCAGTTCCGATCGCTGTGTAATCAGGTTGGATATCCTGAACTTCATAACCGAACATTGGCGCAATCACTTCAGTTCGGAAGTCGTTATTCGATGAAAAGAAGTCGCCGTAATAGTTGATGTTAATACGATTGAAAATCTTCTTCCAGATCGTATGTGTAAAAACAGACGGTGCTTGTCGATCGACTTTGATTCCTGATTGATTCATTACAAAATCACCCAGCGCATAAATATAACCTTCGGTATTGGTAAAGGATCCTGTGTAGTTTGGAACGGTCAAATAATGATTGAGATCGCTGTAATCTAAATCGGCAAGCGTTAAGCCTTTGAGTTTTTCTGAAATATCAATAATACCGTCATAGATCACCGTTTCATAAGTTCCTGTAGTAGTTCTTTTGATTACTGCATAGCCATTTCGAATGAGTTGAATACCATTCACCCAATAATCACATCTTAGTTTTTGATATGGTTTACGGCTATTATTTCCAGTGATCCCTAAATATTCAAACACCTTCACATTTCTTGGTGTAAATGGAAGGTTGATCGTTTTGGATTGATTGGATCTTCGGTTTTGGATATCGCCGATCTCGTTGATTTGTAAATCCCGGGTGATTGAGTTGGGAGTTACGTCAACGCGTTGCCCTTCGATATGTAGCCGTTCATTGATCATAAGGTTTGCGTGTAAACGTTAGGCATTAGTAATTTGATGGTATAGGATCCAGTTTGATATTTGGTTGCTCTCGATAGTGATTTTGTAGTTACTTCAACCTCTTTGAAATTGGATAAAGCAAAAGGCTGGAATGGTTTCTGATCATAGATGTACACCTTTGGCGATAATAGCAGCGTTTCTAAGATTCGGTATTCTGCCGCATCGATCACACCGGTGTTAAGTTCCAATTCTCGCTCCGCTTCTTTTCCTGTGATGGTATTTACTCCATGATTGTTGAAGTTTTCCATGGTATCACTAGATAGATCATCAATTTCAAAAGGAAGGAATCTAAAGTATGACCAACCACCAGCAGGATTGAACCATTTTAAAAGCTTGCCACAGCTCGCTTCTTTTTTGTGAATGGTTAAGGTGGCAACGATCGAACCATTATAAGAGAATTCCATATCATTAGCACCTAAGTACAGCGGCACTTCCTGTTCAAAGTCATTAAGATCGACAACGCCATCGCCAAGAAACAAGCGGCTCACACCTTTTACAAAGTCTTTTGTTGTTGAAATGCCGGTTCTTTTGTTTTTGATGGTGTATGTTCTTATCCCTGCTGTTGGAGTTTTGGAATAAATGGCTATATCCATCGGGTAACCTTTGTAATAAATCACCTCGGCATTCTGACTAATCTTAGGCACCAGAAATGTAAATTCTTCGGAATAGTATTTCTGCCCTATTGACTTTAAAAACGGTAATACGATTGTAGTTTCATCCTCAGCTACATCTACGAACAGCACGTTAATAACGATTTCAATTTCTTTGAATAGCGAAGGATCTTCTTTGAAGTTTTCATCGATCACTTCCAGCTCATCATTGAAATGATTCTCATTGATGATGGCTGTTACCGCAGCTTTTAGATTGTAATAGAAATTACCGTTGATATCTGGATAGATATTTGGCAGCTCTACATCATTGATGGTGATGATCGCTACTTCAGGAGTGCCAGCATCAACGCCAAATTCTAAATCTAATTCGGTACCAGCATCATACGCATTGAATGGACCGCCTGTTGGTTGTTTGGTGATTACTATACTCATGCTGCTAAACTTTGAAATACACCTGAAACCATTGAGGTGTACGAATTAATATGAAACTGCGCTACTTTATCCATTATCATTTGTATTCGTGACGGTGTGATCACGGCTTCTATTAGATCAGTACCGCCTTGTTTAAAATATTCTGTACCTTCCTTAGCAATCTTTCTAGCGATTAGAAAAGCGAGCATGGATATTCTTTTTTTATTTGTTGTTTCAAGTTTTTTATTAATAACCCATTGGCGCATTCTCTCAATTGGTGGGAAGTTTCCCGGCTTTCTACCGTTAACCAGTTGCTCGGTGTATGGTTCGCCCCAAATTTGACCGCTTAATCCTTTGGTTCTATTTTCCAAAGACTCTACCCATTGTCCAGATGCACGCATTCCTAATTCAATGTGTTTTTTAATCAGGTCTTCGCGTATCGATTCCATCTCAAGCTGTAATATTTTTTCAGAGTCAATCACTTGTGAATTTTCAGATTATAATAAACGAAAGCACCATCTGCGTTAAGATCGAAAAAGTTTACTTCAGCTTCTGATTCCCAACTTTCAATATCATATAAACATTCAAGTCTATCATGCATCACATCTAAATCTAGTTCTAATGGAGATATATATTTTTCCCTTTTGTCATCATAGGATTCATCTAAACTAGACAATGTAAGGACCATAAATGTCCCTTTGTATTTTATATAATCTCCATCTCTTTGACGTTTATATTCATCACAGAACATTATTGTCACACCCTCACCATAAGGTTTAAATTCATCTTGAATCCATTCTCTTACTTCGTATAAGTTTTGATAATCTCTTCTACCAAATACAAAGTGCCATCCTTTTGCAGCGGCATATTCTTTAAGCTTGGTTCGTAGTTCCATATTTTAATTCGTTGTATCGTTTTTGAACTTCAGCCTGTACTTTATCGTGAAGCAGCAAACTGAATACTTCGTTATAGCTCCAATCGGCTATTTCTTTCGGTCTTATACCAAATTGCTTCCCGAGTTCCTTAAGGCTGTTGAGTTCGCCAAACATGGTTAATCGGTTGATTCCAGCTTCTTCCAAAACAGGATCCAGATCACCGGCGAACATTTTAATCTCTCGTTCTACGATCTTATTGATTTCCTGTTTAAGCCATCGAAGTGAATAGAGAAAATCTACAACATCAGCACCGTTGAAAGTTGATTGTTTCACTTTGAAAACCATATCAAAAGCCTTGTAAATAGTTTCATACTTGGGATTGGCAAAATACTTTTTAAGACTTGCCACTTGACCGTAACTCAATAAACCTAACTGAGAAGGTTTCCTATTCACAAAATCAGCATGTAAATGAATTCTGTTTTTATCGAATGCTGCTTCCAAATTCATGTAAGCCTTAACTTTATTCTCATCTTTAAGATTGAATAATTCTAATACTGTGATGTGGTCCAGGTTAAACATTATGCTCTGATTCTTATGGTTCCTGATTTATGTTTCAATCCGTAAATAACATAGCCGTCCGCATCGGTGATGTGATCGAATCCGCTATCTTTATCGGGTACGCCATTCTTGTATGGCAGCTGTTCGTATGCTTCGGTTAAGTCCGGGCAATTGTAAGTATTGATGTAGTTGATTGTTTCACCGTTGGCATTCTTGAAAGATCCGTTAACCGTGGTAATACGATCGCGCACACTTGGGTTTTTCGCTCCGGTGATGACTTTGAATTTTGCTTTTTTCAAAAGTTTGATATCTGAATCCCCTGCGGTATTTCTAGCGTTACCTGAAGCATCTGGATATACAATGATCTTGTGTTTTGGATAGCGCTCTTTTAAGATTCCGATCATATCGGCGGTATCATAAGCACCGGTAACTTCATCGACGGCACTAAAGATCTTACCATCAGTCACACGAATAGTCGCGCTCATGTTGGTGATGTTGAAGTCCATTCCTACGTGCAGCTTATCACCAGCTTTCACGGTGCGATCGGTGTGGTTTACTTTGCGATCAAAAGCATGATAAACCGTTCCTGCGGATAGGTTAACGAATTCGCCATTTAAATAGGCTTCGAGTTCCTGTGCTGAATAGATATCGCTAAGCGTTTCAATATAGCTTGATGGCAGATAGGGATTATCTTTTGTCTTCGCTTTGATCAGTACCCGGTTTGGCTTGCTTTCTTTAACAAAAAACTCGTAAAGGAATTTAAATCCTTCGGGAGTGGAAACCATATCGATGCTGTTAGGTAATCCATCTGGAAGAGGTTTCCTGTTACGTCCTGCGATCTTAACCATCACGTTACGCATCTTACCTTTTGGTAAAATATCTGCTTCATCAATCAGCGAATAGCCTACTTCGTAACCAACAATCTTATCAGGATTTTCCATAGATCTAAGAATGATCTTTCCAAGCGGAGTTTTAAACTCCTTATCGGTTTCATTCAACTCGTATGGTATTTCCATCAAATCGAGCATTTCCTTGAAGTTAGGAAACGCGATATCTTTAATCAATCCGTAGGTAGGAAGATAATAAGCAACGTTAATGCCTGGATATTGCTTTTTCTTTTCGATCGTTTTCAGCGTACCGGCTTTTGACTTACCAGAACCAAAACCCCCGACCAAACCCGTATGCGTAGCATTGGATTCGATAAAAGCAATCTGATGCTTTAAAACTGGAATATCAATCGTTTCCTGTGGCATTTACGTATCGAGTTGGTTTGATTTCTGATTTTACTTCATGGCTTTGTTTATCCGCTAATCCTAAATCCCTGGCAATGATGTTCGCATTCAAGAAGCCTGAAGCCGCTCCCTCAAATTTTTGATTGTATATGATTTGACGTACGCGCGTAGTGACTGCCTGATAATCTTCACGTTTTTCATATTCTTTAAAGTTTGAAATAGCTAAATCAATGAAATTGCAAAGACCTCCTAATGTGAAAGGTCTCATTTTGCTTACGTGAGCGATAGAGTAGGGGTGTACTTTTTTTATTTCCTTTTGTGTTGGATTTCCTTCGTTATCTGTGGCATCGATATATAAAATCTCTGTCCACGCTTTATTGACAATTTGCTCTTCTTTCAATGGGTTTTCAAGGCACCATTCGAAATATTCGTTGCAAGCTTTCATTAAGGCGTTAGGAGTTTTGAATTTTCTACTCCTTCCGTTCTTGCTTCTTATTTTGTAATAATCATTTCCTTTTGGTGCTGCCATCTTTAACTTTAATTATCCCCCGGCCTTCTTTCCTGATTTCCGGGGGAGTTGTAACAATTGTCTATGGATAAAAAAGTATTTCGTACGGTGCTGCTATCTTACTGATCAGGTAAGCAGGATAGATTCATCATTGTACACTGATTTCATTATCTTTTTACAGCACCTTCTCTCTGGTTTTTGTTGGAAGGACAGGATTCGAACCTGTACAATAGGGAGTTATCATCCTAATCTATTTCTTGACAGTGCTCACCTTCCCGTGTTAGATGCCTTTTGCGTCTACCAATTCCGCCACCTTCCAATTTTATCTGTCTTTCCAGATTGCCAGTCTTATGGTAATTTGCTTGCATTTGAATACTATATCAGCGAAGGAAACAAGCGTTGACAATTCCTGCATTACCACGGCCTCGATTAGCGACAACTAAGCGTTAATTTCATCCTTGCCTACCCTAGTCTGGTATTAACTTTTCTCTTTAGCGTTAGCCTTTATCTCTCTTGCTGTTTTGGCTAAAGAGGATATCTCTTTTTGATCGAAGCTTTTTAATACTTCAAAATCATTTCCTGTTTTTTCGATTGTTTGGTTCATCGTCT
Source organism: Zunongwangia sp. SCSIO 43204 (assembly GCF_019904275.1). GTDB lineage: Bacteria > Bacteroidota > Bacteroidia > Flavobacteriales > Flavobacteriaceae > Zunongwangia > Zunongwangia mangrovi. The sequence continues at coordinate 1,496,452 of NZ_CP063204.1, forward strand.
CCTAAAGTTGTGAATCAACATATATGCATCTCGTGCATGTTCACTTGTCCTTTTCTGAATGCCGGTGATCTGCTGGAACATCTTAGCGTTAATCTTGGTGCCACCTTTAACAGGGTGTACCATTTCAAAAGATATGTCACTGTTGGTAGTGGCTTTGATATCGGAAAGAAAGTCTTCCCATATCTTGCAATCACGTTTAACTGATCCTGCACCTTGTTGTTTTGCTTTGGCGTTATTACCAAACCATTTACGTAAGCGCGCATCTTCTACACGAATGTGAATAGGGAGGTTTTTATCTGCAATATCAGATACAAATTGCATAGCCTGGTGAATGGGCATGGAACCAACAACTTTGTTTTTTCCGTCAATTGCACCAACGCCAGTCTTTACTCCCGGATCAATACCAATCAGAATAGTAGACAAGTGGAATATATGTCTTAAGGAAATCTCGTGCCTTATGTTTTTCAGTAGGACTTGGAAAGCTCAATAATAGTACAAATATACTATTTTTTAAGGTTAAAACCTATAGTATGCGAATGCTTTGTGCTAATAAAACAATCTTTTCATTACTGATCCATCGCTGTACATTTTATCTAATGGCTTGCTTGCTAAAGGTTCTGATCCATCCCAACCATTCGGATATATTTCATCTTTAATCATCTGCTTAATAGCTTTACACTCTGCAGAATTGATTAAAAAGATCTTAGGCCTATTTTGCTCAGCTGCTTTTGAATTAATTTCATTCTGAATATTAATAATCTCATTTAGAAAATACTCACGCGCTTCAAGGGTTAATGGTCCCATCCGTTGCTGGTTCTTGCTTAGCTTTCCATCTTTTCTACGCTGACCACCTGATTTTCTTAATCGATACTGAGGTAGTTTCATTTCTCTGTAAATCGGCTTTAAGCGTTTTAAAGGCTGTAGATACTTCCATTTATCAATTTGGAGTATTAGATCAAGCGCTGAATCTTTTGAAGCAAGCGGACAACCTATGCAACCGGTACGTGCGTTTTTCTCTTCAGCTTCATCACCTCCGTAAGCATCGGCAAGGATTGAAGTATTCCAACCGCCATACTTGTCCATGGGAGCGAATACCTTTAGCCAATCCCAAACATTACAAACTCGCCAGTGTAGAATTGGTGCAAGGGTAGAACACATATCATTTTTTAAGCCTTCCTGGTACCAACCCTGTCCGCACTCTGCACCGTCTTTAGAACAGCTTACATTAATACGCTGATCTCTTATTGCACTTTCACCCAAACGAACACCGGTAAGCATTAGGATTTTTTCATCGGTTTCTCTCTGAAATTCAGCGAGAGCTGCTTCCATTGGTTCAACCTTAATCTGACCTGTACACCATCGGAACGTATTTGATGGAGGTGGAACGCCACGGCCAAGAATGTAAACCAAAAATCGATCGTGAATTGGTGCGGTTACAATTCTAACTTTTACACCGCGCTCTTCAAGTTGCTTGGTTAATATCTGCGAAGAGATCCAAAGCGGTGGTAGTTCCATTCTGGTATCAGCTGCGAAAATCGTAAAGGTTTCAGGTTTGGGAATCTGGCCTGTAGTGATCAGCTGTGTGATTAGAGTAACAACGGTTGTACTATCCTTGCCCCAACTCCAAGCAGCTGCCCAATGTTTATGCCTAGATCCGTATTCTTTCATACTGGCAATGGTCAAATCGATTGATTCTGCTACGGTGATCTTTTCAGTTCCGAATATATTTAGTTGATCTTTCATTCTACGCAGTTTCTAAAGTGTCAAACAATGTTGGCATAAGCATTTTGTTTTCAGCTGCCTTGCAATACTGAACACCATCCGCCCAATAATCAGGATTAAGCTCAACGCCTTTACCTCTTCGGTTTAAAAGAATGGATCGGTAGGGAACCGTCATTAATCCTCCAAATGGATCATATATTAAATCTCCCTCATTACTGAATTGAGTGATTGCCCGATCAACAATATCAAATTGCAATGGGCAAAGATGCATTTCCTTTCCTTTTGACCACTGGGAACCGTTAAGGGTAAGCATACGGGTTACATCACTCCAAACGTCATCACTCCAGCTTTGTGGTTGTAGCAACATAAAAGAAGTTGGAAGCTTTCCGGTAATGTCAAGTGTTTCACCAATTTTCACATGATGCTCAAAGTCATAGACATTTTCCAAGGAGAATCTTTTGAACTCTTTGAATATCTTTTCATGTTCAAGCTTGGCCAGCTCTTCTGGTTTCAAACAACGATTGCCTGAAGATCGTGTGAAGCCATGGGCATCCACTTGCCAACGGGAACGAGAATAAGATCCTTTGTCTTTTACCACTGGGATATCTGCATAAGATTTTGAGGTGTCCGTTTGTGGCTTTCTAAACAGCAATAGATACTCTGGCATTCCGCAGCTCATTTTGGTACCGTCCTTACATTGCTCTGACCATCCTAAGCGATAGGTTTGATTGTTCTCCCTTACTACATCGGTAACAATGGTTTTCATTCCCATATAGGCAAAGCCATGTTTAACAAAGTGGTTTATACAATCCAAATGGAAAGGGTACACCGTCTGAAATCCTAATCCATTTAAGCCTCCCGGTACGATACGATCTTTCACGTGGATAGCAGCTATTCTACCAGGTTGCAACACTCTCAAAAGCTCAGGCGTTAAATAGTCACATTGTTCAAAGAACTGTTCGTTATTCTCACTATGTCCAAAGTCGGCATAGTTCGGAGAGTACTCGTATTGCATTGAGAATGGAAAAGAACTTAATATCATACCAACGCTATCCGTTTTCATGGATTTAGTTTCCGGTACATTGTCATTGTTTACCGCTTCGTAGAGTTTACCGCTAGAAACAATTCTTTCTATTCCCATTTTACGCTCTAATACCTGAGCCATTTCTTGATGTGATAAACCGTATTTTTTTATTATTTCTGTCATTTTCTTAACCATTTTATTATGCTGAGACCACTTGCGCTCTAAATCCTTTTTAATTTTTCTTTCCGCTTCGGTGTAGATTAAATCAACTCTTACTGCATGCTTCTGTCCAAATCTTTTTAACCTGTGAATGCTTTGGATGAAGTCATTGAATTTGTAACCAATGCCTAAATAGATTGCCCAGTTACAATGCCTTTGTAGATTACAACCTGATCCAGCGATCACTGGTTTTGTACTTAGTTCCTGAATTTCACCATCGGAAAAAGCTCGTATAGCTTCTTCTCTTAATTCTAACTTTTGTGAGCCGTAAACACTTACTGAAGTTTTAATCGCTTTAGCAATGGCTTTTCTTTCCAGTTCGGTATCATGCCAAAGTATTCTGTGAGCATCAGGATTAATATCTCGTAGTTCCATCATCTTGGCAACCCTGCCATTAATACTTTCCCTTTTCTCTTTAGCAGCTGCGGGTAGTCCTATGGCTGCATCTACATACATGCGGTACTGTCCGTCCTTTTCGGTACCAGCTTTGGAGTGATCGGTTGGTATTTCGTGCCAATGCAAATCAAGATCAGGTAATATATAACCTTCATCATCTTTAGGATCACCGGTAAGATCGGAAGGTTTACTCACGAATATTGCCCAGCTTGCAACCCACATCCAAAACTCTTGCTCTTTGTGTGCATGAAGTGTAAGCTTATCGGCTTTCGTGCTATCACGTTTAAAGAATCTGGTTTTAGCTTGTGATACATCCATTACTCCCAAGAAATCAGCGTAAGCCAATAGCTCTATGTATTCATTCGGTGATGGAGTGGCCGTTGCAACGAATCTGTATTTTACACCTTCTTTTCCTTTACGGTCACCAAGTGGACCACCATCACCTGTAAAGATTCGCATAAATTCTCGGAAAGTCTTTGAACCTCCTAAGCCTCTTAATACCGAAGCTTCATCTAAGCTTGCCACATCGAATACCGTAGGATCTAATCTGCCGTCGCGAATGCTTTCGTAGTTGGTTAAGTAAATACCATCGCCCTCCATTTCTGAATTTCTTCTGATGAATTTAGGAAGCTCATCCCATCCTAATCTGATTTTTGCATCCCTGATAAATTCGGCTCTAACCGATAAAGGGCAAACAATCAATCCAGATCCTCCAACCTGATCCAAGGTACACCGTACGGCTTCTAATTGCGTAACGGTTTTGTGAAGCCCAAAAGAAGCAAAGCAAGCTCTTCTACCACCTTCAACAAGCCATTTAACCATGAGCTTATTGTGAGGCTTTAAGGCAGGATTGATATTTTCAGCAGCTATCTTAATTCCTTCCTTGCTTGCTAATCTAATTTTAGACTTTAAAAAATCATTGTAATTTTTCATTCTGTGATTTTTTGATTTAACTATTCTGTTTAATTCTGGCTCAGCTCGTCCAGAAGTTCTCTATTTCTCGCGATCAATGAATTGAAATAGTATTTTAAAACCAGCTCTTTACATTTCAATTTTAATCGACTTTGATTCTTATTTCCTGATTGAATTTCTTTGAGTGCAGCCTTTAGGTCTTTTCTTTTTTTTCGGTCTGGCGTTTCACTTTTGCTTAGATGCTTAATAGCGCTGCGCCTAATCTTTTCTTTAAACTCTGGAGTGTGTGGCGGTAACAGTTTTTTTTCAAACAGGTAATCATAAGCATAAAATCTACCTGGAGGGATGTGCCTATTTTCCTTGAATTCATCAAAGAAGTTTAAAACACCGGTAACCACAATCGTTTCTTTTTCTTCGCTTGTTAGCTCTCTTTTCTTAACTGATTTTACTATGGGCAGATTATTATTAAATCTTGTTTTTTGAAGCCAATTTTTGTAGCGTTCTAAAACTCTAGACACGTACTCAGCATTGAATAATTGAAAGTGTTGAACAGGATCACCAGACCAACGATCAAGTTTGAATGCATAATCAATTTCTTCTAACGAAAGCATTGAATATTTAATCATGATCATGTTTTTGATATCGTTTTTATTCAATTCATGAATAGCCTCCTTGATGCCTAACAGGTTTGGAATTTTTGTAAATAATAATCTAAAACCGTCCTGAACATATATTTTATTTTCGCTGATACTCAAGTCAAAATCTCTAATTTTCTTGAAGTCAAGAGCTTTTTTTGCAAATGTTATTTCGCTACAATTCCCAACCTTGGCTATTGCTGTGGATAGTTTCTGCTGATTGACGGTTAATTGTTGGTTCTGCGTTTGAATTTGATTTTCCATTGCTCTGAGGTTTGAAATTATCCATTCGGTTGATCCAGCCTGAAGCTGCGGACTTCCAGTTTTTCATTTTGTTTTTTCCGACGTACCAGTTTTTTGAATCATAGAAATCACAAAATTTTTCAGATTCTTTTTTTGCTAAAGCCGGATGTAATTTTTTGTCGATTAAGAAATCATAAACATCATTTTTTGAGGGAGGGGAAAAGCGATAGCTTTTTTTGTTACTCTCTTCTTTTTTTACTTTACTCTCTTTTACTTTACTTTCCTTTACTTTACTTTCCTTTACTTTACTTTGTGGTTTTTCGGTAACGGTATTTTCTTTTTTTGGGGTTTCCGACGTCGATAACTCTTTTTTTTGGGGTTGTCGATCACGGTTACGCTTGTTAAGTAGACTTTCAAACCGCTCTTTCATTTTTTCTGAAAAAATCATTTCTCCCTTTTTTTGTATCAATTTTAGAGAAATACAGTACTCTACAAACTCTTTTAAATCGTCTGGCTCGATATCAAAATCACCTGCTAAAAGTTCAATGTTTAGATCGCTCCATTCGTATTCAAAGTAATCAGCATCTGTAAGAACTTCTAAGATCATAGACCATAGCGCATAGCCTTGAATCCCGTATTTTCTTCGGAGAGCTTTTACTTTAGGATCATTCCTCATATCGGAATCGTGAGAGAAATAATCAGCGTTTTTTTTCTTAGGTCTAGCCATATCGTTTTTAATATTTTAAATCTGTCCAGTGAATAATCTTACCGCTCCAATCTTTATTAAACCATCGGAAAAAAGCTTCTACAGATGGAAAACCATCGTTAAGAATTAATTCATCTAATTCTATGCTGTTAAGTTTTCGATTATCAACCCAAACATTACCCATATAATCATCATTATTAGGATAAGGATTTGCAATATCAATCTTCTGAATGCCCTTAACTTCCAAAATAGGTGCAAATTGAAAGCGATCCTTAGTGCGGTTAAGAATAACCGGGTGTATTTTCATTCCTACTTTCCATCGATCTTTAGCATCGTTACGCATGGTGTGACGTTTTGGACGCATTAAATTAGCATCAATATCAAAATCGTACAGTTCATCCATACCATCCAGATATTCAGTAAAAACATCTGCGGTAAATTCATCAGGGAATGATTGCCAAATCTTCTCTACAAAATGATTCGGTTTTCCTGCATATTCTTTGCCCATCGATTTAGGCCATTTTGTTGTATATCCTATAGTCATAACATTGAAATTATTTTACTGTTAATAGAATTTGAATAGCTTTTTGTAACTCCAGTATTTCCAATTCATAGTTTGCAATGTCATTCATTGCGAACTCATAATCACAAAGCATTTCGGGCTCATCTACAACTTTTTGAGAATCTTTTATACACTCGTTGAGTGAACCAATTCTATTTTTTAAAACATTAATAGCTCTATTCATAATTATTTTACTTTATCAATTAGTTCATCAACCAGCCTTACAAACTTTTGTCTTAATCTTGGAGCACTTATAAACTCATTTTCTATTATAAAATCGATCAGTTCCTGTCTTGCTTCTTCCATAACTTATTCTTTAAACATTGAAATCATTTTATCTACATAGCTCGTTTCCATCTGATCCGTAGCTCCTGTGATCGTATTTGCCGTGTCCGCTTTACTCTTGATCAATTCAAACATTTGCTCATCAATTGTTTTGTGTCCTAAGAAGTAAGTAACCATCACATTATTTTTTTGCCCTATACGGTGCGCTCTATCCTCACATTGCACACAATCCGAATAAGTCCATGGATATTCAATAAAAGCTACTCTTGAGCTTGCTGTGAGCGTAATACCTACACCTGCTGCTTTGATGTTACAGATAATCAGTTTACACTCAGGATCATTTTGGAATCGATCAATAGAAGTTTGCTTCTGTACCTGGTTATCTCTACCGGTAACCGTAACCGCATGAGGATAGGCTGCTTTCATTTCATCTACAATAGCATGAAGACTGGCAAATAAAATCAGCTTTTCGCCGCTCTCCATTACCTCATTTACAAATTCCTTAACCTCATTAAGCTTACCAAGTGCTGATATTCGTTTAAGCTCGCCCATTTTAACCATGATCTCACCGCGAAGCTTCTTAGCTATTTCAGCATCATCTAACCCCTGATCTTCCAGGTATTTTACAAACTCATTCTTAGCTCTATTGTACTGCGTTCTGGTAGTGATATCACAAAGGATGGTTTGGCGTTGTTTCTCGGGAAGATCTTTAGCAACATCTTTCTTTTCCCTACGGAAAAAACAATGCGTGTTAAGCATATAATTGAGTTCCTTTAAATTGGATGCGCCACGGCCACCTTCACAGTACCGGGTTAAAAATCCCTTTCTACCACCGAACTTATTTAAGTGGCCCATAATGGCCAGCTGTGGAAAAAGATCAATAGGCTTATTCACTACAGGAGTTCCAGTAAGAAGAATTACCCATTCTTTTTTCATCGCAATTCTTAAGGCTAATTTCGTTTGCTGCGTTTTGGTGTCCTTACATCTATGGCTTTCATCAATAACAACAGATTTTAAAAGGTCCACTGTAGGCTTCATTTTAATATCCATACTATTGCGCATTTTGCCTTTTGGGGGCATGTACTGAACGAAAAACTTTTTAAGGCTCTCGTAGTTGGTAATAAATACATCTGCCATTCCCAGCTCGTGAAATCGCTGCCACGTGTTTTTATTCCTATCATCTAAGATCATCGCCTTTACATCTGTCCAGTTGTGCCATTCCCTTTGCCATGTATCTTTCATTGATGCAGGACAAATAATTAATGCAGGGAAAGGATTTTCTCCTTTAATTTTAGCCGCATATAGTGTAGCTATACTTTGCAATGTTTTTCCAAGACCTTGCTCATCACCATTGATGTAGCGTTTTAGTTCCAGCCCACGTGCAACACCTTTGCCCTGGTATTCTCTTAAATAGAATCCGTCAGGGTGGGAGAGTGGCAACTTGATATCAAGATCAGGAAGCGGCTTTAATTCCCCTACCTGCTGCGGTTTTTGCACTTCAGGCTGCAATATTTCAGCTCTGTGTGTTTTTCCAAGTTCCAGAACTTCAGCAGCTATTGAAGCCGGTGCAATCCATATCTTTTTTTTATAGTCAAACCGTCTTACGGATAGATTCTTTACAGCTTCAAGATTTCTATCTTTCCAATGGTCAAAAGGAATATGAATATGAAATTCTGTAGGATATTGGAGTATCTGCATTTCTGTGATTTTTTGATTTAACTATTGATTTTTATGCAGCATCTTCTGAAGTTGAAACTTCAATTTTATATCCCTTCTTTTTGAGATCCTTAAATGTCTCCTTTGCATTTTCCACAGGATCTTCTTCTTCACCGTCAAAAGCTTCATCGAAAGACATTGATTGCTGAGCAATAGGAGCGTGTTTTGCGCCAGTCATATATTGGTATACTTCAGTTTTTAAAACCTCGATCGCTTCTACAAGCTCCATCCCGTAGCGGTAGTCTTCATCATCGAACCTTAGAAAAGGAGTGTTCAGGTTTAAAGTTTTTCCAGTACCAAGAAATTTCTTTCCGGTTAAGGTTACACCTTCACTATCACCGGTACCACCAATTTTAAAAGCCGTGATTTCATAATTTTGTAAGGTCTCATCTTCCTGGCTTATTGTGTCTGATTTAATAAGCTTCTTAAGCTTTGATTCTTTCTCCTGTTCACAGATCAAAAGGAAATGCGGTAACAGGTTTAAAAATGCCTGCTTGCAATCCTCATGGAAAGGAAGGTCTGAGCTTTGGTTGATATCATCGGTTTTTACACCTTCTTTTTTGGTGTAGGAGAAATCAAGAAACAATGTGTTTTTGATCTTAGCTGATTTAATTTCTATTGAATCCATAATTATATTGATGTTTGTAATTCCAGTTTTTTAATTTTCTCGGCAACCAGGTTATTATATTCCTGTCCTGATCTTCTGGAGATATGGCCATTAAAAGAAATGTCGATTTCAACCTGATCTCCAATTTTGAATTGATCTAATACCGTAAGCATGATAGGTCCTCTAAACTCTACAAATGCGGATTGATCATTTTGCATTTCCAAGTGAACCGTACGTTTTAAAAATGATGGTTCGTTTTCTGTCTTTTTTATCGTTCCGATTATTGTTACCATTAGTACAAGTAGGATTTTTGATTTTCAATTTCGTTTTGCATTTGGTCAAGCAGCGCCATATCATGAGGTTCTGGCAAATAGATGCCCAAATCTTTTGATGAATGATTTCTGAAGCGATCGATACAGGTTGTCATTTGTTTGGTGTTAAGCTCGCTTGTGCTTTTAAAATCATTTCGAACTTCACCGGTAACCCTGTTGATTCTTTCATATCTGAAAATGTCAGCATTGATCATTTTTTTAAATATTTCCTGCTTCACATATTCAAGGCTTTCACCCATTTCGAGAGCATACCAGGAGAGAATCAGATGCAAATAATTGTTTTGGGAACTGGTTCGCTTTGCTCGCTTCTCTTTAAGTTCAAATCTTTTCCCTTTAGAGATTAGCCAGTTTAGGCGCTCTTTAGCTCTATTTGCATCCAATTGTTTTTCTCCGTTATAGATCATAGTTTTCTTACTAATTTTCCCTGAGCTCCGTCTCTTACTTCGATTTCTTTAGCCTGATATAGTTTGTTAAGTTCCTTTCTTACTGTTGCTAGATCAATCCCGGTTCTTTGGGATATTTTGACGGCTGTAAGTCCGCAATGCCCACCGGTTAAAGTGTGATGATCAGTTATGAGTGAAAGGATCTTCTCCATTATCTAATCTTCATCATTACTTAGTTCAAAACCCTTAATCCATTTTGGCTTATAAACTGTATAGATCCTTTTGAAGAAGTTGAAAGAATCTTCCCAAGCATTTTCTGAAATACATCTATCCAATTGTTGAATCAGATATTTATATTTCTTCATTCCGTAAGCGATATAAGAATAGTCTAGATCGATAATTGAGTAATTCTTGCTTTTATCGAATACTAGAAATGAATAAGATGGGTGTTCTTCAATACCTAATTCCTTAACAGCATGGCAGTACATAGCTGCTTGTAAGAAGTAATCCAGATTTGCTATATCTCTTTCAAATCTTTCAGGATTTGCATCTTTTGAAAACTTAAGATCAACAATACGTCCAGGCATTAGAATATCTAGGTAGCCTATAAAATCCCAGCCGTTTTCTTTCCATTCAACTTTCTTTTGAACTTCTGTTATTTGACTGAATAAAATTTGTATATCATCTTGGTCTAATAAATTATTGCAGACGTCGTCGGCTTCAGCCTTCATTTCGGGAGTTATTAAAGTTTTTCCTTTTACACTACCTTCTATATATTCTTTTAATGAATCGAAAGTTTTTAATGCATCTCCTCGTTTATAGAACTTCTTAAATTCCTTCTCAATGATTTCATTGGATAGTTCTATCATGATATTGTCATATCCGTTATATTTTGATAATTGAATTAGAGCATCAGCAAACCCTATTTGATTATCAGTTGAAGGAACAGAATTAATGACCTTGAATTTATTATCGAAATCATCAGGAGTGAGTAATAAGCAGTCACATACACTTCCAAAAGTCATACTGTCATTAGGCTTAAATTCTTTTAACTTGTAGTTTATAAGGTTAATTGGAGAATTGAAGTGTTTTAATGTTGAATAGCTCAAGCGAACTGATTTACTATTCAATCCTTCTATTAATCGCTCTCTTGGACTTAATTCTATGACTGGTTCTTGAGTTACTTCGTTTTGCATGATTTTTTGATTTATACTGGTTGAAAATTGAATACTTCGTTTAATTGGGCTTCGGTCTCTTTGCTCACCTTGTACACCGCTTTAACCTGATCTATAGAGGTTACCTTCTTATTATTGATCGCCTTAAGTACATTCAGCCACTCCCGCGTAAAGTCTTTACCTTTCATCTTATTAAGCCAAGGCTTTTCAGCGTTACCATTAGCCGCAGGCTTAGCATTCGTATTTTGTTGTGGTTGTTGCGTAGCAGGTCTTTGCTGTTGAGCCGGAGGGTTCGATTTTTGCGTTTGTGGTTGACTTTGATAATTACCACCAGTTGGAGCACCGTTAAATTCTTTGGATGAATCGAATCTTAAACCGTTCTCATCATGTGCTAATAATCTTTTGATAGAACCATCATTATTTAATTCAAGATTCCATTTCCACTTTTCTAACTTTAGCTTATACGTTTGCTTTCCTTTATTTCCATTTACGGTAAATTCATCCTGCTTAAGCATTAATTGGATACGCGGGTAATCGTATAATTCACGTCCTATACCCCAACGGAAAGCAGCCCTTTTAAAGGCATCGCTGGCACGTCCTTTTGTAGCTTCAGTATTAGATTCTATACCTACATCCTGACGCCATACCCATTCTTCATCAATCTTAATCCCGATCTTACAAAATAACTGACCATCAATAAGCTCGTATTCATCCTGCCAAAGAGCGCCGCAAACTTCATCCAGTCTATTCATATCTACACGAGCATCTTTATAAGCCAAGATTGTTGCAAATCCCTTAGCAGTAATCGACTGTACCCTGAAATCAATTTGATTGATATCTAAAGGCGCTTTAAGTTTTGTTAGTAATTCATTCATAATTGACTATCTTTGAAATGATTTTTTGATTTAACTTGTAATGAGTTATTTCTATAACCCCGGTAATCAGCAACCGGGGTTAATATTTTAAGCACGTTTTTAAAAGCAGCTTTTTGAAATCTTCCTTAGTTGCTATCGGGTCGTATTCCTTCTTTTTCTCCGGTCTCGGTTCCCCTTTGATCAATCTGCACAGCTCCTCCTTTTCCAAGTCGCTCAATTGCTCCAGGGATGGCTTCAGGAATTGATATGCGGTTGATGCGTTCATGATTGATACTTGCTATTTGATCATCGATTAAGGTTTGAACCCTATAATCAAGCTGATTCACTGATATCTAATTTTAATAGCTCTAAGCCCCAGCTCTCTTCAGCTTTTAATAAGCCGGCTCTTAAATTGTCTTTGAAAGTGTCGAACTTGATTGCGATTATATTTTCTAATAGGAAATACTTATCTGTATTAGGAAGCCTCATATACAGCTTTACAATGGCAAATTCTTTTCCTTCTACCTGTACAGCTTTTACACTGTAATCGGTTTGAATTTTTCCCTGTAGGTTTACCACTTTCATGACTGGGCAACTTTATAAGAGGTGTTTTCTGGCATCCTTTTGATAATTCCAAGTGCACCGTGTACCGCTTTACATAAAGAAGATCTTTGATAGTTAAGACCACTGAAGAAGTTTAGGATAGACCATTGGCAAACCATTTCCCTACGCACAGAAACTCTAAAAGATTTGGATAATCCTAAACCAGTTTGATCAATACTCATAAGGATTCTGCTAAAGCGCATTCTGTAGCACTCGTTAAGAAGCTTAGAAAGCACTTCCTTGATGTATTGTTTAGCTTCAGAGATCTTTTGAAACTTATTCATTGATATCAGCCTCAATGCAATTGTTTCGATACCCTCTTCAATGATCTGATCATTTAGTTCTGGGTATTTCCTGATTAATTCAGCTTTTAAGACAGGAGTTTTCATACTAATTTGATTTTAAGATTAACTTGAGTTCTTGCTTCGCTTTATTGGCGTTAGCTATAGTTGTTTCGCAGTTCTTGATGGCTACATTTACAAGCTCAATAGCTGCTTTTGAATTATCTTCTGTAAGGGTAGTAGACCTGAAAACAATGTTTCTAACTGTGGATGATCCTATCCCTGTAGTAGTTGAAACATTCGCACGATCATCTTTAGTAATATGTGAGCGTAACAGGTTGGAAAGCTTCTCACTTATAGGATTTCCAAATTCTTCATTTAACAGTGGCACAGCCATGATTTCTTGTGTCTTCATTAGTCTTTATTTTTTCTTCCCGATCTTACTCTTACTGATGTTCTTACTGGACGTCTTAAATCCATTTCCTCACCATTGAAAATCACATGGAATTGAATCGTTAAACAGATGATTGTTGCGAAGAATTGACGAGGATTGTCAAGTCTTAAGATGAACATGCGGCAAATGTCAACCGCACTTCTTGCGTTCCATTTTTTGCGAATGTTGTAGGTGTGGTTATGTACCGTTTTTGGACTGATAAACATTTGTGCTGCAATTTCCTTTTCACTTAATCCCCTCGTAACATGTTCAGCAACCTTGTATTCTGTTTTTGATAGTAATTCCATAGGATTTTAATCTCAAATTGGTTTAGAATTTTCTTGGTTTGCTTTTTTTATCATTACTTTGTTGTAATCACATTACAAATATACAAACAAAGTTCGTATTACAAACAAAGTTTGTAGTTAATAATGTTAAAATTTATTTTATGGAGTTAAAGGAGTTTATAAAAGAGGTGTTAACCGAAGTAATTGCAGGGGTTTCAGAGGCTCAGGAAGAGATTAAAAAGTCTGGAAGTACTGCTATTATAAACGCGACACAAAATTCAGCAATGGGTACTAAAAGCAGCACCAAAATTGTATTGAATAAACGAGAAGTATGTCCTATTGAGATAGATGTTGCAGTAAGTGTTGGGGATACTACTGATACTAAGAAGAAAGGTGGGATAAATGTGATTAAAATGCTGGAAGCAGGAGGTGAAAAGAATATGCAAACAGTGAGTTCTACCACTTCCAGAATTAAATTTTCTATTCCTGTGGTTTATCCTGGTTAAGATGTTTATTGAAAATTGTTTTTGCATCTAACAGGGTTCCATCACAAGTATGAGTGATCATATGTTTCGCAGATATAGCAGATAGAATCACATCAAGTTTAGTAAGTTCTAAGGCAATTTCTTTATCAGACATAATTATCGAATTTGAATTAATACAAATATACAAACAAAGTTTGGATTGTGAGTAAATTAGAAAGAATTGAGAAAGCAGTAGCCTATTTAAAAGGAAAGCAGATTATAACAAAACAACAGGATATTGTTGATAAAATGAATGTAAATAAATCTTCTGTTTCATCCGCTTTGAAAGGAAATGATAAATATCTTACTGATTCTTTTATAGAGAAGTTTTCCGAAGCTTTTGGATTAAATTCAACATGGATCTTAACAGGTAAAGGGTCTTTAAAAGATTCAAATAATGAAGAACCAGAATTTCAACCTGAAGGAAAAATAATTGATGATTCCGACAAGCCTGAGAAAGAAGTAATCGTAATTCCTGTTAAAGGACGTGGCGGATTAGAAAACGCATTTTATGATGATCTCGCGCTTAAGAAAATGGAGACTGAAAAATTATCTATAAAATATCCTTCTTCAAATGGTTCCAAATGGTTTAAAATTGAAGTTGAAGGCGTGAGTATGGATGATAGTACAGCAGATTTTGAAGGCTCTAAATATAGTCTCGTTGAAGGCGACTGGGTGTATTGCAGGTCCATACCTAAAATACATTGGAGAAATAAACTTCATATTGAATCAGTAAAGGTTTTCTGCTTTTTTCACAACACAAGGGGAATAATATTTAAAAAGGTGAGATCTCATAACACTGAGACTGGAGAGCTTGAGTTGTATTCTCTAAATAAGGACAAAAAGCGTTTTCCGGATTTTAAGATTAACGTATCTGAATGCTCCTACATATGTAATGTATTGAGAGTGATGTCAGATTTTTAAATACATACTTATGAAAAGACTTTTAGCAATTGCGATCCTATTTATAGGCTTTCAAGTATCGGCTCAAGAAAAGCTTGCAGAATTTACTACTCAAAATGGAAATGTTCCAAATATGGGAAATTTCAAAACACAGATTCATTTTACAGCCTATAAAGATTCATTGAAAATGGAGTATATCGATAAGAAAGCTGCAAAAATGATGGAAAAGGCAGGACAGCCAAATCCGATAGTAATGCGTTACGAGTTTATAAAGAATGATAACGATCAGGGTGTTTGGTATGTCGCAGAATCTGATGAAGTTAAAATTATGGTGATGGTACCTGATAATCAAAATCCATCTGTAAAAATTCAAACTAGAGATAATTTCACCGGAGCTACAACTGAACAATTGTATTATTAATTAACATGAAAAAATTACTACTAATTTTTATCACTGCAATTTTCGTTTCATGCGGTAATAAACAAAGTGAACTAACTGAAACAAGAAAAACCGTATTGGTCGAACTTTCAAAAAAAGAAATCCTGAATCGATTAAAATCTCCTAGTACAGCAAAATTTGTTGATTCAACAGCAAATATTTTAAAGTTGAAATCAGAGGATACTCTAAGTTCTTATAGACTTACAATTTCTGTTGATGCTGAAAATACATATGGAGCTATGACAAGAAATAAATATATGGTGATTTTTAAAGATCAAGGTGGTGATAGTTTATCAGCCAATAATTATAAAGTAACTAACGTATTTGATTAACCCATGCAGCAATTCCTAGCCGATAAAAAAATGATTGAGCTGATCGATATCCTGAAAGCTTCGGGTAAGATTCGGTTTCAAAGTGAGTTTTGCAGAGCTGTAGATATTTTGCCCCAGGTACTCAACAATGTAAAAAACAGCACGAATCATTTTACACCGGTTCATATAGAGAACGCTTGCAAAAAATACAATATCAATGCTAATTGGATATTTGGGTTAACCGATGAGATTTTTACTACTACGAATACCAGTGCGTATACAAAACCTTAAAATATTGACTAATTTTTAAACTATAAGCCCAGTAAAATGGGGGTGTCTACTTAGGTTGTAAAACTTAGGATCTAGTGCCGCGAGGTGTGAGAGTTCGAGTCTCTCCGCCCGCACAGAGGGATAAGCCTCTCAGAAATGAGAGGCTTTTTTTATGCAATCTTACCTGTTATAAGTTTAGAATTGTTTTGGCGTTACCCCATAATACTTTTTGAAACTTTTAATAAAATGGGGAACACTTTTATAGCCCAATATCCCAGCAGCCTCGTTTACAGAATGATCTTTAATAAGTTGGGAAGCACTGTTCATTCTTAATTCGATGATATAAGCACGTATTGTCTTTCCGAAGACTTCTTTAAAACCTTTTTTTAATTCCACCTCATTAAGTAAGATGATTCTTGAAAGCGCTTTTATCGTAGGTGGGTTTTTGTAATTCGCCATTAAAAAAGCTCTAGCTTTCTTGAGTTTCTCCATACTTGTTCTACTTACGGTGTAATTAGTGTCATGATCTGCACCGGTATTTTGATGATGTAGCTGAAGAAAAAGTTCTTTTAGCTTTAAATCAAAAAAATCTAATTGTAGATCGGTATTGGAATGCCAGTTACATGCCAGTAAATCTTTAACGATCTGTTGAAGCTGAAAACCTACTGGTAAGCTAAATTGTCCAAGTGATATTTGCTTTTTTAAACCAACATTTTTGTAGAATGAATCATTCTTGATCCATTTTTCATTCTTCAATAGATTTAAGTAGTAATCTGTTTGCAATAAGATACAAACGTACCGGGTCTTCGAAGCCGGCATTTTAATGTATTGGGTGCTTTCTGGGGAATAGGTAAGAAATACCTGTCCCAACTCCAGATTTTTACTGCGTTTGCTTAAAACTGTAGAATCACCTTTATATACACAGCTTATCATGATGGTATCTCCGGTAATCGAAAACTTATCGGTCACCTTTTTCTTGAGGTCGAAATTGGTGTAAATAACACTAATAAATTTGGAAAGTTTTAGTGTAGACTCGGCATTAAAAGCATCTTTTTTAATCTTTTTAATGCGCTTGGAAATAATATCTTTAGAATTATACTTACCGGTGTTTTCTTTAAACATCGAGCAATTTTCTTCGAGGATTACTGAATTAATTTCCATTATACGTTTAGCGATATTTTTATTTCTAATACCGTAATCTGGGTATGGGGTCAACCTATACTTTTGCAATCGATATTTAGACTAAGTTTAAATAAATATAGTGCAAATATAGAATATTAAACTCCCTCGTGAAAAAATTAACTTTTTATTGCTTCGTTTGCGTACTTATAAATTCTTTGACTGCTAAAGCCCAGCAGGCAGAGATATACGGTATTATAACTTCAGAAGAAAATCAGCCTATTCCAGAAACCTATCTTTATATCAATGGGACAACAATTTATACCAGAGCAGATGAAAATGGAAAGTACAGTATCAGCCTAGATGCTGGTGACTATAAATTTGCCGCTTCTGCAATGGGGTATATTAAAACCATAAAGGAAGTTAGTTTAGAGCCGGCAGAGCGTAAAAGGATTGATTTTGTTTTACCTATAGATCCAGACATGACGCTTAGTGATGTTAGTTTAATTGGGAAATCTGCTCTTAAGGAAATTCAGGAATCTTCCTATAATGTTGTGGCTTTAAATGCTGAAGGTTTACATAATACAACTTTAGATATTTCGCAGGCTTTAGAAAGAGTTTCTGGTATAAGGGTAAGAAGATCTGGTGGTTTAGGATCTGATGCAAATCTAATGCTGAATGGATTTACAGGAAGACACGTTAAAATGTTTATCGATGGCGTGCCTATGGAAGGATTTAATTCAGCTTTTAGTATGAATAACATTCCGATTAATCTGGCTAAAAGAATTGAAGTATATAAAGGA
Organism: Zunongwangia sp. SCSIO 43204; assembly: GCF_019904275.1. Classification (GTDB taxonomy): domain Bacteria; phylum Bacteroidota; class Bacteroidia; order Flavobacteriales; family Flavobacteriaceae; genus Zunongwangia; species Zunongwangia mangrovi. Next base: position 1,514,196 of record NZ_CP063204.1, read on the forward strand.
GTAGTTCCTATCAACTTTGGATCTGATGCATTGGGAGGAGCTATTAATATCGTGACCGAAGATGGAAAACAGAACTTTCTGGATGCTTCTTATTCTTATGGATCTTTTAATACCCACAAAAGCTTTTTGAATACGGCCTATACTTCAGATTCTGGGTTTACAGCACGTTTAACTGCTTTTCAGAATTATTCAGATAATGATTATAAAGTAGATGCCGGTATCGTAGAATTAGAAGGAGAAGGTAGTTACCAGTTTTCAGGAGAACGCCAGAATGTTAGAAGATTTCATGATATGTACCGCAACTATACGTTAATGGGAAAAGTAGGAGTGGTGAACAAATCGTATGCAGATCAATTGCTACTTGGCTTTACTTATGGCGATGAGTATAATGAAGTTCAGCATCCTGCCTATATGAATGTTGCATTTGGGCAGATCTATGAGACAGCTGAAACTTTAATGCCTTCTCTTACCTATCGCAAAAAAGACCTTTTTACGAAAAATCTAAATGTTTCGCTTCAGGCAAATTACAATTTTGGAGAATCGTCTTATATCGATGCAGCCAATCGTGATTACAATTGGCTTGGAGAATATGTAGAAAAGGATGCACTTGGCGAATACCAGTATTCCCGTCGGTATTTTAAAAACAGAAATGGCTCTGTGAACGCAAATGCAACCTATAAGTTCAATGATAAACATGCTTTTACGGTAAATAATGTTTTTAGTGCTTTTTCCAGAAAAGGAACAGACCTGGCCGAGCCATCCCCGGCAGACGATTATCCTAGTGAGAACTTTAAAAATGTGTTAGGTGTTGGATATAAATTTCAGCCAAACGATGCTTGGAGTACATCTGTTTTTGGTAAATATTATAGCAATACGGTGAATCAATATGCTGCTCCAGAAGGAAATGATGAGTACGAAAATTATTCAAGATTTACAGATACGTATGGTTACGGAATCGCCTCTTCCTATTTTATAACAGAAAGTCTGCAGTTTAAAGCTTCTTACGAAAATGCTGTTCGATTACCTACCGGAAGAGAACTCTTTGGATCTGGTAGCAGCTTTGAATTAGGAAATCCAAATCTAAGGCCAGAAAGTAGTGATAACATAAATATTGGCGCTAATTACAACTGGATCCTGGCGAAAGATCACACCCTAAATCTAGATGCAAGTTTTATTTACAGAGATACTGAAGATTTTATAAGAAGGCAGGTAAATTCTGAAGGTGCTGCAGCTTCAATCAACGAGGCAAGTGTAGAAAACCGAGGTATCGATTTTGAAGCACTTTATACGTATGGAAACTTATTTAGTGCAAATGCCAGTTTCACCTACCAGAATCAAAGAAATAAATTAGAATATAGAAATAATGGTTCCAGGAATTTAAGCTACGATCAGCGAATCCCTAATCAGCCTTATCTATTTGGAAATGCTGGTTTCTCGTTCTTCTTTGATGATATGTGGAAATCACAGGATCGTTTTAGTGTAAACTATAACATGCTATACATCCACGAATTTAGCTATGATTATTCCGGGTATGGGAATAGTGCAACCAATATTAATATTCCAACACAGTTTGCTCACGACATCTACCTAAACTATAGTTTAAAAGGTGGGAAGTATAATATCTCTCTGGAATGCCGAAATATTCTGGATGAGAATTTATACGATAACTACAGTCTACAAAAACCAGGAAGAAGCTTTGCAGTTAAGCTTCGATATTTTATTGATAAATTTTAATTATACCAATGATGATGAATATGATTTTACGTAAGAAATTTTACTTTTCTTTAGCTATTGCAGCAACTTTAGGACTTACTTCTTGTAGTGACGATGATACTCCAGATACTTCTGGAGGTGATGGTGTAGGAACAGGTTCACCAGAGCAATATGTTATCGCAGCAACGTCAGAAGAAAACTCTTATTTATTAACTACAGACGATATTTCACAAGGGCAGGTTTCTATCGTAGGAGATGGTCTTCAGGTGGTAGGAACGCCATCCTGGTATTTCTACAACGAACTGGCAGCCTATTCTTTTGTTTACAGACAGGGTGATCCAGGGACAACCCAGTCTTTTATTTTAAACCAGGAAGGTGAACTGGAAGGGCGTAACGAAATAGATCTTCAGGTTTCTATCCAAAGTAGAGGGATTGTTGGAGATGAAATGTTTGTACAATTTTCTTCTAGAAATTATGAAGAACCAGTGGCTACATTTTACAAGATTAACGGAGAAACCCAGGCAGTAAGCGGCCCATTTTCTATAGATACAGAAGCTTTAGCCGATAATGGCGAATATGCATATATTACAGATATTGCTGAATATAACAATCAGGTTTTAGTTGGATATAGAACGATTAAAGCTGGTGAAGATGGCAGCGATAGTGCATTTAATAGTGATTTTAACGATCATACCTTTATCGCTGTTTTTAATCAGGATTTAGAATTGCAGGAGAGAATTGAAGATTCTGGAAGAACCGGAGTAGTTGCCGGGCAACAAAGATCACAAGGAGAAACGGGAATAGAGCCAGTAGAAAATGGTGATGTTTATGTATTTTCTTCAGCGATCGATACCGATGGTGAAGTTCCATCTGGAGTTTTAAGAATTAATGATGGTACAACGGAATTCGACCAGGATTATTTCTTCAATATTACAGAAGCTTCAGGAGGCTATAACCTTTACAGAACTTATTATGTTGGCGAAAATACTTTTGTGTTAAGAATGTTTTCTGAACAGGGAGAAGCTAGTGCGACTCCAAATGTATCTAGAAATAGATTTGCGGTAGTAAATGTAGAAGATCAAACATTTGATTGGGTTGAAGCTGGAGTACCTTCTGAAATTGCAGGAATAGGAGAGCCATTTATAGATGCAGCCGCTAATGAAGTGGTATTCCCAATTGAAACCAACGGAAATCCTCAATTATATATCCTAAATGCAGATAATGCGACAATGAGCGCCGGGACAGAGGTTGAAGCGGTAAGCATCAGCGCGATTGGAAGATTATCGAACGAGTAATTATTTAAGTTGAATTAATTAGATAAGAGGTTTCTCGAGTTTTCGTGAAACCTCTTTTTTTATAGTGATGAGATTGTATAAAATTAGCCTTCTTTTTATTCTGTATTTTTTCTTTTCTACGGAAATAAATGCTCAGGAACATAAAACCTATCATAAATCACACATTTTCAGTACCGCATTAAATACTGAAAGAGAAGTTTGGATACATCTTCCTGAAGATTACAATAACACTAAGAAATATCCCGTTTTAGTCGTACTAGACGCTGAAATGTATTTCGATCTTACGCTAGATCTAATCGAAAATCGTGAAAAATACGGTAAGTTTTTAGCTTCAATTATCGTAGGGATTCCTAATGCAACTATGCAGGAGCGCTCTAGAAATATGACCTTCAGTATTTCAAAAGTTGATCAAAAGGGCGAAAATACGTCAAGATATACCGTAGAAAATTCGGGACATGCAAAAGAGTTCTTCAATTTTATGAATGACGAGCTATTTCAGTTTTTAGCCAAAAATTATTCCGTAGAAAAAGACAATTTTAGCCTGCTTGGTCATTCCTTTGGCGGCTATTTTGCTTTGATGCAAAGTGCAGATGCTTCAACATTCAATAAGATCATTGCGATCGATCCTAGTTTATGGTATAGTGATGAGGAGGTGGCAAGAACCTTGTCGAATGCTATTTCAGCAATAAAAAATAGAGCAAATCTCGAATATTATATTGCATTTCAAAACGGAGCTAAACATAATGCTGAAAATGCACGAAATCTCATCCATTTTTTGAAGAAAAATGAAGTGAAAGTTTATTCAGCCGAATTTTCTAACGAAAACCACGGCTCGGTTTTCTTGCCTGCTTTGGTTGCAGTTTTACGGGAATTAGGCAAAAATGTAGATCGAGCTCCAAGACATCGAAGCTCGGGAAATTAATTTTAAAATTCAATAACTATTCTCTCTGCTTCCTTTCTCAAAATGATTAATATGTGAGGTTTATCAGTCGTTCGTAAACTAACCAACGCTGTTAAGCATTCTATTTCTATAATTCGTCGAAAATGCTTTATTTTGCTAAAACGTTTTATTATATTCGAGAACTTCTTTTATCTATACATGGAAGAAGTACTAACTACAGAATTTTAAAACAGAAACGATCGAAGTTTAAAGACAATTATTAATTATTTCTAATCAATGAGAATGCACTCAAAATTTTTGAAAATAGGATTATTATGTAGTTCTGTTTTTTTTACTTCGATTACTACAGCACAATCAACTGATAGTGCTAAAACAAAAGCAAAGACAGCTTTCCAAACCAGTACCGGCTGGATGCCACAAATAGATGTACGTAGTGATATTGCTATTGTATATGGTGTAAATGGAAATCCTTCAGATCACGATTCTTCATCTTCATTTTTAAATAGAGTAAAATCCTGGAGAGAAAAAGGTTATACTACGCATTTTATGACCGGTATCGCCTGGGGTTCTTATCAGGATTATTTTTTAGGTAACTGGGACGGAAAATCACATCTTAATGAAGGACAGGTAGAACAAAGCGGTGATACCATTTGGCATGGTGAAAATGTTCCTTACATAGTGCCTAACAAATCGTTTTTAAATTACATGAAAACGGCAATTATAGAGAAAGTGATCGATGCAGGTATAAGTTCTATTTACCTGGAAGAACCAGAGTTTTGGACAAGAGCCGGTTATAGTTCTCAATTTAAAAAAGAATGGGAAGATCACTATGGGTTTGCCTGGCAACCACAGCATCAATCGCCAGAAAGCACATGGTTATCTAATAAATTAAAATATCAGCTTTATTATAATGCTATCGATGAGGTTTCAAAATATGCAAAGTCCTACGGAAAAGAAAAAGGGCTTAATGTAAAAGTTTATATTCCTACACATTCTTTGATTAATTATTCGGCCTGGAATATTGTTAGTCCAGAGGCCAGCCTTGCATCTTTAGAAGGGATCGATGGATATATTGCGCAGGTATGGACGGGAACTTCTCGAACCCCAAATTATTTTAACGGAAACCTAAAAGAGCGAACCTTCGAAAATGCATTTTTAGAGTATGGTTCTATGGTTTCGATGACGGCGCCAACCAATCGAAAAATTTTCTTTCTAACAGATCCTATCGAGGATCGAAATCAAAGTTGGGAAGATTATAAAAAGAATTACCAGGCAACATTTATAGCAAAACTTTTATACCCGGGCAACGCGAATTACGAAGTGATGCCTTGGCCAGAGCGCATTTATACTCGACCGTATAGCGTTGCCGGAACAGATAAGAAAATCCTTATTCCTAAGCCATATTCTACCCAAATGCAGATTATGGTGAATACCTTAAATGATATTCAGGTTTCAGAAAATAAGGTTAGTGGAGACCAGGGGATCGCAGTAGCGATGAGTAACTCATTGATGTTTCAAACCTTTCCAAATCACGATGGCTACGAAGATCCTAATTTTTCCAATTTTTACGGACAAACTTTTCCGTTGCTGAAGAGAGGAATTCCGGTAAGAACAGTTCATTTAGAGAATCTAGGTTATAAGCCAAGTCTTCAGGATAAAAAAGTGTTGATACTTAGTTATTCTAATATGAAACCTAATAATCCTGAAGAACACCAAAATCTAGCTAAATGGGTTAAAAATGGTGGGGTCTTAATTTATGCGGCAGCAGATAATGATCCATATCAAAATGTAGAAGAATGGTGGAATACTGGAGATTTTAATTATAAAAAACCAATAGAACATTTAACCGATCTACTGAATATTGAGTATCCAGAGGAAAATCAGGTTTATGAGGCGGGAAAAGGTAAAGTCTATTTTATTAAGCAGAATCCAAAGGATTTTGTGATGAAAGAAAGTGGTGATGAAGCTTTTTTAAATACCATTAATACCGCTTATGCTGAAGTTAATAATGGGCAGAAACTTCAGTATAAAAATAATTTTGAACTGGTGAGAGGTGCCTACGAGCTTATTGCAACTTTAGATGAAAGCGTTTCTAAAGAACCAGTAGTTACTAAAGGAAGTTATATCGATTTGTTCGATCCAGAGTTGCCGGTTCTTTCAGAAAAGATTACAAAACCGGGAGAGCAAAGTTATTTATACAATATTAATAGTGTAGAAGATAAAAATAAACCACAGGTTTTAGCCTCGGCAAGTAGAATTTATGATGAAGCAATAAGTGCTAAGTCCTATTCTTTTGTGAGTAAGAGTCCGCTCGATACAAATAATAGTATGAGAATTTTACTTCCGCAGCAACCAAAATCGGTTTTGATAAATAACAAACCATTAGATAGATCACCAAATACAAATCAGGAATTCGATAAAGACAGTAAGACACTGCTTTTACAGTTCGAGAATGATCCTAGGGGAGTGCAAGTTTCCATTAAATGGTGATGAAAAGTAATTCGAAAATCGAGATTTAATGAATATAGCCATAGGCGCAGATATTGGTGGTACCCATATCACCAGTGCAGCCATAGACTTAGATTCTTTTTCTGTAATAGAGAATAGCTATTACAACCAAAAAATTGACAACAAATCGCCAAAAGACGTTATTTTTAAACAATGGGCTTCCTGTTTAAATAACTCTATAAAGGCGGTTAGTAGTAATAATATTTTGGGCGTTGGTATTGCTATTCCTGGGCCTTTTGATTATGCTAAAGGGATTGGTAAATACGAAAGAAACGATAAATACGAGAGTCTTTATAATGTCTCGGTAATCGATGGTCTTGCCAGAGAGATCCAAAATGAAGAAATTAAGCTTCGGTTTTTAAATGATGCTTCTTCTTTTGGTTTAGGTAGCGATCTTTTAGAAAACTTAAATAAAGATAATACCATAGCTATAACTTTGGGAACTGGTTTTGGAGCTACTTTTCTACAAAACAAAGTTCCTTTAATTAAAGGAAAAGGAGTGCCAGAGAATGGCTGTCTTTGGGATAAAGAGTTTAAAGATGGAATTGCAGACGATTATTTCTCTACGCGATGGCTTATTAAACATTATAGTGACCTAACCGATAAGAATACTTCTGGTTGCGGAGTGAAAGAATTGATTGATAGGGATCCTGAAAATATGAAACAGGTTTTTGCTGATTTTGCAGATAATTTGTGTGAATTTTTAGTTCCGCACTTAAAAGCATTTGATACTGATGTTTTGTTTATAGGAGGAAATATTGCAAAAGCTTCAGTTTACTTTCTAGATAAACTTGAAAATTGTATTGATTCTGAAGGACTTAAAATCAAGATAAGAATTGTTACTGAAGCAGAAAAAGTTGGTGTTGTAGGAGCGGCTTATCTCTTTAATCCAGAGTTTTGGGAACAAATTCGCAAAGAACTACCTACAATTTAATTAAAGGCTCCTTAATCTAAGGAGCCTTTTTTATCTAATACTTAATTTAAAATATTGAATTTATGGTAAATCTATAATTATCAATTTATTGATAAATTTTTAATGTTAAATTTCATAGACTTTAATCTTAACTGTTTAATTTTGAACTTACTAAACTAACCAAGAATAGCTATGAAATTAACCTACACCGGGGCGCATTTAAAGGTGCACAATATGGTATCTCGCTCCAATCAGATTATTAATAGTTCTCATTTTTATAATGATTTAAAAAGCTTTTTAGATCAACATTATAATGAGAATGTTGTATCCGAATTTTTAAAGCGTTTAAAGGATTCTGATGTAGAAATCAAAGTTTCTTCAAATTGGAAACCTTTTTCTAAACGTTTTATCTATATCGATAAAAATGGGATCAATATAAACTCGGCTCGTCTCCACAGGCCATCAAAGTTTTATATCGCTTTGTTCCTAGAGAAAGCATTTTTAATATTCGACCAAAAATACGACATCAGCAACAAGACCTTGAAGATCACAGATCTTGAGGAAAAAGAAGATGTGTTGCAAGGAATTGGCTATTTAGCCGCAACCGCTGGTGATAGATAACAAAAAGCTCCTTTTAAAGGAGCTTTTTTATTTTATACTATTCGCTTTTTAATAATTGATGTAGCTTTCGCTAAAGCTGCCATCTGCATATAGATCGATCAAACCGTAACCCGGTTTGGTTTGGCGACGAATACCATTCCACCAGGCGCCACTAACTGCTCCATCGCAAATATATGTGACATCATTATACACCACTTTATCACGCATATGAATATGCCCACTAAGGCAAAGTTTTACATTAGGGTATTGATAAAATAAATTTGTTAACTGGGCACAATCGGTATGCATATCACCTCCAAAAAATTCCCAACGATTTACCACATTATCCTGAATCATTAATACTGAGGTTAATATTGGAATGTGAGACATAATCAAGATTGGTGTTTTTTCTGAAGTATTTTTTAATTCTGAAGTTAACCATTGCATCTGCTTGTCACCAAGTTTACCAATATACCAGGTGTCGTCGATATCCTGATGGGTGCTGTCTAGAATGATGAATTTCCAGCCGTTTTGTGAAAAACTGTAATAGGGTTTCACTAACTCTAAACGATCTAAAGAATATTTTTTTCCGTAGAATACGTCATCTTTAGAACCTTCGTTCCACCAAACATCATGATTTCCTAAGCAATATTTAACTGGAATATTATTTTCACTCGTCATCATCGATTCCATCAGTTTCCACTGGGCATCTATATTGCTAAGTTTTTCTTTGTTCATGTCAAAAACGATATCTCCGCCATTAAGAATAAGATCCACTTTTGGCGAATGTTGCTGAATGTGATGTAGGCAACGCTCAAATTTCTTAGGCGCATCTAGATCATCTTTAAGATGAACATCGGTTATATGTGCTACTCTTAGAAGTGGTTCTTTAATTTTTTTGGGACCAGTAAATGAAAGGGAAGGAGCTATTACAGCCGCACCAAGTCCTTTTATCAAAGATCTTCTTTTCATTAGGTTATTCGGTTAGGATTGAATTTCGATAAAAATAGATAAGATTTTTTCTAGCCGTATTAACTGAAGATTAATCCCAGATTAATCCTTCTGTTCTGAAGTATTTACTTTTTATTTTTTGAAATTCAATCATTTCAGGTCCTTTTCTCTTCAGCATTAAAACATCAAAAACTAATTCTTTTTAAACCGAATTTTAATCTTTTTTTATCTATTAGGAATCAGTTTATTATTTAATTTCATCTCACTAACCAATATTTTATATGGAAATATTTCTTCAGGCAGATACCTGGGTGGCTTTGCTCACGCTAACATTTATGGAAATTGTTTTGGGTATCGATAATATAATTTTTATCTCGCTTGTAGCAGGAAAATTACCAAAAGAACAGCAAAAGAAAGCGAGAGTTGGCGGCCTCGTACTTGCTATGCTTACAAGAGTACTGTTACTTTTAGGAATTACCTGGATCATTGGGTTAACAAAACCAGTATTAAGTTTTTGGAATTTTCAGCTTAGTTGGGGCGATATTATCCTTTTAGCCGGGGGTATTTTTCTTTTAGTAAAAAGTACGCTCGAAATTCATCATAAAGTAGAAGGGCAGCATGAAGCCGAAAAAGCAATTAAGGTAAAATCGTTTAGCCTTGCCATTGCTCAAATCGTTATGCTAGATATTATTTTCTCTTTCGATTCGATCTTAACCGCAGTAGGATTAACTACTCAGGTTACTTTAATGATCATCGCAGTAATTATTTCTATTCTGGTAATGATGATCTTTGCCAAAGCGGTAAGTGATTTTGTAAATAAACATCCTACGATCCAGATCCTGGCTTTATGTTTTTTAATTTTAATTGGGGTGATGCTTATTGTAGAAGCCTTGCATTATCATGTACCTAAAGGCTATATTTATTTTTCAGTTTTCTTTTCTCTGGCTATAGAAATGCTAAATATGCGGTATCGAAAAAAGAATGTGTAGTTGTTTATTTTGTTGATTTTTAGTACTTTGTAATAGTGTAAAATATATCATATGCGATTTTTATATTTAATCTTAGTTCTTTTGTCAATATTTGGTTTCTCCCAGCCTTTAAAAGCTCAAAAAAACTATCCCATTGTTCAGATAGAGGATTTTCATCAAAATGGAAATTTAAAAACTCAGAAAGTTTTTAATACTGAAAAATATATCAATTCAGGAAAGTTGGTTCTGGAAGACTATATGGAATATTACAATAATCAGCAGGTTCGCCTTAAGTTTACAATAAAGGAAAATAAACTTGATGGAGAATTAGTTGCTTATTGGAATAATGGAAATTTGAAGCGTAAGGATTTATATAAAGAGGGAAAACTTATTGAAGGTAAAATGTGGGACAAACATGGTAAAGAAATTAGCCATTCCAAATTCGAAATCAAATCAATTTTAAAAAGTTAAGATTTGAATATCGCTTTTTGAGTTTCATTAAAACATTTCTTTTTATAAATACCTCTATTGTTTGTTGAGTAATGATTGCAACAAATTCTGTGTTTGTTCTTCAAAAAGAGTTAATCTATCATTGAATTTCTATAAATTATTCTCTTCCTTGATATCCTTAGCAAGTGATTTTTGCTGTGAATCACCTTTTTCTAAATGATCTATAGAAGATGCTATATCTTCTTTTTTATAGCCCTGGTGTAATTTTGCGATTCCTTGAATTTTAAAAGGCTTAGCCCAAAACCCAGTGATTAGTGGCAAGTGATCCAAAAGCATTTGCTTCGGAATTTCTTCATAGAACAAAGGCGAATTTTGTCGATTTTCGAAAGTATTTACCAGTTTTTTTAAAGAGCTTTCTAATTCTTCTCTAGTTTGAAGTTTTATGCGTGCGTTTACATGCACGGCAGAATAATCCCAGGTGCTAATGTCTTTTTCAGTATACCAGGAAGAGCTCACATAACCTTGTGCGCCACTAAAAATCAGTAAAACTTCAGCATCGTCTTTTAAGGTTTCTAATTGCTCGTTATGATTAGCGATATGAGCGTATAATCTAAAGTTTTCTGCATTACCTTCCACCAAAACCGGAATATGCGTAGCAATAAAATGCTGCGACTTACTTACCATCGTTGCAAAAGGATGATGTTGTATGAATTGAAAGATGAATTCAGGATCATCCTTTATATATTTCTTTGACTGGTACATTTTTTAGAGTAAAAGATTATTCTAGCCTGTTACGTAAAAATTACCTGCGCAAATTACTATTTTCGATTAACATCTTTAATTATCCAATCTTCTAATTTTTTGTCTGCGGAATGTAGTACAGACACATCACCAGTGGTTTCAAAAACAACGGCCCTTACTTCAGAAAGTTGGATCACATTCGCTTCTCTAAGTTTTCCGCGAAGATCAGATTCGGTTACCCGGGCCTTCTTCAAATTATCGTAATAAATCTCTCCGTCTTTCATTAGCAGAATAGGATCGTTATCAGTTATTTTTTGAAAAGCCGGATATCTTCTTAAATAAGCAGTGACCAGCTGTAAAATATAGACAACAAGTAGTGCTATGGCACCCTGAACTAAACTTACATTTTTTAATACAATGGTTGAAGCCAAGATGCTCCCACTTGCAATGGTCATCGCAAAATCAAAACTAGACATCTTAGAAAAACTTCGTTTTCCTGCGATTCTTGTATATAAGATGACTAAGATAAAAATTCCTATAGCGCTTAAGGTGATTGCGACTAAACTAGTTTCTGACGCTTCAAACCATTTTTCCATATTTTTTATTTTCTGTGTTTCGTTAATTTATCCGCCAATTAATTCACCACCATTTACATGAATTGTTTGCCCGGTAATATAGCTACTATCTTCACTGGCTAGGAAAACATAAGCTGGCGCGACTTCTCCCGGTTGTCCCGCGCGTCCCATCGGCACTTTTTGCCCAAATTCGGTAACATCGTCAAAAGTAGCAGGGATTAGTGGTGTCCAGATTGGGCCTGGTGCAACTGCGTTTACTCTGATTCCTTTAGAAACCAGCATCGACGATAAACTTCTTGTAAAGCTTGTAATTGCACCTTTACTGCTGGCATAATCCAATAAATGAGAACTACCACGATAAGAGGTTACAGATGTTGTATTTACAATGGTTGAATTCTCTTTTAGATGATCTAAAGCTTCTTTTAAGATATAGAAATAAGGATAAATATTCGTTTCAAAAGTTTCTTTAAGTTGATCTATACTAATCTCCTTAATTTCATCTTTTGGGAATTGTACTGCAGCATTATTGATCAAAATATCGAGGCTGCCAAATTCTGTAACGACATGATTTACTGCTTTTTTACAAAATTCAGGGTTTTTAATGTCTCCCTCTAGTAAAAAACAATTTTGTCCTTCGGCCTCTATAAGTTTTTTTGTCTCTAGCGCATCCTCATCTTCTTCAAGGTAAATAATAGCAATATTTGCGCCTTCACGTGCAAAGTGAACTGCTACGCTTTGCCCAATACCACTGTCTCCACCGGTAATTAATGCGTTTTTGCCTTTCAGCTTTTCACTACCTTTATAATCGTCTCTAATGATCATTGGTTGGGGATTCATTTTGTGTTGATCACCCGGTTGTTTTTGATCTTGTTGCGGAAAGGTTTTTGGTTCATTCATAAAATTTGCATTTTAGTGGTTTGAAATCGAGTCAATTTAATCATGGTGAGCGCAAAAAAAATGTTAAGTTGTCCTAAGCATTTCTAAAGAGATGCCGATTTTAATTTTTTGGACTAAGAATTATTTGAATCAAACTAACTAACAACAGACTAAACAAATGGCAACTTTAAAAATTGGGCATCGTGGGGCGAAAGGTCACGTGGCAGAAAACACGCTAGAGAGTATCAAAAAAGCATTATTGCTAAGAGTAGATATGATCGAGATCGATGTGCATCTGTGTAAAACGGGGGAACTGGTCGTAATACACGATGAAGAATTAGAAACGACAACCTCTGCAATCGGGATGGTAGGCGATAAAAGTCTTACCGAAATTAAATCTTTAAGAACTAAAGAAGGATATCGAATTCCGACTTTAGAAGAAGTACTGGATCTTGTTCAGGATAAAGTGATCTTAAATATAGAATTGAAAGGTGACGGTACGGCCGAGCCGGTTTTAAAATGTCTTCAAAAATATCCGGGATCAAAAATCCTTATTTCTAGCTTTAATTTTAACGAATTAATGAGTCTTAGAAGCCTTAATCCAGAAATTCCGGTTGCGGTGCTAACAGACGACGATCTAAGCATCGCTTTCTTACAGGCAAGACATTTAAAAGCAGTTGCAATTCATCCTTATTATAAATTGGTAACTAGAGATTATATCGCAGATTGCCATAGGAATAATATTAAAGTTAATGTCTGGACAGTCAATAAGCCAGAGAAGATCAAGAAAATGAAAACGCTTGGTGTTGATGGTATTTTTACAGATTTTCCAGATCGATTATAAAAAAATAGATTTTTAAGAAGGTATGGCGCATTATGATGTGTTGATCGTTGGAGGTGGAGCCGCCGGTTTCTTTACCGCGATAAATGTGGCGACATTTAATCCCGAATTAAAAGTCGCCATTTTAGAACGTGGTAAAAATGTATTGTCTAAAGTTAAAATTTCGGGTGGTGGGCGCTGTAATGTTACTCATGCCGAATTTATTCCGAAAGATCTAAGTCTTAATTATCCGCGGGGAGAAAAAGAATTACTTGGCCCGTTTCATAGTTTTATGACGGGTGATACCATAGGTTGGTTTGCTGATCGCGGAGTAGAATTAAAAACTGAGGACGACGGAAGAATGTTTCCGGTTACTAATACTTCTGAAACAATAATCGATTGTTTTCTTTCTGAAACCAGGCGATTAGGAATTAAAGTTCTTACCGGGCAACCTGTAAAAAACATTCAAAAAAATAACGAATCTTGGGTTGTAGAAAGTACAAAAACCAATTTTGGTTGTGATCAACTGGTAATTGCTACCGGGAGTAATCCCAAAATGTGGGATATTTTGAAGGATTTGGGCCATAAAATGGTCGATGCAGTTCCGTCTTTATTTACTTTCAATATTAAAGATCCAAGAATTAAAGATTTAGCGGGTATTTCTACTTTTGCTGAAGTAAAGATCACAAATTCAGGATTAGAAAGCGAAGGTCCGCTGCTTATTACGCATTGGGGGATGAGTGGCCCGGGAATATTAAAACTTTCAGCCTGGGGAGCACGAGATCTAAACGATTGTAATTATCAATTTTCGATTTTGGTGAATTGGGTACCTAGTTTTAATCCGGAATCCATCAGTGAAGAGTTAACCCGACTCAAAGAATCTTCAGCAAAACAAAAAGTGATCAAATATGCTCAATTTGAACTTCCAAAGCGGCTTTGGATTAAATTGGTAAAAGCTTCAGGAATTCCAGAAGATGAGGTTTGGGCGAATGTTTCAAAAAAGCAACTTGATCAATTAGCGCTTCAGCTTTGTAAAGGAGAATTCAGTGTAAATGGGAAAAGCACCTTTAAGGATGAATTTGTAACGGCAGGTGGCGTAGATTTAAAGGAAATCGATTTTAAAACCTTCCGCAGTAAAAAATATGAAAATCTATATTTAGCAGGAGAAGTTTTGAATATCGATGCGATTACCGGAGGCTTTAATTTTCAGAATGCCTGGACAGGCGGATTTATAGCTGCAAAAGCGATTGCCGGGATTAGTTAATTCGCCAGAACTCGAAGGTAAATGCAACTAGGTAAAGCACCCAAACCGCATAGGGAATAAGAAGATAGGCTGAAATTACATTTACGATCTTAAACCATTTAATGGTAATAAGTAAAAAGATAAACACAGCGCTTATGGCTATTAGCGCGATCATTGGTTCGTGAAGTCCAAAGAAAAATAGAAACCAAAACGCGTTAAGCAATAAAATGAAGCCAAAATGATAAAGGGCTGTTTTAACCCATTTGTGATAAAAGCCTTTGCTCCAAACCAAACCCGCTGATATCCCGATAAGGATATACATGATCGTCCACACCGGGCCAAATAAAAATTCTGGCGGTGTAAACCATGGTTTTTGCAACGTAGCATACCAGGAGTCGAGTCCGTTTTGAAGGGCGATGATTCCCAAAAATCCAAAAACAAGACAAACCGCGGTTGCTGTTACGCTGCGAATGAGCAGCTTAGAGTTCATAAATTAGGCTAGGTTTGAATTTAAAAATAGCAAAAAAATTGAATTTTAAGTCCTTTATCCGGAAAAATTTAAAAGCATATATTTGCTGAAAATTTATAAAAAAATGCCTGATAAGGAGTTTGTTGCAGCAGATTTAAAAACTACTGCAGAAAGTGGATCGGTAAGCTGGGAAGCCCCAAGTAATATAGCATTAGTGAAATATTGGGGAAAAAAAGAAAATCAAATTCCGGCGAATCCTTCAGTAAGTTTTACGCTTAAAAACTGCAAAACTACCACGACTTTGAACTATGTTAAAGTTTCTGAGGATACCTCAATTTCCGAAGAAATTGAGTTCGATGTGATCTTTGAAGGCGTTAAAAAAGAGAGCTTTAAACCTAAAATTGCAGCTTTTTTTAAACGAATCTTACCTTATTGCGCTTATTTAAAGCAATTTAAGTTTGAGGTGGTTTCAGAAAATTCATTTCCACATAGTAGCGGTATTGCTTCTTCGGCTAGTGGAATGAGTGCTTTGGCACTTTGCGTAATGAGCCTCGAAAAGGAGTTGTTTCCTGAGGTTACCGAAGATTATTTTTATAAAAAAGCATCGTTTTTAGCAAGATTAGGTAGCGGTAGCGCTTGTAGAAGTGTTAAGGGCGATCTTGTGGTTTGGGGTGCACACAAAGAAATCCCGTTCAGTAGCGACGAATATGGAATAGAATATCCGTTTAAAATTGCCGATGTTTTTAAAGATTTTCAGGATACTATTTTACTGGTAGATAAAGGCAAAAAGAAAGTAAGTAGTACAGTAGGTCATAATTTAATGCATGGTCACCCTTTTGCTGAAGCTAGGTTTAAGCAGGCGCATGATCACCTAAATGCATTGATTCCTATTTTCGAGAAAGGCGATTTAGAGCAATTTATTAAGATCGTAGAACGTGAAGCACTCACGCTTCATGGAATGATGATGAGTAGCGACCCGTATTTTTTGTTAATGAAACCCAATACCCTGGCAATTATCAATAAAATTTGGGAAAAGCGTGAAGAAAGCAATATTCCGGTTTGTTTCACTTTAGATGCCGGTGCAAACGTGCATATGTTATATCCTTCTAAAAATAAGGAAGAGATTTTGGAATTTGTTAAGAACGAGTTAGTTGTCTATTGTGAAAATGGACACTATATTTGTGACGAGATTGGACAGGGATCAAAAAAGTTGTAGATTTACGTAAACGGCTGTGATTCAGATTTTCAATTTCTGAATGCTAAAAGGCTAATTTATATGAAGGGACCTTTATTTTATTCTAAAATTTTATTGTTTGGGGAGTACGGAATCATAAAAGATTCCAAAGGATTATCGATCCCTTACAATTTTTACAACGGTGCTTTAAAGGTTTCAGAAGAGCCTACAGCAAAAGCAAAAGAGTCTAACGAGCACTTAAGACGATTTGCGAATTACCTGAATACACTTCAAAAAGATCATCCAGAACTAGTACAATTCGATATTGCAAGTTTAGAAGCAGATATTGAAAAGGGAATGTATTTTGATTCTAGCATCCCGCAGGGATATGGTGTTGGTAGTAGCGGTGCTTTAGTAGCTGCGATCTACGACAAATATGCAACCGATAAGATTACGGTGCTGGAAAATCTTACCAGGGATAAATTATTGAAATTGAAGAAGATATTCGGTAAAATGGAGAGCTTTTTTCATGGTGAATCTTCTGGTTTAGATCCTTTAAATAGCTATTTAAGCATTCCTATCTTAATCAACTCTAAAGATAATATCGAGCCGGCAGGAATCCCTTCACAAACCGAAAATGGTACCGGTGCGGTATTTTTATTAGATAGTGGTTCTACGGGAGAAACAGCGCCTATGATCTCTATTTTTATGGAGAATATGAAGCAGGAGCCGTTTAGAAAAATGCTTAAAAATCAGTTTGTAAAACATACCGATGCTTGTGTAGACGATTTTCTAAAAGGAGATGTGAAGTCGCTTTTTAAGAATGTAAAAAGTCTTTCTCACGTTGTTTTAGATAACTTCAAGCCAATGATCCCGGCGAAGTTTCACAATCTTTGGAAAAATGGTATCGAAACTAACGATTATTACCTTAAACTTTGTGGTTCTGGAGGCGGTGGCTACATTCTTGGTTTTACTGAGGATATAGATAAAGCCAGAAAGTCGCTAAAAGATTACAATTTAGAAGTAGTTTATAACTTCTAAGTTTACCTGAAAATTTATAGCCTATGGCTTCGCTAATGAATAAGCGTTTTTTGCTTAAAATGCTAAGCCTCTTTTCTGTGGTTCGCGGTTATAATATTCTTATGATCGTTATCGCGCAATATCTGGCATCAGCTTTTATATTGGCTCCAGATCTTCCGCTGCGTGAAGTGTTTTTTGATGATAATCTCTTTTTTCTAATTCTTAGCACCGCAACCGTAATTGCTTCAGGATATATTATAAATAACTTTTACGATAGCGAAAAAGATCTAATTAATAGGCCTAAAAAAACGATGCTAGACAGGATTGTGGGGCAAAGAACAAAACTTTCAGTATACTTTATTCTGAATATGTTTGCGGTATTTTTTGCTAGCTATGTTTCTTTTAAAACCGTTGTTTTTTTCTCACTGTATATTTTTGCTATTTGGTTTTATTCGCACCGACTGAAGAAAATATTGTTCGTAGGAAATTTGGTGGCATCGATCATAGCGATCGTTCCGTTTTTTGCGGTATTTGTATATTATCGTAATACCGAAACCGTAATTTTTATTCATGCAGCCTTCCTGTTTTTAATGATCGCGATGCGAGAACTGGTAAAAGACCTGGAAAATATTAAAGGTGATCTTGCTCTAAATTATCACACCATTCCTGTGGTTTATGGCGAGAAGTGGAGTAAGCTTTTTTTAGGGATCCTATTTATAATATCGATACTTCCAAACCTGCTGCTTACGCAAAAATTTGATGTTGGTTATATGGATTATTACTTCTATGCCAGCTTTTTACTGCTAATTTTATTTATGCTGATACTATATTTTAGCAAGGCAAAATGGCAATATCTGATACTACACAATATCCTGAAATTTATAATTGTAGCTGGGGTTTTTAGTATCTTACTTATCGATCCAGACACGCTTTTAAATAGAGTGTTCTAAAAGCAAACTACTAGATTTTAGTAAGTTGACTTCAAAATAAATCAAAATCTTTTAATAATCATTTTTTAACACCGATACGAACCAGTATCTTTGCAAAAAATTAGCGATATGAGCAGAAGGGATAATTCTTCAGGAAAAAAGTTTAGTGGAAGACAGGGCGGCAGTGGTCGTAAGAAATCGTATGCTCGAGGCAACGCGCCTATAAAACCTAAGAACACGGCTTTAGAAAAGCGTGAAGACGGGATGCGTTTAAATAAATACATTGCTAATGCTGGTATTTGCTCGCGTAGAGATGCCGATATTTATATTGCTTCTGGTAATGTTTCTGTGAACGGTGAAGTTGTTACAGAAATGGGATATAAAGTACAGTTAACAGATGAGGTGAAATTTGATGGTCGTAGCATCACTCCAGATAAGCCAGAATATTTTGTGCTGAATAAATCTAAAGGTGTTTTTGTGACCGGAAGTGTACATAAAGGTGGTTTAACCGTAATGGATATTATGGCAAAAGCATCTAAGTCTAAATTAGATCCTATCGGGAAATTAGACACTCAAACCACAGGATTACTTGTTTTTACGAATGATGGCGCATTAGCTAAAAAACTGGCTAATCCTAAAAACGGAATTCGCCAGATTTATCATATAAAATTAGATCATGCATTATCACAAGGTGATCTGGAAAAGATTAGAGAAGGAGTTTTTATCGAAGGTAAAAAAGTTAATACCACAGATATTAGCTATGTGAAAGATCGCCCTAAATCTGAAGTTGGTATGGAAATTACCAGTACAAGATCTCATATTGTACAAAAGATATTTAAGAGTTTAGGATACGAAATATTGAATCTGGATCGTGTGGTTTATGGAGGCTTAACCAAGAAAGACCTGCCACGAGGAAGGTTTAGAACACTTACCAAACAAGAGGTGATTAACCTTGGAAATTTGTAGTCGATTTTTTTAAATTTTCAATTACTTTTTTATTTACATTTACCACCTGTTTCGTTACGGGTGGTAGCAATTTTGCAATGGCCATTCGGCGATAAAAATTTTGATTAATTGCTTTATTTTTTAGTGTTTTTAGATTGAAAAACATTTATTTCTTCAGTTTGCCGCTAAGTCAGTCGGTTGTTGGGTTTAGAAGTTATTCTAGCCTATTTGTAATTTATTCGAATTATTTTCTTAACAATATTTTATCAATCTGAATTTTCAGACTGCTGATTTAATGTCTAATTTTTAATTTTTAACCAATCTACTTTTATAAAATTGAATACCAAGTACAGGGATTTAATCGATCAGACTTACTACTTTCCTCAGGAAGAATTTAAATTAGAGGGTAGTGAGCTTCAATTTCATGATATAGATTTAATGGAGCTGGTAAAAAAATACGGTGCACCATTAAAATTTACATATCTGCCAAAAATTTCAGAAAACATTAATCGCGCTAAGGGCTGGTTTAACACGGCCATGAAAAACCTCGATTACAAAGGAACTTACAATTATTGTTATTGTACTAAAAGTTCGCATTTTCAGTATGTGATGAACGAGGCGCTTAAAAATGATATTCATATCGAGACTTCTTCAGCTTTCGATATCAATATTGTAGAAAAGCTAAAGGCTTCTGGCAAACTGAAGGACGATGCGTATGTGATCTGTAATGGTTTTAAACGCGATCAATATGTTGCGAATATTGGCCGATTGATCAATAACGGGCATAAGAACTGTATCCCGATCATTGATAATTATGAAGAATTAAGTTTACTCGAAGATCGAATAAATGATGATTTTGAAGTAGGGATTAGAATTGCTTCAGAAGAGGAACCAAAATTCGAGTTTTATACTTCAAGATTAGGTATTGGGTATAAAAATATTGTTCCGTTTTATAATCAGTCAATAAAAGATAATGATAAAGTGAATCTTAAAATGCTTCACTTTTTTATCAATACCGGGATTCGTGATACGGCTTATTACTGGAACGAATTAAACAAATGTCTTAAGGTTTATATTAATCTGAAGCGAATTTGCCCAACGCTGGATAGTTTGAACATTGGTGGTGGATTTCCTATAAAGAACTCCTTGGCCTTTGATTATGATTATCAATATATGGTAGAAGAAATAATCAATCAGATCAAACTAGCCTGTGAAGAGGCCGATGTTGATGTTCCTAATATCTTTACTGAATTTGGAAGTTTCACAGTTGGTGAAAGCGGTGGAGCGATCTATGAGATCCTGTATCAAAAACAGCAAAACGATCGTGAGAAATGGAATATGATCAATTCCTCTTTCATAACCACTTTGCCAGATACCTGGGCGATTAGTAAGAAATTTGTGATGCTGGCGATAAATCGCTGGAACGATGAATACGAGCGTGTTCTTTTAGGAGGATTAACCTGCGATAGCGACGATTATTACAATAGTGAACAGCATACCAATGCTATTTATTTGCCTAAGTTTAAAAAAGAGAAACCTTTGTATATCGGCTTCTTTAATACAGGAGCTTATCAACAAACCATAGGAGGTTTTGGAGGATTACAACATTGTTTAATTCCGCAGCCAAAACATTTGCTTATCGATAAAGATGAGAATGGTAAAATTGTAACCAAATTATTTAAAGAGCAGCAAAAGGCAGAGGATATGTTGGATATTTTAGGTTATGACTAATTATGATCATTAAAATTTTTATCTTTAATACAATCAACTATTTCTTATTAAACCAATTAGATTAAAATGAGTAAAAAGAATTATGCCGGGATACCAGATAAATATGCTCGTATCGACGAGGCAAAAGTGGTATTAATTCCCGTTCCTTATGATGGGACGAGTACTTGGCAAAAGGGAGCAGATAAAGGACCAGATGCATTTTTAGAAGCTTCAGAAAATATGGAGCTTTATGATATCGAAACCAGATCTGAAGTTTATAAAAAAGGCGTGTATTTAGCACCAGCCGTTACCGAAGATTCTTCACCAGAAAAAATGGTAGAAGCGGTCTATAAAACGACCAAAAACTATATCGCACAGGATAAATTTGTGACCTTGTTTGGAGGGGAGCATAGCATTTCTATTGGTAGTATTAAAGCTTTTAGCGAAAGCTTTGCCGATTTAACGGTGGTTCAGCTTGATGCACATGCTGATTTACGACCAGAATATGAAGGTTCTAAATGTAATCATGCCTGTGCAATGCACGAAGCGAGTAAAAAGACCAACCTAATTCAGGTAGGAATCCGCTCTATGGATATTTCTGAAACAGAGCATATGGACGAAAATCAGGTGTATTTTGGTCACGATCTTTACGAAGACTGGATGGACGATGCCATTGGCCAGATGACGCCTAACGTATTTATTACGATCGATCTGGATGCTTTTGATCCTTCCATTTTACCATCTACTGGAACTCCAGAGCCGGGAGGCTTATTTTGGTACGAAACCTTAGAGTTTCTAAAATTAATGTTCAAGAAAAAGAATGTAGTAGGTTTTGATATTGTAGAGCTTTGCCCAAAAGAAGATGAGAAATCTTCAGACTTTTTGGCAGCAAAACTTTATTACAAAATGCTAAGCTACAAGTTCAAATATCAAAATTATAACGAAGAAGACGACGATGAATAAAGGAGCGATTTCGCAATTCATAGAAAAATATTATTTACACTTTAACTCCGCAGCGCTTGTAGATGCTGCTAAAGATTACGAAAAGCAATTAGAAGGCGGCAGCAAAATGTTAGTTTCTCTTGCCGGAGCAATGAGTACTGCTGAGCTTGGAAAAATCTTTGCTGAAATGATTCGCCAGGATAAAGTACAGATCATTTCCTGTACCGGTGCAAACCTGGAAGAAGACGTGATGAACCTTGTGGCGCATTCACATTACAAGCGTGTTCCTAATTATCGTGATCTTACGCCTAAAGAAGAATGGGAGCTTTTAGAAGGTGGTTTAAACCGGGTAACAGATACCTGTATTCCAGAAGAAGAAGCTTTTAGAAGAATTCAGGAGCATATTTATAAAATCTGGAAAGATGCAGATGATAAGGGAGAACGTTACCTTCCGCATGAATATTTGTATAAATTGTTACTTTCAGGAGTATTAGAAGAATATTACGAGATCGATCTTAAAGATTCGTGGATGTATGCTGCGGCAGAGAAAAACTTACCTATCGTAGTGCCAGGATGGGAAGACTCTACGCTTGGAAATATTTTTGCTTCTTATGTGATTAAAGGCGAATTAAAAGCAACCACAATGAAATCTGGAATCGAGTATATGACCTTCCTTGCAGATTGGTATACCGAAAATTCTAAAAACGGAATTGGTTTCTTCCAGATAGGTGGTGGTATTGCCGGCGATTTCCCAATTTGTGTGGTGCCTATGTTGTATCAGGATCTTGAAAGAACTGATACGCCGTTTTGGAGTTATTTTTGCCAGATTTCAGATTCTACCACAAGTTACGGGTCGTATTCTGGTGCGGTGCCTAATGAAAAGATTACCTGGGGAAAATTAGATATAGATACACCTAAACATATAATCGAAAGTGATGCGACTATTGTAGCGCCACTTATTTTTGCCTATTTGTTAGATATGTAAGCTGTTTAGTTTTGTAGACAAAAGTATTAACAAAGATTTACAAAAGAGTAAAGCTGTCCTCTAGTCGATTTTGGCGTATTTTGGACAGCTTTTTTATTTTAATCCTGAAGTATGAATATGTGGGTAGTTTATGGTATTGGATTTTTAGCGCAGTTATGCTTCTCTGCTCGCCTTATAAATCAATGGATACTTTCAGAGAAAAAAAATAAAGTACAAACTCCAACCCTATTCTGGCAATTAAGTTTACTGGGTGCCATACTGTTCTTTGTTTACGGTTATTTACGGAAAGATCTATCGATAATGATCGGCCAGGCGCTTATTTATTATATCTATTTTCGAAATTTACAGCTACAGGGAAAATGGAAACCTTCAAAAATTATATTTAAGCTTGCGGTTATATTATCGCCAATAGTTATAGCAGCTTATTTAGTGTTTTTCAGCGATCTCGATTGGGGAAGGCTGTTTACCGGAGATAATATTGCGATATGGTTGGTGATACTGGGGACTGTTGGACAAATTATCTATACCGGTAGATTTGTCTATCAATGGTGGTATTCAGAGCAGCATGATAAAAGTAGTCTGCCGTGGGGATTCTGGATCATGAGCTTAACCGGTTCTGCCATTATTTTTACTTACGCCTGTTTCAGGACAGATCCTGTGTTACTTTCAGCACATTTCTTTGGTGGAATCGTGTACATTAGAAACCTGTTTTTAATTCACAAATCAAGAAAGCAGGCTAAAGCTTAATTTCTTCGGAAAGAAAACTTCAGTGATCGCAAAGCTAATTACGATTATATATTCTAAAGCCACCAACCATAAATTTTCCTGAAATTCTGCATTCCCATAGGCACTATAACTGAAAATTGCCATAAAAGACCATACGATAGGAAATCGATATTTCGTAAATACTGAAAGTAAAAGCGGAGTTACGATATACCAAGGATGCACGGTTGTGGAAAGTAAGAAGTAAAAAGCAAGCGCAAAAATACAACCCGTAATTAGCGATTTTAAGCTATTATTTTTTCTGAAAAGACTAAGGGCAAGGATAATGATAAATGTGACAATAGGAAGAATTGTACCGGCATCTGCAATAATGTTGTAACCTTTAATTTGGAAGCCAATCCAGCGAACGATGTAGTAAATACTGGCGTTGAACTCAAATTTCTGAAACCAAAGTCCGACACTTTCAGAAAAATTGCTCAGAAAAGCCGAATTATAGAATGGAAGAAAGCTTAAAACTACAGTAAGCAATACAATTGCATGAAAACCAAAAAGTTTTGACCATTTTATCGATTTTAGATCGGTTATTTTTTCTGAAAACTGAGTTGATACATCTCGATTTTCGCTATTTTCTGAATCATTTTTTTTCCTACTGAAAAACTTCAGGAAAAGCGGCAGGAACATAAGCGGAAGCAATTTTACCGAAATCGATAATCCTAAAATGAAAGCTGAAATTATCCATTTTTGCTTCCATAGAAAATAAAAACTCAACAAGATAAAGAAGCCCATCACACTTTCAAAATGGAGGTTTCCGAAACATTCGATGATCACAAAAGGATTTAGTGTAAACCAGAAAATATAATGTTGAGGTAAATCAAGTTTCTTTAAAAGTATTCTTCCGAAGAAAAGAATTCCGATTTCCGCTAAAAGGATAAAAATTCTAAAAATAATTACCGAAAATAAAATACTATTCTGTGAAAGCTTGCCTGCAACAGCAAAGATGAACTGATTTATAGGCGGATAATTTGTGTAATTTGAAGCACTTAATGCGCCCATACCATTCACTAATTCCTGAGCCTGAGAAATGCTGCCAAAATGTGCTGATTTCATTAAAAGATCTGGAGTCGATAGATACGGATTAATACCGTTTGCTAATAATCTCCCGTCCCAAATAAAGCGATAAAAATCCTGGGATAAATCGGGTAAAGCAATTAAAAAGATGAGTCTGAAAATTAAAGCTGCACCTGCCAATAGCCAAAATCGTGTCTTTAAAAGCTGAATAATTTTAAAGCTCAGAAAAAACAAACTCGCATAAAGCATCAGCATTTTCGGGAAATCAGCGCGATCTAAGTCGTAAGCAAAACTCCAATAAAAAGCAGCCGCCGTTAAAAATAAAAGCAACGGAATTTTATGGAATTTCATGAATTGTAGCAAAACAGCCGGAGATTTTAAGTGAGATTACGAAAATAGAGAAAATTATAGTAGACTATCCATACAAATGAAATGGATAGAGATATCTTTTTTCGGAATTATGAGATAACATAATAATAAATTATAATTTTATATTTTTAAAAATTCTCAAACTCTCTGATCTTGATAAAAAATCCTCGAAAATTTAGGTTGCATTATTTTTGGAGTATATTTTTACTGATGTTGCCAATTGTATTATTTGGCCAGGCCATCAATTCTAATGGCGTTATCCACGATTTCGAAGGCAAGCGTTATTTCAGGCTAAATTATGACAATGATTTTTTCATGTACTCCGATGATGATTATACTCAGGGTTTAAGTTTTGAGTTTTTCAATCCGTGGCTAAAAAAGAATCCAATAAATCATCTTTTCTTAAAAACTGAAGATACAGAAGATAAATTTGGATTGGTTGTAGAACATTCGGCTTTTACTCCAGATGTCATAAGTGATGAAGAGATAAGATACGGAGATAGGCCATATGCATCTGCATTAGCTTTGAAGTCGATGAAGGTTAGCGATTGGAAGAGTAAAGGTTTACGACTTAAATCTTCATTTTGGTTAGGAATTATTGGGCCATCATCGCTGGGAGGAGCTGGACAAATCTGGATACATGAAGCTACCGGAAATTGGAGGCCACGAGGTTGGGATAATCAAATAAAAGATGATGTAATATTAAATTATAGTATTGGTGTTGAAAAATTACTTATTAAGCTTAGTAATTATTTTTCTTTTTATGGTGAATCAAAGGTGAGGTTAGGTACAATGTTTACAGACTTTAATGTGGGAGCTAGTGCAACTTTGGGCTTGGTGAATTCGCCACTAATACGAAATTCTCGTAGCAGTAATTTTCAGGTTTATTTATTTGCTCGTGGGATAACCAATCTTGTTGGATATAATTCATTGTTGCAAGGAGGTGTATTTAATAGAAACAGCCCTTACACTATTTCAGCAAATGATGTAGATCGTTTTACAGCCCAATATTATTATGGCTTGGTAATTAAATCTGGTTTCTTCTATTTAGAATATTATCAAACTTCCATGACTCGTGAGTTCAAATCGGGTAATCCTGAAGATTGGGGTGGTTTAAAAATAGGGGTAAGAATATAATTTCAGCTATTCTCTGTAGATTTAGTTATAGCAAAGCTAATAAATCTGTCCTTAATATAAGCTCAAGAGAAGTGGTCACACTGAACCTGCCCTTCCTGCATTCTGGCTCAGGGTTTTATTACAATGTTATCTTTTTTCATTAAAAGATTAGATTCCGGATCAAGTCCGGAATGACAAAAACAACGAATTGAGACAAACTTCCCGATGTATTTAGACTGTACTAGTCTCCTGTCTATAATCTAATATCTCGCAGCGAAGTGGTCTAAAATCTAAGTCTTCGAAAAAATACTTTTAAAAGCCACAAAACCAAATCCGCCAAAAAGCATAAGGTGGAAAACAATTAACCCAAAGTCGTTCAAAGCAAAAGCGCTGTACAAAGCGAATGCGAAGTAGAGGCAAAGCAAAGCTTCGATAAGAATGTTCACAGAAAATTTATTGGATAAATATTTATTGTCTTTCCAAGAATCTTTAAGCGTATTCACATTGAATTTTGGCGTGCGGATAAACTCCGATTTCTTTCCAAAATGACCTTCTAAAACCGCTAAAGAATTATGTACAGAAAATCCCATCGCTACCGCAAAAAAGATGATGAACATCCCGATAAAGCTAAAAAAAGATTTGATCCCTTTTCCGTAGATTTTGGTGTAGGGAACATAGTAGCAGAAAAAGAAAATGATCGTGCTAATTCCAAAACCGGCCAGCACATTAAAATACCAGCTAAATGCAGGATTGTTATTTTTGATGTATAAAACCGGAACACTTAGAATTCCCAGTAACAACACAATTAAAAACATACTGGAATTTAGCAAATGAAAAAATCCGTGAAACTTTGTACCCAAAGAAGCACTAGGATCTTTAACCAATCTTAGATAATTTTTCTTAAAATTTTCAGCTGCGCCTTTGTTCCATCGGAACTGCTGCGAACGCGCTGCACTGATCACTACCGGAAGTTCAGCCGGAGTTTCGACATCTTCCAGATATTTGAATTTCCATTTTTTAAGCTGCGCACGATAACTTAGATCTAAATCTTCGGTAAGTGTGTCTCCGCTCCAATTGCCGGCATCCAGAATACATTCCTTGCGCCAAATCCCGGCCGTTCCATTAAAATTAATAAAATGCCGACCAAAATTTCTTCCGGTTTGTTCTAATATAAAATGAAAATCTAAAGCAAAAGCCTGGATTTTTGTTAGCAGCGAATAATCACGATTTAGATGTGCCCAACGCGTTTGCACCACGCCAATCTCAGAATCTTTAAAATAAGGAACCGTGTGTTGCAACCAATCTGGATTCGGCATAAAATCAGAATCAAAAATGGCAATAAATTCACCTTTGGCGATTTTTAATCCTTCTTTTAATGCTCCGGCTTTAAATCCGCTTCGGTTTTCACGTTGTATATGCCGAATGTCAATTCCGTTTTGCCGAATTTCAGCTATAATTTCAGTGGTTTTTAAAACCGATTCGTCGGTAGAATCGTCCAAAACCTGAATTTCGAGTTTGTCTTTCGGGTAATCGATCTTAGCGATATTCCGCAGTAATCGTTCTACCACATACATTTCGTTGTACAGTGGTAATTGTATGGTGACTTTGGGGATTTCAGCAGGATTATTTAGATCGAACTTTTCAGCATTATCGACACTTTTCTTCGCTTTTAAGTAATTCAGCAATAATTGTAATTCTGAAATACTGTAAAAGAAGATCACTAGCAAAGCCAGTGTGTATATTATGATAATCGTTAAATCCAATCTATTGTCTAATCTATTTAAAGCTATATTTAAAAATCCAGCCCAAAATCTTTACGCCTGCAAAGATAGCGCCTTTTAGCGTTCCAGAAACTTTAGAGACACCAATCCTGTTTTTGTAATGCACCGGCACTTCTACATACGTAAAATCCTGTTTTATGGCTTTAAGTTGCATTTCTACCGTCCAGCCATAGGTTTTATCTTGCATGTTTAGCTGAAGCAGTTTCTCGTATTTTATCGCTCTAAAAGGACCAAGATCGGTAAATTTTGCGCCGAAAAATAGACGCATTAAAGTGGTGGCAAGCCAGTTTCCGAAGATCTGTGGAAGCGTCATCGAGCCATCTTCTCGCCATTTTTTTACTCGGGCACCAATCACCATATCAATATTTTTTTGCTGAATTGGCGCAATGATATTGGTTAATTCTGAAGGATAATCGCTGTAATCGCCATCCAGAAAAACAACGATTTGAGGTTTGTGAGGTTGCTTGGCGATATGATCCAGTCCTTCTAAACAGGCATAACCATAACCTTTGCGTTTTTCCTGAAGAACGGTCGCCCCGGCTGCTGAAGCATTTTTCTCGGTATCATCAGTCGAGTTGTTGCTTACCACAATAACTTCATCAACGATATTGGGAATTTCTGCAATAACTTTTGCAATCGAATCTGCTTCGTTATAGGCAGGGATTATAACTTTTATGATTGAATTTTTCTCCAAATTCTTTAGGCTTTTTAATCAATTTTCGAAACCTCACAGCTTTTTAAAACCTGTGAAGTTTATCACGTTTTTTTATTGAGATTTCTGATTTAAAAGATCCAAAAGATCTACATCGTTCCCAAGTAAAACCTCATTTTCGTTGATTCTGCCTTCCGTTTTTCCGTTTTCCAATTTTAAAACCCCACGAGGGCAAACTGCTGAGCAAATTCCGCAGCCCACACAACTAGAGCGTACAATGTTTTGTCCTTTTTGAGCGTAGGCTCTTACATCGATTCCCATTTCACAGTAAGCTGAGCAATTTCCGCAGCTAATGCATTGTCCGCCATTTGTCGTAATTCTAAATTTTGAAAACAATTTTTGTTGCATCCCAAGAATTGCCGCCATTGGGCAACCATAACGGCACCACACGCGACTTCCAAAAATCGGGTAAAAGCCAACACCAATTACTCCAGAGAACGCTGCGCCAATCAAGAAACCATACCATTCCCGAAGCTTGTAGGCAGGGAAGAAAAAGATATTCCAGTTTCCGCTAAAATAATTAATGCCAATAATCGCTAATATCACCACCAAATATCCAATCGCTCCGTATTTCGCATCCTTTTGGATCTGGTCGCGTTTAAAGATCATGATCAAGGCAAAAATCAGCTTAAGAAAGCCTGCGCTTCCCCAAAGAAAAACATCTTTAGTTAACCAAAATCGATCTGAATTTTCACCAAGATAAGAATAGACGACGGCGATGGTCATCACGGTTACAAAAACCAATACACTGTGAATAACCCAACGTTCGATCTTCCAGGCTTTTTGAGATTTATCTGAAAGTTGTCTAAAAGGATCACCGGCGGTTTCAGCGAGACCACCACAACCGCAAACCCAGCTACAATACCAGCGTTTTCCGTATTTGTAGGTAAGGATAGGAGTGATCACAAAGATCGAAATGATACCAAAAATAAGCATGGCCACACCTAAATTTCCGCCAGATAAAAATGAATCTAAGCGATAGCCGGCAAAAAGATCATAATTAAGTGGCCAGATGGTTGCCGGTGCAAAATAAGGTTTGTTGAGTCGGGCAAGAATTTCAGGAATTAAAAACGCAAAACCTAACTGGAAAAACATCACCGAGCAGGTTCTAATGATCTCGTAGCGATTATGGCGATATTTAAGCATAAATTTGAATCCGAATATCCAAATCGCTACCGTGTATAAGGTTCCGTAAACGAACCATTGGCTAGCCGGGCCACCATTTATAAATTTACTTAGTGGATCGAATAATGCGATGATTCCGCTATTCGCGCCTTCGCTGTTTAATCCCAAATATTGCGGAAACCAGTATAAAACTACATAAAATAAGGTTAGTCCAATCCCAAGAATCCAGGCCCAAAAACCTTTACCGCTTAAGGATTTAAACCAAACGCCATCGTTTTTAATTCCGGCATGCTTTCCCCAATAGGCATCGATAGAAAAAATTACTGTTCCTAGTGTGATCATCCCAAGCGATAAACTTAGAAATAAGCTTTTATTCGGAAAATTGAAATTTGCGATGGCAAGGATCAAAATCAATAAACCGGTAAGGCCAACAGCACTTGCTATTTTTTGAGTAGTGGAAATACTTTTTGGAGCATCCCCGGTGATAGACATATTATGTTCGATGTTACTCATGTAGTTTATGCGTTTTGGAGATTTTTCTTAAAGCCTTCAAATATTGCTGCCTCATGCCGAGTATAAAATTCAGGATCAAAATTAGCTTGTTTTAGATTAGCAAGTACGTAAGTTATCTCTCGATTTTCGGTAAGCCAACTGTCTAAAACTTCGTGTCGCATTCTAATTCCGAAGCTATTTATTCCTAAAAAAAGTTTCGTGTTTTTATCGAAACTTATCGTGATCGCCTTGGTGTTATCTTCATGCTGCCAGTGAAAATGCTGCTCATTTTCTTTAGGTCTTGGCCAAACCCAACCGTAAGTTTGATATTCTATATCAAAGAATTTAGCCGAATTAAACCAATTCCCCGGGTTATATCGAGATCGTTCTCCGGTAAGCGTTAGTGCTAAAGTTTCGCCCATCATGCGGCCGGTATACCAAACGGCTTCAACGGGTTTTCGCTGGCCAATCGCTTCCTGTTGCTCGGCGCAATCGCCAATGGCATAAACATCGGGAATATTGGTTTCTAAATAAGAATTCACTAAAATTCCTTTATTTATCGCTAAATCTGAATCTTTTAAAAAATCAATATTTGGCCGTACACCAGCACAAAGTCCCACAAGTTGGCAATCGATCTGTTCACCGGTTTTGGTGATTATAGAACTGACTTTCCCGTTTTCATCCGGAATTATTTTATCGAGTTCAGTTGCTGTTCGTAAGTCAACGCCATGAGATTTAATATGTTCAGAAATCATATTCGCATCATCAAAAGGCAATACCGAATGCCAGAAGGCTTTTTCCCGAACCAGCATGGTCACCTCGATATTTCTGGTGGGTAGCATTTCGGCAAGTTCTACACCAATTAATCCGCCACCAATAATGACTGCTTTTTTACAGTTTTTGGTATTTTTTTCGAGTAATTCTAAATCCTGTTTTGATACCAATCCCTGCACTCCGTCTAAATCTTCACCTTCCCACCCGAATTTATTGGGGGTCGATCCTGTAGCCAATACCAGTTTGTCGTAATTAAGTCTGTCGCCATTTTTAAAATGAAGCGTTTTTTCGCTAAAATCGATTTGCTGTACCCAGCCGGTTTTTAGATTGATTCGGTTTTTCTCCCAAAACCAGTCTTCATAAGGTTTCAGGTGATCCCACTTCATGTGGCCCATGTAAACATACATTAGCGCTGTGCGAGAAAAAAAGTAATCACTTTCCGCAGAAATTACCGTGATCTTTTTATTCGATCGTTTGCGGATATGCCGTGCAGCGGTAATTCCAGAAATTCCGTTACCAAGAATAACGATGTGCTCCATGCTTTTGCAGATATTGCTTTATGTTTCGAAGTGCAATTTAAAAGTTAGTCGAAAATAAAGAAGTATCTTAACTTATAATGTCGAAAAGCAATTTTAAAATTGAGTATGTTTATTAATATTTTAAACAGATGCTGATTTTCTTTAATTTAAGCTTAAAAATAAGGTGGGTTCAATGAAATTTAATTTTTGGTTAATTATCGCGGTTACTCTTTTTCATTGCAGCTGCCAGCCAAATTTCCCTAAATTAAAATATAACGGTTTAAGTTTAGTTGCTTCCCGAGATTCGTTAAAAACAGCGCATATTCTTCCGCTTAAAAATGTAAACGCGAATACCGTTGCTTTAATGCCTTTTGCATTTCTTCAGGATCAAAATAGTCCCGAGTTGCATTTTAATCACGATCGGCAATGGTGGGGAGAACGTGTAGATGGTGTTCAGCAAAATATTCAGCTACTTCAGGAAAATGGAATAAAAATCATGCTAAAACCTCAAATTTGGATCTGGCATGGCGAATTTACCGGGGATCTTAATATGACTTCAGAAGAACATTGGCAAACTTTCGAAAATAGCTATCTGGAATATATTTTATTATATGCTGAACTGGCCGAAAAAGAGCAAATTTCACTTTTCTGTATAGGAACTGAGCTTTATAATTTTACTGAAGAAAGACCCGAATTTTGGCAAAAGATGATCGCCGAAGTGCGCAAAGTTTACTCCGGAAAAATCACTTATGCTGAAAACTGGGATAAAGTGGACCGGTTTGAACTTTGGGACGAACTCGATTTTATTGGCGTAGATGCTTATTTTCCGGTAAGTGAAGCAAAAAATCCTACGGAAGATGAATTGATCGCCGGCTGGAAATCGCATAAAAAAATGCTTCAGCAATTATCTTCAACATATAAAAAGCAGATTTTATTTACTGAATATGGTTATAGAAATGTCGATTTTGCAACAAAAGAACCCTGGCAGGCTTCTACAAGGAGAAGAGGAGATAAGGTTCCTGAAAATCTAAATGAAGAATTACAGGCAAAAGCTTTACAGGTAATTTATGATGAATTTTGGCCAGAGAATTGGTTTGCTGGTGGTTTTCTCTGGAAATGGCATCACGATCACGAGCGTGCCGGCGGAAAACAAAACGACCGCTTTACTCCGCAAAATAAACTGGCCGAAAAAACCGTAAAAGTGAATTACGGCAAATTTGTGAATTAACGAGATTCGTTGGTTAAGATTGCTTATTTAAGTTCCAGTTGTAATCTCTAAATGAAATATTATTCCAATTCTTCATTTTTACCTCGCTATAGCGGTTTATGTATTCGCCAATAGTGATACTGCCGTTGGTAAAATCGCCACTATACCAGTCAAAAATTCTTGAAAGATGAGCAGATTCTGGTTTAATAAGATTCTTAGATGAATTTATAAAAGATCTGGTTGCAAATTCTAATTGCTCATTGATAGCTCCAGCAGTGTAGGCCTCGTTTAATAATCGTGGGCTAGAAATTGCCGCTTTACAAATCGCAAAATTAACTCGGGGTTCGTTCATTCTTCTTAAAATACTGTTTTCTAAGGCGCCCAGAGAAATTTGCTTTGTGCCCATGCTAACAAATTCTTTTGTGGTTGCACCATCGACATTCTGAATGGTTTTTAGAGGATAATTATCCAAAACGATCTTTACAGTATTGGCATTGTAGGTATTGATATAATAAGCCAATTGTTCCTGAACAGACCAGGATTGATCTGGTTTGTTTTCTGAAAGCATTTTGATGTACTTATCGAATGCTTTTCGATCTTTTTTGAGGCCTTCGTAATTTACCAGACCTCTTTCATCTACATATTTTTGAAGCAAATTGTGCCAGGTAGAGTGATCGACATTGGTAGAAGTATTAGAAATCGTTGAAATTAACTCGCCTTTTACCCGTGTATGCGGTAAACCCTTACTGGAAAATCCAGCCGCTGAAAATAACGCGCAGCTGCTTAAACCAATAGGGAAAATGGCCATTATCAATATTCGTTTAAGTAGGTTAAAATTTTTCATGCTGCGCATTTTTCAGTTTAAATTTGGTGTTTAGCAACAACCGCCTCCATCGTAATGGAAGGTAGATTCGCTAATAAAAATATCATCTCGGCCTAGATCTTTTAATGCTTTTGCGGTTTTATCGCAAATCGCTAAAGGCTGATTTTTTAAAAGAACATGCCCTTTTTTATCATCAAAATGATCGTCTTCTCCATAATAGATCGCTGCTTTGCCGGTAAAAATACAAGGCCCATCTGCCGGCATTGGATCTTTAATGGCGGCAACTTCTATAGATTCAATATAAATCAATTCGTTGGTTGGATAATGTTTTGGATCCAGAATTCGGTATGGTTTTCTAGCTCTAATTTCTATGGTTCCAAAGCCAACATCGGTTAAAGCTTTTACGTAATCTTTAATAGGTAAACTTCCGCTAAGGCATAAAGCTCTTAATCGCTCGTCATTTCTAAGCTCCTCATTCATGTCCTGCTCGCAGGTAGGATCGCTCATCACTAGTTTGCCATGTGGTTTTAAAACACGGTACATTTCTTCGATCGCTTTTTTAAGATCTTCAGCTTTAAAAATATTGAATAAGCAATTTTGAGCAGCAACATCAACCGAATTATCTTCTACCGGAAGATGAAGCGCATCGCCATTTTTCAAATCCACAAAATCTGAGCTAAACCACTCGTTTTGATCTTCAGCAATTTTGAAGTTTTTTCTTGAAGCTTCCAACATTTCATCTACGGCATCGATGCCAATTACGCCATATTTTTGTCTTGAGAAATAAGCGAATTGCAATAATTCCATTCCGCCGCCTACACCAACATATAAAATACGCGGATTGTTAGCTAGATCGCGCGCATGAACAGTGCTTCCGCAGCCATAATTCATCTCCTGCATGATCTTCGGGATCTTTAATCCCGGCAGTTCCCAAATAGGATTTGTTGTACAGCAAAGCCCAACATCTGGTGTAAGTGCTGCATCTTTATAAACGTTTTTTGTGGTTTCTAAGTAACTGCTCATTTGTACTAAAGCGTTTTGATAAGTTCTTTAAAAAGAACGATCATTTGTGGTTCGGCTTTTTCAGCCATGGCAATGATCTCACTAATATCTACCGGTTTTAAATCGTCTGGGTTTCCTTCATCTGTAATTACTGAAACTGCCGAAACCGGAATGTTTAAGTGATTCGCTACAATAATTTCTGGAACGGTACTCATTCCCACAGCATCTGCTCCGGCGATCTTAAGAAAGCGATATTCAGCTCTGGTTTCTAATTGTGGCCCTAAAACTGAAGCGTATACTCCTTTATGTAGGTTGATATTGTTAGTTTTTGCGATCTTTTCTAATTCGGCATTCATGTCTGGATCGTAAGGTTGCGCCATATCCACAAATCGTTCCCCAAGTTGCGCTACGCCTTTAAAAGCTAATGGCGATCCTCCCTGAAAATTAAGATGATCGTCGATTAACATTAATTCTCCTTTTTTGTAATCCAGGTTTATAGATCCTGCCGCGTTAGAAACCAATAATCTGTTTATTCCCAGTCTTTTCATTACTCTAACCGGGTAAGTCACATCTTGCAAAGTATAACCTTCGTAAAGATGAAAACGCCCTTGCATTACCACTACAATTTTGCCTTCAAGGCTTCCGTAGATCAATTTTCCTTTATGAAATTCTACCGTGGCGGTTGGGAAATAAGGGATATGATTATAACTGGCTTCATGTTCGATATCTATTTCGTCTACAAGTTTTCCTAGTCCGGTTCCTAAAATAATTCCGATTTCTGGAGCCTCAAATCCTTTAGATTTTAGATAATCGGTTGATTCCTGAATTGCGTCTGTCATGGTCATGGTCGTTCTGTAAAAAATGGAATAAAAGCAGGATGATCTTTAATGTCTGAATATAGGTCTACATCATTCCGCTTTTCTAATAATTTATAATTTGATTTTGTAAGATTTTTTATTGTGTCCTGAAGTACCGTTGAGGTTCCCCAGTTTTTATTTTGAAAAAGATTTGGATAAAGTTTGGTCATTCCCAATAAATAATAGCCACCATCTTCAGCCGGGCCAATCACTACTTCATTTTCATTCAGCATTTCAAAAGCCTGCTCTAAATCTTCGGTTTTAATATCATAAAGATCAGATCCTATAATGACGATTTTCGAGTAACCCGCTTTAAAACCTTCAGCAAAAGCATTTTTCATTCGCTCGCCCAGATCTTCTCCTTTTTGTTTTTTCTTCTGAAAAATAGCATTATCCCATAAATCATTTTCATTAATTTCTTCGGAATAATATACCGTTTTATCAGTGTTTAGCGGAGCGCAAATCTTTGCCGTATGCGCCAGCAAAAATTTATAAATATCTAGTGCAGCCTGATCTCCAACATCTTTGGCAAGTCTGGTTTTTACTTTGCCAAATTCGGGATTACGAGTAAAAATTAAAAGTAAGTTTTTTGAAGTATTTGTCTCTCTCAAAAAATCATATTTTTTATCTGAAAAGCTGATTTATAATGCTTTTTATAAAGCCTTCAGATGTATTGCATTCCTAGCAAGATACTATGATTATATGAAAATAGTGCCCAATTTTTTGTGAAATTTATAAAGGCTGAGATTGTATGTTTTTCAGCTTAATTTTTAGAAATTGAATATGCTCATTTTGCTAAAAAACGGAAGCGATTTTATACAATTTCAGCATTAAATTACATCAGAAAAGCTAGAAAATATTTCTTTAAAAAGAACTTGTATTTTGAGTGAAATTAGATCGTAGAACCCTGGCAACTACTTCCTGCACCGGCGGTACAGCCGTAGCAATGCTGAGAAATAATGATATTTCGATCATTTAGCAAATCTTCGTTGTACTCGCTAATGTGTTTTACTTTAGAATTTACCTTAAGATCCAACATTTGATTAAAATCGCAATCATAAAGCCAGCCATCCCAACTAATCGAAATCGTATTGGTACACATTACATTTTCGACGGCAGCGGGATTGTATGCATCGACCAAAGAATACATATAATCTTTGTAATTTTCTGAAGCAATTAAATATTCCAAAAATCGGCTTATCGGAAGATTTGTGATCGCAAAAAGGCTATTAAAATCGATATTGAAATCTTCTTTTAGCGCTTTCTTGAAATCATTTTCCATCGCTGCCTGGTTGGTAGGTAAAAATGCACCTGATGGATTATAAACCAGATCTAATTTAAGATCGCTGCCCGGTTGTGCATAACCCACTTCATTTAAAAGCTGAAGCGCTTTTATCGATTTATCGAAAACTCCGTTTCCGCGTTGTTTGTCTGTTTTCTCCCGCTTGTAAAAAGGAAGAGAAGAAACCACATGAACATTATGTTTCTTGAAGAAATCGGGTAAATCGTGATATTTTTTATTCGCTAAAATGATGGTAAGATTAGATCTTACGATAAAATCTTTGATCCCTGCTTTAGAAGCTTCTTCTACAAACCATCTAAAATTGGGATTCATTTCTGGCGCACCGCCGGTAAGATCTAAAGTATGCGCTCCGGTATTTTTAATGACTTCCAGGCATTGCTGCATGGTTTCTTTCGTCATTATTTCTTTACGATCTGGCCCGGCATCTACATGGCAATGCGAACAAACCTGGTTACACATATAACCAAGGTTTAGTTGCAATATTTCCAGTTTTTTGGGTTTAAGCGGAAAATGACCACTTTCTGCAATTTTATCTTTAAAAGTTGGAAGCTCTCCTTCTTCAAAAATTCCTTCACTTAATAGTTCCAGTTGTCGTTGCGGGCTGGATAGATCGTCTTCTCTTGCTTTTAGGGATTTTAGAGACATATAAAAATGTTGTACGCTGGTTTAGACGAAAAGATTAGCTTTGGTTTACATGCTAAGCTTTTTGTATTTATTCATCATTTGTACACCATGCACAAGAGTCGCGCCACTTTCTATGGCAGCACCGGCATGAACGGCTTCCATCATTTCTTCTTTTGTAATGCCGCGTTGTAAGCCATCTTTGGTATAGGCATCGATGCAATAGGGGCATTTTACCACATGCGAAACAGCCAAAGCGATAAGTGATTTTTCACGGGCAGAAAGTGCTCCTTCTTCAAAAACTTTTCCGTAGTAATCAAAAAACTTTTTCCCAAGCTCTTCGCTCCATTCTGTAATTTCACCAAATTTCCTTAAGTCGGCCGGATCATAATAAGATTTAGACATAAAATAGTTTTTATTGGCACCGCCAAAGGGTTTAATGCCCCAAGGCCTGCCGCGAAATTAAAAATTTGTTTCCAACGAGTGCGTCGAGGGCTTGCCCCGAGCTAGTTTGCGTAAAGATACAATTTATGCATTCTCATCATTAAAAAGAGCAACTCGATATCAAGATGAACAGTAAAGTGCAGTGGGAAATTATAAAACACAGGTATTGAAAATTTATTCAGAATTCAATAAAATTTGATGCTTTGATAAGCTGAAATATGGTAAACCGTTAAGTAAAAGTTAATGAAAGCTGCACTAAAACTGTTAATGTTGGATTAATTTTAACTATATTAGAGCGGAGGCAAGTATACAAATCGAACATCATTAGAATAGATTTCGTCAAGATGACGGCTTATGTGCCGGTATTATTGACATATGGCGATGAATAACGTTTTTCACATAACTAATAGTTGATAACACACAACTTTAACAAACGCTAAGAATAATTGTCTTCAAATATTAATTTTACCTGTTGTAACGCTTATTTAAGCGTTTACAAATAGAAAACTAACCATCAAAACACGGGCTGCTTGTTTTTAAAAGAGCTGCAGATTTATGAGAATAGACGTTAATACTTTACCGGTTAATGACATAATAGGCGATATTTCAAAATGTATAGATGCACCTGTAAAAAATGGAGCAGGTGAACTTATGCTCGAAATTCCGTCAGAATTGGGAGAAGGTTATATTAGAGGATGCAGTTTTGATTCTGGGATTGGTATTATTACTTATAATTGTAAGTTCTACGAGGATATTAATATTCATTTTACCTTAAATAGTGTTCATCCTTTAAAGTTTATTTTTTGTTCTCAGGGAAGTGTAGATCATTGTTTTGAAAATTCAGAGAATGTTGTCACGATAGATAGTTTTCAAAATATCATTGTGTCCAGTAGTGGTTACAGGGGGCATGTGCTTAGTTTTAAAAAAAATGTAGCAACCCATGTCTCTAGTTTAGAGATTATACGCTCTATTTTTTCGCATCGAGATAATTATCAGTTTCAGGATATAGAGCCAGAGCTAAAAGAGATCTTTAAAGATCAGGTTTCTGAAAAAGAATTTTTCTATCAGGGAAATTACAGTATCAAATCGGCTGATCTTATGGATGAGATCGCCACTAAAGAATTTACCGGATTTTTACGTTCTATCTTTCTTGAAGGAAAAGCTTTTGAAATGTTGGTGGTGCAAATTGCCCAATATCAGGATGATGAAGCTGAAGATAAATTACCACAGATCCTTAGAAAATCTGATATCGAAAAAGTAAATTATGTAGCAAGACGAATTGAAGGCGATCTGGCTTCTAATCTTACCGTTGAAGCATTAGCGAAAGAAGCCGGTACCAACGTAAATAAATTACAGGAAGGTTTTAAGCATGTTTACGATCTTACGGTAAATAAATATATTCAGCATAGAAAATTAGAAGCAGCTAAGCAAATGTTGATGAGCACCGATAAGAATATTTCTGAAATCGTGGTGGCCATAGGTTTAAATAATCGCAGCTATTTTTCTAAGATCTTTAAAGAGAAATATGGGGTAAGTCCCAAGTACTTTTTAAAGTCGGGTTCTAAACAAGATCTAGATTAATCCCGATCTCCATTTTTTAAGATCGCCTCTTTGGCTTCATTAATGTAACTTCTACCAATCGTATAGCGACTTCCGCCAATTTCTAAACTGTTTCCTTCTATAGCTTCAACTTTTGGAATTGCTATCGTGTACGAACGGTGAATTCTTATAAATCGATCCTGTGGTAAACTTTCAGTAAAACTACTTAAGGTTTGATGAACGATATGTTTATCTGTAGCGGTAATGATCTTTATATAGTCTTTTAAACTTTCGATCACTAGAATATCCTTTAGGTAGATCTTATGCATGCGTTTTTTATCGACCTTTACAAAAATATGTTCTAGCGTTTCAGTATTCGATTTTGTTGAATTTTGACTCTCGTTTTTCAGTTTTAAAGCTTTATTTACTGCTTTTAAAAATCGAGGGAATGGGATGGGTTTTATTAAAAAATCCAGTATTTCTAATTCATAGCCTTTTACAGCATACTCTGCATGTGCTGTTGTGATAATTACATTTGGCTTGTGTGGCAGGCTTTCCAAAAAGCTATATCCATCCAAAAGCGGCATATTTACATCTAGAAAAAGTAAATCTACTTTGTTCTCTTTTATAAAATTCATGCTGTCTACAGCATTTGTAAATGTAGCTTGTAGGGAAAGCTCTTTGATCTGTTCCACATAGTTTTTTATCACCTTTATTGCTAAAGGTTCATCATCAATTATGATACAGGAAAGACTCATTTTAGTTTCAGTTTTAATTGAATTAAAAATTGACCGTTATTTTGACCAATTTCAAGCTTGTATTCTTCCTTGGTGTACCCAAGTTCCAAACGCTTCTTCACGTTTGCTATGCCTATTCCTCCGCTAGGTTTAAGTTGTTTTGGGAGTTTCTTCTTCCTTTTTTGAGAAATAGTGTTCGCGACTTCAAAATAAAGAAAATCCTCTTCGATTTTCAGTATGATCTTAATAAAAACATTACCAATATTTTCATTAACCCCATGTTTAAATGCATTTTCTACAAAAGGAATCAATAACATGGGAGAAAGTTCTTTACCCTGAATGTCTCCAGAGATTTCCATTTTTACATCAAGATTATCTCCGTACCTAATACGTTCCAGGTCTAGATAGTTCTGGATACACAAAATTTCTTTTTCCAGGCTTTGTCTTTTATTTTTTGTTTCATAAAGCAGGTAGCGCATAAGCTCTGAAAGTTTGAGAACCACATCTGGAGCTTTATTCGATTTTTCCAGAGTTAACGCATAAATGTTATTTAAAGTATTAAAAAAGAAATGCGGAGAGATCTGGGATCGTAAGAATCGAAGTTCGGTTTCTAATTTAGACTGCTCTAGTTTTGCTGCTTTTTGGTTAGTAGAAATATAATCGATAGTGATCTTTATGGCAGTCACAAAAGAAATAACATACAGCTCTCCCAGCATCATTTGGATTACATAATTGGCCGTGAGCGAATGTGTTTCTGGTCCCTCTGGCCATACATTATTACTAATTAAAAAGTAGGTAAGCTCAAATTTGATGATTACCATACAAAAAATTGTAGCTATTAGCGTGATAGTAAAAAGTATGAACTTTCGTTTATAAATGAACGTGGGAATTAAGAAATAGATGGTGAAATAACACAAAAACATATGGATAGGGAATCCTAGCAGATTTCCTTTTATAGAAAGCGCATAATCTTCGTAGTAGCTTCCCCATCTTAAAGTATTGAACATAAAGTAGGTACTCCAAAATATGAGATGATGTACGCTCTTTATTTCATAATCAGAAAATTTAGAAAGCCTAAACAGGTTTTTTATGGATTTTGTGTCAGCCAATTTTTATATTTTTCTTAACTATTTCGTTGTTTGTCCGTTCAGATATGTCATTGGTCTAATATCTTTTTAATAATTGATGAATATATAAATATTTAGCTTAGAAGTTGGGGTAACTCAACGATTAATCCGAAAAAACTAAAGTTGTGATAAAACGATTTTGCACACTAACCGCCTCTTTTCTACTCTTAATTTCCTGTAAAAATGAGGCAGAAGAAAATCTAAAAGAAACGCCAAAAAATGAAAATTTAGTTGGTATTGTAAATCCATTTATAGGCACCGGAGGACATGGTCACACATTTCCGGGAGCCAGCCGGCCATTTGGGATGGTACAGGTAAGTCCAGATAACGGAACAAGTGGATGGGATTGGTGCTCTGGCTATCATTATTCAGATTCTTTAGTCGCAGGTTTTAGTCATTTACATTTATCGGGAACAGGGATTGGAGATCTTGCCGATCTTCTTTTTATGCCGGTAAATAAAAAGATCGACCTTACAACAACGGTAAAAGAACGAAACGATATTCCTTATCTTTCTAAATATTCTCACGATAACGAAACTTCTAAACCTGGCTATTACCAGTTGTTTTTAGAAGATTTCGATATT
Organism: Zunongwangia sp. SCSIO 43204; assembly: GCF_019904275.1. GTDB lineage: Bacteria > Bacteroidota > Bacteroidia > Flavobacteriales > Flavobacteriaceae > Zunongwangia > Zunongwangia mangrovi. Next base: position 1,555,846 of record NZ_CP063204.1, read on the forward strand.
AATGTAGAACTTACTTCATCGTTAAGAACTGGATACCATAATTATACTTTTGGAGAAGGAGAAGAACAATCTGTAGTGATCGATCTTGGATTTACAATTAACTGGGACGAGCCAACAGAGACTTCAATAAAAATAGAAGACGAAACTACCATTACTGGATATCGTCACAGCACAGGTTGGGCAAAAAATCAAAAAGTATTTTTCGTAGCTAAATTCTCTAAGCCGATAATTAATTCTGAAATGTATGCTGAAGCTAAACTTTCTGAAGCATCTGAAGTTGAAGGAAAGAAAACTTCTGCGCAACTATATTTTGATACCGAAGATAAAAATCTTCAGGTTGCAGTAGCTTTATCTTCTGTAAGTTTAGAAAATGCTATTGAAAACCTGGATAGCGATGCTAATTTCGATTTTGAAGAAATTAAAGCCGAATCTAAAGAAACCTGGAACGAAGCACTTTCAGATATTATCGTAGAGACTCCGGTAGATTCTTTAAAGGAAATGTTCTACACTGCACTTTATCACACCAAGTTATCGCCGGTAACATTTAGTGACAAAAATGGCAAATTTCGATTACAGAACGATAGTATTGTCAGTGCTGAAGGAACAACTTATTCTACACTTTCACTTTGGGACACCTTTAGAGCAGAAAATCCTTTGCTAACGATTACTGAACCAGAAAAAGTTTCAGATATCATCAACTCGATGTTGGCGTATTATGATGAAAGCGGAACTTTGCCGGTTTGGACACTTTATGGAAACGAAACTAATACCATGACCGGTTATCACTCGGTTCCCGTTATTGTTGAAGCTTATTTTAAAGGAATCGAAGGTTTTGATGCAGAGCGTGCTTTTGAAGCTCTAAAATCTACAATGATGCAAGATCAGCGCGGACTTAAAGAACTAAAAGAACACGGTTATATTCCGTTCGATCTAGGAAACGAATCTGTAACCAGCACTTTAGAGTATGCTTATAACGACTGGTGTGTAGCGCAAATGGCCAAAGCTTTAGATAAGCAGGAAGATTATAAATATTTCTCTGAAAGAGCAGAATCTTATAAAAAACTTTTTGATCCTGAAACCGGATTTATGCGAGGAAAGTCTGCTAAAGGAGAATGGCATTTACCTTTCGACCCTAAGCATTCGCAGCACCGTGTAAATACAGATTATACTGAAGGTAATGCGTGGCAGCACAGTTGGTTCGTACTTCACGACCCAGAAGGTTTAATTGAACTTCATGGTGGAGCCGAGCCATTTACTGAAAAATTAGAGCAGCTTTTTAACGAAAGTTCAGAAATTACGGGAGAGCATACTTCCGCAGATATTTCAGGATTAATTGGGCAATATGCTCATGGTAACGAGCCAAGTCATCATATCGCTTATTTATTCAATAAAGCAGGTAAACCGTGGAGAACTCAATATTATGTTCACGAGATCTTAAATACACAATACAATACCACTCCAAACGGACTTTCAGGTAACGAAGATGCCGGGCAAATGTCTGCATGGTACGTTTTAAGTGCTATGGGATTATATCCTTTTAGTCCAGCTAGTGCGGCCTACGAAATTGGAACACCAATTTTCGAAAGATCTACGATCAATCTTAAAGATGGTGGCACGTTTGTGATCACAGCTAAAAATGTTTCTCCAGAAAATTTTTATATCCAATCGGCTAAACTTAACGGAGAAGAATTTAATACTACCACAATTTCTCACGAGCAGATCCTTGCTGGTGGAACTTTAGAATTTGTAATGGGAAGCGAACCGAATAAAAACTGGGGTGTAGCCAAAAAATAAACAGAATTAATGCATATAGTAGATGTAATTATAATTGTCCTTTATATCCTGCTAACATTGGGAGTAGGTGTTTGGGTCTCTAAAAAAGCCAGCAAAGGTTTAGATTCTTACTTTTTAGGAGGAAAAACTATAAAATGGTATTATCTGGGATTAAGTAATGGTTCTGGGATGTTCGATGTTTCTGGTACCGCCTGGATGGTAGGAATCCTGTTCTTATACGGGGTGAAAAGTTTCATGTTTATGTGGATGTGGCCTATCTGGAACCAGGTTTTTGTAATGATGTTCCTGGCGGTTTGGATTAGGCGATCTAAAGTAATGACGGGATCTGAGTGGATTTTAACCCGATTTGGTGACGATAAAGCAGGAAGAGCTTCGCATTTGATCGTAGCCATTTTTGCTGTAGTCGCTTCGATAGGTTTTATTGCCTATTTTTTTGAAGGTGCCGGGAAATTTATGACCGTGATCCTTCCTTGGGATATGAGTCTCTCTATTGCTGAAACTACCTTGCTAACTTCAGAACAAACTTATGCGTTATTGATCATCTTTTTTACAACGATCTATACCATAAAAGGAGGAATGTTCTCTGTAGTTACTACTGAAGTTTTGCAATATCTAATTATGGTTGTTGCCGGAATTTTAGTTGCCGGGTATACCTTTTATGCATTTACAGATACAGAGGTGAATCAATTGATCCCTGATGAGTGGAAAAATGTTTTCTTCGGAAATGAACTTACCGGGTTTTGGTCTGGGGATTATGAAGAATTTAACCGACTTATAGATACACAGGGTTATAAAATGTTTGGTGCTTTTATTGGGATGACGCTTTTTAAAGGTTTCTTTTCAAGTGTAGCAGGGCCAACTCCGGGTTACGATATGCAGCGAATTCTTTCTACCAGAAATGTAAAAGACGCAGCATATATGAGTGGTTTTACAAACCTGGTTTTATTTATTCCACGTTATCTTTTAATAGGTGGTATCGTTTTGATCGGGCTGGTATTTATCGCGCCACAAATGGTAGGAACTGGTGCAGTAACCGGTAACGACCTGGAAGTTGTTTTACCAAAAGTGATCAATAATCATGTTCCGGTTGGGATCAAAGGATTGTTGCTTGCAGGATTATTAGCAGCGTTTATGTCTACTTTCTCTGCTTTTGTAAACGCAGGGCCGGCATATATCGTAAATGATATTTATAAGAAATACTTTAAACCGGTAGCTTCAGACAGGCATTATGTAAAAGCGAGTCATATTGCATCTTTTGGTGTAGTTATCCTTGGTGTTATTATGGGCTTTTTTGCAGATTCTATAAACTCGATCACGCTTTGGATCACCAGCGCACTTTATGGTGGTTACGTTGCCGCAAACTTTTTAAAATGGGTTTGGTGGCGTTTTAATGGCTGGGGATATTTTTGGGGAATGTTAGCAGGTTTGATTATCGCAACGCTTCAGTTTTTCTTAGATCAAAATAAAGCGAACTTAGAAGCAGGAACTTTACTGCATGACCTTTCAGAAATTCCGGCGATCTATTTATTTCCAATAATTCTTGGCTTCTCGCTAATAGGTTCTTTGTTAGGAACTTTCTTAACCAAGCCTACAGATATGGCGACCTTAAAGTCATTTTACACCAATGTACATCCCTGGGGTTGGTGGAAGCCGGTTAGAGATCATTATTCCGAAGAAAAAATAGAGAAAAACAACGAATTTTGGCTGGATATGTTCAATTGTATTATTGGGATCATCTGGCAATCGAGTATGATCTTATTGCCAATATTTTTGGTGGTGAGAGATTATAGTAAAACCTGGATGGCTGTAGCCGTTTTTGTATTAACCAGTTTAATACTGAAGTTTACCTGGCTGGATAAAGTGAAAAATCTGGAGACCAGCGAAGAAGAAATTTAATTAAGAAGTAAAAGTATCCTGATAAGACATCAGGAAGAAAATAATAGAAATCTCGAAAATTCGAGCAAAATAAAGAAGATGATGAAGAATATACCTTGGCAGGATAAACCTGAGAATTGTAACGATGTACTTTGGAGACATAGCGAAAACCCTATTATCGATCGATATGCTATCCCTACTTCAAACAGTATTTTTAATAGTGCTGTTGTGCCTTTTGAAGATGGATTTGCCGGGGTTTTTAGATGTGATAACAAAGCTGTGCAAATGAACATTTTTGCAGGCTTTAGCAAAGATGGTATCAATTGGGATATTAACCATGAGCCCATCGAAATGCAGGCAGGGAATACCCAAATGATCGATTCAGATTATAAATACGATCCTCGTGTTACCTTTATCGAAGATCGTTATTGGATTACTTGGTGTAATGGTTACCACGGCCCTACAATTGGTATCGCTTACACTTTCGATTTTAAAGAATTTTTTCAGTGTGAAAACGCTTTTTTGCCCTTTAACAGAAACGGAGTTTTGTTCCCTACAAAGATCAACGGTAAATATGCAATGTTAAGCCGGCCTAGTGATAATGGACATACGCCATTTGGTGATATTTACATTAGCTACAGTCCAGATATGAAATACTGGGGTGAACATCGTTGTGTTATGAAAGTTGCTCCGTTTGAACAAAGTGCATGGCAATGCACAAAGATCGGCGCTGGCCCGGTGCCGATCTTAACAGATGAAGGTTGGTTGTTATTCTATCACGGTGTTATCTCTACCTGTAACGGATTTAGATATTCGGTTGGTGCAGCCATTTTAGATGAAAACGAACCCGATAAAGTAAAATACCGTTCGCAGCCTTATTTATTAGCTCCAGCTGAACTTTACGAAATGACAGGGGATGTGCCAAATGTAGTTTTTCCTTGCGCTACCTTGCATTCGCATGAAGAAGATAAGTTAGCTTTGTATTACGGGGCAGCAGATACCTGCACAGGCGTTGCTTATGGTAAAATTAGCGAAGTAGTAGACTTTGTAAAAAATAATAGCTTATAAAATGAAATCGATTTTAGCCATTTTTGGATCTCTTTTTTGTATAAATGCTTTTGCGCAAGGGCCGCCACGTTCTTACGTGTCCTATAAAACTTCAGAAGAAATTGTTATAGACGGTAAAGCTGATGAAGCAAGCTGGAAAGAGGCTAAATGGACAGCCGATTTTATCGATATTGAAGGTGATAAGGTCCCGAAGTATAAAACCAATGCAAAAATGCTTTGGGACGACCAGTATTTTTATATCTATGCCAAATTAGAAGAACCACATATCTGGGGAACTTTAAAGCAGCGTGATACGGTGATTTTCTATAATAACGATTTTGAAGTTTTTATAGATCCCGATGGGGATACCCAAAAATACATGGAGTTTGAAGTAAATGCTTTAAATACTGTTTGGGATTTAATGCTTATCGAGGCATATCGCGAAGGCGGGCCGGCGATCGATCATTGGGATATTAACGGAATTAAATCTGCCGTAAATATTGAAGGTACTTTAAACGATGCTTCAGATAAAGATCAATATTGGGAAGTAGAAATTGCCATGTCCTGGGATGCTTTAACCGAAGCGAGTGCAAATGGTAAAATTCCGAAGAATGATTTTTGGCGTGTTAATTTTTCTCGTGTAAACTGGGATCACGATCTTAGAGATGGTCGCTATTCAAGAAAGAAAGATGAAAATGGCCAATATCTGCCAGAATATAACTGGGTTTGGTCACCACAGGGTGTAATTAATATGCACGAGCCAGAGCATTGGGGATATGTGTTTTTTAGCGACAAAAAAGCTTCAGAAAATATCGAATTTCAGATTCCTGAAGACGAGCATATTCGCTGGGCGATGTATTCGTTATACAGAGCACAAAAAAATTATTACTCAAAACATCAAAAATGGGCAAATACTGTAGATAAACTTCAGGATTCGCCTGTTTCAGTTTTAAATAAAGAATTAAATCCGAAAATAGAAGTCCATTCTTCAGGATATAATATTAGTGTAGAAAGTCCTTTTTCAGGAGAAAAATACCTAATTAAAGAAGATGGATCCTTTATTCAATTAACCAAATAATTACCGCCCAGATTGGGCAATTTCAACAAACCTTAATCGTATGAAATTTAGATTTTTATTGTTTTCGATATTGGTCGCTTTCTCGACCATTTCGTGTTTAGATAATATGCAAAAAGCGAAAGCAAATACTGCGGAAGCTAACGAAGAAACTGCAGAAACTACTGAAGATTCAGATTTTAAATACTGGACGTGGATCACCGCAGACGCCAGCAGAACGGATGAATCTTATACTGAAGAATTCAAAAAATATAAAGAGAATGGATTAGATGCAGTTTTAATTAATACTGATACAGATCCAGAATTGCTTTCTCGTTTAACGCCACTTGCCAAATCTGAAGGTTTAGAAGTTCATGCCTGGATCATGGCAGTAAATCGCCCAGGGGACGAAGTTGCTTTACAACATCCAGATTGGTACCAGGTAAGCCGTAATGGTGAATCTTGTTACGATAATCGTCCTTATGTAGATTATTACCAGTGGTTGTGCCCAACCAGAGAAGAATCACGAAACCATATTTTGAGTTTGGTAGAAGGACTGGCAAAAGTAGAAGATGTAAAAACGGTACATTTAGATTATATAAGATTCCCGGATATCTTCCTTCCGATTGCTTTGTTACCTAAGTACGATTTGGATCAAACTACAGAAATGCCAGAATATGATTTCTGTTATTGTGATGTTTGTATCGCTAAGTTTAAAGAGATGCATCACAAAGATCCTAGAGATACAGACGATCCACAGATCGATATGGAGTGGAAACAATTCCGTTTAAATAGAATAAGAGATCTGGTAAACGATGCTTATAAAATCGTTCACGAAAATAACAAAGAGCTTAGCGCGGCAGTATTCCCTTATCCAGAAATGGCAGATCATATGGTTCGCCAGCGTTGGGATAAATGGGATATCGACTATGTGCTGCCAATGATCTACAACAATTTCTATAACGAAGAAATAGATTGGATTGGTTTTGCTACAAAACAAGGTGTACAGAATCTGGAAGCTAAGAATACCGAATTACATACCGGAATCTATATTCCTGAAATGTCTCCTGAAGAAGTAACCGAAGCCATTAACCAGGCAAAAGCAAACGGAGCAAAAGGTGTTTCTTTCTTTGATGGTAATGCATTTACTCCAGAAAAACTGGCAGCGGTTAAAGCAGCAAGTGAAGAATAATTGAAATTGAGAAGTTAGATTTTTAGATCGCTTCGCTGTTAGATGTTAGAATTTAGATTATAGAAATTAGACTAGAGAAGAGATAGGAAGCAAGAATCAGGACTTATCATTTTAAGTTTTGAATGCTGAATTTTGAATTTTAGCTACTTGCTTTTATTAAACAAATTAATAAGCTATAAGCTGAGGTTTCTCGGTTTGTAGCTTTACACTTTCAGAAAACTTACTTAGGTAAGAGAAATTAGAAGCTGATGGCTAAAAGCTGACAGCTTATCGCTGAAGGGCAATCGCTTAAAAAAATGAAATTAAAATTCTTAGGAATCGCTGTTTTAATGACGATTTTTTCCTGCAAAACAGAGGAAACTGAAGTCGGTAAAACATCAGAAGAGCCACTTACGCAATTTGTAAATCCGTTTATCGGGACAGATGGTCCGGGAAACACGTATCCCGGAGCGACCACGCCCTACGGAATGGTGCAGTTAAGTCCGGATATTGGTGTTGGCGGCTGGGATCGTATCGCCGGATATTTTTATCAGGATTCGATCATTACCGGTTTTTCACATATGCATTTAACAGGTACGGGTGCCGGCGATCTTTACGATATTTTAGTGATGCCAACCAATAGTAAGTTTTCAGAACGTATTCCAGAGAATAATCATAAGCCATTTTCAAAGTTTAATCACGAACAGGAAGAAGCTTCACCTGGATATTATTCGGTAAAACTTTTAGATTACGACATTAAAGCTGAACTTACCGCTACACCAAGAACCGGGATTCAGCGCTTTACTTTTCCAGAGGATTCTTTATCGCAAATTCATGTCGACCTTGGTTATGCTTTAAACTGGGATCGCGCTACAGAAACTCATCTTAAAGTAGTTAATGATTCGGTTATCGAAGGTTATCGAAAATCCACCGGATGGGCAAAAGATCAGCGTGTATATTTTGTGATGAAGTTTTCTAAAGCCTTTCAGGATTTTGAAATTTTAGAAAATGGAGCGAAAATTTCAGCAAAAGAAATCACTGCTGAAAATACCAAAATCATCCTGAATTACGAGACAATTTCAGAAGAGCAAATAGTGGTTAAAACCGGAGTTTCTTCAGCAAATATTGAAGGCGCTTATGCTAGTTTAGAGAAGGAAGCATCCGACTTTAATTTCGATAAATACCGCCAAGAAGCCAATGATGTCTGGGAAAAAGAACTTCAGAAGATAAAAATTGAGACATCAAATAGCGATCAAAAATCGATATTTTATACGATGATGTATCAATCAATGTTGGCGCCAACTTTACTAAGCGATCCTAACGGAAATTATAAAGGCGCGAATGATAGTATTGAAAATGCAGATGGTTTTAATCGTTACGACACCTTTTCGCTTTGGGATACCTTTAGAGCGGCGCATCCACTTTATACGATCATTCAGCAGGAAAGAGTGCCAGATTTCATAAAATCGATGTTGGCGCATTACCAGGAAACCGGTTTGTTGCCGGTGTGGTCGATGCAAGGGAACGAAACTAATATGATGCTGGGCTATCACTCGGTTCCCGTGATCGTAGATGCTTACTTTAAAGGTTTTGATTTTGATGCTGAATTAGCTTATGAAGCCTGTAAAGCCAGCGCAATGACGAACACAAGAAAAATCGATGTTTTTGCTGAAAAAGGTTATGTGCCGGCAGAAGATAAAGAAGGCGATTGGAGCGTTTCTAAAACTTTGGAATATGCTTACGACGACTGGTGTATCGCAATGTTTGCTAAAGATTTGGGGAAAGAAGACGATTATCAATACTTCTTAGAACGCTCTGGTTACTGGAAAAATACCTATGATTCTAAAACCAGTTTTTTTAGAGCAAAAAACGAAAATGGTGAATTTATCGAAGGATTTAATAGCAAGGAATACTCCGATTATTTTAGTGAAAGCAATGCGTGGCAATATTACTGGTTTGCGCCGCAGGATATTCCGGGCTTAATAAAAACTACCGGAGGCGAAGAGCGTTTTACGCAAAAACTGGATTCGATGTTTAGCTTTAATCCGGCTGCAGACGATAAATTGCCAATTTTTAGCACGGGAATGATCGGGCAATATGCGCATGGAAATGAGCCAAGTCATCACGTCGCTTATTTATACGATTATCTTGGAAAACCTTCTGAAACCCAAAAACTGGTTCGGCAAATTCTAAGCGAGCAATATAAAAATGAACCAAACGGACATTGCGGAAATGAAGATTGTGGGCAAATGTCTTCCTGGTATATTTTTAGTTCAATGGGATTTTACCCGGTAAATGCGGCGCAGGGAACTTATATGTTGGGTGCTCCTTTATTTGAATCTGCTGAAATTAATCTGCCGGGCGGTAAAAAATTCAGTATAAAAACATCGAATTTCGCTGAAGAAAATCAGTTTGTTGCAAAGGTAAAATTGAACGGAAAAGAGCTGGATCGTGCTTATATTACGCATGAAGAAATTGTTGATGGAGGCGAATTGTTATTCGAAATGAGCAGCGAACCTGTAGACAGGGTTTTAGAAACTCCGCAGCCTAATAAGATATATTGATTTCAAAACGAAAAGTAAATGTCACTTTGAATCAAGCATGACTGACGGAAAGTTTGGTTTAGTATGATCATTTATAAATAAAATATACTTTAAATCAAGATTATATGAAATTGGTTAAAATTTTACTGCTTTTTATAGCGCTTGCCACAATTGGTTGTGCCCAGAAAGAAAATCCTTCATTTGCAAAAGAAGACTTAGTGCTAATTCCGCAGCCAAAATCACTAAAGCTTAATAAAGGAAGCTTTGAAGTAACCAAAAGCACCAAAATTGTCATTCCGCAGGATAGTTTAGCCTCAGTTTCTTCAATTTTGAATGATCTTTTTGAAAAAGCTGCCGGATTTGAGTTGGAAACTTCAGCAGAAGCAACTTCAGAAAATAGTATTCAGCTAAAAATCAATTCAGAAATCGCTAAAGAGGCTTACCAGCTTAAAGTAACTTCAGAAAACGTGATTTTAGAGGCAAATTCTAAACTGGGATTTGTGTATGGATTAGAGACGATTCGCCAATTGCTTCCAAAGGAAATAGAAAGTGCCTCGAAAATATCGAATATTGGCTGGTATATTCCAAATGTTGAAATTAGCGATGCACCGCAATATTCTTATCGCGGAAATATGCTGGATGTTTCACGTCATTTCTTCGGAAAAGGTTACATCAAAAAACATATCGACAGATTAGCATTTTTAAAACTGAATACGTTTCATTTTCATTTAGTGGACGATCAGGGTTGGAGAATCGAGATCAAAAAATATCCAAAATTAACTGAAGTCGGCGGATTTAGAGTCGATCAGGAAGATAGCCACTGGAACGCGAGAACCAAAAATGATCCTGATGCCGAAGCAACTTTTGGCGGATTTTATACTCAGGAAGATATTAAAGAAATTGTGGCTTATGCGCAGGAAAAAGGAATTCGTGTAATCCCAGAGATCGAAATGCCGGCACACGTGATGAGCGCGATCGCGGCTTATCCATGGTTATCATGCACGGGAGAACCTATTGCGGTTCCTTCTGGCGGAGTTTGGCCAATTACAGATATTTATTGCGCCGGGAAAGAATCTACTTTCGAGTTTTTAGAAGAAGTGCTAACCGAGGTAATGGAATTGTTTCCGGGAGAATATATTCATGTTGGTGGCGACGAAGCTACCAAAACCAATTGGAAAACCTGTCCCGATTGCCAACGCCGAATTAAAGAAGAAGGTCTTGCCGATGCAGATGAGCTGCAAAGCTATTTTATGAAGCGTATCGAGAAATTTTTGAATGAAAATAATAGAACGCTGATTGGTTGGGACGAAATTTTAGAAGGTGGTTTGCCAGAAGAAGCAACGGTAATGAGCTGGCGTGGTTTTGAAGGAGGATGGGAAGCTTCGGCTGCAGGTCACGACGTGATCATGACGCCAACCAGCCATTTGTATTTTGATTATTATCAGGGAAGTCCAGATCACGAGCCGGTGGCTTTTAACGCATTTACACCGCTAGAGAGAGTTTATGAATTTAGACCCGTGTTAGATTCGATGAGTATCGAACAGAAAAAGCACGTGCTTGGTGGGCAGGCCAATCTTTGGGCAGAATATGTACCTACAGAAGAACATTCAGAATATATGTTATTTCCAAGATTAGCGGCTATGGCTGAAGTTGTTTGGAGTCCTGAGGAGCAATTAGGCTGGGAAGATTTCTCGGTAAGAATACGGAAAATGATGGAGCGTTTTGAGGTGATGGGTATTAATTATGCCAAAAGTGCATATGCAATTCAGCCAGAATCTGATATTGATCTGGAAACAGGAGAAATTACAATCAAATTAAAATCTGAGTTTCCAAATACTGAAATTAGGTATGCCCTAAACGAAGAAGAACTTACTGCGGAATCTAGTGTTTACGAAAGCGAGATAAAAGTAGATACCGATACTAAAATTAAAGCTGCTGTTTTTAGTAATGCTAAAGTTATGGGACCGGTAATGGATAAAACTTTTCAATTTCACAAAGCTGTTGGAAAACCGGTGACTTACAAATATCCTTTTAATAAAAGTTATGCTTCTACAGGTGAAACAGCGCTTGTAAATGTTTTAAAAGGGAGTAAGTATTTTAAAGATGGCCGCTGGCAGGGATGGATAGGAAATCCTGCAATTGTAACTATCGATTTGGAAGAAACAATGACGGTAAATGAAGTGGTTGTGGGGAGTTTAGAGGAACAGGGAACCGGAATTTATTTTCCGCAGCAATTAAAAGTTGAAGTTTCTAAAGATGGAAAAACTTTTAAAGAAGTAGCTTTCTTAAAAAGAGAATATCAAACCAATCCCGGGGCGAAAATCGAGAATTTTGAGTTGAAATTTGAGACTCAGGAAAATATTCAGTTTGTAAGAGTAAGTATAGAACCATTAGCAAAAACTCCTAATGGAGGCGGTGCGTGGTTGTTTTTAGATGAAATTCAGGTAAAATAATATAGTTTTCTTTGCGACTCTACGTCATTCAGGACCTGATCCGGAATCTCACAGAAATTTCAGTTGAAGTTTCTATGTGAGCCCCTGAATCAAGCCCGCCCGCCGGACGGGCAGGTTCAGGGTGACAAAATAAATGAGCAGTGAAATACTTTTTTTAAAATATAAGATTCGATGTTTTTAGTAAGAAATATTCTTTCAGTAGTAGTTGTATTTATTAGTGTTCAGATAGCTTCTGCACAAACAGGATTCGATCCGCTTCCGTATGTGAATCCTTTTATAGGTACTTCAAATTATGGGGCTACAAATCCCGGGGCAATTGCGCCAAGAGGGATGGCAAGTGTATCGCCATTTAACGTTGCCGGGAGAATAGATCTAAATCCGCTGGAAAAAGATAGTCAGTGGTTATCGAATCCATACGTACACGAAAATCAGTTTTTAACCGGTTTTAGTCATGTAAACATGAGTGGTGTTGGTTGCCCGGAACTTGGTGTGATCATTACCATGCCAACAACCGGAGAATTAGAAACAGATCATATAGAGTACGGAACGACATATTCTGAAGAAACTGCTGAAGCAGGATATTATTCGGCAGAGCTAGATAAATACAATGTAAAAGCTGAGGCCACAGCAAGCACGAGAGCAGGAGTGAGCAGGTATTCGTTTCCGGCAGGAAAATCGAATGTATTACTGAATTTAGGTCTTGGATTAACCAACGAGCAGGGTGCTATGGTGCATGTGGTTGGGCCAGATGAGATCGAAGGAATGCGAATGGTAGGAAGTTTTTGTTACAATAATGCAGAAGCTGCTTATCCAGTATATTTTGTGGCGAAATTCTCTAAACCAGCCGATGATTTTGGCGTTTGGAAAACACCTTATAAATACGAAGGTTTAGAATCCCAGTGGATGGGATATAATGGGAAAACCCGAATTAAAAAAGGATTTACCAGAGAGGTTGTTGGCGATAGCATTGGTGCGTATATGACTTACGATTTTCAGGAGCCGCAAGAAGTAGAAGTTCAAATTGGGGTGTCTTATGTAAGTATTGAAAATGCTCGTGAAAATTTAGCAAAAGAAGTTGGAGATTCCACTTTTGAAGAAGTTTTAGCGGAAACAAAAAATGCTTGGAAAAAGAAATTGCAGGTTGCTGAAGTTGAAGGTGGAACAAACGATGAGAAAACGATTTTTTATACTGCTTTATACCATACACAAATACATCCAAATACTTTAAACGATATCAACGGTGAGTATCCTGAAATCGCTACAGGGAAAATTGGAAAGACTGAAGGGACTCGTTACACCACTTTTTCATTATGGGATACCTATCGTAATTATCATCAGCTAATGAGTTTGTTGTATCCAGAAGAGCAGCTGAATATGGTGAGATCGATGTTAGAGATGTATAATGAAAATGGATGGTTGCCAAAGTGGGAATTAAATTCAACCGAAACTTTTACGATGGTAGGAGATCCTGCGGCGGTAGTTTTAGCGGATACGTATTTACGTGGTTTAACCGATTTTGATGTTGAAAAAGCGTATGAAGCGATGCTGAAAAGTGCATTAGATACCACCAATAATCCGTTGCGACCAGGTTTAAAAGAATATATCGATAATGGTTATTTAGGAGTAGATGGTAAGGTTGAAGGGCCCGTGTCTACCACTCAGGAATATAATATTGCAGATTATGCCATCGCTCAGTTGGCTAAAAAATTAGGGAAAAAGAAAGATTACAAACAATTTTTAAAGCGCTCATTGTCGTATAAGAAATTGTACAATCCGGAGACTAAATTTATTCAACCAAAAAACAGTGATGGCAGCTGGTTTGCCGAATTCGATCCGTTAGCTGGAGCTAATTTTGCTCATAATCCAGGTTATATTGAAGGAAATGCATGGCAGTACCTATTTATGGTGCCGCATGATGTAAACGGACTAAAAAAATTGATGGGTGGAAATAACAAATTTGAAGCTCGTTTAGATCAACTTTTTGAAAAAGGTCAATTCGACATGGCGAATGAGCCAGATTTCGCGTACGGGTATCTTTATAATTTTATTTCTGGAAAAGAATACAAAGCTTCAGAAAAAATTCATGAATTGATTAAAACTTATTATAAAAATTCTCCAGATGGAATTCCTGGTAATGATGACACCGGTACAATGAGTGCCTGGGTGATCTATTCGATGATGGGAATTTATCCAATTACTCCGGCAGAACCCGTTTATACTTTCGTATCTCCAAGTTTTGATAAAATCATACTTCATTTAAATACAGATTTTTACGAGAATGGGAATTTGATCATAGAGAATGATTCGAATTCTGAAAAGAATCTACACCTTCAGGTAGACGGTAAGTCGGTCAAAAAACCTATGTTAAATTTAACAAAAGGTAACTTTCCTAAAAAAATAAAGTTTCTTTAATATATAGTGTGATTTTTTTATTTATTGTTTTAACTTAGTTCAAAATTAAGTTTTAATGTTATTCGAAAACGTTTTTTGTGTTTAAAAAATGCAATCTCAAGTAAAACAATATTTGTCGTTATCTATTTTCATTAAAAAACTTAATCAACCTATTAACTTAAAATTAGCAATAAATCATTGCTAGCTTATGCACTAACTAAATTTAAATTACAAGTATGATTAAAAGAATTATTTTTTCGTTTTTGCTTGTAATGGGGTTTGTCCAACTTGCTAATGCTCAGCAGCAGGAAGTAAGTGGAACCATTACAGAGGCTGAAACAGGCATGCCTTTGCCTGGAGTTACTGTCTTAGAAAAAGGCACTTCGAACGGTACTTCAACAGATTTTGATGGTAATTATACGATTACTGTTAGCGATGGCGCCACATTGGTGCTTTCTATGGTGGGTTATCAAAAGCTCGAAATTTCTGTAGCTTCCGGAGAATTTGATGCCTCACTGCAAACAGATACTGAGGCCTTAGATGAGGTTGTAGTAACGGCTTTAGGGATTAAACGTTCAGAAAAAGCTTTAGGTTATGCACTAACTGAAGTTGGAGGGGATGAACTTTCTGATGTAAAACAGGTAAATGCAATTAACTCTTTACAGGGTAAAGTTGCTGGTTTAAATGTAACCGGTGCAGCTACGGGGCCTGCAGGTACCAGTAACGTTTTAATTCGTGGTATTTCTAGTGTTGGGGGTAATAACCAACCACTTTATGTAGTTGACGGAATTCCTATCGATAATACTAACTTAGGTTCAGCCAGCCAATGGGGAGGATCAGATTTTGGGGATGGTATTTCAAGTATTAACCCAGACGACGTAGAATCTATTAGTGTACTTAAAGGTGGTGCGGCGGCAGCACTTTATGGATCAAGAGCTTCTAACGGGGTTATCTTGATCAATACTAAAACCGGAAGAGGTCAACAAGGTTTTGGAGTAGAATATTCTGGCTCTGTACTATTTGAAAGCGTTATGTCTGATATTTATGATTTCCAGAATCAATTTGGGCAGGGTAATAATGGCGCTGCACCAGAAACTACACAAGAAGCTCTTTCTGCAGGAATGCAAGCCTGGGGAGGTAGATTAGATGGTTCTAATGTTGTGCAATTTGATGGAGTAGAAAGACCTTATATAGATCAGGGAAATAACCTTGATAGATTTTATAGAACGGCTCATACGATTACTAATACTGTAGCGGTGACCAAAGCTGGGGAGGATTTTAATTTTAGATTCTCGGCTACAGACTTAAGTAATGAGGATGTTATGCCAAATGCAGGGCTTAACAGAAAGTCTTTTTCGCTGAATGGAGGGGTTCAGTTGGCAGAAAAATTAAGCCTGGATGTAAGTGGTAAATATGTTCTTGAAGATGTTAAGAACAGACCAAGGTTATCTGATTCTCCTGGTAACGCCAATTTCGCTGTAGTTTTATCTCCACCAAACATTGACGTAGAAGATTACAAACCATGGGTAAACGATGCAGGTACAGAATATAGAGTTTCGAGTAGTACCTATCACCAAAATCCATATTGGTCTGCATATGAATTTAGTAATAGCAGTTTAAGAAATAGATTTATAGGTTCTTCAACTGTAAGGTACGATGTTACAGATTGGATGTATGTTTTAGGAAGAGCTGGTTTAGATCAGTATACTTCCAGAATTACTTCAGTTGAGCCATTTGGTACAGCATATATTCCATTAGGAGCAATGTCTGAAATCACCTATAATACTAAATTGGTTGATGCAGATGCAATGCTTGGATTCAATAAGTCATTTGGTAAATTTTCAGGAGAAGTTATTCTTGGAGCAAACAGTAATGATAGAAAAATTGAAAGAACTGAATTGCGTGGGACTGAATTTGTTATTCCAGATTTAGAAGACATCAATAACCTTACTAATAAGAACTATACCTACGATTTTTCACAGGTAAAAAGAAACTCATTATATTTTTCTACAGAGTTTTCTTATGATGATTTCTTATTCTTAAATATAACTGGTCGTCAGGACTGGTTCTCTACATTATCACTTGTAGGTAAATCTAGTCCTAATACTTATTTCTACCCATCTGCTAATGCGAGTTTTGTATTTAGCGATGCTTTCCAAATGCCAGATTGGATTACTTTTGGTAAATTAAGATTAGGTTATTCTGACGTTGCTGGTGGAGCAAACGATCCTTATCAGTTAGCTTTAGCTTACGGAATTTTCGACACTTATAATGGTACTGGCGCTTCTGTTCCGTTAGGAAGAATTAGTAATGATAGATTGCCGAACCAGGATCTTAAACCATTTTCTAAAGAAGAATATGAAATAGGTTTAAATCTTCAGTTGTTTAAAAGTAGATTAAGTCTTGACCTTGCTTATTACAGCAATAAAACTACAGATGACATTGTACCAATTACTATTTCCAATGCTTCAGGATATAGCTCGGCGGTAGTTAATATTGGAGAGTTAACAAACAATGGTGTTGAAATGCTATTATCTGGTTCTCCAATAAAAAATGATAACTTCACCTGGAATGTTTCTTACAACCTGGGATACAATAAAAACGAAGTTGTGCAAACAGACGAAGACGGTAATCCATTATTTCCTGATGGATCGTCTGCAACCAACGTTCAATCTGGTGCTATCGTAGGTCAGCCTTTTGGAGCTATTTATGGGACAACTTATATTAGAGATGAGCAGGGAAGAATTCAGTATGATAGTAATGGAACTCCAACTGTTGGTCCACAGGAAGTACTAGGTAATGGAGTTGCTCCTTGGGCAATGGGACTTACCAACAATTTTAGATATAAGAATTGGAATCTATCCTTTTTGATCGACGCGAAATTTGGAGCTGAAATTTATTCAGGAACAAGTGCATTTGCTAACTATTATGGAGCTAGCCAAAATACTTTAGTAGGCAGAGAGAACGGACTTCAAATAGATGGTTTTGATTCTTCAGGTGCAGATTATTCAACTACGATCGCGGCAGAAAATGTAGAAACTTACTATAAAAGATTATATGAGATTGCAGAAGAGCATATTCAGGATGCAGATTTTATCAAGTTTAGAGAATTTAGTTTAGGTTATAGTCTGCCAAGCGACCTTTTAAAAAACACTTTTATAAATAGTGCTAATGTTTCAATAATTGGTAGAAACCTGTTCTTTATCAAAAGAGAAACAGAGAATATCGATCCAGAATCTTCCTTTAACAGTAGAGGAGCTAGAGGTTTAGAAAGATTTGGACTTCCAACAAGTAGAAGTTATGGTCTTAATCTTAACATTAAATTTTAAAGATGATATTGATGAAAAATAAAATATATACCGCCTTATTCTTGGTAAGCATTTTATTGTTACAATCTTGTGATGATAATTTCGAAGAGATCAATATAGATCCAACCACTGCTGCAGAGGTTGATCTTAGTTATAAATTTCCTAGTGCAGTGTTATATGCATCTGGTCAGCGTTATGAATCATGGAGAGCTAATTTAATTTATTCTTCTACCATGGTGCAACATATTGCCAATACCGAGACCTATTGGAGTGGAGATAAATACCTGTTAAATACAGCTTATGCAGAAGCTTTTTGGACTTCGCAATATCCACAAACGATAAAAGCTATAGAAGATATGAAAGCTGGTTTGGAGCAGGCTGGTGATTCTAGTTCTGTAGACTATGCAATTGTTAGAACATTGCGTGTTTTTGAATATCAAAAAATGACAGATTTATATGGTGACGTACCGTATTCTGAAGCAGGGAAAGCTTATATCGATGGAGATATGAGACCAGCTTATGATCCGCAGGAAGAAATTTATGCAGATATGCTCAATGAACTTCAGGAATCTGTAGCCATTTTGGAAGCTGGGGGAACCAGTTCTTTAGGTAGTGCAGATATTATCTATGGTGGTGATATTGATCTTTGGAGAAAATGGGCGAATAGTTTAATGCTAAGGTTGGCTATGAGAATGACCAAAGTCGACGAAGCTGTGGCACAAGAATGGGCACAAAGAGCAATTGAAGGTGGAGTAATGGAGTCTAATGATGATATTGCCTATGTTCGTCATGAAGAGGGAAATGGTATCGTTCAAAATGGTAATGGAGAAACTTTTACCGCAGATGCAACTCCTAGAATGAGTGATACATTTATCGAATTTTTGCAGGATGATCCTAGATTGACAGTTTATGCTAGTCTACCTTCAACAGATTCAGATGATAATGCAAGAACAGCTGAAGAGCGTCTTGATCCAGATGCACAAAGAGGGCTTCCTAATGGATTAGACAATTCTATGCTAAGAGATTTAACTGGTGAAAGTAATACACAGGATTACTCTGAGCCTAATAGGTTTTATATGACTAGCGAGGCTGCACCAATGTTCTTTCAAACTTATGCTGAAGTTGAATTTATGATGGCCGAAGCTGCTTATAGATGGGGAATTGCAGGTGGAGATGCAGAGGCTCATTATAATGCAGGTGTAAGAGCTGCAATGAATTACCTGGAATTATACTCTGCAGACGCAGTAATTAGTGATGCTGAAATTGATGATTATCTTGCAGCAAATCCTTACGATGCTGCAAATGCTTTAGAACAGATCAATACGCAATATTGGGCTGCAACCTTCTTAAATGAAATAGAATCTTATTCTAACTGGAGAAGAAGTGGATACCCGGCATTAACTGCGGTAAATTATCCAGGAAATGTTACTAATGGTACTATCCCAAGGCGATTAACCTACATGGTTTCAGAGCAGTCTACTAATGCAGAGAATTATAATGCTGCAGTACAATCGCAAGGTCCAGATCTTTTAACCACTCGTATTTGGTGGGATGTAGAGCAATAGAAAATTAAAAATTTAATCACCTCTTTTTCAATTTACATAATGACATTTTTTAGAATATTATTTTTTGCCTGCTTAGTAATATTAACCACAAAGGTTTCTGCCCAGCAAAAGGAAGGAAATATTGTCGAATATTTTGGTAAAGAGAAGGTAAACGATGTAAGTGAAGGAGAGGTGATTCATTTATTTAAAGAAGGATTGATTTTAAAAACTACAGGAGTTTCTTTTAGTAATGCTTCTGTAGAGTATGATCCTGTTTTTGCAGATTTTTTAAATAATGCTTCTAATTCTGGAATTTCAGAAGGTAAAGAGGTTTATGATAGCTTTCAGGAGAAATCAGTTAAATGGGAAAAATTAGCTATTGTTGAAAATGGTGAATTTAATGATCCTTTTTTAAGGCGTAATGGTTATTTGTATCTGGAATATACTTCAGAAGAAGAAAAAACGGTTCTTTTTGAAGCTTCCGGGCATACTAAAGTTTTGATCAATGGATTGCCCCACGAAGGTGATCATTACGATTTTGGTTGGAATTTGATTCCTATAACTTTAAAGAAAGGAAAAAATACATTTTTACTTTCAGGAGGAAGATTTCCAAGGATAAGAGCTCGATTATTAGAGACGTTTAAACCAGTAGAATTTACCACAAGAGATCTTACCTTACCAGATTTAGTAGCAGAAGGTAGTGAATCACTTTGGGGTGCAATACGAATTATTAATACTGAAGATGAATTTTTTAAGAATGCTTCTATTGAAGTTAAATTGAATGGAAATTCCGAAGTCATTAAAATCCCGGCTGTAGCGCCAAAATATGTTCGAAAAGTACCTTTTCTTATTCCAAATCCTAAAGATTTAAAAGAAGGAGAATCAGTAACCGCAACACTTTACTTAAAAGCTAAGAATAATAGCATAATTGATACAGCAAGTATTAGTTTAGATGTAAAGTCTGTTTACAAACATCACAAAAATACTTTTTTAAGTGATATAGATCATAGTGTTCAATATTACAGTGTGGCACCATCACTAACTAAGAATAAAGAAAATCAGGCTTTGTTTTTATCTGTTCACGGTGCTTCTGTAGAAGCCGTAAACCAGGCGAATGCATATAAACAAAAAGACTGGGGGTACGTTGTTGCACCAACAAATAGAAGGCCATTTGGTTTTGCCTGGGAAGATTGGGGAAGATTAGATGCATTAGAGGTTTTAAAACATGCTTCAGATTTATACAAAACCGATGCGCAACATACTTATTTAACAGGTCATTCTATGGGAGGTCATGGAACCTGGTATTTGGGAGCAACTTATCCAGATAAGTTTGCAGCGATAGCACCAGCTGCTGGTTATCCAGATCTTTTGGAATATCGACATAGTTTTACCAGAAATATGGATGATGAAATGGCACAAAGAAGATTTGGTATGAGTTTAGCCGATTTTGAGCAAAAATTAAATCCAATTTTAGGTAATGGCAAACAGGAGCAGATGGATGCTATAATTAGACGCGCCGGAAACACGAGTAGAACTTTGAAATTAAAAGAAAATTATTTGCATTATGGTGTTTATATCCTTCATGGAGATTCAGATAATGTAGTTCCTACTTTTTTAGCACAAGATATGCGTGAGCGATTAGGAAAATATCATAATGATTTTGCCTATTATGAGTATCCGGGAGGAGAGCACTGGTTTGGAGATGAAAGTGTAGACTGGCCTCCTATTTTTTATTTCTTTAATAGAAGGGAAATAAAAAAGGATCACGAAATCAACAATATTAACTTTACAACAGCTTCACCAGGAGTCTCTAAAGGTTCACACTTTGTAAGCATTCTTCAGCAAGAAAAACCATTTGAGATTAGTAATTTTAAATTCGATAGAACTGAAAATGGATTTAAGATAGCAACGGCTAACGTAAAAACATTATCTATAGATTTAAAAGCGATGGGGCAGGAAGATCTAACCGAAGTTTTTATAGACGATCAACCAATAACATTAGAATCTTCAGATAGATTATTCATTTCAAAAGTTGAAGATAAATGGCAAATCATAGATCAACCTGAAGCTTCAGAAAAAAGTCCGCTTAGATATGGAGGTTTTAAAGACGCTTTCAGAAATAATATGGTTCTTGTTTATGCCAGTAAAGGAAGCGATGAAGAGAATAAATGGTATTATAACCGCGCCAAGTTTGATGCTGAAAAATTTTGGTATCGAGCAAATGGGAATATAGAATTAGTAAAAGATACCAACTTCGAATTAGATGATTTTGAAGGGAAAAATATTATTCTCTATGGAAACAGCTCTAATAACGCGGCTTGGAAGAAGTTACTTAAAGATTCACCAATACAGGTATCTAATGGTAAGATAGAAATTGAGGACGAAAATTTGAAAGGGTCTCAATATGGTACTTATTTTATTTATCCAAATAAAGATAATGCTGCAACAAGTATAGGAGTAGTTAGTGCTACGGGTATCGAGGGTATGCATGCTGCTTATGCTAATGATTATCTTGAAAATGGAACTTTTTTTCCGGATGTAATGGTATTTGATGAAACGATGTCTAAAGAAGGTTTGGAAGGTGTAAAATTTAGTGGATTTTTTGGTAATGATTGGTCGATAGAGAATGGAGAGTTCGTTTGGAATAGATAATCCTTGTTAGTTAAATAAATTCGATTTGTTTTAGTTGTAAAACCAGAATGTAATTACGCATTCTGGTTTTTTATTTCTTAAAAAAATTAACGATTTCCAGAGTATTATTACTCTCAATCGTTTTCTTTAAATCGATAGCGTATGCTTAAAACATAGGTTAATCGATTAAGTAATGCGTGAAATACAATAAAAAAATAAAAAAGTTGAATTAGTTTTTGAACTTTATTTAAAAATATGCATATACTGTATTTAAAACTTAAATTTATTATTAAGTTGTTGGTCTATTCATAGCAGTTGTCCGTCGATTTTATTTTAGAAAACTTAACTTATTTATAACATTTAAGATAAAATTAGTAGTCGCACACTACTGATTACGGTACTAACTAAAATTAAATACAAGTATGTTTAAAAAAATTATTTTTTCGTTTCTGCTTGTGATGGGGCTTAATCAAATTGCTGTTGCGCAATCGCAAACAGTAAGTGGAACCATTACCGAAGCAGAAACAGGAATGCCTTTACCAGGGGTTACTGTTATGGAAAAGGGAACATCAAATGGTACTTCTACAGATTTTGATGGTAATTTTTCTTTAGATGTGGGCGATGATGCTACATTGGTCCTATCCATGATTGGATACGTTACTCAGGAAATTCCTGTAACCGGCGGAGATATTAACGTGGAAATGGCAACAGATACTGAAGCTTTAGATGAAGTTGTTGTAACTGCGCTAGGTATTAAAAGAGAATCTAAGGCACTTACCTATGCCTCACAAACTTTAGGCTCTGAAGAAGTTACTCAGGGTAAGAACGTGAATTTTACTCAGGGACTTAGTGGTAAAGTTGCCGGGGTTGAAATTAGACAAGGAACAGCCGGAGCTGGTAGTTCTACAAAAATTCAATTAAGAGGTTCTAAGAACATTACTTCTTCAAACCAACCACTATTTGTGATCGATGGTATCCCTATGGCCAACTATCAAACTTCAGATGCAAGTGGTTTTTATGGCGGTCGTGATAGTGGTGATGGGTTATCAAACATTAACCCAGAGGATATCGCAAGTATTACTGTACTTCGAGGCGCGAACGCGGCTGCACTTTACGGTAGCCAGGGAGCTAATGGTGTGATCCTTATCACAACTAAACAAGGTGAAGAAGGGAAAACGAGGATTAATAT
This sequence comes from Zunongwangia sp. SCSIO 43204, assembly GCF_019904275.1. Classification (GTDB taxonomy): domain Bacteria; phylum Bacteroidota; class Bacteroidia; order Flavobacteriales; family Flavobacteriaceae; genus Zunongwangia; species Zunongwangia mangrovi. Next base: position 1,578,846 of record NZ_CP063204.1, read on the forward strand.
TAGTTCTACTACTCAGGTTCAAAGAGTATATGATTACCCAGATCTTCAATTTAGATATGGGGCAACAGATGAACCTGGTGCAGATTCAAGTTGGGGACAGCCTGGGGACTACGAAAATTATGTAGACGACTTTTTCGATACCGGGATTACACTTCAAAATGCAATTTCTTTAAGTGGAGGTAATAATAAAACAACTACGTATTTCTCGTATGCTAATACCTATGCTACTGGTAACATGCCTACAAACGAGTTCAACAAGAATAACTTAACCTTTAAGCAAACTTCTAAGTTCTTTGATGACAAGGTTAAAGTTTCCTCTAACGTGTTGTTGACAGACCAAAGAGTAGACAATAAAATGCTAAATGGTTACTATTTTAATCCACTTTTAGGACTTTATACTTTTCCTAGAGGTTTAGATTTTGATGAGTATGCTAATAACTATCAGGTATTAGATCCTCAAAGAAATATTATGACGCAAAACTGGCCAATCTTAGGAAACAGTGAAGCGAACATGAATCCTTATTGGATATTAAACAATGCGCCTAACGTTGAGAGAACAAAACGTTTTATTGGAAATGGTTCTATTGAGTATAATATTTCTGATGCGTTGACATTAACAGGTCGTGGTAGTTACGATTTCACTCGCCAGATCTATGAGCAAAAAGTAATGGCAGGAACAAGTCCTGTAGTTTCTAGTGACAATGGTAGATATGTTTACGAAAATGTAGAAAGCTGGCAGGCCTACACGGATATGATCTTAACTTACGATCAGCAGTTTGGTGACGATTGGGATTTTCATGGGCTGGTAGGTGCTGCTTACCAAAAAAGAATCATTGGAGATGGAATTTCTGTAGATAGTCAGACTTATGGATTATACGCTCCAAATGAGTTTACAATTCAAAATATCACACAATTACAGGCATTTACAAATTCACAGTCTTTAAACTCTAGACTGGTAAAACAATCTGTTTTTGCAAATGCTTCTATTGGTTACAAAGATATGGTGTTTTTAGATGTATCTGCTAGAAATGACTGGGCTTCAACTTTATCATTTACAGATAATTCTTCTTACTTATATCCTTCGGCTGGGGTTACATTCTTACCTAGTGAAGCATTTGAGTTACCAGAATTTATTTCTTATGCTAAATTAAGAGCATCTTTTGCTCAAGTTGCTAACGAAGTACCTGCGTTTAGAACAAACCCTATTAACTCACCAGCATTTAATCAGATCAGCTTCAACAATACTCAGCCTTTTACAGAGTTGAAGCCAGAGATTCAGGATAACTGGGAGTTTGGAGCAGATTTTAGATTCTTTAATAGTCGAATCAATTTAAGTGCTACTTATTATCAGATCGATAGTAGAGATCAATTCTTACCTTTACAGGCGATTCTTGGTACAGTTTGGCAAACTTATTATGTTAATGCAGGTCACGTAAGAAATTACGGTGTAGAATTAACATTAGGAGCAGATGTTTTCAAAAACGATAATTTTACTTGGAATTCAACGTTCAACTTCACACATAATGATAACGAGATTCTTGAGTTAACAGATGAGCTAAACGGACAAAGAAATAGTATCGTTGGTGGAGGTGGAGAAGGTTATAACACTTACATCGTACAAGGCGGATCTTTAGGTGATATATATGTTAATGCATATACCAGAGATGAAAATGGAAACATAGTTGTTTCTGAAGACGGAATTCCTGTAAATGCGAATACTACAGAAGGGATGAAACTTGTTGGTAATGCTAATCCAGACTTTATGCTAGGTTGGAATAACTCAATGCGTTTTAATGACTTTAGCTTAAGTTTCCTTATCGATTCTAGATTCGGTGGAAAATTTGTTTCTCAAACCGAAGCTTATCTTGATGCTTTAGGAGCTACTGAAGCAACTGCTGCTGCCAGAGACGCTGGAGGTGTTCAGGTTGACGGAGTTTTAAATGACGGTACACCTTTTAGCGGTGTTGTTGACGCAAGAGACTACTATACCGGTGTAGGAGGTAGAAACGGAATTAAAGAGCGTTATGTTTATGATGCTACGAATATTAGACTTAGACAATTTACATTAGGTTATACTTTTGGGTTTGACGAAGATAGTTTTATGAAAAATCTAAATGTTAGTTTAGTAGGAAATAATCTATTCTTCTTCTACAATGATGCGCCAACAGATCCAGACTTTGCGATTAGTACAGGTAACGGAACTCAAGCGGTGACAAATTTTGGTCCGCCGATTACGAGAAACTTTGGTTTAAACCTATCAGCTAACTTCTAATTTAAGATGACGATGAAAAGAATATTTAATACAATATTAGCAGCTACTGCACTCTTTACGGTAACGAACTGTACAGATGATTTCGAAGAGATCAATACAGATCCTTATGGTATCACAGATGAATCTGCAGAACAGGACGGTAATAACATTGGAGGTTTCGTAAGAGCCATGCAGGCCTATGTAAGAACTATTGATGCTGGCTTGCAGGTAGAAGAAAATCTTACAGGAGATGCATTTTCACAATTTTTAGTGCCTCCAACGCCATTCGTTTCTAACAGAAACAATGTTACTTATGCTTTTTCCTGGTATGATAGACAGATGAACCTTAAGTACAACAATATTATGTCGTACATGGGAAGGTTTGAAACAAATAATGTCCAAGAAAATTATCCGCATTATTTTGCTTTGGGACTTATTCATAAAGTTTTCGCAATGCATAAAGTAACCGATAACTATGGGCCAATTATGTATAGCCAATACAACTCTTCTCCTAGTTTTGTACCTTATGATAGTCAGGAGCAGGTTTATACCCAATTTTTTGCTGAATTAGATCAGGCTGTTGCTACTCTAGAAGGTTATACAGATAATACCGAATTTATGCAATTTGATACTTCAACCTTAAACGGAGATATCGCACAATGGATCAAAGCAGCGAATTCTTTAAGATTACGTCTTGCAATGAGAATCGTAAAGGTTAATCCAACACTTGCACAACAAGAAGCAGAAAAAGCTCTTTCTAACTCTTATGGTGTAATGGAAAGTAATGAAGATAACCTTATGATGTCTTTACAGGGAAATATGCACCCACTTTGGATGTTTAGTAATAGCTGGCAGGATACAAGAATGTCTGCTACGATGGAGTCTATTTTAGGAGGCTATGAAGATCCTCGCTTACCAATTTATTTCCAGCCAGCAACAGATGAAGATGTGGCTGGAGAATTTAAAGGAATTAGACAGGGGATCGCGATTTCATCTAAAAACACCTACGTAAATTTCTCAGCGATAGGAACGATGTTCGGTTCTGCTGAAAATGTAAAGATTATGACAGCTTCAGAGGTTGCTTTCTTAAGAGCAGAAGGTGCTTTAAGAGGTTGGAATATGGGAGGTTCAGCTGAGGATTTTTATGCTCAGGGTGTACAACTTAGTTTTGATGAATTTGATGCTGCAGGCGCTAGTGATTATTTAGCTAATGCTACCAGTACTTTCGCAGATTATACAGATCCTAAAAATCCTGAAAATAGTTTTTCTGGATCTAGTGATGTAACTATCGCCTGGGATGATGCTGCTTCGAACGAGCTTAAATTGGAAAAAATAATCACTCAAAAATGGATTTCTTTGTTTCCTAATGGTCAGGAAGCCTGGTCTGAATTTAGAAGAACAGGATACCCAAGGTTAATACCTGTTGTGGTGAATTATAGTGGTGGATTAATCGATACAGATGAATTTGTTAGAAGAACACCATTCCCAACAGTAGAATACAATACACACAACGAAGGTGTACAAACCGGTGTTGAACTTCTTGGTGGTCCAGATAATGGAGGTACCAGAGTTTGGTGGGATACCGGAGCGAGCAACTTCTAAAAATAAAACAACCGTTTCGATTGTTTCTGTTTAGTTAGGTGAAAACTGGTTGGTGAATAACCAACCAGTTTTCCTTTTAAAATTTAAAATTGATGAAAAAGATTTGCCTTTGTTTTTTACTAATTTCAAGTTTCCTGAATGCTCAGGATCTAAAAAACGCTGCTTATAAAAACAGTGAGTTAAGTGTGGATGAGAGAGTAGAGAACTTAATTTCTTTAATGAACCTCGAAGAAAAGATAGGACAGCTTACCACACCGCTTGGTTGGAAGATGTATAGTAAAGAGGCAGGAAGTAAGGCAAGCTTAAGTGAACTTTACAAAGAAGAAATAAAGAATAGACATATTGGTGGTTTATGGGGAGTTTTAAGAGCAGACCCATGGACTCAAAAAACTTTAGAGACTGGCTTACACCCTAAAGAAGCAGCAAAGATTACCAATGCAATACAAAAATATGCTATTGAAAATAGTCGTTTGGGAATTCCATTATTACTTGAAGAAGAAGCTATGCACGGGCATATGGCAGTAGGGACTACAGTATTCCCTACTGCGATAGGTCAGGCTAGTACCTGGAATCCTGATCTGATTAAAAAAATGGCTGAAGTTATTGCTGAAGAAATTAGAACGCAGGGAGCGAACACCGCTTATGGTCCTATTATCGATATCGCCAGAGAGCCAAGATGGTCTCGAGTAGAAGAAACCTTTGGTGAAGATTCTTATTTGATCGCCCAGATGGGAAAATCTATTGTAAAAGGTTTTCAGGGAGACAAAGAAAGTGATCTTAAAACAAAAAAACACGTTGCTGCAACACTAAAGCATTTTGCTGCTTACGGAGTTTCAGAAGGTGGGCATAATGGTGCCGCAGTTCATATTGGTGAACGTGATCTGTTTCAAAATTATATGTATCCGGTAAAAGAAGCTGTAGATAGCGGGATTTTATCGGTGATGACGGCCTATAGCTCTATTGACGGAGTACCGAGTACAGCTCATAAGAAATTATTAACAAACACACTTCGTGAAAAGTGGGGCTTTGATGGTTTTGTGATCTCAGACTTAGCAAGTATCGAAGGTCTTTTGGGAGATCATCATATTGTAGATACTGAAGAAGATGCCGCTGCTATAGCCATGAATGCTGGTGTAGATGTAGATTTAGGAGGAAATGGCTTCGATGATGCTTTATTAGATGCCGTAAAAGCAGGTAAAGTTTCTGAAGAGCGTATCGATGAAGCTGTAAAAAGAATTCTTGCTGTAAAGTTCAAATTAGGGCTTTTTGAAGATCCTTTTACCAGCGAAAAAGAAGCTGAAAAGCTAGTAAGGAATACAGAGCATATTGAATTAGCCAGAGAAGTTGCTCGCCAATCTGTAACGATGCTTAAAAACGAAGATAATCTTCTTCCACTAAGTAAAGATTTAAAGCGTATCGCTGTAATTGGTTCGAATGCAGATATGCAATACAATCAGTTAGGAGATTACACTGGCCCGCAATCTGAAGATAATATCGTTACCGCTTTAGAAGGCATTCAGAATAAATTACCAAACGCAACAATAGATTATGTAAAAGGAACAGCTGTTCGTGATACTACGCAAACCGATATTCCGGCTGCTGTAGAAGCTGCAAAAAATGCTGAAGTTGCCATCGTTGTGTTAGGTGGTTCCAGTGCCAGAGATTTTAAAACTGAATATCTTGAAACCGGCGCTGCTACTGTTTCCTCAAAAGAAGATGAAATTTTGGGAGATATGGAAAGTGGTGAAGGATTCGATCGTTCTACCCTTAATTTAATGGGGAAACAGATGGAACTACTTCAAGCCGTTGTGGCCACAGGAACACCAACTGTTTTGATGTTAATTAAAGGTCGCCCATTATTGCTAAACTGGCCTTCAGAAAATGTACCTGCTATTTTAGATGCCTGGTATCCCGGTCAAGAAGGTGGTAATGCGATCGCCGATGTACTTTTTGGAGATTTTAATCCTGCGGGAAGATTGCCGGTTTCTGTACCAAAATCTTTAGGACAAATCCCGGTATATTACAATTATTGGTTTCCTATAAGAAGAGATTATGTAGAGCATGATTCTAAACCTTTATTTCCGTTTGGTTATGGCTTAAGTTATTCTGAATTTGAATATTCAGATTTACAATTGAACACTTCAGGAAAAGGACAAAACACTAAAATAGATATCAGTCTAAAAGTATCCAATATTAGCAAAATAGATGGCGATGAAGTTGTTCAGCTTTATATTCGAGATATGCTAAGCAGCGTACTAAGTCCTGTAAAACAATTACGCGGCTTTGAGCGTGTTTCTTTAAAAGCAGGAGAAACCAAAAGCATTCAATTTGAATTGCTTCCGAAGGAATTATCACTTTTTGATGCTGAAATGATCCAAAAAGTAGAAGCCGGTGAATTTAAAGTAATGATCGGTTCTTCTTCTGAAGATATTAAACTGGAAACAACATTCGAAATCCCTGAAACAATTACACTAAACAAATAAACTAGCTAAAATGTTTAAAATGAATAAAATAAAATCCCTACTGTTGGTAGCCTTAGTGTGTGCGGCAAACACATTCCAGGCCCAAACACAAGAAGAAGATGAACACGGCGTGCATGGCCGTTCTGAAACCTATGAAGCACCAACCGATCCTCAGGTTATAGAAAAGCTAGATGAATGGGGAGATCTTAAATTCGGTATGCTTATTCATTGGGGGCTTTATTCAGTGCCGGGTATCATGGAAAGCTGGAATTTGGTTTCAGAAGATTGGATCGAAAGAGATAGCACGATCGCCTATAATGACTATAAAAAATGGTACTGGAATTTAGATAAAATCTTTAATCCGGTAAATTTTGATCCAGATAGCTGGGCAGATGCAGCTGAATCTGCAGGGATGAAGTATGTTGTATTTACCACAAAGCATCACGATGGTTTTAATATGTTCGATACAAAACAAACAGATTATAAGATCACAAGTGGTCCTTTCCAAAATAATCCAAAAGCAGATGTTACAAAGCATATTTTTGATGCTTTTAGAAAAAAAGATTTTATGATCGGTGCTTATTATTCTAAGCCCGATTGGCATTCTCAATATTTCTGGTGGGATAAATATGCGACTCCAGATAGAAATGTGAACTACGATATCGAAAAGTACGATTGGAGATGGAATAAATTTAAAGAATTTGCTTACAACCAGATCGAAGAATTAATGACCGGTTATGGTGAGATCGATATTCTTTGGTTAGATGGAGGTTGGGTTAGACCAAGAGAAACCGTTACCGACGAGGTAAGATCCTGGGGAGCACCAATTCCAGATTTTAGTCAGGAGATCGATATGCCTAAGATTGCTGAAATGGCAAGGGAAAAACAACCAGGGATAATTTTTGCAGATCGTACTGTACATGGTCCTTACGAGAATTACCAAACGCCAGAGCGTAGAGTGCCAGAAACCAAATTAGATAATCCATGGGAGAGTAATTTACCTTTAGGGAATAATTGGGGATATGTGCCAAATGATCCTTATAAATCTACAACCAAAGTGCTTAATACGCTTGTAGATATTGTTTCTAAAGGAGGGAATATGCTTTTGGGAATAGGACCAAAACCAGATGGGACTTTGCCATTAGATGTTATCGATCAATTAGCTGAAATAGGTGATTGGTTAGAGAAAAATGGAGAAGCGATCTATAACACTCATGCTATCGATGATTACCAGGATGGGAATGTTTATTTTACTCAAAATGAAGACAAATTATTTGCTATAGCCATGTTCGAAGATGGTGAAGAATTACCAAAAAAGATAAGCTTCAGCAAAAATTTACCTTCAGAAAACGCTAAAATCAAGTTACTGGAAACCGGTAAAAAAGTAGATTTTAAAATTAAAGATGGTAAAGTAGAGATTAGCCTTCCAAAGGAAATCCGTTCAAAAAAGAATATTTCAGGAATAGCATTTTCAATAGAAAATTAAATACATAAATGATCCGAAATTTAAACAAAACCATTGCCGGTATTGGTATTGCCAGCCTTTTATTTGCCTGTAACGAGAAGCAGGAAGTTAAAGCACCACAGGCTGTAGGACCAACGCCAACAAAAGAACAACTTGCCTGGCATGATATGGAGATGAATGCGTTCATTCATTTTACCACTAATACATTTACAGGTAAAGAATGGGGATTTGGTGACGAATCGCCAGAAATTTTTAATCCAACAGCTATTGATGTAGATCAATGGATGGAAACTTTGCAAAAAGCAGGTTTTAAAGGAGTGATTTTAACGGCAAAACATCATGATGGTTTTGCACTTTTCCCTTCAGATTATACCGAGCATGATATCGCAAATTCTCCATATAAAGATGGAAAAGGAGATTTGGTTAAAGAAGTAGCCGAATCTGCCAGAGCACACGGTTTAAAATTCGGGATTTATCTTTCTCCGTGGGATCGTAATCGTGAAGATTATGGAGAAGCATCTTATGTAGAATTTTACAGAAATCAATTAAAAGAAGTTTTTACTAATTACGGCGATATTTTCGAGATGTGGTTTGATGGTGCTAATGGTGGTGACGGTTACTACGGCGGCGCTAACGAAGAGCGAAGAATCGATAAACAAAACTATTATGATTGGCCAACAACTTTGGCAATGGTCGAAGAAATGCAACCTGCAGTGCTGTTTTTTAGTGATGCCGGGCCAGACTTGCGTTGGGTAGGAAACGAAGACGGTGTTGGTGGCACAACAAACTGGAACACAATTACACCAGATACGCTTTATGCCGGGAAACCAGGTATTGGCGATGTTTTACAAACAGGATCTAAAGATGGTACAGATTGGATCCCGGCTGAGGTAAATACATCTATTCGCCCGGGTTGGTTTTACCATAAAGAAGAGGATTCTTTAGTGATGTCTCCAGAAGAATTATTTACAACTTACATGCATTCTGTGGGTAGAGGATCTACTTTGTTGCTTAATGTTCCGCCAGATCAAAGAGGGCAGTTTCATGAAAATGATGTAGCTTCTTTACTTGGAATGCGAAAAATTATCGATAGTGTTTTTGCTGAAAATTTAGCTGAAAATGTTCAAATCTCGGCTAGTAATTTTAGAGGAGAGTCTGAAGACTATGCTGCGGCGAATTTAATTGATGGAAATGCTGATTCGTTTTGGGTAACCGATGAAGGAATTATCGAATCTTCTATCGAATTGAAATTTGATTCTGCTAAAACGGTTAATTTTGTATTACTACAGGAAAATATAGCATTAGGACAACGTGTAGAAAAGTTTCATATTGCAGCAATGATCGATGGTGAATGGGAAGAAATTGCTGAAGGCACTACGATTGGATACAAAAGAATACTTGAAGTTCCTTCTGTAGAAACCACAGCTCTAAAAGTAGAGTTCAAGGCGGCAAAAGCCAGCCCGGTAATTACTAATCTTGAAATTTATTAAGATCGATGCGTATTTTATCAAAACTCGTTCTTCTTGTATGTCTTTTCAGCTTTAATGTGCAGGCGCAAGATGAGGTTTTTAAGATTGAAGATGGCGATTTTAAATACAAGGGAGAGCCAATTAATATTTATGCAGGAGAGATGCATTATGCCAGGATCCCAAAAGAATACTGGCGTCATCGCTTACAAATGATGAAAGCTTTAGGTTTAAATGCTGTAAACACTTATGTTTTCTGGAACTATCATAATACCGCTCCGGGAAAATGGGATTGGAAATCAGATAATAAAAACCTAACAGAATTTATAAAACTGGCTGAAGAAGAAGGACTTTTTGTAATTCTTCGTCCGGGGCCTTATGCGTGTGCCGAGTGGGAATTTGGAGGTTACCCGTGGTGGCTTCAAAAGAATCCAGATCTTAAGATTCGTCAAAATAACGAAGCGTTTTTAGATTCTTGTCGCACCTATATCAACGAGCTTGCAGCGCAGGTAAAACCGCTTCAAGCAAGTAAAGGTGGGAATTTAATTATGGTTCAGGCTGAAAATGAATTTGGTTCTTTTGTTTCGCAACGAGAGGATATTTCCGCAGAAGACCATAAAGCTTATAAACAAAAGATCTTTGAAATGCTGAAGGATTCTGGTTTAGACGGGCCGTTTTTCACTTCAGATGGAACATGGTTGTTTAACGGTGGTGCTGTAGAAGGTGCATTGCCAACCGCGAATGGCGAAAATAATATTGCCAACCTTAAAAAAGCGGTAAACGAATATCATAACGGGGAAGGCCCTTATATGGTAGCCGAATTTTATCTCGGGTGGTTAGACCATTGGGCAGAGCCTTTTACAAGAATTAGTGCAGATGCCATTGCTAAGCAAACCGAAGTATATCTTAAGAACGATGTAGATTTTAATATTTATATGGTTCACGGTGGGACTAATTTTGGTTTTACCAGCGGTGCAAATTATAACGACGATCACGATATTCAGCCAGATATTACCAGTTATGATTATGATGCACCAATTTCTGAAGCTGGATGGGCAACGCCAAAATATATGGCGATAAGAAAATTAATGAAGGAATATGTAGAATATGATATTCCTGAAATTCCGGCTCAAATTCCGGTAATAGCTATCCCAGAAATTACGTTGGATAAAAAGCAAAGCGCGCTTAAATATATTAAATCATCTAAGCCCGTTATAGCCGATGCTCCTATGAGTTTTGAGGAACTAGACCAGGGATTTGGATATGTTTTATATCGTAAAAAGTTTACGCAGCCTATAAACGGAAAATTACAAATACCAGGTTTGCGTGATTATGCTACCGTATATGTAAATGGTAAGTACGTAGGAAAGCTAAATCGTATTTACAACCAATACGAGATGGATATTAAAATTCCGTTTAACGGGACTTTGGAGATTCTTGTAGAGAATATGGGACGTATTAATTACGGAGCTAAAATTACTGAAAATATCAAAGGAATTATAAGTGCGGTAAGCATTAACGATTACGAAATATCTGGTGGTTGGGAAATGTATTTAGCACCTTTCGATGCTGCACCTAATCTAGAGGGATCAACCGAAGTTAAAGAAGGTTTACCAGTATTGTATTCTGGGGAATTTGATCTGGATACCATAGGAGATACATTTCTTGATATGCAAAAATGGGGCAAAGGAATCGTTTTTGTAAATGGCCACAATCTTGGTCGTTACTGGAAAGTTGGTCCACAGCAAACCCTTTATTTACCGGGGAGCTGGTTAAAAGAAAAAGGAAATACGATTACAATTTTAGAGCAGCTGAATGAAGACCCAAAATCAAGAATTTCAGGTTTGGAAAGGCCGATTTTGGACAGCTTGTCTCAATAAGTCTTCATGTTATGTTCACATAAAAGTGAATAGTTTGTTTGACAATGGAAGGAGGACCGCCATCCTCCTTCCTTTTTTTAAAAAAAGTTAGTTCAATACTCCTAATAGTTTTATGGGAAGTATTAAATATAGAATTTCAAGTAAGTGTAAGTTTGTTTCATACATTGCGAGGGGAGAGGAGTAGTTTACCTCTTCCCTTTTTTTACTCGATAATCGAGATTAAATTAATTTTTGTCCTGCTATTTTAGTGCTTCTTGTTAACACATGATTTACCAATAATCTTCATTTCATTGGAGAATTAAAATTTTCAGAAAATATGAAAGCCAAAGTCGTTGTTTTAGCCGTATTTTTTAGTTTGAAATTAATTGCTCAGCATAAGGTGAAATTTGAAGTTTTAGACTCTGGATTTATTTATGCTGAAGCTAATTTTCCCAGTGCGCATGCTTCTACGATCGAAGAATTAGATAATGGCGATCTAATTGCCGCCTGGTTTGGTGGTACGCACGAAAGACATCCAGATGTTAGCATTTATACTAGTAAAAAAAACAAGAATGGTTGGTCTTCTCCTAAGAAAGTTGCCACCGGTTTTCAAAATGATACGCTAAGTTACCCAACATGGAATCCTGTACTGTTTAATACTGAAAATAAACTCTTTTTATTTTACAAAATTGGACCTTCACCTTCAACCTGGTGGGGCGCTTATAAAACTTCAACAAATAATGGCGAAAGCTGGAGCGATGAAAAGTTGTTGCCAGAAGGTATTTTAGGACCAATAAAAAACAAGCCAATTCAGTTAGAAAATGGCCGAATTGTGAGTCCGTCTAGCGTAGAACTTCAGGATGGTGAAATTTGGCATGCTCACATGGAAATTTCAGACGATCTTGGTAAAACTTGGCGCAAAATTAAGGTGAATCAGGATTCAGAATATAAAGTAATTCAGCCTACGATCGTTCAGCTAAAAAATGGCGATTTAAAAGCTTTTTTCAGAAGTGATCAAGATGTTGTTTTAGAAAGTTTCAGTAAAGATCATGGAGAAACCTGGAGTGATTTTAGCGCTTCAGAACTTGCAAACCCAAACTCCGGAATCGATGCTGTACGTCTAAAAAACGGCGGATTTCTAATGGTTTATAATCCTATGGCCAGTGGAGACGATTGGTGGGACGGTAGAAGTAAACTGAATTTAGCATATTCTGAAGATGCCGAGCATTGGCAAGACGTTTTAAAACTCGAAAATGAGGAAGAAGGCGAGTTTAGCTACCCGGCAATAATTCAGGCTGAAAACGGCGAAATTCATATCACTTATACCTACGATCGAAAAAAGATCAAATATTTTAGGTTGAAACGATCTAATTGATCACTTAAATATCTTTGGAACGCTGAAAGGATCGAAGTCCCAAAGCATAGGCAAAACAAAATAAATAACCAGGCTAATGACTATAATCGATAGTAAATTTAGCCAAAAACCGGTTTTCATCATATCGGCGATCTTTAGATAGCCAGATCCAAACACCACGGCATTTGGAGGTGTCGCTACCGGAAGCATAAATGCGCAGCTCGCCGCTAATGTAGCGCTTACCATCAATAAATAGGGATGCAAATTTAAAGCCAGCGCCATGGGTGCCAAGATTGGTAATAGCATGGCCGTGGTTGCCAGGTTAGAAGTAACTTCAGTTAAAAAGTTTACTGAGGCAACCAGGATAAGAATCAATAAAAACAAGGGTAAATTTTCCAGGTTTACTAATTGTTCGCCAATCCAATTGGCAAGGCCGGTATCGTTAAAAGCTTTTGCCAGGGCCATACCGCCACCAAAAAGTAGTATAATTCCCCATGGAATCTTCACCGCTTCTTCCCAGCTTAGAAGGCGTTTTTGTTTCTCTTTGTTTTTTCCAGAAGGAATCAAGAATAAAGAGATTCCTGCCGTCATTGCTATTATGGTGTCATCGATATTGGGTAAGAGTTCCTGCAGAAAGAAGGAACGAGTGATCCAGCAAAGTGCGGTTAATACAAATACGATCAATACTCGTTTTTCCTGAATACTTATTTTTCCTAGTTCGTCCAGTAATCTTTTAATTTCTGTTTTTCCGCCGGGAAATTCAGTTTGTTTAAAACTGAAAGCAAAACTTGTAATATACTTCCAGCAGAAGATCAACATTAAAATTGAAATTGGCATTCCTAAAAGTGCCCATTTCAAGAAGCTAATTTCAATTCCGTATAATTCTTCAACAATTCCGGCAAAAACAAGGTTAGGCGGTGTACCAATTAAAGTGCCTATTCCGCCAATAGAAGCGCTGTACGCAATTGCCAACATTAATGCTTTTCCGAAGACTTTATTTTCATCTTCGCTGGTTTTTGGATTGTCTTTTAGCTGCAAGATAATGGCCGTTCCAATAGGAAGCATCATTACCGATGTTGCAGTGTTAGAGATCCACATCGATAAAAATGCGGTGGCTACCATAAAGCCCAAAATGATCAATTTAATATTGGTGCCGATTAAATTGATAATATTAAGTGCGATACGACGGTGTAAATTCCATTTTTCGATAGCTACAGCGATAATAAATCCTCCCATATACAGAAAAACATATTTGTGACCGTAAGAGGCTGTGGTTAGACCAATATCTAAAGCGCCGCTTAAAGGAAAAAGCACGATTGGCAGTAAAGCAGTAGCGGCAATTGGGATGATCTCGGTAACCCACCAAATCGCCATCCAGATCGTTACGGCTAAAACATCAAAAGCTTCTGACGACATTTCTTCTGGTGGCTGTAAAAGCTGAAATATTGCAAAAATTAACGGACCTGCAATTAAGATTATGCGTTTAAGACTACTGTTCATTTATTATTTATTGGCACCGCCAAAGGTTATAATACTCAAAGGCTTGCCTCGAAATTAAAAATTATTTTCCAACGGATAATGCCTCGAGGGCTTGCCCCGAGATAGTTTATTATCGACGGGAAGATAAATATTTTCTGCAGAAGTCAGTAAGCCTATTAATTACTATTAAATTAGTTTTATTACTAAAAAAATAGTTTATTTCTTGTATGCATCGGTTTTATATTAGATATTGTAAAGGAAAAATCAATCAACTATCATTATGAGCAATAAGATCATCTTCATTTTAGGCGTTTTGGCATTCAATTTTTTTCAGCTTCAGGCACAAAACGAACTCAATTATCGGGTGAGTTATAAACTTACCTATAAGTTAGATTCTACAAATCTTGAATCCAGTAAATCTGAAATTATGTGGCTATTTGCCAATAACGAGTCCTCACTTTTTTTAAGTAGAGGAGCAGCACTAAAAAATTCGATGTCTGTAAATGTGAGTGTTGCAGATATTGGATCTGAAAGATGGAAAAGTAGAATAGCAGCTTCTAAAACCGATTTTAAGTATAAGATCTGTAAAAATAAATCTGAAAATAAGCTGGGATACGGAATTAAACTAATGGACGATAAATTGTATTATTCTGAAGATATCGACAAAATTCAGTGGGAAATACAGACTGAAGCCAAAGAAATTGCCGGTTATCAGGTGCAAAAAGCAACAACAAGTTTTGCCGGGAGAGATTATATTGCCTGGTTTACTCCAGAAATTCCGCTTTCAGATGGGCCATATAAATTTGCCGGTTTACCTGGTTTGATAGTAGAGATCCGGGATACAGAAGATGAGTACAACTTTGAATTTACAGGTTTTGAAGAATTAGATAATCCTTTAGAATATCAGATTGTTCCTAAAGGATTTAAAGAAGTGAAGAAAAAAGAACTTCTGGATTTATTGTCAACTTATCTAAAAGATCCAATTAGTTATATAAATAACTATGTGGGCGCGAGCGGCACAACCGTAAGTATTAAAATTGTAGGTGATGATAAAAGGATTATCTGAAAAAACAGCAGGAAAAATTAACCAAAAAGAATAATCCCATCGAGTTACAGTAATTTGTACTTTGCATTATACGAAATGCTTTTCTTAAAAAAATGTGAATCGTATAGCTTTTCTGCTTCGTTGTTTGTCGAAAAAAGTTTAAGATATTGGATTTATTAAGCAATTTGAAAGTTCTAAAACTCTCATTTTTATGCGAAATAAAGTTACTTTCCTTTTTATTGCTTTTAGCTTGATTAGCATTTTTGGATATGCTCAGCAAAATTATGAACTTAATTCAGGCTGGAAAACCCTCTCCATTGGCGATGTAGAATCAACCGGAGAAGAAATTTCAAATATCTCTTATTCCGTAGAGAACTGGAAAAAGGCCACAGTTCCCGGGACGGTGCTTACTACGCAGCTTAATAATGGTGAAATTCCCGACCCATTTTTTGGGATGAACAATGAAGAAATTCCGGATATCTATGATGTTGGTCGCGATTATTATACCTATTGGTTTGTAAAGGATTTTAAAGAGAAAGCAAAGAAAGACGAGCAGGTTTGGCTTAATTTCCGCGGAATAAACTATAGCGTGGATATTTTTCTAAATGGTAAGAAAGTCAACCACGAAGAATACAAAGGAATGTTTCTTAGGAAGCGTTTTAATATTACAAAATTTCTTGCTGAAAATGGCCAAAATCGCCTTGCAGTGATCGTATATCCTGCACCGCATGTTGGGAATCCAAATGGCGGCCAGGGAGGTGATGGTACAATCGCACGTGGAGTGGCACATCAATATGTTGCCGGTTGGGATTGGATTCAGCCAATTCGCGATCGAAATACGGGGATTTGGGATAAGGTGATTATTGAAAAAACCGGTGCGGTAAATCTTAAAAATCCGCATGTGGTGACCAAAGTGCCTGGAAAGCGACTTCCGGGAGAAAATCAGGAACCAGCGAAAATTGCTTTTACTGCGGAAGTTGAAAACCCAACTTCAAAAACAGTTGAAGGAACACTGTCTTTTAAAATTGCAGGTAAAAACATCGAAAAAGAGGTTAGCCTGGCTGCAAATGCTGAAATGCTGGTAGAACTTCCAGAGTTCAAAATTGAAGATCCAAAACTTTGGTGGCCTTCTGGTTATGGTGAGCAAAATTTATATGATGCCGAAGTTGAATTCAGCATAAAAAATAAAACTTCAGATAAAGAAACGCTTAAAGTAGGAATCCGTGAAATCCAAACCGAATGGAATTCGCACACACGTAGTAAGCAGATATTCGTTAACGGGCAGCCTATTTTTATAAAGGGAGGAAACTGGATCATCTCAGACGCGATGCTTCGTTTTACTAAAGAGCGTTATGATGCCGAGATTCGTTTTCACCGTGATATGAATTTAAATCTTATTAGAATTTGGGGTGGTGCTTTACCAGAAAGACCAGAATTTTACGAAGCCTGTGATAAATATGGGATGCTGGTGATTCAGGATTTTTGGATGTCTGGTGACTGTAATGGTAGATGGGTAGATCCTATGAAAAAAGATGATCAATGGACGCGCAGACAATATCCAGACGATCACGAATTGTTTATCGAATCTGCTGCAGATGCGGTAAAAATGCTGCGTAATTATCCTTCACTTGCTATCTGGTGCGGTGGGAACGAGATCACACCGCCACAGGATATTTTGTATGCCATAAAAGATGAAATTCTACCGGAATTAGATGGTACACGTTGGTTTATCGATTACTCAAATTCAGATGACATGTCTTATAATTTTAAAGGCGGAAATGGTGACGGCCCTTACGGAATTCAGGATATTTCGACTTTTTGGAACGAGCGTACCTGGCCTTTTAATTCTGAAGTTGGATCTGTAGGAGTAGGAGATGAGGTAAGTTTAAAGCGTTTTCTTCCGGAAGAAAATTATACCGTTCCGGTAGAATATGAAGGAACAGAAGCCGTGAAAGATCCTGTTTGGACGTATCACAAATACATCGATTATGGCAATTCTTTAGAAGCTTATGGTACGCCAGAAAATATGGCCGATTTTGCTAAAAAAGCGCAGTTGGTAAATTACAACCAGTATCGCGGTTTGATGGAAGGTTTTAGTTCGCATATGTGGGATTGGTACACGGGTTCGATCATCTGGAAAACCCAAAATCCGTGGACTGCTTTGCGTGGGCAGATGTACGATTATTATTTAGATCCCAACGCCTGTTTGTTTGGGTTACGTGAAGGTAGTAAGCCTTTACACTTTATGTATAATGCTACAACCGGCGATGTACATTTGGTAAATAATGGTTTTGAAGCCCAGTACGATCTTATGTTAGGCATAAAACTGTACGATATGGATGGTAATGAAAAACCGGTAACCCAGGTATTTGCTTATATCGAAGCATCAAGCACAAAAAAGATATTATCGTTAAAAAAGCAGATCGATACATTAGCTGCTGAAGAAGGTTTGTTTTTAAAATTAGATCTTAAAAGCCAGCATCAGGAAGTTTTAGATGAAAACTTCTATTGGATTCCAGACAGTACCGGCACATATTCCGGATTACAGAAATTAGAAAAAACTGCACTTAAAGCTGAGGTTGAAAAAATAGCTGAAAATAAATTTAAACTGAAAATTACCAATCCTAAAAATAATACGGTATCATTTTTTCACCGAATCTCTTTAGAAAATGCAGAGAATGGAGAACGAATTTTACCAACTTTTTATGACGAAAATTATTCCTCTATAGTACCTGGAGCAAGCAAGGAAATCATTTTGGAAGCGCCGCAAAATGAAGTGAAAGATCTTCAAATTTCGATAGAAGGCTGGAATACAGATCGAATGGTGATTCCGGTAAATTAACTTACTTTTTTAGTTTTATTACTAAAAAACTAGTTGATTTCTTGCTTCGTAAGTTTTTTTAAGGCATCTTAGATAAAATTTCTTTTATGAAATCTATCCTGATGCCTTTTTTCTTGTGCTTTTCTGTGCTATTCTATGCTCAGAAAACCGATTTTCAATATTCCTATAAAGCGACTTACAATCTCGAATATCAGGAAGATTCTACCGATGAAAATTCGATATTATCTGAAAGTTTTGTGCTTTATTTAAGCGATGGACATTCGCGATATTCTAGTTTAGGTACAGCTATAGAAGATTCTATAGGAGGTAGTGAAGGATCTGAGTTTCATTATATGATTTACAAAAACTATAAAGAGAACCAGCTTATTTTAACTGAAAAAATTACAGCAGATAAGTATAAATTTAAATACAAACAGGATCTGAAAACGATCGACTGGGAGATTCAACCAGAAAACAAAGAAATTTTAGGTTTCACCGTTCAGAAGGCAACAGGCTCTTTTGCCGGTAGAAATTACGAAGCCTGGTTTGCGCCAGAGCTTCCATTTTTAGATGGACCTTATAAGTTTAATGGTTTGCCTGGACTTATTTTAGAGATTTCAGATCTTAAAGATGATTACCATTTTAGCTTAACTGAATTTCAGGAATTCGAAAAACCGGTAACCAAAACATCGAATTTGGATAATTATAAATTGGTTTCTCAGGAAGAACTTGACCAATTTAGAGACGATAATAACCGTGATCCCATTGCTGCCATGAGAAATGCAGGTCTAAAAATCGCTTTTAGTAAAAAGGAGCATGAAATTGAAACTAGAAAAATGTTAAGCGAGAAATACGAGAGGCGAAATAATCCTATCGAACTTCAGGAATAAATAGTCATCATCATCAATCAAAAACATCATGAAACTAAAGCTTTTTCTTTTAGTTATCATCTTTTCTTTGAAAATTTCAGCACAAGAAAAACACGGAGAAGAATATAATTATAAAGCAACATATCAATTGGATTATCAGGAAGATTCTACCGATCAAAATTCAATGAAATCTGAAACTGTTGTACTTTATTTAGGAGAAGGCGTATCTCGATATTCAAGTCTCGGTAAGGCTGTTGAAGATTCTTTAACCGCAACTTTAGATCCTTCAAATAAAAGTATGGCTGAATTTTATCGAATAAGAAGTCTGACTCCAGATACCGATTTTCACTATAAGATATTCAAAAATTACAATGATAACGAGATTATTTTAGCCGAAAAGGTTTTTAAGGATAAACTGAAATATAAACAGACTTTAAATCCCGTCGACTGGGAAATTCAGTCAGAAACCAAAGAGATCTTAGGATATAAAGTTCAAAAAGCTTCAGGATCGTTTGCCGGCAGAAATTACGAAGCCTGGTTTGCGCCAGAGCTGCCATTTTTAGACGGTCCCTATAAATTTGGAGGTTTGCCAGGACTTATTTTGGAGATTTCAGACACTAAAAATCATTACCGTTTTAGCATAATGGAATTTCAGGAGTTAAAAAAAATAGTGTCTAAAACATTGAATTTGGATGATTATAAAGAAGTTTCTCAGGGAGATCTCGATCAGGTTCGTGGTGATTATAAAAGAGATCCACTTACTGCAATGACCAACGGCGGTGTAACCATTCATTGGAAAGATGGGCAGGAAGAAGAAGCCAAAAGGAAATTCCAGAAGAGACATAAAAAGCAAAATAATCCAATTGAACTTCAACCAAAATAAATTTATAAATCGAAAATGATTATGAAATTTAAAATAGCTTTAATGTTGCTCTTCTTTTCTTTTAAGATTTCAGCACAGGAACAATCACAGACAAAGTTCAATTATAAAGCCACCTATCAGCTCGAGTATCAGGAAGATTCTACTGATGAAAACTCTATAAAGTCTGAAGTTGGTGTCCTTTATTTAGGTGATGGGCATTCACAATATTCCAGTTTAGGCCAGGCGATTAAAGATTCTTTAGAGAATATGCCCAATCCTGAAACTGTAAGGATGGACCAATATAATCAAATGACCGATTTCAAATACACGATCTTTAAAGATTACGAGAATAGTGAACTTGTTTTAGCTGAAAAGGTTTTTCAATATAGTTTTAAATATAAGCAGGGTCTAAACCAGATCGATTGGGAAATTCAATCAGAAACTAAAGAAATAATTGGTTTTAAGGTTCAAAAAGCTACAGGTGCTTTTGTCGGTAGAAATTACGAAGCCTGGTTCGCGCCAGAGCTTCCATTTTCAGATGGACCATACAAATTTTCTGGTTTGCCGGGACTTATTTTAGAAATTTCAGATTTACAAAATCAATATCATTTTAGCTTAACAAGTTTTCAGGAATTAGAGAAATCAGTAAGTAGAATACTGAATTTGGATGACTATAAAACAGTTTCTCAAAAAGAACTCGACCAGGTTCGAGACGATTATAATCGTGATCCTATTGGTACAATGCAGAAGGCAGGAATTAGATTTGGTTGGAGCGAAGAGGATGAAGCTAAACAAAGAAAGGAGCTAACCAAAAAGTATAAACGACGAAATAATCCAATTGAGCTTCCGTAGCAAAACTATCATCAATCGAAATTCATCATGAAACTAAGGTTCTTATTTATATTAGTATTTTTCTCTTTTAGGATTTCAGCGCAGGGAACTATAAAAGAAAAATTCGATTATGAAGTAATTTATAAGTTGTCTTTTAAATTAGATTCTACTCTTGTTAAGCCCGAAAGTGAATATATGATGTTGTATCTGGGAAAAGATTATTCATATTATATAAGTAGGGCTCAAAATTTTGCAGATCAAATAAAAGTAAAGGGAAACTCTGGCAGTACATCCAAAAATGCCTTAACCAATTTTCATTATCAAATTTTAAAAGAAATAAAAAACGATAGGTTATTTTATATTCATACAATCGCTGCAGATCGATTTTATTTTGGACAGGATAAGAATCTCTTCAATTGGCAAATAGAAACAGAAACCAAAGAAATAAAGGGATATAAAGTCCAAAAAGCTATTACAAACTTTGCAGGAAGAGATTATGTGGCATGGTTTACTCCAGAGGTTCCAATTTCAGACGGGCCCTATAAATTTAATGGTTTGCCGGGATTAATTTTAGAGATTTTAGACGTTGAAAGTGAATGGAATTTTGAGTTTGTCGGTTTAAAAAAGCTATCGCCAAAACAGGATTTTCAATTAAAATTTAATCAGCTTATAAAAACAAGTCCGGCCGAATTAAAAGCAACTAACCTTCGTTATCGCAAAGATCCTTTTACTTATGTAAATGATCCAAATATCACTATTTCGCCAGAAGTTCATCAAAAATACATCGAATCTTTTGCTGAAATGTTGGAGAAAGAAAATAACCCGATAGAACTGGAATAGTCTAAAAATCATCAATCAAAAAGCATCATGAAACTAAAACTATTTATAATCCTATTATGCTATTTTTACAATATTTCAGCACAGGAAAAATTAAAGGGGAAATTCGATTATAAGGTTACCTATAAGCTCGATTCTAGGTTGGATTCTACTTCAGCAGAAAAATTATCAGAATACATGATTTTGTATTTAGGAGATGAGGTTTCTCAATTTTCCAGTAGGGCATATGTTTTGGCAAATCCCATTGTTAGAAGAGGAGATGGGGGAAACACATCGCGTGCGGCAGTTACAAAATTCTTTACCAAAACCATCAAAGATCGGGGAGCATCGAAAATGTATAATTCGGTTTTTGTTCCAATGACCGATTTTTTCTATGTGCAGGAGTTAAGTCTTTTTGACTGGGGAATCTATCCTGAAACGAGAATGATCAAAGATTATAAAGCTCAAAAAGCAACTACATCATTTGCTGGTCGGGATTATGTGGCCTGGTTTACTACAGAGGTTCCGGTTTCAGACGGGCCTTATAAATTTAATGGTTTACCGGGCTTAATTTTAGAAATTGCCGATACCAATAATGATTACGTTTTTTCTTTTATAGGTTTAGAGAAGCTCGCACCAGCGCTTACTTATAAGATAAATTTTAAACAATATATTGAAAGTACCCAAGAAGACATTGCAGAAAGATTGTATGAGTATCGGCGAGATCCTATGATGCATATGCAAGCATTAAGGGGAAATACTAATGATAAGCTTAATCCTGAATATCATAAAAAAATGGTAGCCTCCTTTACCAAAATGTTGGAGAAAGAAAATAATCCTATAGAACTGGAATAGCATGAAAAAAATCCTCTTTATAATTCTATCAATATTCGTTCTTTTTGCAGGCTATTCTCAAACTGAAATTACCGGGCAGGTTTTAGACGACAATAATAAAAAGCTTAGTGGTGCAACAATAATGATCAGTAAAGACTCGATTTCTTCGATCCTGGCTTATGGAATTTCAGACGCCGATGGGAAATTTAAGGTAGCCGTGAAAAGTGAGAGCGAATCCTTGTTTCTAAAAGTTTCTTATATAGGTTTTGCTACGTTCGAAAAAACTATTCTCAATAAAGCGCAGCAATTAGAAGTGAAACTTTCGCCTTCTTCTGAAGCTTTAAAAGAAGTAATCGTAAAATCTGAAATTTTACAGCAACGCGGCGATACGCTCAGTTTTTCGGTAGCTGCTTTTAAAGGTAAAAATGACCGGGTAATTGCAGATGTGCTCAAGAAAATTCCAGGAATCGAAATTCGACCAAATGGGGGAATTTATTATAAAGATGAGCCAATCCAGAAATATTATATTGAAGGTTTAGATATGTTGGAAGGGCGTTACAACCTGGCCAATAATAACCTTTCGGCCGATGCGGTTTCTAAAATCGAAATTCTAGAAAATCATCAGCCGGTAAAGGTTTTGGATAGTTTAGAGTTTTCAGAAAGAGCTTCGATAAATATAAAGCTGAAAAAGGATATCACGTTTAGCGGAACAGCTACCGCAGGGGTTGGTGCAGCGCCTTTACTATGGCAAGCTAAAGTAACACCAATGATCTTTACAAAGAAAAGACAGGCGATCGTTACTTACCAAAGTAACAATACTGGCGTAGATGCCTCTGGTGAGGTTCTTAATTTTTCACAGAACTTCTATGGAAATAATTTTGGTATTGATCAGGAAAATTGGGTTTCGATACAAAATGTGTCGCCACCACCATTTTCTTCTGAGCGTTGGTTGGATAATAATGTTCATTTACTTTCGGGAAATATTCTGCAGCGCATTAAAAAAGATTTAGATCTAAAACTGAATATTTCTTACCTTAATGATTATCAGCAACAGGACGGGAGTACTCAAACACGCTATTTTACTCCTACAGATACGATCGATGTCATCGAAAATACGAATAACGATATTTTTATAAGTAAATTAGAAGGAGAGCTTACTTTAGAGAATAATGCTGATAAAAATTATTTTAAAGATCAATTAGCTTTTAATGGCTCCTGGAATGCAAAACGCGGATTAATTGATCGTCCCGATTCACGAATAATGCAGCAGCTGGACAATCCTTTCTTCGGAATTAAAAACGATTTGCGTCTGCTTAGAACTGTAGGAAAGCAATTGATCACTTTTACTTCAAATACAGGTTTTGCCGAAAATAACCAGGATCTTTTGGTGCAGCCGGGGCAGTTTGAAGCCATTTTTAACGAAGGTGAGTCTTATGAAGAACTTCAGCAATTAGTTTCAACCAGAAAAATATACACCGATAATTCGGCCGGCTTTACCAAAGCGCTGGGGAAATTTACCATAGCACCTAAATTTGGATTTTCTATCCAGAATCAGCAATTAGATACCGATATTTTTCTGGAAGATGGGGAAGAGGTTTTGGATCCTGATTTTAAAAACAGAACCGAATTTGTAGAATCTTCGGTTTATTTTAAAAATTCTTTCAGATTTAAAAGTAAAGATGAAACCTGGAATTTAAATTTAAGTACGCCGCTAGAGTTTAAAAGTTTTCGTTTAGAAGATGATAATTTTGAAGAAACCAGGGAGTTGGATCGGCTGGTTTTTGAACCTTATTTTTCTATGAATAAAAAACTTTCTGCTTATTGGGATGCAAATGCTTCAGCAGCCTTAAGGTATGATTTTGGGCAACTTCAGCAATTATATTATGGTTTTTTATTAAATGGATATCGAAATCTAAATAGGTATAACGCCCCAATTTCCGAAGAAACAAGACAAATTTATAATGCCGGGCTGGGGTATCGAAACCCCTTAAAGCAGTTATTCTTAAGTGCATCTTATTCTTATAATTATTCTGAAAATAATTTGCTGTACAGTTCTAATATTGGTGAAAATGGGACAGCAATTTTAGAAGCTGTAGCTTTAGATAATAACTCCGATAATCATAGTTTTAGAGCTGGTGGAAGTAAGTATTTTAGGAAAATGAAAACAACGCTTAAATTGAATACTTCTTATAATTTATCAAAACGTCAGCAGCTTTTAAATAATACGCTGGCCGAAGTAAACACAAGAAGTTTAAATTTTCGGGGAAGCCTGGATGCTGAAATTTCAAGTTGGTTAATTGCGAATTATTCGGGTAATTATACTACATACACCTCAGGTTTCGAGGATGGAGATTTTCAAACAATAGAAACTCATCAACATACGATCGATCTTTATTTTTATCCAAAGGATAACCAATACTTAAGTGCGGCAGGCGAATATTATGGCAATTCTTTATCTGAAAATGGCGACAATTATTTTGTGAACCTAAGCTATCAGTTTACTTTTGAGAAACCTAAAATGGATCTTAACATTAGCTGGCGCAATATCCTGAACACAGATACCTTTATTAATGCGTATAATAACGAGTATTATTACGTGCAAAGTAGTTATCGATTACGGCCATCGCAGGTGTTAGCCACCTTAAAATTTACCTTGTAGAATGACCAATTTCGTCAAAGAAGCCTGCGTGGAATCTTTAGAAGAAGCCTTAAAAGCTGAAAAACTTGGCGCAGATCGAGTAGAGCTGTGCGCAGACTTGTCGCAAGATGGAATTACTCCGGAAAGAAATGTTATTGTAAAGGCAAAAGTACAACTGAAGATTCCGTTTCGCGTGATGATTCGTCCTCGTGGAGGCGATTTTGTATATTCTGAAGCCGAATTTGAAGTAATGAAGCAGGATATTGAATTTTGCAAAGCAATTGGAGTAGAAGGAGTTGTTTTTGGAATCCTAAAAGAAGATAAAACTTTGGATTTAGACCGAATTTCAACTTTAGTAGCATTTTCAAAACCATTAAAAGTAGTAATTCATAAAGCGATTGATGAGACACCAGATCTTCTAAAAGCAACCGAAGAATTATCGAAAATCGATGGAATTTCTACAATTTTAAGTTCGGGAGGAAAAGCGGCAGCAAAAGAAGGAATTTCGACTTTAAATGGAATGATCGCTATTGCGGGTAACAAACTGGAAATCATGCCTGCCGGGAGGGTTACAAATAAAAATTTAGACGAAATACATAAAAGTATCGGTGCACGAGCCTATCATGGTCGCCGAATTCTTGGTGCATTTTAATATTTTTTTATAATTTAGCTAATCCAAACGTTTTTTATATGGATACTGAGCAGAAAGGAAAACCAGAAGCTAAATTAAGAACAGCAGTTCTAATTATTCTGGCAATCGTTGTTTTTCAGATAATTATGGATTGGAGTGATTTTAAGGCCGGGCTATTAGGTGCATTTCTACACTAAGCAAAGAAGGTCTTAAAATTTGCTAATTTCTTCGTTATGAAACTCGTGAATTTCAGTAGGCGAGTTATATCAAATTAAAAATGGAATCTTTTTGAAATTAGCAGAAATCTGTCTTTTCGGGATATTTTTTCAATATCAATTTTTATTCTAACATTCACATTTCTTGATACTTAACAGTGAATAGCTGTTTTGTAGGTTTCTGAATTTTATTTTCTAAAATAGTATTTCCATCTTAAAAATTCAGCATAAAAAAAAGCTGCCTTAAATGAATAAGACAGCTTTTGGTTCTATTGGGTTTGTGATGTGATTACATCATTCCTGGCATTCCGCCGCCCATTCCTTGTGGAGGCATTCCGCCGCCAGCATTATCTTCTTTGATATCGATCAAAGCACATTCTGTAGTTAAGATCATTCCAGATACAGAAGCTGCGTTTTCTAAAGCAACACGAGTCACTTTCTTAGGATCGATGATACCAGCTTTCATCATGTCTACATAAGTATCTGTTTTCGCATCGTATCCGTAATCTTTATCACCTTCTAATACTTTGTTGATCACAACAGAGCCTTCGCCACCTGCGTTAGAAACGATTGTTCTAAGTGGAGATTCGATAGCACGAGCTACAATTTGAATTCCTGTAGCCTCATCTGCATTTTCTGTAGCGATAGCGTCAAGAACAGCTTTAGCTCTTACTAAAGCTACACCACCACCGGCAACGATTCCTTCTTCTACAGCTGCACGAGTTGCATGAAGTGCATCATCTACACGGTCTTTTTTCTCTTTCATTTCAACTTCTGAAGCTGCACCAACGTAAAGAACTGCAACACCACCTGCTAATTTAGCAAGACGCTCTTGTAGTTTTTCTTTGTCGTAATCTGAAGTTGTAGTTTCAATTTGAGCTTTAATCTGGTTAACACGCTCTTTAATTGCGTTATCGTCTCCAGATCCATTTACGATAGTAGTGTTATCTTTATCGATAGCTACTTTCTCTGCAGTTCCTAGCATATCGATAGTTGCATTTTCTAAAGAGAAACCTCTTTCTTCAGAAATTACAGTACCACCAGTAAGGATTGCGATATCTTCTAACATTGCTTTTCTACGATCACCAAATCCTGGCGCTTTTACAGCAGCAATTTTTAAAGAACCTCTTAATTTGTTTACTACTAAAGTTGCAAGAGCTTCACCATCAACATCTTCAGCAATAATTAAAAGTGGTTTTCCAGATTGTGCTACCGGCTCTAAAACTGGCATAAGATCCTTCATAGTAGAGATCTTCTTGTCGAAAAGAAGAATATAAGGATTTTCAAGATCAGCGGTCATTTTCTCACTGTTCGTTACAAAGTAAGGAGAAAGATATCCTCTATCGAACTGCATACCTTCTACAACATCTACATAAGTATCTGTTCCTTTAGCTTCTTCTACAGTAATAACTCCTTCTTTACCAACTTTTCCAAAAGCTTCAGCGATCAATTCACCAATTAGGTCATCATTGTTTGCTGAAATAGAAGCTACCTGCTTAATTTTTTCTGAAGAATCTCCAACTTCCTGAGTTTGCTCAGATAAGTTCTTAGTTAAAGCTTCTACTGCTTTATCGATCCCTCTTTTAAGATCCATTGGGTTTGCACCAGCAGCAACGTTTTTAAGTCCTTCTTTTACGATAGCCTGCGCTAAAACAGTAGCAGTTGTAGTACCGTCACCCGCAAGATCGTTAGTTTTAGAAGCTACTTCTTTTACCATTTGAGCTCCCATGTTCTCTAGCTCGTCATCTAATTCGATTTCTTTAGCTACAGAAACACCATCTTTTGTTACTGTTGGAGCACCAAAGGATTTACTAATAATTACGTTACGACCTTTTGGTCCTAAAGTTACTTTTACTGCATTTGCAAGAGCATCTACACCGCGCTTAATACCGTCACGTGCTTCGATGTCAAATTTTATATCTTTTGCCATTTTATTATAAATTTTAGTAGCCGAAAAATTCAGCTAAAAATTGGTTAATTTTAATTACGATTGAATTTGAGAAAGAAATTATACGATCGCGAGAATATCGTCTTCTCTCATGATAAGATAATCTGTACCTTCTAATTTAAGTTCGGTACCGGCATATTTGCCATAAAGAACCATATCACCAACACTAACAGTCATATCATGATCTTTGGTTCCTTTACCTACTGCCACAACTTTACCTCTTTGAGGTTTTTCTTTTGCAGTCTCTGGAATGTAGATACCTGAAGCTGTTTTAGTCTCAGCTGCTACAGGCTCGATAAGAACTCTGTCTGAAAGCGGTTTAATGTTTAGTCCCATTTTCTTTAAATTTATTTTGATTAATTAATTTTTAAATACTCGATTCTGAATATTTCGAAAATTATGCCACTCAAAAAAAGCTGACATTAATAAATAAAAAATGCCAGCTTTGTGACAAGCTGGCATTTTATTATAAAAATGGGTTTATTTTTTACTGAGCACTATCTATAGCTGGAGCAGTTTGAGTTTGCTCGTTTTGCTGTGCTGGTGCAGGATCTGCTTCTGGTAAAGCATTTTCTACTTCGTCCTCATCAAAGATCTTAGAATCTCCAAAACCGCTGCTGCCATCCATAATAGAAACATTACTTATTAGGATAAGTACCAATAGAACGGTTGCTAATGTCCAGGTACTTTTGTCTAAAAAGTCATTTGTCTTTTGTACACCACCAATTTGTTGACCGCCGCCACCAATAGAAGATGATAAACCGCCTCCTTTAGGATTTTGCACCATGATAACTACCACTAGCAAAAATGCTACGATAACTATTAAAACTAAAAAAATTGTGAATGTGCTCATTCTTTATCTGTATTATTTTCCTGTAATTTTTCGATTGCCCGAATTTGGTCTGCAAAGAAACCACTTTTTTCGGGATTTTTCAAAATTAAAATTTTATAAGCCTGAATGGCTTTTTTGTAGTTTTTTTGTTCAAGGTAAACCCGTGCTAAAGTCTCTGTCATTAAGGCTTCGGGTGCCGGGCTGGAGAGATCTGGAGCAGTTGCTTTTGGTGAAGATTTAGCCGGTTTTATTTTTGGGTTCTTAGAAATAAAACGGTCGATAATGTCGAATTTCTTCTGAATATTTTCTGGCGCGTCTTCTTCTTTTTTAGCTTGTTTTTGCTGCTCAAGAGGTTTCGCAGAAGTTAATCTAAGCCATTCTGAAAAGCTATGTGATTCAGCATTATTAAATTGTAGTGGTTTGCCAATTTTTAGTTGTTCTTCTGGTAACTCTTCTTCGCTTTTCTTGTTTTTTGAACGCTCAAAAAGCTCAGGATCCATCACCTTGTCAGATTCGTCCTGCTTCATTTGTATAGCTTCATCAATCGCCATACTTTTTTTGCCTAAAACTTCTATTGGTTCGTAAACCTCAAGGTTGTTAAGTTTTTCGTCTTGTATTTTAATTTGATGTGCTATACGATTTTGGTTAAAATAGATAGAGCTTATGTATTCAAAAAGTATTTCACGGTCGGTAGTAAAAGCCGCAGTTTTTCGCAAAGCCGAATTATAAGATGGGCTATCTGCATCCTTTAAACCTTTTAATCGAATTGCACGTGCTGCCTGAAAATAAGGCGCATTCATTAGAATATCTTCCAAAGCACGAGTTTCCTGTGGGGAAACCTCCTCGGGATGTTCTAATAAATATGTGAAATTCTTTAAATCCATAGCTAATTTTACCAGTCGGTTAAAGCTGCATTAAAAATATCCTGTGTTATCCTGTCGTAAATTTGTTCTATTGCTGTATCTAAGGTAGAGCCAATTAATTGTTGACCAGCCGGATAGTCATAATAGAAAGAAAAACGCCTGTCAAAATCTTTTTCTGGCTCCAACGTGTTATAAAATCTTACCTGCACTGCAATTGTTAGCCTGTTTTGCGCCGCTGTGTTTTGCGCCGTCGCCGTCATTGGTGCGATGTAATAATCGATAATTTCACCTTCAAAAATTAGATCGGCATTATTGTTTGTTAATGTAAGATTTGTTTGATTTTGGATAAGATCCTGTAAGTTAAGCTTAAAGGTTCTCTCAATTCCTGGTTCTATCAAATTTGCAGTATTCTGAAAATTGTTTACCTGAAAATTCTCTGCATCACCGGTACTTGCGCCGGTAAAAGAATAAATACCGCAGGAAACCAGCGTTAAAACACTAAAAATCGATAAAATAAGTCCTAATTTCTTCATAGGTATAGATCGTAAGTTTCGCTGTTTTTAGAACGAAATTCAGTAATTATAAATTGTATTGTTTGATCTTACGATAAAGTGTTCTTTCGCTAATCCCTAATTCTTCAGCAGCAGCTTTACGTTTTCCGTTATGGCGCTCGAGTGATTTTTTGATTAGTTCTAATTCTTTATCCTGAAGTGACAGGGTTTCCTCTTCTTCGATCTCTTCAGCAAAGTGATATTTGTCTTTTTCAGACAGATTTTCTGGCTCTGGAGCTTCATATTCACTTCGGCTACTTTGTTGCGGGATTTGAAGTACTTCAAGATTATCGCTATCCAGATCCTCTACATTAAAATCTTCAGTGTCCTCGTCGCCATTACCATAGATCTTTTGGATAAGTCCTTCATTTTCATCACGAACTTCCTTAGAATTGCCTTCCTGCATTAATTTTAAAGTAAGCTTCTTAAGATCATTGAGGTCGTTTTTCATGTCAAAAAGAACCTTATAAAGGATCTCTCTTTCATTACTGAAGTCACTATCCTTTTTCTTATCTGAAATTACCGCCGGCAAATTGCTGCCCATATCTGGCAAATATTCTTTAAGCTCTTTACCATTAATTGAACGATCCTGCTCTAGAACTGAAATTTGTTCAGCAATATTTCTAAGCTGACGAATATTCCCACCCCAGTGATATTTTTGCATTAAAAGTACGGCGTCATCTTCTAATCTGATGGTTGGCATTTTATATTTTAAAGCAAAATCTGAAGCAAATTTTCTAAACAATAAATGGATATCGCCCTTACGTTCGCGAAGTGGTGGTAAATGAATTTCTACCGTGCTTAGGCGATAATAAAGATCTTCTCTAAATTTTTCTTTTTTGATCGACTCGAACATGTTTATGTTGGTCGCGGCAACGATACGAACATTTGTTTTTTGAACTTTAGAAGAACCTACTTTAATAAATTCTCCGTTTTCCAAAACACGCAAAAGTCTTACTTGTGTTGGTAGTGGCAATTCCCCAACTTCATCTAAAAATATGGTGCCACCATCGGCTACTTCAAAATAACCGCTTCTTGTTTGGGTAGCGCCTGTAAATGCTCCTTTTTCGTGACCAAAAAGTTCACTGTCTATAGTTCCTTCAGGAATAGCTCCGCAGTTTACAGCAATATATTTACCATGTTTACGATGCGATAGCGAGTGCACTATTTTAGGGATACTTTCTTTACCAACACCACTTTCCCCGGTTACTAATACAGAAATATCTGTAGGAGAAACCTGGATGGCTTTTTCTATCGCTCTATTTAGTTTTGGGTCGTCGCCAATAATACCAAAACGTTGTTTTATAGCCTGTACTGATTCCATTTAAGGTGTGTGCTATTTAATGTTATTGATTTGTTGTTAAACCTGAAACCTTAAATTTTAGATTCAATTATTCTCACTATATCCAACAGCTTCACCAATTAGTGTAGCACTGGTGCAATCGCTAATTTTTACATTTACAAAATCACCAACTTTGTAGTTCTCTTTAGGGAAAACTACAACGGTGTTTTGAGTATTTCTACCACTCCAATGTGCATCAGATTTCTTAGAAGCTTTTTCGATAAGAACTTCAACGGTTTTTCCTAAGAATTGCTCAGTTCTATATTTACTATGTTCCTGCTGAAGAGCAACAATTTCAGATAGCCGTCTTTTTTTAGTTTCTTCAGGAATGTCATCTTCAAATTTTCTTGCAGCCATGGTTCCGGGTCGTTCAGAATAAGCAAACATAAATCCGAAATCGTATTTTACATATTTCATTAAAGAAATAGTATCCTGGTGATCTTCTTCGGTCTCGGTAGGGAAGCCGGTAATAATATCATGCGAAATTCCACAATCTGGGATTATTTTTTTGATATTATCGATAAGACTGAAATATTCTTCACGAGTGTGAAGACGATTCATCTTTTTAAGCATTTTATCGCTACCACTTTGTACTGGTAAATGAATGTAATTGCAAATGTTGCGGTGAGCGGCCATTACTTCTATAACATCTAAGGTCATATCCTGTGGATTGGAAGTAGAAAAACGAATTCTCATTTTTGGCTGTGCTTCAGCAACCATTTTTAGAAGTGCAGCAAAATTAGTAGCCGTAGCTTTTTGCATTGGCGTCGCATCCTTAAAATCTTTTTTAAGTCCGCCACCATACCATAGATAACTATCTACATTTTGCCCTAATAAAGTGATTTCTTTATATCCTTTAGTTGCAAGATCATTAACTTCTTCGATAATACTTTGCGGGTCACGGCTACGCTCTCTACCACGAGTAAAAGGGACCACGCAAAAAGTACACATGTTATCACATCCACGGGTGATCGATACAAAAGCAGAAACTCCGTTTGTTTGTAAACGCACCGGCGAAATATCACCATAAGTTTCTTCTTTAGAAAGAATTACATTTACAGCATTTCTTCCTTCTTCAACTTCATTGATAAGATTAGGAAGATCTTTATAAGCATCTGGTCCTACGACCAGGTCTACGATTTTTTCTTCTTCAAGAAATTTACTTTTTAGTCGCTCTGCCATACAACCTAAAACCCCAACTTTCATATTTGGGTTTATACGTTTTACAGCGTTATATTTTTCAAGACGTTTTCTTACCGTTTGTTCGGCTTTCTCTCTAATCGAGCAGGTATTTACCAAAACAAGATCAGCTTCTTCTAATTGCTGGGTAGTGTTGTATCCTTCTTTAGAAAGAATAGAAGCTACAATTTCACTATCACTAAAATTCATCTGGCAACCATAAGATTCTATAAAAAGCTTACGCTTGTTTTCTGTCTTTGGCTCCATTACCAGGGAGTTCCCCTGTTGCTTTTCATCAATAATCTTCTCCATAATGCTGTACTAAGCTAAGGTAATTAGGTGGCAAAGATACGTTTTAAGGTTCTTGTGACAAAGTGGCAGTAAAATTTTTTAAAATTTTTACGCAACCTTTTATAAAATCGGGCATCTAAAAGATGAAAGCCGATAAAAAAGGCCTGGCTTTTTGTTATTAAATGATCAAAGTTTTTTAGGAAAAATTGAGAAGGTAGAAAGATTTTGAAAAAGGGAAAAAGAGTGAAACCCCCGACCAATGCTAACAAAGTCAATAAAGAATATAACACCTATGAAATAATTCTGCCTAATGATGACTGCTACCGATCGGGGTAAACACTAGTTGTAATTTGGTATAAAGATAATAAAATCAATCTATTAAGTTTCTTAATTACGATTGTTATTTATGTTTGGTTTATTTTTACATGCCCGCCTCGTTGCGGGCATGTGATTTTTGTGCAAAATACTTTCAAAATAAGGCTTAATAGCTTATAATACTTCTAATTTAAAACCTATTTAATAAATCATTTATTAGGTTAAAAAAAAATTGATATACTTTTGCACTTACAAAAATGTAAACTATGGCAAAAAATTTAGTGATCGTGGAGTCTCCTGCCAAAGCAAAAACGATTGAAAAGTTTTTGGGGAAAGATTATAAGGTGGCTTCAAGCTTTGGACATATAGCAGACCTGCCTACCAAAGAGTTAGGAGTGGATACTGAAGGAGATTTTTCTCCTAAATATATCGTCTCTAAAGACAAAAAAGATGTAGTAAGAAAGCTTAAAGGCTTAGCGAAAGATGCTGAAATGATCTGGCTCGCAAGTGATGAGGACCGTGAGGGGGAAGCTATCGCCTGGCACCTTGCCGAAGAGTTAAAGCTTAAAAATGATCGCACCAAGAGAATTGTTTTTCACGAAATCACAAAATCTGCCATTTTAAATGCGATCGAAAATCCAAGAGGAATAAACTATAATCTTGTAAATGCACAGCAGGCAAGAAGAGTTTTAGATCGATTAGTAGGTTACGAACTTTCGCCCGTTTTATGGCGTAAAGTAAAAGGAGGACTTTCTGCCGGAAGGGTGCAAAGTGTTTCAGTAAGATTAATTGTGGAACGTGAGCGTGAGATCGAAGATTTTACTCCGGAAGCTTCCTATAGAATCGATGCTGAATTTGCTAATGCTGAAGGTAAAACTTTTAGAGCTAAACTTCCTAAGAATTTTGATACAAAAGAAGAAGCAGAAGCTTTCTTAAATGATAATTTAGGAGCCGATTTTAAAGTTGCAGATCTTACAAAAAAGCCTGCAAAAAAATCACCGGCACCACCCTTTACCACTTCTACATTACAACAGGAAGCCTCTAGAAAATTATATTTTTCTGTAAGTAAAACCATGACTTTGGCGCAACGCCTTTACGAAGCCGGTCACATTACTTATATGAGAACAGATAGTGTAAACCTATCTGATGATGCAAGAAAAGGAGCTAAGCGTGAGATCCTTAAAGCCTACGGAGAAGAATATGCGAAATCAAGACAATTTAAAGGTAAAACTAAAGGAGCGCAGGAAGCTCACGAAGCAATTCGTCCAACTAATTTTGCAAGTCATAGCGTTAAAGCAGATCGTGATGAACAACGTTTATACGAATTGATCTGGAAACGTGCTATTGCTTCGCAAATGTCTGAGGCGCAATTGGAGCGAACCAATGTAAAGATCGAAGCGAATAAACACGATAAACTTTTTACCGCTAATGGTGAAGTATTGAAATTCGAAGGTTTTTTAAAGGTTTATTTAGAGGGAAGTGACGACGAAGATTCTGAAGAGCAAAGCGGAATGCTGCCAGATATGAAGGTGAACGAAGTGCTTCAGAATATTTTTATAAATGCTACAGAGCGCTTTACGAGACCGCCTTATCGCTATACTGAAGCATCTTTAGTTAAGAAGTTAGAAGAGTTAGGAATTGGTAGACCTTCTACTTACGCGCCTACAATTTCAACTATTCAGAATAGAAATTATATAGAAAAAGGTTCTGTTGATGGAACAGAACGTGAATACACTCAATTTACACTGGAAAACGGAAAAGTTTCAGAAAAGAAATTAAGCGAAACCGTAGGGAGTGATAAAGGTAAATTAGTGCCAACCGCAGTAGGGAAGGTAGTAAATGACTTTTTGGTAAATCATTTTTCTAATATTCTTGATTACAATTTCACAGCAAAAGTAGAGCAAAGCTTTGATGATATTGCTGAAGGAAATGAAGAATGGACAAAAATGATGAAGGATTTTTATACCGATTTTCATCCCCATGTCCAGGATGTTGCAAAGAACGCAGATCGTGAAGTTGGAGAGCGAATCCTAGGAGAAGATCCTGAAACTGGAAAGCCGGTAAGTGTGCGTTTAGGGAAATTTGGACCAATGGTTCAGATAGGATCTGTAGAAGACGATGAAAAGCCAAAATTTGCAAGTTTAGGTCCAGATCAAACCTTAGATAGTATTACTTATGAAGAGGCGATGGATCTTTTTCAACTTCCGAAGGAATTAGGTGAATATAAAGGAGAAAAAGTAGAGGTAAATAATGGCCGTTATGGACCTTATGTGAAATTCGGTAAAAAATATGTCTCTTTAGAAAAAGGGGAAGATCCAATGAGTGTTGATTTTGATCGCGCTATGGAGCTTATCAAAGAAAAAGAGAAAGCAGATGCTCCTATTTATGAATATGAGGATATGCCTGTTCAAAAAGGAGTCGGTCGATTTGGTCCTTACCTAAAATGGAACGGTATTTTTATTAATGTGAATAAGAAATACGATTTTGATAATCTCTCTGATGAGGATATTGTTGAGCTTATAGAAGATAAGAAGCGTAAGGAGCGCGAGAAGATCATTAGCAATTGGGAAGAAGAAGGAATTAGAGTCGAGAAGGCCAGGTGGGGTAGATCTAATGTTATAAAAGGTAAGACAAAAGTTGAAATACCTAAAACAGTAGATGCTACTAAGATTACTTTAGAGGAAGCAAAAGAGATCATAGCTAAAAAAGCGCCAAAGAAAAAAGCGGCTAAAAAGACTACTAAAAAGAAGACAACTGCTAAAAAAACGACTAAGAAAACAACGAAGAAAACTTCCAAAAAATAACTGAATGGAATTGGATTTTTTAAGTCCTGTAAGTGATGAGTTGATAAGTTATGCTGAAGCTTTGAGTCAGCATAGTATTGGTGCAAAAGCAAAATTTAATTCGGTTTTAAACGGCTTGCCAGATCTAACTGATGTTCAGATCGCTATAGTTGGAATTCGGGAAAATCGTTTAGCTGAATCTTATGAAGACGAACTTTTAAATTTCGACGGGATAAGAAGGGCTTTTTACAGCTTGTTTCCTGGGAATTGGCATGTGAATATTGCAGATCTAGGAGATATCCAACAGGGAGATAGTGTAAAGGATACCTATTTTGCAGTAGAAAAAACGGTAGCTGAATTGGTGAAAAAGGATGTAATTCCAGTTTTACTTGGTGGTTCGCAGGATCTTATTTACGCCCAGTACCGCGCTTACGATACCTTAGATGAAATGGTGAACCTTGTAAATGTAGATGCAAGATTTGATCTTGGAGATGCAGAACAGGTAATCTCTAATAAATCTTATATTTCTAAGATCATAGTAAACGAACCTTATAATTTATTCAATTATTCTAATATAGGTTATCAAACCTATTTTAATTCTCAGGATGAAATAGAGTTGATGGATAGATTATTTTTTGATGCTTATCGTCTGGGTGAAATTAGTAATGATATTTCACTTATCGAACCCATAATGAGAGCGGCCAATTTAGTTAGTGTAGATTTAAATTGTGTGGATTCTGGATCTCTGGGAACTACATTTTTTAGATCGCCAAATGGATTTAATGGTAAAGAGATCTGTGCAATTTCTAGATATGCCGGCTTAAGTGATAAGGTAAGTTCTTTTGGAGTTTTTGAATATACTTCATCTTTAGGAGAATTGTCTAATATGTTGTTAGCGCAGATGATCTGGTATTTTGCTGAAGGTGTTAACTACAGGAATAACGAGAATACTGTAGCGGCAAAACAGGAATTTATTAAATATCAGGTGCCAATTTATGATGATGTACTAGTGTTTTTTAAAAGTCCGGTTAGCGGTCGGTGGTGGATCGAAATTCCGTACGTAGCAGATGCTAATACTAAATTAAAAAGAAGCACGTTATTACCATGTAGTGAAGAAGATTATTTGGAAGCCTGCAATCAGGTTATTCCAGAAAGATGGTATAAAGCAAAAAGAAAAAACGAAGTTTAATAGACTTTGGCCAAGCCTATATATATTGTAATTTTCTTAAAACTATTGTTTTTTAGAAAATAATTAGATAGGTTTACTGCCTTAAATTGAGATGTCTTAACCTAAAAAGTATTATGAAGAAAATTGTTTCGCTGGTTGCTGTTCTTGCTTTAATCTACAGTTGTGGAAGTAATGACAGAGGGCAACTTGTAGGTGCGGAAGGAAAAAGATGGAACCCTGAAGAACCTTTTGGGATGGTGTTGGTCCCGGGAGGATCGTTTATTATGGGGAAGTCTGATGATGATATAGCAGGACAACTAAATGCTCCGCCAAAGACGGTTACAGTCAACTCATTCTACATGGACGAAACCGAAATTACGAATTCTGAATACCGCCAATTTGTAAATTACGTCAAAGATTCAGTTGTGCGCGTTATGCTTGCAATGGAAGCAGAGCTTGAAGGAGCTACTCCAGGTGCAGATGGTATTGGAGAGTATGCTTTTGCAGATGCAGATGAATCAGATCTTACTCCGTATCAGCAATATATGCTAGAGACTTATGGTACAGGAGGAGAAATGGATGCCTACGAAAACCGTAAATTAAATAAAGATATAGATATTGAGTGGGATACTGAAGATTATCCAGATGTAGCCTATGCTCGAGTAATGGATCAATTATACATTCCGCAGGAAGATGCTTTTAATGGAACCAGAACGATAGATGTAAAGCAACTAAAATTTAAGTATAGTTGGATGGATGTTCAGGCTGCAGCGAGAGGAACAGGTGAACGTCGTGATTATGTAAAAACTGAAGTTGTTGAGGTATATCCAGATACTGCAGTTTGGATCAAAGATTTTAATTATTCTTACAATGAGCCTATGCATAACGATTATTTTTGGCATAGTGCTTTTGATGATTATCCTGTAGTGGGAGTTAACTGGAAACAAGCCAGAGCTTTTTCACAATGGAGAACAAAATACAATAACGACTTTCGTAAATCCAGAGGAGATAGTAATGTTCCTCACTATAGATTACCAACAGAAGCAGAGTGGGAGTATGCTGCGCGTGGAGGTTTAGAAGGAGGAACTTACCCATGGGGAGGTCCTTACACTAAAAATGATCGTGGATGTTTTATGGCTAACTTTAAGCCTCTAAGAGGTGATTATGCCGCAGATCAAGCTTTGTATACTGTTGAAGCAAAATCTTTTGATCCTAACGGATATGGATTATATAATATGGCTGGTAATGTGGCAGAATGGGTTAACTCTTCTTACGATGCTTCATCTTATGATTATATGTCTTCTATGAATCCTACCGTGGATGATTATGAGGATCCTAGAAAAGTAGTAAGAGGTGGATCTTGGAAAGATGTCGCTTATTTCTTACAGGTGTCATCGAGAGATTATGAGTATGCAGATTCAGCAAGAAGTTATATTGGTTTTAGAACAGTGCAGGATTATCTAGGTAACGATGTGCCACTTAACCAACAAATGCCTTCAAATTAGAATAACCAACACCCCCTAAATAACAATCTTTAAAACTTAATCATTATTTATTATGGCACAATCAAAAACTAGAGCGAAAATTATGAATATGGTATACGGTATTGGTGCAGCCGTAGTTATCATTGGAGCGCTTTTTAAAATTATGCACTGGCCTTTTGGTAACGAGATGTTGATAGCTGGTCTTGTAACTGAAGCATTTGTTTTCCTTGTATCTGCTTTTGAACCTGTGGATGAAGGATACGATTGGTCCCTTGTTTATCCAGAATTAGCACAGGGAAGTGCAGCGATCACATCTCCAGCAAAAAAGGAAACAGTGATCGAAGAAAGTAAAGACGCTCAAGGTATGCTTTCTAAGAAATTGGACGATATGTTGAAGGATGCTAAGGTGGATGCAGCATTAATGAGTAGTCTGGGAGAAAGTATAAGGAACTTTGAAGGAGCTGCCAAAGGTATAGCGCCAACTGTAGATGCCATGGCATCACAGAAAAAATATAGCCAGGAGTTAACAACTGCTGCAACTCAAATGGAAACTCTAAATAGTATATATAAAGTTCAGGTAGAATCTGCATCTAAGCAAGCTGAAGTTAATAAAGCTGTAGCCGAAAATGCTGGTAAGCTTAAAGCTGAGATGGATTCTCTAACTGAAAACTTAGCTTCTTTAAATGGAGTTTATGGTGGTATGCTTACTGCTATGAATGTACAAAGAAGAGCTTAATTTTTTTGATACTTTATATTAATAAACTAATTAGAAAATAAATAAATGGCATCAGGAAAACAAAGCCCAAGGCAGAAGATGATCAACCTGATGTATTTAGTGTTCATCGCGATGATGGCGCTTAATATGTCTAAGGAGGTTCTTGTAGCCTTTGGTTCGATGAATGAAAGGTTAGAGGAATCTAACGCCACTACCGAGCAAAGAAATGTTGCAGCAATGCAAGGTTTACAAACGAAAGCAAACGAGCAGGCTGAAAAGTATGCTAAGTTGGCTCAAAAAGCAGAAACTATAAATCAATTATCTCAGGAATTAGATACTTATATTGCTGGGGTGAAAAATGATTTAACCGGAGAATTAGATGATCCAAAGGATTATCAAGCGATGGATAAAACAGATGTTTTAGACGAGAAGTTCTTTAAAGGAGGTAAAATTAGTCCTGAAGGTCAGGAATTTGTAGATAAGATAAACACTTATCGTGAAAGTATTATCAATATTTTAGGAGAAGAGTTTAGTTCTTTAAATAATGAAATTGCTCGTAAGTTCAATACCGATGAGGTAGAAGATAGTGAAGGAACAAAAAAACCATGGCTAACTTATAACTTTGAAGGCTTTCCACTAATAGCTTCAATCACTCAGTTAACTCAATTGCAATCTGATGTTAAAACTACCGAGAATGATGTTCTATCAGCAATGTTAGCTGGACAGTTACAGGAAGAAGTTTCTATGAGTAATTATACCACGATCTTGCAAGCTGAAAAATCAGCTTATTATCAGGGTGAAACTTTTAACGGAGCTATTGTTCTTGGGAGAAGTGATGAAACTACAAAGCCTAATAAAATTGAATTAAAATTAGACGGGAGAACACTTTCTGAAGATGATTATTCCCTTCAGGGTGGTAGAGTTGTGCTAAACGTTCCGGCAGGAAATGCGGGGGATCACACAATTACTGGTCAACTTGTGTTTAATGAAGGAGAAGAGGATCCTATAGAGGTTCCTGTAAACCAAAAGTTTGCTACAATCCCAAAACCAAATTCAGCAACAATTTCTGCAGATAAAATGAATGTTCTTTATCGTGGAGTAAAAAACCCATTGACCATTTCAATGGCTGGTGTTCCAGATAATAATGTTCAGGCAAATGCACCTGGTTTATCAAGAACTTCTGGAAGTAGTTATGTAATGGATGTAACTTCACTTCAGCAAAGAGAAGTTAAGATCAATGTCACGGGAACAATTGAAGGGAAAAGTTACCCTTCTAGTTCAACATTCAGAATTAAAGATATTCCAAGTCCGGTTGGATCGATACGAAGAGAAACTGGTTCAGTAAAAATGCAGAGAAACAGTTTAGAAGGTTCTGAGGTAGGAGCTGAACTACCAGATTTCGACTTTGATATTGGGTTAAGAGTAACAGGATTTAGCTTTAAAGTTTCTGGACAACCAACGGTTACTGTTAGAGGTAATAGGTTAGATAATGCTGCTAAGGCTGCATTGCGTAGAGCTGGTAGAGGAGAAACTGTACAAATCTTTGATATTGACGCTACTCTAACTACTAACAGTGGTTATAAGCTTAAAAAGATAGCTCCGGTTTTTATAGAACTTACGAATTAAGAAAAGTAGAATATTATGAAAGGGAAATATATAATATATAGTTTGTTTTTGCTTGTTAGTTTTTCTGGCGTAGCACAAACAGCTAATATTTTAAATGCTGAAAAACCTGAAGATATTGGGAAGTCACGTAATGCGGAAATCGCAGAAAATGTTGATGGTGGCCCTTTAGAGTATGGTTATGTAGATGATCGTGATGTACTTTGGTCTAAAGGTACCTGGGAGATCATCGATTTAGATGAACGAGTGAATTTTCCTTTGTATTATCCTGTTGATACTTTAAATATTTCAGCAAATAGAAGATCCTTGTATGATGTTTTGATTAGAGCTATTAAAGATGGTAAGATCGAAAATATTTATGCGGATTCTTATTTTACTGAAAAAAGAACATTGAAAGATATTCAGGCGACAATTTCCAAAGTTGATACGACAGATTACGGTATCGAACAGTATAATGCCGGTCAGGAAGTTGAAGAACAGTTTATAGATCGTAGAGATCTTGGAGCTGCAGATATTCAGGAATATAAGATTCGTGGTATTTGGTACTTTGATAAAAGACAGGCCGAACTGAAATATAGAATTTTAGGAATCGCACCTAGAGCTCCAGATGTTAACTTTATTGATGATTCTGAACTTGGGAATGAATTAGTAGATCTTTTCTGGGTTTGGTATCCGGATGCCAGAGAAGTGCTTTATGATGCAAAAGCTTATATTGGTAATAATACGACCATTTCTTTTGATCAACTCTTAAATGCGAGACGATTTAATGCTGTGATCTTCAAAGAAGATAACGTGCAGGGCGATCGCCAAATTAATGATTATATTGTTGATAATAGCTTTCTACAATTATTGGAATCTGAACGTATTAAGGAGCAGATTCGAAATTTTGAACAGGATATGTGGAATTATTAAGTGATAATTCTTTATAAATAAATGAAAAGCGCCTTTTAGAGGCGCTTTTTTTATTCTTAATTTGTAGTTATTTAAAAATAAAATATGCTGGATTATATAGTTGTTGGTTTAGGACTTAGCGGAATCGCAATTTCAAGTCAGTTGCAAAAACGAGGACGCAGTTTTGTTGTTTTTGAAGATAATTCTCAAACTTCAACAAAAGTTGCTGGCGGAATTTACAATCCGGTTATTTTAAAGCGATTTACACTTGCCTGGGAAGCCGATAAACAGATTAGTTATTCCATTCCATTTTATCAAAAATTGGAAGAGGAACTTAATGAAAAGCTTTTAAGACCATTCAGTATTTACCGTAGATTTCATTCGATTGAAGAACAGAATAATTGGTTTGAAGCTGCCGATAATTTCAGATTATCTCCATTTTTAAATACACAACTTATATGGCAGGTAAATAATGCTATTCCCGGAGATTTTTCATTTGGTAAAGTAGAGAAAACCGGTGCTTTGGATACTGAATTACTTGTTAGATCCTATAAAAAATACCTTGAAAAACATCAAATATTAAAAAATCAACGCTTCGAATATTCTAAACTCAAAATTAGTGAGGAGGGCGTTTCTTATGATGGGCTGGAAGCCAGAAATATTATTTTTTGCGAAGGTTTTGGAGTTGTAAATAATCCTTATTTCAATTATTTGCCGTTGCGAGGGAATAAAGGTGAGTATCTAGTGATTAGATCGGAAGAACTTCAGTTAAAACAGGCTGTAAAATCATCGATTTTCATCCTTCCGTTAGGAAATGATTTATACAAGGTTGGGGCGACTTATAATCATCAGGATAAAACTCAGGCCCCCACCTTAGCAGCAAAAGAAAAATTGAAGATGGATCTTGATAAAATGATCAATTGCAAATACGAAATTGTAGATCAGGTTGCCGGGATACGCCCAGCGACATCAGATCGTCGTCCGTTGGCAGGAAATCATCCAGAGCATCAACGATTTTTTATCTGTAATGGTTTTGGAAGCCGTGGTGTTTTAATAGCTCCTTTGATTTCAGAAAAGCTGCTTAATTTTATAGAAGATGAAATTCCGTTACCGCCAGAGGTTGATATTCGGCGTTTTCAGAAGAAATTTTATAGATCCTGATTTTGCCGTTTTGCCTTCGCAACAGCATCCTTATCGT
The DNA here is from genome assembly GCF_019904275.1 of Zunongwangia sp. SCSIO 43204. Lineage (GTDB taxonomy): Bacteria > Bacteroidota > Bacteroidia > Flavobacteriales > Flavobacteriaceae > Zunongwangia > Zunongwangia mangrovi. Next base: position 1,621,529 of record NZ_CP063204.1, read on the forward strand.
AACTCAGGAAAAAATTGATCCATATATTTCTTGAAAGTCGCATTATTATAGGCATAAAGACAATAAGTGTGCCTACGATTGCGAAAAAGGAAGTTAATAGTCCGCCGCCCAAAAAATAATGGGCAATAATAAAAGCCGCAACCGCAAAGGCTACTCCAACAGCGTAGCTTACATACATTGCACCGTAAAAGAAAGAAGGCTCTATTTTGTACTTGGTCCCGCAATGTGAACAATGCTCGTGCATTTCGTAAACCTTGCTTAGTTTAAAAGGGTTTTTCTCTTTGTACATGCTTTCTTCCTGGCATACAGGACAGGTTCCTGTTAATATGCTATACAATTTGGTGCCTTTCAAGAATTTCATATTATTTTTTTTGCATTACAAATTTAGTCATCTTTGCACGAATCATAAGATACTTTAGTTACAATAATGCTCAACATACATAATCTTTCAGTCTCTTTTCAAGGAGAATATTTATTTCAGGAAATTAGTTTTCGTTTAGGTGCCGGTGACCGTATAGGTCTTATTGGTAAAAATGGAGCCGGGAAATCTACAATGTTAAAAATTATTTCTGGAGATCAGGAATATGATAGCGGACAGATTGCCAAGGATAAAGATCTAAGAATTGGTTTTCTTAAGCAGGATATCGATTTTGTACAGGGTCGTACTGTTTTAGATGAAGCTTATCAGGCTTTTGAAGAAATTAAACGCCTGGAGGCTAAAATGAATGAAATTAATCATCAATTAGCAACGCGTACAGATTACGAGAGCGATTCTTATACAGAGTTAATTCAGGAGCTTACCGATGTTACCCATCAATATGAAATTATTGGTGGTTATAATTACGAAGGAGAAACAGAGAAAGTTTTGCTTGGTCTTGGTTTTAAAAGAAAAGATTTTGAAAAGCTTACCGATACTTTTTCTGGAGGATGGCGAATGCGAATAGAACTAGCAAAGCTTTTACTTCAGAATAACGATATTTTATTGCTCGATGAGCCTACTAATCACCTTGATATCGAAAGTATAATATGGTTAGAGAGTTTCCTTAATTCTTATCCTGGTTGTGTGATCTTAGTTTCTCACGATAAAATGTTTTTGGATAATGTAACCAACCGAACAATAGAAATTTCCTTAGGCCGAATTTACGACTATAAAAAGCCATATTCTAAATATTTAGAGCTAAGAGGTGAACTCCGAGAACAGCAACTGGCTGCTCAGAAAAATCAGCAAAAAGAGATTGAGCAGACAGAGAAGCTTATCGAGAAATTTAGAGCAAAAGCTTCTAAGGCTTCGATGGCGCAGTCTTTAATAAAAAAGCTGGATAAGGTTAATCGTATCGAAGTAGATGAAGATGATAATGCGGTGATGAATATTAGTTTTCCGGTTTCTGTACAGCCGGGGAAAGTTGTTGTAGAAGCCGAGCATGTGGGTAAGGCGTATGGAGAGCACCAGGTTTTAGATGATATTAATTTGCTTATCGAGCGTGGAAGTAAGATAGCTTTTGTTGGGCAAAACGGTCAGGGAAAAACAACCTTGGCAAAAATTATAATCGATGAAATTTCTCACTCCGGAAATCTAAAATTAGGACATAATGTTCAGCTGGGTTATTTTGCACAAAATCAGGCTGATTATTTAGACGGAGAAAAAAGTATTTACGATACCATGGTCGATGCAGCAAACGAGAGCAATAGATCTAAAGTTCGTGATATGCTGGGGTCCTTTTTATTCCGTGGAGATGAAGTGGATAAAAAAGTAAAAGTTTTATCTGGAGGGGAACGAAATAGATTGGCGCTTTGTAAAATGTTGCTACAGCCTTTTAATGTGCTGGTGATGGATGAACCTACCAACCACCTGGATATTAAATCTAAAAATGTTTTAAAAGAAGCCTGTAGAAATTTTGAAGGCACCTTAATTATCGTTTCTCACGACAGGGATTTTCTTCAGGGATTAACCAGTACGGTTTACGAATTCAGAAATAAAAAGATAAAAGAGTATCTTGGGGATATCGATTATTATTTAGAGCAGCGTAAACTTGAAGATATGCGTGCGGTGGAGAAAAGAGATAAAACTCCAAAAGCTGCGGTGAAAAAAGAAACTACAGAAAAGCAATCTTATGAAGATCAAAAGAAGTTAAAAACGCTAAATAATAAGCTTAGCAAAATAGAGTCGAAAATCACCAAAATCGAAAAAGAGCTTAAGAAAAAAGATCATGATTTAGCAACTAACTACGAAAAAACCATTGCGCAGGCAGGCTTTTTAGATAGCTATAATGATAAGAAGAAATATCTTAAATCTTTGATGAAGGAATGGGAAGATTTGCAGCTAGAAATAGAAGAAATAAGCTAGTTTCTTAAAAAATTAAGATATTCAATTAAACTTTAACGGGTTTTAAGAGTCCAATTAAATAATTATGGATAAACGCAAAATAATTCTTTCAGTTCTTGGACTCCTACTTATCGTTGGGGCCGTATTTGCAGCAAAGTGGATCATCGATAGCAACGTCAAAAAAGATCCCGAAATTCAAAAAGTTGTAAAAAACGTATTTGTAAAAACAGTAAAAAATGACACTGTTCCTATTAGTATTCCTGCTAATGGAAATGTTTCTGCTCTAAGAAAACTCGAACTTTACTCAGAGGTTCAGGGGATATTTAGAAGTAGTAGTCATAATTTCTTGCCCGGGCAGGAATATAAAAGAGGTCAGGTTTTATTGAATATCGATTCTGCGGAATATGCCGCCAGCGTTCAATCAGCAAAAAGTGATCTGTATAACAGTATCACAGCGATAATGCCAGATTTACGTTTGGATTATCCTGAAGTCTTCGAAAAATGGCAGGATTATTTAAACAATTTCGACATTAATAAATCGGTTCCTAATTTACCTGAAATCGAAAATGACAAAGAAAAATATTTTATAAGTGGTCGTGGTATCGTATCGGCTTATTACAACATTAAAAATCTGGAAGAGCGTTTGCGAAAATATACGCATGTAGCGCCTTTCGATGGAATTCTTACCGAAGCTTTAGTAAAAGAAGGAACACTTATTAGGTCTGGACAAAAACTGGGTGAATTTATAGATCCATCGGTTTATGAGCTTCAGGTTTCCATTGCCAAAAAGTTTAGTGATCTATTAGCTATAGGTAAAGAAGTAAAACTTCAGAATTTAGATAGAACTCAAGAATACACTGGTACTGTAAGCCGAATTAACGGAAGGGTAAATCTTGAAACACAAACCATCCAGGTGTTTATTCGCGTTGAAGGACAAAACATCCAGGAAGGAATGTATTTAGAAGCAATGCTGGATGCCAAGGAAGAACCAAATGCACTTGAAATTCCGAGGGAATTATTAGTAGAGCGTTCTAAAGTGTACGTGGTAAAAGATAGTGTTTTAGATCTGGTTCGTGTAGAGCCGGTTTATTTTAGTACAGAAACTGTTGTTGTAAAAGGTTTAGAGGACGGTACAAGAATGCTTGCAGCATCTGTGCCGGGAGCTTATGCCGGGCAGTTAGTAAATGCTGAAGAAATAGAAGACACCGCAAAAACAGAATAGCTGTGAGAAAACTTATTGGTTACTTTATAAAGTACGAAGTTGCGGTAAATATCGTAATTATCGCCTTCCTTTTATTTGGAGCGATTGGAGCCTTTACACTAAAATCATCGTTTTTCCCGCTAGAGGAAAGCCGAATGATAAATATAAATGTTACTTATCCAGGATCTGCACCAGAGGAGATCGAAGAAGGAATTATTCTTAAAATTGAGGATAATTTGAAAGGTCTAGACGGGATAGAACGTGTAACTTCTGTTGCACGGGAGAGCGGTGGGTCGATTACGGTAGAAATCGAACGAGACGAGAATATCGACGTGATGCTTACCGAAGTGAAAAATGCAGTAGACCGTGTTCCCACTTTTCCTACCGGAATGGAACCTTTAATCGTTGCAAAAGAAGAATCTATACGTCCAACCATTAGGTTTGCGATAAGTGGTGAGAAAATTCCACTTGTGACTTTAAAAAGAATAAGTGAGCAGATAGAAAATGATCTGCGAATGATGGACGGTATTTCTCAGATCGAAATTGATGGTTTTCCTGAAGAAGAAATTGAAATTGCCGTTAGAGAAAATGACCTTCTAGCATACAATCTTACGTTTGAAGAAGTAGCCCAGGCGGTTTCTGGAGCTAATATTTTAACCACCGGGGGAACTATTAAAACCAGCAGTGAGGATTATCTAATTAGAGCTAATAATCGTTCTTATTATGCTGAAGATCTTCAGGATCTTGTTTTAAAATCTACCACTAGTGGTGAAATCATAAGACTTTCTGATGTTGCCAGGGTTTCAGATCAATTTTCAGAAACACCCAATGCATCTTTTTTCAATGGAAATCAGAGTGTGAATATTACGATAAGTAATACCAATTCTGAAGATCTTTTGGCTGCGGCAGAACAGGTTAACGAGTATATTGAAGATTATAATCGAAGAAGCAGTAATGTGCAACTGGACGTTATTTTTGATTCTTCTATTCGATTACAACAAAGAACTCAGCTTTTAGTAGAAAATGGAGTGATGGGAATTGTATTAGTACTTTTCTTTTTATCACTTTTCTTAAATACACGACTTGCTTTTTGGGTAGCATTTGGTTTACCGGTGGCATTTTTAGGAATGTTCATTTTTGCTGAACAATTCGGGGTAACCATAAACGTACTTTCTCTATTTGGGATGATCATTGTGATCGGGATCCTGGTGGACGATGGTATTGTAATTTCAGAAAATATCTATCAGCACTTCGAGATGGGTAAAAACCCTATCAAAGCGGCTTTAGATGGAACGATCGAAGTTGTACCTCCAATTATTTCAGCAATAATTACTACAATATTAGCTTTTGCGAGTTTTCTTTTTCTGGATAGCCGGATTGGCGAATTTTTTGGCGAAGTATCTACCGTAGTGATGCTAACGCTGGTGGTTTCGTTAGTAGAAGCACTAATTATTTTACCTGCGCACATTGCGCACTCAAAAGCTTTAAAGCGTAATGCACCAAAACCAAAGTCAGCCATAGGCAGATTTTTTGAGAAGATGCGAAATGTAAATAAGGTTGGTGATCGTGTGATGATCTATCTGCGAGATAAACTATACGCACCAATTTTAGATTTTATTCTTAGACAGCAGATTTTAAGTATCGGGATTCTTTTGGCGGTTTTAATTTTGACTTTTGGAGCAATTGGGGGTGGTATTATTAGAATAACTTTATTTCCAAGTGTAGCGAGTGATAGAATTTCGATAGATCTTTTAATGCCTGAAGGTGTTAATCCTGAACGAACAGATTCTATCATTACAATGGTTGAAAATGCAGCCTGGAAGGTTAATGAGGATTTTACAGAGCGACAAACTGGAAACCTTTCTGTAATAGAAAATACGATAAAAAGAGTAGGACCGGGAAATAATAAAGCTTCTGTACAGGTTAACTTATTGCCGGGTGAGGAGCGTGATTTTGGGGCTCCAGAAATCACCAACGCTATTAGAGATGAAGTTGGTCCTGTTTATGGTGTAGAAACCTTAACCTTTGGTTCTGGAGGAAATTTTGGTGGCGATCCTGTTTCGGTTTCTTTACTGGGGAATAATCTTGAAGAACTAGAGGCAGCAAAAGAAGATCTTAAAGCTATTTTTGAAAATAATCCGCTGCTTAAGGATGTGAACGATAGCGATCCTAAGGGAATTAAAGAAATTAATATCAATCTTAAGGATAACGCATACGCTTTAGGCTTAGATCTTGCCGAAGTAATGCGACAGGTTAGAAATGGTTTCTTTGGGACGCAGGCACAGCGTTTTCAGCGTGGGCAGGATGAGATTCGTGTTTGGGTGCGTTACGATCTTGAAAACAGATCCTCGATAAATGATCTTGATGATATGCGTATTGTAACACCATCAGGAAATCGTGTTCCTTTCGATGAGATCGCTAATTATGAAATTATTCGTGGAACCGAATCTATTAGTCACCTTGATGGGATGCGAGAAATTCGTGTAAGCGCAGATATGGAAGATCCTAACGGAAGTTCTACAGATATTCTTACCGATATTCAGGAAAATGTAATGCCAGATCTATTGGCGAAATATCCAAGTTTAAGTGTATCTTACGAAGGTCAAAATCGTGAAGCGGGAAAACTGGTAAGTTCAGCAAGTGCCGTTTTACCGGTTATTTTATTCCTGATTTATGCAACTATTGCTTTTACCTTCAGAAGTTACAGTCAGCCATTCTTATTAATGTTAATGATTCCATTCAGTGTAATTGGTGTTGCCTGGGGACATTGGGTTCACGATTTTCCTATCAATATGCTTTCAGCATTAGGAATTATTGCCCTGGTGGGAATTATGGTGAACGATGGGCTCGTTCTTATAGGGAAATATAATGGTAATTTACGGGATGGTTTAAAATTCAAAGAAGCAATCTACGAAGCAGGGAAATCACGTTTTAGAGCCATCTTTTTAACGTCTTTAACCACGATTGCCGGGATGGCACCATTACTTTTAGAAAAGAGCAGGCAGGCGCAATTCTTAAAGCCAATGGCAATTTCAATAAGTTACGGGATTGCAATTGCTACTTTATTAACGCTATTTTTATTACCATTACTACTATCGATCACCAATAGTATAAAAGTGGAAAGCAAATGGCTGGCCACTGGAAATAGGGTAGAACGAGAATCTGTAGAGCGAACAATTAAAGAATTACACGAATCTGAAAAAAATAGAGATGAATACTAAGATTATACATTTTACGATCTTTTTCTTCGGGTTGCTATGTTTTTCAGTGAACGCGCAAGAAAGTACACAGGATAGTCTGCTTACCAAGGACGAGGTTATTGCCAGAGCCCTCGAAAGTAATTTCGGTATAAAAATGGCTAATAATAATGTTGAAATTGCAGAAAATAATCAGAGTATTTTAAACTCGGGTTATTTACCAAGTGTAAGAGCTGTTGGAGGATATAATTACGATCTAAATGATCGACTAACCGAACCAGAAGAAGGAGATGATGTAGATCAGCGTGGCATCGAGGGAGAATCTTATAGCACTTCGATAAACCTGGATTATACGCTTTTTGATGGTTTAGGCCGATTTTATAATTATAAAAGCTTAAAAGAACAGTATAATCTTTCGCAGCTAGAAGCCAGGGAAACTATAGAGAATACGATCCTTCAGCTTTTAACGGTGTATTATGAAGTAGCAAGATTAAGTGAAAACATGGAGGTTTTAGAAGAAACGCTTCAAATTTCTCAGGAACGTGTAAAAAGAGCCGAATATCAATTTGAGTATGGGCAGTCCAACAATCTTGTAGTTTTAAATGCTCGAGTAGATGTGAATACAGATAGTATTAATATTATCGAAACTCGCCAGCAATTACAAAACACAAAAAGAGATTTGAATGTGATTTTAAACAGGGATATCAATAATCGCCAATTTCAGGTAGATACCTTGGTCAATTTTATACCAGAGTTGCAAATCGAGTCGTTCTTAGAACAATCGGCTTACAATAACGTAAGCTTACTTCAGGCGCAAAGCAATATTATTATTAGCGATTATGATATTAAAGTAAGTAAATCTGGATATTTACCAACAGTTGGACTTACTGGCTCTTATGGGTGGAATAGAAATATTAGTGCTGCTACAGCCTTTTTTCCGGGTTCTATCACAACTACAGATGGGCTTTCAGCCGGTTTAAATTTATCCTGGGATCTATTTGATGGTGGACAAACGAGTGTCGCTATTCAGAATGCAAAAATTAGTAAGGAAAATCAACAACTTCAGAAAAAACAGATAGAGCTAGAAGTAGAGCGTGATATCGCTAATGCATTGGGAGATTACGAAAATAAGCTTTATATCTATCGCGTTCAGGAAGAAAATGTACTTACCAATCAGGATAATTTTAATCGTTCTGAAGAACAATATCGATTAGGACAAATATCGTCGATCGAGTTTAGACAGGCGCAAATTAATTTGTTGGATGCCAAAACGAGTCTTAACTTAGCTAAATACGATGCAAAATTAGCCGAATTGCAATTGCTGCAATTAACAGGGCAATTGCTGAATATTGAGTTTTGATATGTTTGAACACTTTTTTCAATGTCCGTATTGCTGGGAAGAGATCTCGGTACTTTTAGATCCTTCTGTACAACAACAGACTTATATCGAAGATTGTGAGAATTGTTGTAATCCAATAGAATTTAGAGTAGCTTTTCAGGATGGCGAACTAATCGAGTTTGCCGCAGATAGTATAGAGCAATAGCAAGAATGGTTGATTTTCGATACTTTTTAGTTCTTTTTTTTGCTGCGGAAGATTTATCGCATCTCATTATTCAAGATTGTAAAGAAAATTGAAATTTTTTTTGAAAGGATAAACAAGGTGAAATTTGAGAATCTTTTGGATGTTTATTTTGAAATGAATTGATCTTAAGTTGTTTGACTGAAGCGAATTTGTATAAAAATGTTTACTCAAAATATACAATTTCGATTTTCAATTTAAAGATTGAATATTTTTCTAAAAAAAGTTTTGGAGAAGTGAAAAAGCGTCGTATATTTGCATCCCGATAACGCAACAAGCGATATCAAGACATACTGAAATAAGATATTATACAATATATATCGCGGGATAGAGCAGTAGGTAGCTCGTCGGGCTCATAACCCGAAGGTCACTGGTTCGAGTCCAGTTCCCGCTACTAAGAAAAAGCCAGCAGAAATGCTGGCTTTTTTAGTTTACACCTGTTAGTAAGATACTTTTCAGTTTGATATTGTAAATAATTATAGGTTTTCTTCTTCTTTAAAATTTCCATTCAAAAAATTGAGTTTAATAGTTTCTTCGAAAGAAGTCTTAGGTTTTAGTTCTACTTAAAGCATAGATTTGCAGTGATTTTTTATTCCCTGCCTTTTTAAGTGTTTAAAATATATAAATGATGAATTTTTATATGCTATTATTAGGACTCTTAGCCTGTATTCTATACCAAAATCTTTTTATAGAATAAATTTGAGTTCGTTCTTCTTCAGTTATTCTTCAATTTTAAAAAATACATGTAACAAATACATTAAAACCATTTAATTATCTGTTTTATAAGGTTTTACTGTCTATTTGCTACTTCTTCCTTTTTCGATCTTTATCGTTGAATATCAAATGTAACATAGCGTAAAGTATTTGTAACATGCTTTGGTTTGTTAAAACAAATTAACAGATATATTTGATTCTGTTAACAAAACCTAAAAAAAGGAATTTAAACGAGGGTTAAAATTGATAATAGTGTAATAATTACGCTTAAAATTAAAATTTCCTCAATTAAGCTTAAATCTCTTTCGTTTTAGAGTATTTCGCATTCATTTTTAGATAAGGTTTTGGGATCGAGCAAATTTAAAACTTAAAGCAAAAAAGGAGTGAAAGATTATTTTACAACATTATCGTTTCAGCAAGAATTTTCTAAGAGATATCTGATTTCTCTTTTTCTTAATTCAGTTACTACAACGTTATCGAAGAAAAGGAACTATGCGAATTAAATTGATTTTATATCGCTTAAATCGAATTAAAACAAGCTAAATATGAAAATAAAATTACTTGATCACCCATGTCTAACAAAGCTGTTTGTTATTGGGCTGTTGATTAATTTTCTTCTTAATACTTCGGTTTACGGTGCAGAAACCGAGGAAGTTGATCAAATAAGTATCAGCGGTACCATAACATCTTCAGAGGATAATTTAGGTATTCCCGGAGTTAATGTTTTTGTGAAGGAAGTACCGAATCTTGGTGCGGTAACAGATATGGATGGAAAATATACTATCACTGCACCGGGAGATGCAACTCTGGTCTTTAGTTTTATAGGTTACAAAACTGTAGAACGTAAAATTGATGGTCGTACAGAAATTAATCTTGTAATGGATCCAGATCAGGATGCCTTGCAAGAGGTTGTTATCGTAGGTTACGGTCAACAAAAGAAAGAAAGTGTAGTTGCCTCGATTGCCGCTGTAGATGGTGAAACGTTGGAAAGAACAGGTGGTGTAACCAACATTGGGTCTGCACTTACAGGGAATGTTCCCGGGGTGGTCACCAGCGCGAGTACTGGGATGCCGGGACAGGAAGATCCTAGAATCCTTATTAGGGGACAGAGTACCTGGAATAATGCTGGGCCGCTTATTTTAGTAGATGGTGTAGAGCGACCAATGTCTAGTGTGGCAATAGGATCTGTAGAATCTATTTCGGTTTTAAAGGATGCATCAGCAACAGCGGTTTATGGTGTTCGTGGAGCGAACGGGGTGATTCTTATCACGACGAAAAGAGGGGAAAAAGGTAAAGCTATTATTAGAGCTAGAGTAAACACTATTGTGAAAGTGCCTTCTAAATTACCAGGTAAGTACGATGCTTACGATGCTTTACGTGTTAAGAACGAAGCTATAGAAAATGAACTGGCTTTAAACCCCAATGCATGGAACGACTATTTGCCTTTAGATATTATCGATAAATACCGTAATCCTGCAAATCTTGAAGAGAGAGAGCGTTATCCAAACGTCGATTGGGCAAATACTTTATTTAGAGAGTATGCAATGTCTTACAATGCAAACGTAAACGTTAGTGGAGGTACAGATTTTGTAAAATATTTTACTACGGCAGATTTTCTTCGTGAAGGAGATCTAATGAGAGATTATGATAATGGTAGAGGTTATGATCCTGGATATGCCTTTAATCGTTTAAATGTTAGGGGGAATCTGGATTTTCAGATAACACCATCTACATTATTTCAGGTAAATCTTGCAGGATCGCACGGAGTTAGAAAAAGTCCGTGGTCTACTGCGAACGAATATACAAGATGGTTAGCGGCATATTCTACTGCGCCAGATGCCTTTCTTCCAAGATATGCAGACGGGGCGTGGGGATATTATGCACCTAACGAAGGAGCGGCCTCTAACTCGGTTAGAACCTTAGCCATAAGTGGTATTCAGTATATAACAACTACAAGACTTACCACAAATTTCACTCTAGATCAGGATCTTGATTTTATTTTGGATGGTTTAAATTTTAACGGAACCATTGCTTTAGATAACACTTTTGTAGAAGCCGATCGGGGAATTAACGATCAATATAACGATACCCAGGAAAAATGGATAGATCCAGCAACGGGAACCGTTTTATTTCAGCAAAGTTATAATCCAAACAGTCGTTTCGATTTTCAGGAAGGTGTAGAATGGACAACAAGCCCTGGAGCGGTAAGAGATTGGTCTTCCTATAGAAAATTATTCTATCAATTCCAGTTGAAGTATGCTAAAAACTTTGGTGGTAAACACGATTTGGCTGTGATGGGATTAATGAATAGAAATGAAAATGCCACAGGTAGTGAAATCCCTAGATTCCGCGAAGACTGGGTGTTTAGAACAACTTATACATTCGATAATAAATATACCCTGGAGTACAATGGTGCGTATAATGGATCAGAGAAATTTAGTCCAGAAAATAGGTTCGCATTTTTCTCCTCTGGTGGTTTAGGCTGGATATTGTCGAGAGAACGACTCTTAGAAAAAGTTTCTTGGCTTGACCTTCTAAAACTTAGAGCTAATTATGGTGAAATAGGAGATGATAATGTAAACGGTCGTTTTCTATACATGACACAATGGGGATATGGAGGTCAATCTAGAATGGGTGTTACCGGTGAGGCAGCAGAGCAAAGTCCTTATACTTGGTTTAACGAGCAATCTGTTGGAAATCCAGAAGTCTCTTGGGAGCGTGTTAAAAAAGCGAATATAGGTATCGATTTTGGATTTTTTAATGGTTTTATTGAAGGTAGCTTCGATTACTTTAGAGATGAAAGAAAAGATATTCTTATTAACGGAAATAGTAGAGCTATACCGTCTTATTACGGTACAGAAGCTCCTGTTGCGAACCTTGGAGAAGTGAAAAATAAAGGTTTCGAGTTTGATGTAAACTTGAACTATAGATTCGAAAACGGATTAAGATTATGGTCTAATGTAAATATGACATTAGCGCAAAATGAAGTGATCAATGCAGATGATCCATCTTTACTACCTGCGTATCAAAAAAATGCAGGATTTCAGATTGGACAGGCATATTCTTATGTGACTCCTGGATTCTATAACAACTGGGATCAGTTATACGGTAGTACAATCCACAACACAAATGACAATCAAAAATTACCAGGAAATTATCACCTGGTAGATTTTAACGGTGATGGTGTGATCGATAATTATGATAATATACCGTATGGATTTACAGGATCACCACAAAGAACCTATAATACTACGGTAGGTTTCGATTGGAAGGGCTTTAGTAGTTATGTACAATTCTATGGTGTAGAAAACGTAACACGCCAGGTGGTATTAGGAAGTCTTTCATCTCAAAACCATGTGGTTTACGAAGAAGGAAGTTACTGGTCTAAAAATAACATGAATGCAGATTCTCCGGTACCAAGATGGCTTACGACTCCTAGTAGTTACAATGTAGCCAATAGGTATATGTACGATGGATCTTATCTAAGACTTAAAAATGCAGAGATCGCGTACACGTTCGATTCGGCTTCTAGTTTAGCAGAGAGGTTAGGGGTAAAAAACTTAAGATTATTCTTAAGCGGTAACAACCTGTTTTTATGGACAGATATGCCAGATGATAGAGAATCTAATTTTGCCGGAACCGGTTGGGCATCGCAAGGTGCTTATCCAACTGTAAAGCGATTTAATTTAGGATTGAACATTACTTTTTAAAACGAGCTGTTATGAAAATTTATTTCAAAAATACTATAAAACTAAGTTTAGCTATTTGTGCACTGGTTTTTATCACATCTTGTGAAGATTATCTAGACCGGGAAGCAGAATCTATAGTTTCTGAAGAAGAGGCTTTTAAAAACTTTACGAATTTCCAGGGCTATACTGAAGAATTATATCACTGTATTCCAGATTTTACCAATGCATACTGGACGAATTCTTGGAATTGGGGAGACGACGAAATTCAATCGACAGCTCGTGACTTTCATATTCTGGTGAAGTTCGAGAATGGTAACTTTTGGGCATGGCAACACGAATTCGATGGTTGGGATGCCGGTTGGATGAATAGAAACGATGCTTCTACCAACGATGACCGTATGAGTAAAGATATGTGGACTCTTGGTTGGTACGGGATTAGAAAAGCAAATATTGGTTTGGCTAATCTTGATAAACTTACAGATGCTACACAGGAAGAAAAGGATCTCATACGCGGGCAATTATTGTTCTTTAGAGGTTGGTTTCATTTTCAGATCATACAGTATTTTGGGGGGCTGCCTTATATAAATGAAGTTTTACCAAGTGATGAGCCACTTCAATTACCAAGACTTAGTTATCACGAAGCAGCAGATCTTGCTGGGCAGGATTTCCAGGAAGCAGCAAATTTACTTCCTGTAGACTGGGACGAAACCGATGCCGGTAGAGCGACCTTAGGTAAAAATCAGCTTAGAATTAATAAGATCATGGCGTTGGGCTATTTAGGTAAAAATTATTTATGGGCAGCAAGTCCATTAATGAATCAGGAATCTACAGGTAGTACCAGTTATAATACATCTTATGCTCAAAGAGCTGCAGAAGCTTTTGGAGAGTTACTTAGCCTATGTGAATCAGGACAGGCAGATTATTCTCTTGTACCTTTTGAAGATTATTACCTTAATTTTTATACCACTGGGCAGAACTGGCAAATGCCTGGAAGTACAGAGGCGATTTTCCGAGGACCATATTATGGAGCGCATGGATCTACTTATGGTACGGCAAAACAGTACCAGCCTGCACCAATTTTGGTTGATGGTGATGTGAAATTTTTACCAACCGCCAACTATGTAGATTTCTACGGAATGGCAAATGGATTGCCTATAGAAAATATTACTGAAGCTGATCCAGAATCAGGTTATGATCCTGAATATCCTTGGAGAGACAGAGATCCAAGATTTTACAATGATATTGTGTACGATGGGGTAAGAACCGTACAAGGTTCTATGCCAGACGGTGAGGAGTATAACAGATATGCTAATCTTTTTACAGGAGGAAGCTATCGTAATGAACGTACAGGTAGTAGAACGGGATATATGCTTTATAAGTTTATACCAATGACGGCCAATAAATACGACGAGGGTTATGGCTATGGTAATAATTTGAATATTCACTTACCATATATGCGTCTTGCTGATGTGTATTTAATGTATGCTGAAGCTGCTGCGCAGGCCTATCAATCACCTACAGGGCAGGTTTCTAATTATAATAGAACCGCTGTAGATGCAGTAAACTTTGTGAGAGATAGAGCAGGTGTGGGGAATGTAGCTAGCAAATTTCTAGGAAATATCGATGACTTTATGAGTGAAATAAGACGTGAACGTGCTGTAGAACTCTCGTTTGAAAGACATCGTTTTAATGACCTAAGACGCTGGTTGTTACTGGCAGAAAGTCCATATACATTAAAGACCTCTGTAGAATTTGACCGAGCAGGTGAATTAAATACAGATGATCCTTCTCAAAATAGGGTGCTTAACCTAAGAGAAGAAGTGATCCTGGAGAGAAATTATAGTAGCAAGCATTACTGGCTACCACTTAAAAACGTGGATGTGAACATGTACATGGAATTAAATCAAAATCCAGGATGGTAGTCCCTTCTTATTCAATATTAAACAGAGAGAGAATGAATAATATTCAATTTAAAATAGTTTTTAGTGCCCTGTTCCTCTTTTTACCATACTTGGGGTTCTCTCAAACATCTGAAGAAATAGATGTAGAGGCCACCGTTCGAGGTAAGAATGGAGATCCAATTGCTGGGGCAACAATCATAACATCATCTAGTACTACTTTAACCGATTCTTTGGGAGTTTTTGAAGTATCAGTTCCTCTTTTTTCAGAAATAACAATTCAGGCTAATCAATATAAGCCTAGATTAATTATAGTAAAAGAAGATATAGAGAATATAAGCTTAGAACCAATTGAAGCTTATAAAGATGTAAATGTAGCTTTTCGAAAAGTAGAAAAACGTAATCTTATTAGCGGAGTTACTGCGATAGATGTAGATGAACTAATGGAGAAAAGTTACAATACATCTTCACTAGAAAATATGACGGCTCTAGCGAATGGTTTTCATGGAAATATCTGGGGAATGAACGAATATCTAATCTTGATAGACGGAGTACCCAGAGATGCCGGGAGTATATTGCCAACAGAGATCGATCAAATAAGTTTTCTGAAGGGAGTAGCAGCGGTTGCTCTTTACGGAAGTAGAGCTGCGAAAGGTGTGGTTCAAATGACTACCAAGAGAGGTAAGATCCAGAAGCAAAAGATTGAAGTGAGAATGAATGCTGGTCTTTATACGCCAAAGAGCTTTCCAAAATATTTAGGCTCTGCTGAATATATGACCCTGTATAACGAAGCGCGAGCTAATGATGGCTTAAGTGAGCTATATGATGAAGAAACCATATATAACCATGCAACTGGTAATAACCCTTATCGTTATCCTGACGTAAACTATTACTCGTCAGATTACTTGCAGGAAATTTATAATCGTTATGACGCTACAGCGCAAATTTCAGGAGGAAATGAAACTGCTCAATACTATACTAATTTAGGTTTTTATACGGCAGGTTCTTTATTAGACTTTGGTGAAGCTTCCAAAAATAGCAATCAAAGATTTAATATTAGAGGTAATGTAGATATCGATATAACAGATTATTTATATGCAACCGTAGGAGCTTCTGCTGTGTATTACAATGGTAGAGGTGTTAATGCAAATTATTGGGGCGATGCTGCCAGATTAAGACCTAATAGATTTTCTCCTTTAATTCCGATTGGAATGATCGAAGAATCTGATGAGAATTCCATGCAATATGTAAATAATAGCAGTTTCTTAATTGACAACCAATATCTACTGGGTGGAACGCAATTAGATCAAACTAATCCATTTGCTGCGATATACGCAGGTGGCAGTAATAATTATACCAGTAGACAATTTCAATTCAATACTGGTATTGGTGCAGATCTTACTAATTTGTTAGAAGGTTTAAGTTTTCATTCTAGCTTTGGGGTAGATTATTCTACCTCCTACAACCAATCATATAATAATGAGTATGCTGTTTATCAGCCAAGTTGGACCAATTATAACGGTGAGAGTTTAATTGCCGGTTTAACGCAATATGGTCAGGATGCAAGATCTGGAGTTCAAAATATCAGTGATAGTTGGTATCGACAAACCATTTCATTTTCAGGACAGTTTAATTATGAGACTAAGATCGAACAAGATCATAATATTTCTGCTATTCTGTTAGCAAATGGTTTTCAGCAATCTGTTTCAGAAGAATATCACAGAACAAGTAATGCAAACCTTGGGCTTCATTTAGGGTATAGCTATTTGGATAAATACTATGCAGATTTTAGTGGGGCAGTTGTTCATTCAGCTAAGCTACCGGAAGGCAATAGACAGGCTTTTTCTCCAACATTAACTCTAGGATGGAGGTTGTCTGAAGAAAATTTCTTAAAGAATTCAAGCGTATTTGATGATCTAAAATTAACGGCTTCTGCAGGTATTTTAAATACAGATATGGATATAGATCAATATTACCTTTACGAAAGTATCTATACACAAACTGATGGGGCCTGGTTTAACTGGCGTGATGGAGCTTTAAGTAGATCTACAGATTCTAGAAGAGGGCAAAATTACGATCTTACTTTTGCGAAAAGAGAAGAGATAAACTTTGGTTTAGAAGCCTCCTTACTCAATAATTTATTTTATGTGCAGGGATCGTTCTTTGCGAATAGAATTTCTGGAAATATTGTTCAAAATTCGATATTGTACCCCAATTATTTTACCACAGGTTGGCCAAACTCATCTTTTATTCCTTTTGTAAATTATAATGAAGATGAACGAATTGGTTTTGATTTTAGAGTTGATTGGAATCAAAAAATAGGTGAAGTTGAAACTACTTTGGGATTCGTAGGAACATATTATGATACCAAAGCTTCAAAAAGAGCTGAAAGATATGAGGATGCTTATCAAAATCGCCAGGGAACTTCTTTAGATGGTATTTGGGGATTAGAAAACGATGGTTTCTTTATGAATGAAGAAGAAATCGAGAATTCTGCCACACCAAGTTTTGGAGAAGTGCAGCCAGGAGATATCAAATATATCGATCAAAACGGAGACGGACTTGTAGATAACCAGGATGTAGTGTATTTAGGAAAAGCCGGTTGGTTTGGAGCCCCGTTCACATTAGGAATAAATTTTACGGCCGAGTGGAAAAACTTTAGCTTTTTTGCTTTAGGAATGGGAAGATTTGGTGCTCATGCCATGCGAAATAACTCATACTTCTGGGTAGATGGAGAAGATAAGTACTCTGAAGTAGTTAGAGATCGTTGGACACCTGAAACCAGCGAAACTGCAACCTATCCTAGGTTGACAACTACTACAAGTAATAACAACTTTAGAAGTTCAGATTTCTGGATGTATTCTACAGATCGTTTTGATCTGGCCAAAGTACAGATATCTTATAATCTGCCTAAAGCCATGTTTAATAGATCTTTTGTCCAGGAGATTGGTGTGTATGTAGGTGGGACAAACCTTTTAACAGTTTCGCCAGAGCGTGAAATTTTGGAATTAAGCGTTGGAGGTGCGCCACAAAATAGATTCTATAATCTGGGGATTAAAGCAATATTTTAAAAATTAAAAAAAGGACGGAAATGAAAAGTAAAATACTACTTCTTTTATTTATAGTCGTTTCTATGACAAGCTGTGATGATCTTTTAGAGCCAGCGATAGAAAACAACAGAAGTCTTGAGGATATGTATGCTGAAGCAGAATATGCGCAGGGTATATTACTTAATGGATATACAAGATTACCTAATAATAATTACTCTTTTAGTGATGTCGCTACAGATGATGCAGTTAGTAACGATATAGATAATCAATACAGAGAGATAGCTACAGGCCAATGGACGGCTCAAAATAACCCTTTCGATCAATGGAGAAATGCACGTGCTGCGATTCAATATTTAAATATTTTTTTAGCTGAAGCAGATAAAGTGACCTGGGCTTCAGACGAAGATATTAGTGCGATGTTTAATGATCGACTTAAAGGAGAAGCTTACGGTCTTAGAGCATTATATATGTATTATTTACTAAGACAACACTCAGGTTGGGTAAATGGTGAACTTTTAGGAGTGCCAATTGTATTAGAGCCAGAACAAACCGATTCAGATTTTAATCAGCCTAGAGCGACTTTCGAAGCCTGTATGCAACAATTATATTCAGATGTTGCAATGGCTGAAGAATTACTACCATTAGATTACGAAACATTAGATAATTTACCAGCTGGATATTCAGATTTGGCAGATTATAACCGTGTTTTTGGAGAGTATGCAAAACAAAGAATGACGGCCAGAATCGCAAAGTCTTTTCAAGCTAAAGCAGCGTTATTAGCAGCTAGCCCTGCTTATGCCAGTGGAAATACAACAACATGGCAGGATGTAGCAAATTATGCCGGTGATGTTTTAGCATCGAATGGTGGTGTAGGCGGAATCGCACCAGATGGACATACCTGGTACAAAAATACAGCTCAAATTAGTTCTATAGGAGGAGGTGATAATCCACCTGAAATTATCTGGCGTACAGATGTAACTGAAACCAGCACCTTAGAGCAACAAAATTTTCCACCAACCTTATTTGGTGATGGTAGAATTAATCCTACGCAAAACCTTGTAAATTCTTTTCCAATGGCTAACGGATATCCAATCGATGATCCTGCCAGTGGTTTTGATGCAGAGAATCCATACGCTAACAGGGATCCAAGACTAGATCATTATGTATTGGTTAATGGAAGCACGGCTGGTGCAAATAATGAAACGATAATCACAGCTGCAGATGGGACTACTAATGATGCCTTAAATGCAGTAGAAACTTCTACAAGGACAGGATATTATTTAAGAAAACTACTAAGACAGGATGTTAATCTGGATCCGGTGATCAACAATACGCAACAGCATTATAGATCAAGGTTACGTTATACAGAATTATACTTAATCTATGCAGAGGCAGCAAATGAGGCCTGGGGTCCACAGGGAACTGGTAGCTTTGGATTTTCAGCCTACGATGTAATTCAGGCCATTAGAGAAAGAGCAGGAATAACTCAGCCCGATGAATATTTAGCGATGGCAGGGACAGATCAGGACGCAATGCGAGAATTAATACGTAATGAAAGACGCCTGGAATTATGTTTTGAAGGCTTGCGTTTTTGGGACCTACGTCGTTGGGATGAAGATCTAAATGAGCAGGCGCGTGGGGTTAGTATACAAAATGGTAACCATGAAACGATAAATGTAGAAAATAGAGTATACGAAGAATATATGCGATATGGGCCTATACCATTTAGCGAGGTTCTAAAGTATGATGCTTTGCTTCAAAATCAAGGCTGGTAATTATTGAATATAAAAAGATAGAAGATGAAAAATAGAATATATATAATCGCATTATTAGTTCTTGCCGGGCTTACATCTTGTGAGAATGATAGTTGGGATTTTCCAGATTACGAATTTCAAACCGTGTATTTTGCTTATCAGTATCCCATAAGAACTATCACTTTGGGAGAGGATATTTTTGATACTACGCTGGATAATGAAGGTAAAGCTGTAATCATGGCTACAACTGGTGGGACTTACAATAATCCTCAGGATGTTTTAATAGACGTTCAGGTTAATAATTCTTTGGTAGATGGACTTTTGTTTGAAGAAAATGGGAGCCCTGTGCAGGCAATGCCACAGAGCTATTATACGCTTGCTGCAGATCAAATCATTATCCCAAAAGGAGAATTGATTGGAGGTGTAGAATTTCAATTAACAGATGCCTTTTTTGAAGACGAGCAGGCTATTGGTAGAAATTATGTGATACCATTGGAAATGACAAATGTTATGAGTGCCGACTCTATTTTATCTGGAGTGCCACTTATGGCCGGAGCAAGAAAACCGGTTGCAGAAGATTGGGATGTGGTGCCTAAAGATTTTGTTCTTTATGCAGTAAAATATGTAAATCCCTGGCATGGTAATTATCTGCGCAGAGGTGTAGATGTTATCGAAGGAACACCTGGTAACGAGGATTTAGATGATACCGTAGTAAGAAGAGAAGAATACGTGGTAGATGATGAGGTTACTTCTCTAACCACTACAGCTTTAGAAGATGTTTCTTTAGATCTTGTTTTTCAAAACAGTGAGGGTTATGCAGTGAACTGCACACTGATCTTAAGTTTTGATGATTCCGGCAATTGTACTGTTAGTGCAGCTTCAGAGGATTACACCGCTTCAGGAAGTGGCCAGTTTGTAAAAGATGGAGAAGAGAATAGTTGGGGAGGTAAAGATAGAGATGCATTATACCTAGATTATCAGGTGAATCTAGAGGAAATTACGGTGAGTACTCAGGATACATTAGTATTAAGAGATCGAGGTGTGACAATGGAAACTTTCTCACCAGTATTAGAATAATATAAAGATATTGATTATGAAATATTTAAATCGCTTACTTGTTTTTGGTGGATTGTTGTCGATAATTAGTTCTTGTGCAGATCCAGATCCATTAGAGTTCGAAGTTGAAAAACCAGAAGGTTGGGATGCGCAACAGGAAATAAACGAATACGCCTCTTTAAAAAGTTATATAGATAGTACTTCTAATGCAGGTTTTAAATTAGGCGGAGCAGTTTCTATTTCAGAATATAATAACAAAGGGGTGATGCACCGGTTGATCAACAGAAATTTTGATGAGTTGACCTTGCACTACGGGATGAAGCATGGAGCTATTGTTCGTGCTAACGGAGATATAGATCTAACACAGGTTAATGAACTTATAACAACTGCAGAGCAGGCAGGAACTAGTATTTATGGACATACTTTAACCTGGCATGCTAATCAAAATGCAAGCTACTTAAATAGCCTTTTAGAGCCTTTGGTGATAGAGTCTCCATCTATTCCTAACGATCTTGATAAATCTGGTTTAATGGATGGTAGTTTTACTGGTTATACTTCTAATACTGCGGAAGAAAATATTATGATTGCAGAAAATGAAGGAATAGGAGACGAAACGAATGCGATACAATTTGCTGTGCCTTCTGGTTCAGCCCAGGCTGAAGATTTCCAATTTAGTACTCCAGATATCCCTGTAATGACAGATCATGAATATGAGGTGATCTTTTTTATAAAGTCTGATATACCCGGGGAAGTAAGTATAAGTTTTGATGGATTAAATGAAAATATGCCACTTATAGATTATAATAATGATGGCGAGGCTACAGAAACTTTTCAAACAGATTTTGCATGGAAAGAAATACGTTTCAGAATCAGTGATTTTGAGTCAGATTATTTCAGTCTTAATTTCAATTTTGGAGCTCAGCCAGGTGTAAATTACATGATAGATATTACCAATCTTTATGTTTATGATCTAGAGGGAGAACCTATGCAAAACAATTTAGTCGCTAATGGAAACTTCGAAAGTGGTACCGGCTGGGGAGGCTGGGGTAATGGATCTACCAGAGGACTTACAGAAGACGGCTTAGGTTTTGGTAACGAAGGGAAGGCATTTTTTGTAACCAATCCTTCGATAACATCAGGATATTGGTCTGTACAAACAGTCTATAATTTTCCTGAACCTTTGGAAAGTGGAGAAACCTATATTCTTAGTTTTTGGGTAAAAGGTGATGCTGAAGGTATTATAAGACCAGAATTGCAAAGTCCAAATTATAGCTCAGACGGTTTTGGGCAGGTTAACGTGGGTACAGAGTGGAAAAGGGTAGAAGTACAAACAACTGTAAATGCTGACGATAGAGGAAGATTAATTTTTAGTTATGGTGAATTTGCAGGAACCGTTTATCTTGATAATGTAAGTTTAACCAATGCAGCCGGTGGTGGTGGCTCAACGACAATATTAGTAAGAGACGATGCTACGAAATCTGCGATTATAGAAGAAGAATTAGAACGATATATTTCTACTGTTGTGACCGCAACACCTTATGTCGATGCCTGGGATGTGGTAAATGAACCAATGGACGATGGTAATCCTTACGAGTTAAAAAGCGAGGCAAGAGACTCTAATGTTCAGGATGACGAATTTTACTGGCAGGATTACCTGGGTAAAGATTATGCAGTTAAAGCCTTCAATTTAGCAAGACAATATGGCGAACCAGAGGATCTCCTTTTTATTAACGATTACAATCTGGAATATAACCTGGATAAGTGTAAGGGGATTATCGAATATGTAGAATATATCGAAAGTCAGGGAGCTCAGGTAGATGGTATAGGAACTCAAATGCATATTAGTATAGATTCTGATAGAGAGAAAATTGCTGAAATGTTTAGGTTGCTTGCAGCTTCAGGAAAACTGGTAAAGGTTTCTGAGCTAGATGTAAGAACAAATGCAGACGAGCCTACACCAGAAGTGTTGGAACAACAAGCCGATATGTACAGGTTCGTAGTAGAATCTTATCTCGCAAACGTACCTAAAGAACAACGCTATGGGATTACAGTTTGGGGAATAAGCGATAGCCCAGAAAATGCAAGTTGGCTTGCAGGAGAGTACCAGGGATTATGGGATATCAATCTAAACAGAAAACCTGCTTATAAAAGCTTTGCCGAAGCCTTAAGCAATATGTAAGAAATACTGCGGCATAAATTGAATTTTAGATACTTGTGATTTTTACTTAGTAGTTCTCCTGTAGCACTTTAAAGCTGCATCAACAATGCGTCGCAGTATTATTGTTGAGGTGGCAGTGTAACTTTTGCTGAATAAACTTAGTGTTTACAGGAGAACTTTTTAATCTAATGATCAATCTCAAATCAAACATTTAAAACTTCCAAAAAGATTAATAGATATTATGATTAAAAGAATAATTGCCTCAGCTATTCTTTTGGTATGCGTAGGTTTTGTTATTTATAGTTTTAGAACAAATAAGGAGCCCGAAGCAAATACTGAAGTTGTTTCTTTAAAGGAGGCCTTTAAAGATCAATTTTTAATAGGAACAGCATTAAATACCAGCCAGATCACCGGTAAAAATTTAGACGAGACAAATGTGGTAAAATCTCATTTTAACTCGATCGTTGCTGAAAACTGTATGAAAAGTGGCCGACTTCGATCTGATGATGCAAAATTCAACTTCGAAATTACAGATCAATTCGTTGATTTTGGAGAAGAAAATAATATGGCGATCCATGGGCACACCCTGGTTTGGCACTCACAAACTCCCAAATGGTTTTTTGTAGATGAAAATGGAGAAGAGGTGAGTAGAGAGGAGTTGATCTCTAGAATGAAAGAACACATTTTTACACTTGTTGAAAGATATAAAGGGAAAATTAAATCCTGGGATGTAGTTAATGAAGCTATCGAAGATGACGGAAGCCTTCGCGAAAGTAAATTTTATAAAATTATAGGCGAGGATTATATAAAATTAGCCTTTCAGTTCGCGCATCAGGCAGATCCAGATGCAAAATTATATTATAACGATTACTCCATGGCAAATCCTAAAAAAAGAGCCGGTGTAGTAAGAATGGTTACAGACCTTAAGGATAATAACGTGCCTATTCACGGTATAGGTATGCAAGGTCATATTGGCTTAAATTATCCTGAAATTTCTGAGTTCGAAAAAAGCATAGAAGCTTTTGGCCAGTTAGGTGAAGTCGCTATATCAGAATTAGATCTTAGTGTGTTGCCTTCGCCTTGGGGCGATGCCGGAGCAAATATTTCAGATAACTTCGAATATGAAGATGAAATGAATCCTTTTCCAGAACAATTGCCTAAGAATGTAGAACAACAATTTACAGATCGATATTTGAGCTTTTTTAAGCTGTTTTTAAAACATAAGGATAAGATTTCTAGAATAACATTTTGGGGTGTAAACGATGGGAATTCCTGGAAAAATGACTGGCCTGTGGCGGGAAGAACAGATTACCCTCTGTTATTCGACAGGCAAAACCAACCAAAGCCAGTGGTGAAAAATTTAATTGATTTAGCTGCACAATAGTTTCCTCCAGACAACTCGGACTATTAAAATTTATTCTGATTCCATTCAAAAGTTTAAAATTTGTTTGAAAAAATAGTCCGGTTGTCTTCTATTATCAATCTGTTTCTTCAATACTATAAAATAGCTTGAAAAGTAAAGTGCGTATTTTTAAATAAAACTTCAATAAGTATATTTTATTAATATTAAGAAGTGATTATTTGATAAATATTTTTATTTTGGGTTTCATATTGAAAAATCATTAAAATATACTAATTTGTAGTCAATTAAACTATAAGACTTTTTAGATGGTTTTTATCCTGAAAAAGAATCAAACTTCTCTGCTAATTGAAATACGAGATTAATGAATAAAACGGCCAAAGATAATTTCCGATACTACAAGTATGTATTTGGGTTGTTTCTTTTTCTCATAGCGCAAAGTCTTAGTTATGCCCAGGTTGGAAAATTGTTTTCTACCGATGCCGATCTTTCCAGCAGTTTAATTAACCAAATCTATCAAGACGATAAAGGTTTTGTTTGGATCGCAACAGAGGATGGTTTAAATAAATATGATGGTGCTAAGTTTTCAGTCTACAAACAAAACAAGAACGATTCTACTTCTCTTAAAAATAATTATGTAAAGTCGATATACCAGGATGGTAGTGGAAGGTTGTATTTCGGTTTTTTTAATGGCTTGCAATACTACGACTATGCAACCGAGCAATTTCATGATATTCCTATTTACGTGGGAAATAATTATTTATATCCATCTCATGTAATTTCAATTTTAGAACGAAAAACAGGTGAGATTCTGTTTAGTACTTCAGGTCAGGGTATAGTGAAATTAGAAAGAAATGAAGATAAATTACTTGCCCGGCAAATTGTAAGTACGCTGCCCGAAAAGTATTTCGAAGATCTTTTTGAAGATACAAAAGGAAATTTATGGGTTTCCAGCCAAAACTTGGGACTTTATAAGATCGATGCAGAGAATCAGGTAACAGCGTATTTTATAAATTCAGATGTAGATGCTTCAATATCTACTATTGCTGAAAGCGAAAGCGGAGATCTATATGTTGGTAGCTTAAGTAAAGGGTTGTTTAGTTATGATCGTGAATTAGACGAATTCTTTTTTATTGAAGATTCCCAAAACTTGCCGGTAAAATCTTTGCAGATAAGCAACCAGAATGAAGTTATGGTAGGAACCGATGGTAAGGGGCTTTGGGTGTACGATCCTGCCAATAATAAATTAAGAGAAAACGACTTTAGCATAGCTAATTTCGATTTTACGAAGACAAAGATTCATTCTATAATTCAGGATAAGGCCAATAATTTTTGGTTAGGTATTTACCAGAAGGGTGTTTTGCTGGTGCCAGATCGAGCGCATAATTTTGAATATATAGGTTACCAGTCTGTAAAAAATAATATTATTGGATCTAACAGCATTGTTTCCCTTGTAAAAGATAACGAAGAAACACTTTGGGTGGGCACCGATGGTGACGGACTTTATGGGATTAACACAAATGCAAGACAAAAATCTCATATAACCGCTAATACAGGGCAGGGCTCGGCCAGTGTGATGAGCTTGTTTCAGGATGCTAATAATACACTTTGGGTAGGAACATACCTTCAAGGTTTGGCAAAGTTGAATAAAACTAAAAACGAATTAGATTTTAGTGCTGAATTAAAAGACGAAAATGGTAATCGTGTAGAACGAATTTATGCCTTTGCTGAAGATGATAAAAAAGACGTTTGGATTGGCTCACTTGGTTACGGACTATTTAAATACGATATAACTACTAAAAGTTTCAGTAATTATAATCGAATAGAAAAAAAGGACGGTTTAGAAGACATAAATAATAAGTGGATCAACTGTTTATTATTCTCCAAGACCAATAAACTATATATTGGGACCTATGATGGTTTGTCGGCTTTAGATCTTAATAAGAATACTTTTCAAGATGAAAACGGAGAAGATCATATCCTTGGAAATAAGATCATTTATAATCTTTACGAGGATGAAGAACTTAACTTGTGGATAGGCACTTCAGAAGGTTTATATTTTAAACCCAAAAACGATACGATCACAAGAGTTTATAATACTTCAGATGGTTTACCCAGTAATGTGATCTGTGCTATCGAACCCGATCTGGAGAATAACTTATGGATTAGCACAAACCATGGGATCGCTAAGTTCGAAAGGGAAACTAAGCAATTCAAAAATTATTATTTCAGGGATGGGCTTCAGGGGAATGAATTCAATAAAAATGCTTCATTTTCAGATAAGGATGGAAAGTTATATTTTGGAAATACTAACGGAATTACATTTTTTCAGCCTTCAGAAATAGAAGCCACAGGAAGCAATATCGATCTTAGAATAACAGAATTTTATCTTCAGGACGAACCCGTAAAAAAAGGGATGAAATCTGGTTCATATTCGATAATTAACAAGCCAATTATAGAAGCAGATACGATAGAATTGGCTCATTTTGATAATGATTTTAGTATCGAATTCTCCTCTTTTTCTTTTAAACACCAGGAATGGATCACTTATGCCTATTCTCTAAATTCTGAAAACTGGATAAAGTTACGCCCGGGAATGAACACCGTAACTTTTAACGACCTAGATCCCGGGACTTATAATTTTAGAGTAAAAGCGAAGGATATTGATGAATATACCGGTGCAAGATCATTAATTATTGTAATTCATTCTCCCTGGTATCTCTCTAGTTGGGCTAAACTGGCTTATGTATTTCTGTTTATTTTGATGACCTATGCGATTATTCAGATCATTAGGCAAAGGCAAAGTACAAAGAAGAAATTAGAAGCGCATTTGCAGGCTGAAGAGATGAACGAGGCGAAATTGCAGTTTCTAACCAACATTTCTCACGATCTTAAAACGCCAATCACGCTTATCATGAACCCTCTGAATAAGTTGATCAAAAACGATTCTCAACCCGAGCGGCAAAGACTTTATAAGATCATGGAGCGTAACTCAGAGCGTATGCTTCATTTGCTAAACCAGTTAATTAACGCTAGAAAGATCGACCAGGGAAAAATTGAGCTTAAATTTAGAAAAACAGAGATCATAAGCTTTATTAAAAATATAGTTTCCCTTTTTGACGATCAGGTAGAAAGCAGGCGTATTCATTTTGAAGTAAGGCATCGTGAAGAAGAGTTGTATGCATATATCGATCCGCGTCACTTTGATAAGATCATTCAAAATGTGATCTCTAACGCGATAAAATTTACGCCACAGGGCGGCAATATAGAAATCGATATCGAAGCCAGCGAAAACTGGAAGAAATTTAGCATTGTGATTAAAGACAATGGTGTAGGAATTAAAGAAAGCGATATTGAAAATATTTTCAATCGATTTTATCGAATTTCGAGTAAAGAACACCGCCAGTTCGAAGGAACCGGTATAGGGCTTCATTTAACTAAATCTATTGCAGAACTTCATCACGGCACGGTAAAAGCCGAAAACAATAAAGATCAGCCTGGCTGTAAGTTTGTGATCACGGCGCCTTTAGGAAAAGATCATTTAGATGAAAAGGACATAGTCTTAGAATCGGCTGCAGAATTTACAAATGAGACTAAAGTGAATTTATTGAATTCCTCTTCTGAAGAATTTGAAGAAGACGCTACAGAAAAAAATATTCCTACCGTTTTTATCGTCGATGATGATGATGAGATAAGGAATTATATTGCCGGCGAATTTAAGGAAACTTACAATGTGCATACCTTCCCAAATGCAAAAGTTGCATTCCCAGAAGTGGCTAAAAATCCGCCAGATCTTATTATTAGTGATGTGATGATGCCTGAAATGGATGGAATCACTTTTACCCGAAAAATGAAAAAGAATATCTACATTAATCATGTGCCTGTTATTTTACTTACGGGAAAAACCGATAAAGAAACTAATATCGAAGGCCTGGATATTGGGGTAGATGCGTATATCAATAAGCCTTTCAATATCGAGATTCTTAGAAAAACGGCTAAAAACCTTATAAAGAACAGAACGTTGTTGAAGAATACATATGCAGGAAATCAACTTCAAGAAGATAAAATCAAAAAAGTAGATATTAAATCTGGCGATGAAGCTTTGTTAGAGAAATTTATGCAGTTGGTAAACGATAATACCAATAATCCAGATCTTAATGTAGAAATGATCGCAGGAGAATTAGGGATTAGTCGCGTGCATTTATACAGAAAATTAAAACAACTCACCAATCAGTCTGCGGGAGAATTGATCACAAATATCAGGTTAAAGCAAGCAGCAACATTGTTGGTTTCTAAACGTACAAATATTGCTGAGGTTGCCTATGCTGTGGGATTCTCGAGTACTTCAAAATTTTCTACAAAATTTAAGGACCTCTACGGTATGACGCCCAGTAATTACCGGAAGAAACATTTAGAAGTTTAAGCTTAAAATTGGCATCGATTTTAGGTATTTTTAAGCTGAATTTTTTGAAACGCATATTCTAAATGGATAAACTTTTTCAAGCCATTCTGGTAGTGGTAATCGTTGCAGCTTTTATTATTTACAGGGTTACCCGAAAGAAGAAAAAGAAAATAGCACCATTTCCTGCAAACTGGCATCAATTGTTATTAGATCACGTTGAGTTTTATGCCGAATTATCTACTTCGGAACAAAATAGATTTCAGCAGCGAATCATGATCTTCTTAAATGAAGTTTATATCAGAGCGTTTCGTTTAAATTAAAAGATTTAGATAAAATTTTAGTTGCATCAAGTGCGGTGATCCCTGTTTTTGGTTTTAAGAACTGGCATTATTCTAACTTAAGCACAGTGATCTTGTATCCAGATCATTTCAATAAAAATCTAGTTTTCGAAAATAGCGGAGAAGATAAAATAGTAATGGGATTGGTGGGAACTGGGAGATTCGAGCATCAAATGATCCTTTCCCGTCGTGCTTTACATGGTGGTTTTAAGACTTACAATGATCGTCTAAATACCGGGATTCACGAATTTGTTCATTTAATTGATAAAGTAGACGGTGTGACAGATGGCGTGCCCGAGCGATTATTAAAACAAGCTTACACCATTCCGTGGTTAAAAATGGTACACGAAGAAATGGAAGCTATTAATAGGAATAAATCTGATATTCGAAATTACGGCGGTACGAACGAAGCCGAATTCCTCGCTACAGCCAGCGAATATTTTTTCGAAAATCCTAAGCGTCTAAAACTTAAACATCCCGATGTTTACCGGATGCTTCACGATTGCTATTTCCCTTAAGAACATATTTAAATAAAAAATTTAAGCTCCACTTTTAAAAGTCTACTTAATTATCGTAATATTGCAATGATATTTAATCGTAATATTACGATAATTAAAATTCAGACTTATGAAATTAGCAGAAATAAAGAAGATCTTAAACGAAAAAACGACTATCGAATTTGAATTGCCAGATGGCAACTTAGTGCCCTCTCATTTTCATGTTACCGAAATTGGTCGTGTAGAAAAGAAATTTATAGACTGTGGCGGTACGCTTAGAGACGAAGCCAAAGCGAGCTTTCAGTTATGGGAAGCAAATGACTACGATCACCGCTTGCATCCAGAGAAATTACTTTCGATCATCGAACTTTCAGAAAATGTACTGCATTTAGATGAAAATTCAGAAATTGAAGTAGAATATCAGGGAAGTACCATTGGTAAATATGATCTTGAATTTAATGGTGAGCGATTTTTGCTAGTCAATAAATTTACCACCTGTCTCGCCCAGGATCAATGCGGGATTCCAGAAAATGCTTCAGAAAAGCCAAAAAGAAGTTTAAAAGATCTCACAGAAACAGCTGCTGTAGCTACTGCTTGTAAGCCTGGATCTGGTTGTTGCTAATCGAAAATATACCTCAAAATGTATAATGCTATCCAAGAATTTATTGATGCTTTAGATATCAATAAAATTAGTGAAGAACGTAAAAATGCTTTAGACGGATTTGTTTCTTTTATTGCTGAAAAAATTCAAAAGAAGGATCCTGTAAACCTCAATTTTATCTGTACGCACAATTCAAGAAGAAGTCATTTTTCACAAATATGGGCACAAACCATTGCTGAATATTTAGGGTTAAAAGATGTGCGTTCTTATTCTGGCGGAACAGAAGCTACAGCGGTATATCCTTCAGTATTAAAAGCCTTTCAAAGTGTAGGGTTTTCCGTAGAGAAACTTTCAAAAGATAAAAATCCGGTTTGCTATTTAAAATTTGCTGAAGACGCCCTGCCGATCATTAGTTTTTCGAAAGTTTATGATCATGGTTTTAATCCGCAGAAAAACTTCGCAGCGGTAATGACGTGTTCTCAGGCTAATGAAGCCTGTCCTTTTGTGCCGGGAGCCGAAGCCAGGATTCCTTTTACGTTTGAAGATCCTAAGGTAAGCGATGGTACACCAGAGGAGTTGGAGAAATATCAGGAAAAAAGCAAAGAGATCGCAACAGATCTATTGTACGTATTTACAAAAGCAAAAGAACTTTCAAAATAAAGAATCATGAAAAAGAAACTTAGTTTTCTGGATAGTTACCTTACCCTTTGGATCTTTATTGCCATGGCGGTAGGTGTAGGGCTTGGCTATTTTATCCCCGCAGTGCCACAAGCGATTAATTCCTATAGCGCTGGTTCTACCAATATTCTTATAGCTGTTGGGCTAATTTTAATGATGTATCCGCCATTGGCGAAAGTAGATTACAAGATGCTTCCAAAGGTATTTCGAAATGTAAAGATCCTTAGTATTTCTATACTTCTAAACTGGATCATAGGCCCAATTTTGATGTTTTCACTGGCAATTTTATTTTTAGGCGATCATCCTGAGTATATGACCGGTTTAATTTTAATAGGCCTCGCACGCTGCATTGCGATGGTTTTGGTGTGGAACGATCTTGCCGATGGAAGTAAGGAATATGGAGCAGGATTAGTGGCTTTAAACAGCATTTTTCAGGTTTTTGGCTATTCTTTTTATGCCTGGTTATTCATTACAAAACTTCCGCCGTATTTTGGTTACGAAGGAAGTATCGTTAATATTTCTGTAGCGACGATTGCAGAAAGTGTTGCGATCTATTTAGGGGTTCCGTTTTTAATGGGAATTGTTAGTCGTTTAGCTTTAGTGAAGCTGAAAGGCGAAAAATGGTATTCAGAAAAATTTATCCCTAAAATATCCAAAATCACCTTAATTGCTTTGCTTTTTACTATTGTGGTGATGTTTAGCTTAAAAGGAAATTTAATCGTAGAAATTCCTAAAGATGTAGTGCTAATCGCTATTCCATTAATGATCTATTTTGCATTAATGTTCTTAATTGGATTTATTGCCAGTAGATGGGCAGGGGCAAAATACGACGAAAACGCTGCCATTTCTTTTACCGCGGCAGGAAATAACTTCGAGCTTGCTATAGCCGTAGCCATTGCTGTTTTTGGATTAAACTCTGGTCAGGCTTTTGTTGGGATCGTTGGTCCGCTAATCGAAGTGCCAGCGCTAATTCTTTTAGTACGTGTTTCTTTTTGGCTCCGTGATAAATTGTATCGCAAACCGGCGATGCATTCTTAATTACTTAGATTCGCTAGAAGCTGGGTTTAGCTGAATTTTGAATCAATTTTAACCTAATATTAGATTTGCGGTGCTTTTTCTTTTATACCTTTAAAAGAAAGCCCGCAAACTATGATTGAAGATTACCAAAAAGGATTAATTCTGAATATTCCTGTAAAATTACCTTATGCTGTTTTAGAAAAGGTGATCGAAGAGAAGATGCAGGAAGAAGATGACGAAGAAAATAGCATTGCTGAGTATGCTGAAGTGAAATTTGTCTGGCTAGAGAAGAATCCTGAAGTAGATTATGATATCACGCTTGGTTTACGATTAAAGGCCAAAACATTTCTATTTAAAAATAAAGAATTAGAGCTTAAAATTCATCTTAAGTTCAATTTTGATCCGGTGACCAATCAATTTTCGTTGGAAGATTACGAAGCTGTTGGTGAAAACCAGAATAAACTGATGAATAAGATCGTTCAGATTATTCTAAATAAATTTCTTCAGAAGAAAGTATTACAAAAATCGAAGCAAAACCTATCAGAAAAATTACAGCAGGAATTAACCAAAATCAACTCAAAGCTTAAAGAAAACAATGAGCCAGCAGAAGGTTTATTGGTCGATGCTCAATTAGATCAGCTTAATATTTCACATTTCGAATTTGCACCACAAGACCTGTATGTTTATTTAAGTCTTACCGGCGAAGCAGCTATGGAAGTTACCAAAATTCCGGACTAATCAGGCGCTTATGAAGCGATTAGTTTAATTTTATTTCTTTTTATAGGACTTTCTTTAAGTGCTCAAAATCTCATAGAAAAATATCCAGATGTAAAGGAGCTCAAAAAAGCTTGGGATAATAACGATTCTCTGCAATCTATCATTTTAGAAAATGAAGATTTTATCGAAGGATCTTTAGATGGTGGAGGTGAGTTAATTGGTTTTTACGATGCTGCTAACAACGAAATAAGAAAAATTACGGTTACACTATTTCTTTCCTACGGAATACAATATTATTCATTCTATTTAGAAAATGAAGAACTTGTGTTGGTGCGGGATTGCGCTAAATATTTCGGCTACGATACCAAGTCTAATCAAATGAATAAAAATAAATTTGATGGTGGGTTTGATGGAATTTATATCTTCCGGAATAGAAAATTGATCGATCAGATTAGTTTAGGACATAACCGATTTGAAGATGATTCGATTGATGCCGAAGAGACTTTCCTAAAAGAACTCGAAATTTATAAGAAGAAGATTTCTAAAAAATTAGAAAGGAAGTAGAAATTCAATGGAGCGTCTAAAACTCAAACGTAAAACCTTTCTTAGTTAGTTTCTGATAAACTTCTTCATCAAAACTATAAAGCTTGGCAGCACGATGCGAAACATCCTTTTGTTTTTCGCCAATATCAACAAGGAGTTTCATCTTTAAAAATTTTCTACGGAAGTTAGGTTTGTCCATTTTCACATCTAGAATTTCTTCGTAAAGATGCATTAACTGAAGTAGCGTAAATTTTTCAGGAAGTAAATTAAAACCAATTGGTGCCTGTCGTACCCGATTCCTTAGTTTTTCCTGGGCAGCTTCGAAGATAAATTTATGATCATAAATAAGATCTGGCAGTTCTTCAACTAAAAACCATTTAGCTTCAGAAGCAGTAAAACCGGCGGCAATTTCATAATCTTCACTTTTAACCAGTGCATAATATCCAATAGTGATCACACGGCTGGTAGGGAAACGATTAGGTTCACCAAAGGCCTGTAATTGCTCTAAAAAGATATTGTCTAAGCCGGTAAGATCTCTTAAAACTCTTTTAGCCGAATTGTCTATAGATTCTTTTTCGGTAATCCATCCCCCTGGTAATCCCCATTTATCTTTACTAATTCCTTCAGCATGCTTTACCAGAAGAACTTCCATTTTCCCCTCATTAAATCCAAATACCACACAATCTATGGTAACTGCTTCAATAAAGTTTTCTTCCTGAATATATTTTTCACCTTCTGCGATAAAGCCTTTGGACATCTTGTAAAAATTTAATCGTAAAAATAACAATTCTTGGCAAAAGGCCATCTATAAATCATTCAATCCAACTTTTAACACTTACCATTGGTCGATAGATAAAATGAGCTACATCGAAATCTTTCCATTTAGCTCCTCTTTGATAGTAATTTTAGGGTATAAATAAGTACAAAATGAATGTAACAGTAGAAAATACAAACGGAGAAATGATCGAGGTGACTATCGAGGTCTACAGCAACAAGCAGTTTGTAAGCTGTTGCGAAGCTGAAAATATGCAGGGAACTTATGCTAGAGCTAAAGATCCAGAAAGGAAACCGGGATCTGTCTATCAGCATAAAATAGTAAAAGCCTACATCGAGAAAGAAGCAAGAAAAAATGGTAGAGTTACCGCAGCGAATGCACTTTGTTTATGTAGTAGATCGATTGAAGAATTTACCCAAAATAAGTACCAAAACAAACAAATTTTTTTTATTGAATTGATGAGCCAAACACCCTATGATTTGCAACATCATTATTTGATAGAGAAGTAACGAGGAGACACTTTTTTGCCCTAAAAAAGGAGAGTTTAATTTACATTAGAAGAAAACGGATTGGTGGGGACTAGGTCAAGCCAATCCGTTTTCTTTTTCTTTTTTTCTGAATTTTTTCAGGACCTGCTTGTTTAACAGCCCAAGTTTATGCTATTCACTAATTAGACGCAGATCTGTAAAGTTTTCCTGTAAGATAATTGTGTTACTTTCTTTGTCGTAACCAATACTTTCCAGACTTACATCTTCATTATTTACACTAGCCGATTTAATTTCGAAAGGCAATCCATGAAAAGTAACTTTCATAGTTTTTAGATTCGATTCGTAAGTTCCGGCAACGTGCTGCTGAACAATGATCTCTTTAGATTTACCCGTAAGTTTAAATGTTCTTAGATTGAACAGTCCCATTTTATAATCATATCCATCATGATCGTCTTCGTAATAAACCGAATTTTGTTTTCCATTTTTATAGTAAACATCTAAACTTAATTCTTCTATTTCTAGCTCGTCTACATATTGCTGCACTGGATACTTAGGAATAATGGCTCCTTCTTTTACAAAAATTGGCATGCTATCTAAAGCAGCGTCTACCCAAAGCTCTTTTCCACCTTCAATAACGGCATCATTCCAGAAATTATACCATCGTCCGCGTGGAATATACATTCGGCGTCCCTGTACATTAGGTTCCTGTATCGGGCAAACTAAAAAGTGGTTTCCAAAAATAAATTCATCTGCACGATAATGTGTTTGTACATCTTCCTGATCGAAATATACCAAGGGCTTAAGAATAGGTACATTATCTTCACAATATTGATAAAAAGCAGTGTATAAATACGGAAGCAATTGATAACGCAGCTCTACGAACTTACGCGTAATATCCAGAACTTCTTCACCAAAATACCATGGTTCCTGCTCTCCATGATCTCCTGATGAATGCACGCGACAAAATGGATGAAATACTCCAAGCTGAATCCATCTGGTAAACAATTCGCCCGTTGGTTGATCTGCAAAACCACCAATATCGGTCCCGGAAAAGCTAAAGCCGCTCATTCCCAAACGCTGAATTT
Source organism: Zunongwangia sp. SCSIO 43204 (assembly GCF_019904275.1). Taxonomy (GTDB): domain Bacteria; phylum Bacteroidota; class Bacteroidia; order Flavobacteriales; family Flavobacteriaceae; genus Zunongwangia; species Zunongwangia mangrovi. Next base: position 1,656,650 of record NZ_CP063204.1, read on the forward strand.
GAGTGTTGGCCAACCATAAATGTTCCCAGCTGGCAAGGTTATCACCCGTCCAGGTAGAGCTAAATCGCTGCCCACCCGAGTAACTGGCTCTGGTAATCGTGAAAGGACGTTTTGGGAAAATATATTTTTTTACTCCTTCGTAAGTAGCACGAGCCATTTGCATTCCGTAGATATTATGTGCTTTACGGTGGCTACATCGATTCCCGTCGTAATCGTGTCTTACATCTAAAGGAAATGTTTTTCCCGGTACTTCCATAACGGCGGGCTCATTCATATCGTTCCAAACGCCTTTAATACCGGTTTCAGCAATTAAGGTTTTGTAATGATCTGCCCACCATTCTCTAACTTCAGGATTTGTAAAGTCTGGGAAAACGCAGTTTCCAGGCCATACTTTTCCTCGCATATAAGGCCCATCTGCACGTTTACAGAAATAATCTTTTTCTAGTCCGTCTGCAAAAATCTCGTATTTCTCGTCAATTTTAATTCCCGGGTCGATGATTGCTACGGTTTTAAATCCGTCATCTTCCAGTTCTTCTACCATTCTTTTAGGTTCTGGAAAATAATCTTTATTCCAGGTAAAGCATCTAAAGCCATCCATATAATCGATGTCCAGGTATAAAGCATCACAAGGAAATTTATTGTCTCTAAACCCCGCAGCAAGTTCTTTTACTTTAGCTTCTGGATAATAACTCCATTTACTTTGATGGTAACCTAATGCCCACATCGGCGGTAATTCTGGTCTCCCGGTAAGATTGGTGTATTTTGTAACGACCTCGGCGATCTTTGGCCCATAGATAAAATAGTAATTCATCTCTCCACCGTCTGCCCAAAAACTGGTAATGTGCCTGCGTTCGTGGCAAAAGTCAAAATGGGTTTTAAAGGTGTTGTCGAAAAAGATTCCGTAAGCTTTTGCACTATGCAAGCCAATATAAAATGGAATTGTTTTATATAATTCTGGCAGATCTTTCCCGAATGCATATTGATCTGTATTCCAGTTGCTTAATCGCTTTCCTTTTAAATTGAAAGTGGTGGGTTTATCGCCAAGGCCATAAAAGTTCTCGCCATCCATCGAGTTCTTACTCATTTTTACGTAGTTACCACCAAACTCAAAACTTTCTTCCCAGTGAAATCCAAGTTCGTCCTGAAGGATCAATTGATCTTCAAGATCGAACATTGCAGTTCTCATGTCAACTCTATTTATGCGACATTTTATTTGTTCTGTGGTTATCCAAATAAATTCTTCGTCTTCAGTAAGGTCTAAAACCGAGTAGCCATGAGATTGATCTTCATCTATGGCGTAAGAAAAATCATTTTCAAAAATTCCATCTGTAGCATACCTAAACCTAAGCATGCTGTCTCGCACTACAGTGATTATAAGTTGTACACCATTTTCAGAAGTAAAACAAATAGAATCTCCGTTTTGCTCATAAGAAACCAATTTAGAGGGGAATAGGTTTCCTTTCTTTTCTAATTCTGTATTTGTAATCATATTCTAGGTATTAAAAACATTTAGGGATTTATTCTATGCTGAAAAAAACACTAGCCAGGGGAGGTACTGTAATTACTGCAGAATAATCTTTCCCGTGAAATGCCTGGTTTTCGATATTTAAAGGTTTATTTTTTACACCAGAACCTTCGTATTTAGAATTATCTGTGTTGAGGATCTCTTTTAATTTTCCTGGTCTTGGGACTCCTATGCGATAATCGTTTAGAACGGTAGGAGTAAAATTACAGATGATGATAAGATCATCTTTTTCTTCTTTTCCTTTTCGCAGATAGCATAATACTGAGTTTTGGCTATCATCGTACGAGATCCATTCAAAACCTTCTGGGCTAAATTGCTTTTCGTATAAAGCCGGATATTTTTTATAGACTTTGTTGAGGTCTTTTACTAGTGTATTTAAACCTTCGTGAATTGGATATTCCAATAGACTCCAGTCTAAACTTGAGTTATAATTCCATTCGTTATATTGCCCAATTTCGCCTCCCATAAAAAGTAAATTATTTCCTGGGTGCGAATACATATAACCATACATTAATCTTAGGTTAGCAAAGCGTTGCCACTCATCTCCTGGCATTCGGCCTAAAAGTGAGTTTTTGCCGTAAACTACTTCGTCGTGACTTAGCGGTAAGGTGAAATTTTCACTAAAGGCGTAAGTGAGACTAAAGCTAATTTCATTTTGATGATATTGGCGATAAATACTATCCTTTTTAAAATATTCTAAGGTATCGTGCATCCAGCCCATCATCCATTTCATACCAAAACCAAGTCCGCCTAAATAAATAGGTTTAGAAACACCTGAATAGGCTGTAGATTCTTCAGCAATGGTTTGCACGCCTTCAAAACTTTGATAAACCTCCATGTTTAAATCTTTCAGGAAAGAGATGGCTTCAAGATTTTCATTTCCGCCGAAAATATTAGGTTCCCATTCTCCTTCTTCTCTAGAATAGTCCAGGTATAACATCGAAGCTACAGCATCTACTCGTAGGCCATCAATATGATATTGGTCTAACCAGAAAATTGCATTGCTAATTAAAAATGAACGTACTTCGTTACGTCCATAATTAAAAATAAGACTTTTCCAATCTGGGTGATATCCTTTTCGACGATCAGGATGTTCATATAGGTGAGAACCATCAAAACGGCCTAAACCATGATCATCTTCAGGAAAATGCGAAGGAACCCAATCCATGATCACAGCGATGTTTTTACGATGAAAAGCATCAACCAGAAACTTGAATTCATCTGGAGTTCCAAAGCGCGAAGTTGGTGCAAAGTAACCGGTTACCTGGTAACCCCAGGAAGGATCGTATGGATATTCCATTACCGGCATAAATTCTACATGGGTATAGCCCATCTCTTTCACATAATTAACCAACTCATCTGCCATTTCGATATAGGAAAGCGATCTGTTTTCTTCCCATTTTCGTTTCCAGCTGGCTAAATGAATTTCATAAACCGAAATTGGTTGATCCAGGGCATTTTTATTTTTTCGGCTATTAAGCCATCTTTTATCTTTCCATGCGTAATCATCTTCCCAAACGATAGATGCAGTGGCCGGTGGATGCTCACATTTACGAGCGTAAGGATCGGCCTTTTCAGCTTTAATATTATCAATACTGCTGGTGATCTTGTACTTATATCTGGAGCCTTTGCCAACACCGGGAATAAAACCTTCCCAGATACCGCTACTGTCCCATCTAACCGAGAGTTTATGTTCGTGCTCTGTCCAATAATTAAAATCTCCGATTACAGATACTTCTTTAGCTGATGGTGCCCAAACTGCAAAATAAGTACCTTTTGTACCGTTAACTTCTATAATGTGTGCGCCTAGTTTTTCATAAATTCTGTAATGTTTACCTGCTTTGAATAGAGAAATGTCGAAATCTGTGAATAAAGAATAAAGCTGTACTTCCTGCTTCATAAGGGGTCGTAATAATTGGTTAGTTTTTAATGAAGGTGGTTAGGCCTTCAAGATTATTTTATCCTGAAAAAATTAATAGGATAAACCTGTAATCTTGCCCTTAAATTAGTGTTTTAAATCTACATCTTGAAGTTTTTAAAGTAATATTAGCTTTTAATTAAAACTGAAGAAGGGAAATTAAGGTAGAATCTAAAACTGAAGCTTTATACTTGATTTTGAGTAAGCTGTGAAAACCTGGACTAAACAATACTAAGCTTAATTCCCAGGTCTCTTATTTTTTTAGCCAGGCTGGGAGAAATTCCGTTATCGGTAATGATCTGGTCGACTTGTTCTATGGCGCAAATTCTGCCAAAACTCTTTTTTCCAAATTTAGAAGAATCTGCCAGGATGATCGTACGCTGTGAAGATTTCATCATTTTTTGGTTTAACAAGGCTTCTTCCAGGCTGGTCGTGGTGCAGCCATATTCCAAATCGATACCATCTACTCCTAAAAATAATTGATTGCAGGAAATGTGCTCTAAAATATGTTCAGCATAATGCCCAGTAACCGAGGAAGAAGTATGTCTTAAATTACCACCAAGTTGAATCACCTGTATATTTTGATGATTCAATAGTTCTAAAGCAACATTTAAAGATGAGGTTATAACGTTTAAGGCTCCTTTATTAGTTATAGATTTTGCTAATTGCTGAACCGTGGTTCCAGAAGCTATCATGATAGAATCGTTATCTTTTATCAATTTTGCTGCTTCTTTCGCAATATCAGATTTTTCCATTACCGAGATTTTTTCTTTCTCGTTTACCGGTCTGTCATTGATGTATGGATTTTCTAAAGAAGCACCACCATGGGTTCTAAACAAAAGACCTTTGTCTTCCAGTAATTTTAGATCTTTTCTAATCGTAACTGCCGAAACATTAAGCTCTTCGCAAAGTTCTGAAACTTCTACGTGTTGCTCGTGATTAAGTTTGTCTAAAATTAGTTGGTGTCTTTTCATAACTAAAATAATGGCCTTTACAAATGTATAAAATTAGCTGCTTTAAAGCGTTTTTCTAAAACGAAAGAAAGTGAAATAAACCCTATAATTATATAAATTTTAAGGGAATATACAGCTTCATACGCTTTCATTAACACTTTCGTTTATTTTCTTTAACTAATATTTTATTTCGTAATGTTTCGTTTTGAGATAATTTTATTATTTTAGCTGAAAATTAGAAGATTCCAAATTATGGGTGCTAAAAATATATACTCAAGAAAATCATTGGTCAATTCGGCTAAATCTGTTGAAAAATGGGATGTGATCGTGATCGGTGGTGGAGCAACAGGATTAGGTGTTGCTTTAGATAGTGTTACCAGAGGTTATAAAACCTTATTGTTAGAGCAGGTAGATTTTGCTAAAGGAACTTCGAGTAGAAGTACAAAGCTTGTTCACGGTGGAGTAAGATATTTAGCCCAGGGAAATATAGATCTTGTAAAAGAGGCTTTATATGAAAGAGGGCTTTTAAGTAAAAATGCGCCTCACCTAGTAAAGAATCAGAGTTTTATTATTCCTAATTATAGATGGTATGAAGGGATGTTTTACACGGTAGGACTTAAAGTATATGATTTTCTTGCTGGTAAATTAAGCTTAGGAAAATCACTTCATATTAATAAAAAGGAAACAATGAATCGTCTAGAAACGATTCGTAGAGATAAATTAAAAGGCGGTGTTGTTTACAAAGATGGTCAGTTCGATGACTCTCGTCTTGCTGTAAACGTTGCACAAACTTGCGTAGAGCAAGGGGCTTCAGTGCTTAATTATTTTAAAGTAAATAATCTGGTGATCGACGAGAATCAGATCAAAGGGGTTTCAGCAAAAGATATGGAAACGGGCGAAGACCATCAATTCTTTGGAGATGCGGTGATCAATGCAACCGGGGTATTTACCGATGAGATCTTAAGAATGGAAAATCCAGATGCTCGAAACATGGTAAAACCTAGCCAGGGAGTACATTTGGTTTTTGATAAATCTTTTCTTCCGGGAGATGATGCGATCATGATTCCAAAAACTGAAGATGGAAGAGTTTTATTTGCTGTGCCATGGCATGATAAAGTAATTGTTGGTACGACAGATACACAGTTAGATGAGCATAGCTTAGAGCCGGTAGCACTAGAAGAAGAAATAGAATTTATTCTTAAAACCTTCAATAACTACCTGGAAAAGCAAGTAACAAGAGATGACGTAAGAAGTATTTACGCAGGTTTAAGACCACTTGCGGCGCCAAAAGGCGGTTCAGAAAAATCTAAGGAGATTTCAAGAAGTCATAAAGTCTTAGTATCCAAAACTGGTTTGATTACGATCACCGGAGGTAAATGGACTACTTTTAGAAGGATGGCCCAAGATACTGTCGATAAAGCTATAGCCTTAGGTAAATTACCTAAAAAAGAGTGTAAAACTGTGGATCTTAAGATTCATGGGGCAAAGGAAAATCCAGATTTGTCGAATCACTTATATATCTACGGAAGTGACCAGCCAGAAATTCAAAATTTGATAAAAGAAGATCAATCTTTAGGAGAGAAGCTTCATCCTAGGTTAGATTTTCTAAAAGCTGAAGTTGTTTGGGCAGCACGTCACGAACTAGCAAGAACAATAGATGATGTTCTGGCCAGAAGGGTGCGAATGTTATTTATGGATTCTAAAGCAGCTATTGAGTGCGCTCCAGAAGTTGCTAAAATATTAGCTAAAGAACTAGAAAAAGATGATGTATGGGTAGAAAAACAAATAGCTGATTTTAAAGAGATAGCATCACACTACACTATCTAAAATCTAAAAATAGAAACCAATTATTAATCAAGATAGCTCTCGGGTTTTTCCCGGGAGCCTGGGATTACTCATTTTCTAATGAGCCCAAATTAAATAAAAGTAGTTATGGATCAATACATGTTAGCCCTGGATCAGGGTACTACCAGCTCTCGCGCAATCCTTTTCGATAAGAAAGGTACGATTGTGTCTGTAGCTCAAAAGGAATTTACGCAATATTTTCCAAAACCGGGATGGGTAGAACACGACCCAAGCGAAATCTGGTCAACTCAGGCTGGTGTAGCTGCAGAAGCCACAACAAAGCATGGGATGAACGGAAAAAACATTGCTGGAATCGGTATTACAAATCAGCGCGAAACCGTTGTAGTCTGGGATAAGAATACTGGAAATCCTGTTTATAATGCAATTGTTTGGCAGGATAAAAGAACTTCAGAGTATTGTGATGAGTTAAAAAAGAATGGAAAAGCAGACCTAATTAAGAAAAAGACTGGGCTCGTTATCGATTCTTATTTCTCTGGAACTAAAGTGAAATGGATTCTGGATAATGTTGAAGGAGCCAGAGAAAAAGCAGAAGCCGGTGATCTTATTATGGGAACCATCGATACCTGGCTTATTTGGAATTTCACTAAGGGAGAATTGCACGTAACCGATGTAACCAACGCGTGTCGTACGTTGTTCTTCAATATAAATACCATGGATTGGGACGACGAATTATTAGAAATTTTCGATGTACCAAGAAGTATGCTGCCAGAAGTTAAAGATTCTAGCGAAGTTTACGGGCATACCAAAACCACCGTTTTTGCATCAAAAATTCCTATTGCTGGGATTGCTGGAGACCAGATGGCTGCATTATTTGGACAAATGTGTACTAAAAAAGGGATGGTTAAAAATACCTATGGAACTGGTTGTTTCATGTTAATGAATATCGGTGAAGAACCAATCGTTTCAGAAAATAACTTACTTACTTCTGTAGCCTGGAGAATCAACGGGAAAACAGAATACTGTTTAGAAGGTTCGATCTTTATTGCTGGAGCGGTTGTGCAATGGCTTCGAGATGGTTTAGGAATTATTAAAAGATCATCTGATGTAGAAAATCTTGCCGGATCTGTAGATAGTACAGATGGGGTTTATTTTATTCCAGCATTTTCTGGTTTAGGAGCGCCACATTGGAATCAAAAAGCTCAGGGAACCATGTTCGGAATCACCCGTGGTACTACAGACGCTCACATAGCAAGAGCTTCTTTAGAAGCGATAGCATATCAAACTATGGATATTCTTAAAGCTATGGAAGCAGATAGCGGTATCGATATTAAGCAACTTCGTGTAGATGGAGGGGCTTCAGTGAACGATATGCTTATGCAATTTCAAAGTGACGTTTTAGATACCCAAACTGTACGTCCAGAAATTACAGAAACTACGGCACTTGGTGCAGCTTACCTTGCTGGTTTAGCTGTTGGTTACTGGGATAGTATGGAAGAGATCGAAGAGATCTGGCAGGTAGAAAAAGAATTTCAGCCAACAGAAAATCAGGATGCTGTACAAGATGGAATCAAAGGTTGGTATAAAGCTGTAAAAGCTTTAGAAGAGTGGACTAAACTTTAATTTGTAATAAGATATGACACCATTTATTGCAGAAGTTTTAGGAACAGCTATACTTATCCTTTTAGGAGGTGGAGTAGTTGCCAACGATATTTTAAACGGAACCAAAGGTAAAGGCGGCGGTTGGGTTAGTATTACCACAGCCTGGGGGCTTGCCGTATTTGCCGGAGTTGTAGTTGCAGGACCTTATAGCGGTGCACATTTAAACCCCGCCGTTACACTTGGTCTTGCTATTGGAGGATTATTTCCATGGGCAGATGTACCTACTTATTTAGCCGGTGAATTTTTAGGAGCAATGATAGGATCATTCTTCGTATATGTGATGTATAAAGATCATTTTGATGCTACAGAAGAAGGCGGTTTGAAAAGAGCTGTTTTTTGTACAGACCCGGCAATCCCAAATAACTTCAGGAACTTAATGAGCGAGATTCTTGGAACCTTTGTTTTGGTAATTTCGGTATTTTATTTTGCCGATGCTTCTTTTGAAAGCACTGGAGGATCTACAACAAAAGTTGGACTTGGAGCCATTGGAGCAATCCCTGTTGCATTTATCGTTTGGGGAGTAGGACTTTCTTTGGGAGGAACAACTGGATATGCAATTAATCCTGCTCGTGATCTTGGACCTCGAATTGTTCATGCACTTTTGCCTATTAAAGGAAAGATCGATAGCGGTTGGGGATATGCATGGATTCCTATTGTTGGGCCAATTATTGGTGCAGCAATAGCAGCTGGACTGTTTTTAATTTTAGGTAAATAATGCTATGAAAAAGATAAATTTTATTTTTCTGCTGGCAGTTTTGTTGGCGGGTAAGGTTTCTCATGCTCAGGTTAGCGAAGAGAATATCGTGGAAGAGCGTAATGAAGAAGAGGTGGAAGATGATTCTAAGTTATTCCATTTTAATCTTCAGCTTAAAAACATGCACCTTTGGAAAGGTTTACATGTTACCGATGCACCAATGACGGCAGTCGATCTTAATTATACTTCTAAAAACGGATTTTTTAAAGCCGGAGTTTGGGGTGGTAGAGGTTTCAATGGCGATTATACCGAGTTTGATTATTATGTAAGTTTTATGCACAATGGATGGTCTTTGGCCATTTGGGATATTAATAATTATAGTGATTTTCCAGATGCTAAGATTTTTGATTATGATCGTAGCGCAACTTCACATTTTATAGATGTGACGTTAGCATATCAATTTCAAAAAGTACCATTAAAATTATCCTGGAGCACCATTGTGCAGGGTAGGGATACTTTTATAAATGACGAAGGGCAATTAAGAAATGCATATTCAAATTACGTAGAAGCCAGTTATGTTATTTTAGATAAAAGCAACTGGTCTTTATCTGGATTGGTTGGAGGATCATGGTCTTTTGCACCGCAGGAAGCTCATTTTTATGGAGACGAACCTGGCATAACCAACGTAGGATTTATATATAATAGAGACCTTAATATTTTCGATAAATTCATCCTTCCTGTGTCTGCTACGGCTAGTTGGAACCCGGTACAGGATTATGGCGCTATTCAGGTTGCTTTTAATTTGTTTTAATTTCTGTATATCAGTTGTTTAATAAGTTTTAATTATTAGTTGAAAAAGAGTTTTATTCGCTGATTTTCACTTAAATTTGAAGTAAAGAAAAGATAATATCCTCATAAAGTTTATTTATGAGGATTCTTTTAATTTACCGTACGAATTGATGAAATTCGGGTTTGAAAAAGAGATGGGAATTATTTGCTATGAAAATTTACGATTTCGATATAAAAACTGCCGGTGGGCAGTCTCTTCAATTTAAAGATTTTAAGGACCAACCGATTCTGCTTGTGAACACCGCAACAAAATGTGGGCTTACTCCGCAGTTCGAAGGTCTGGAAAAACTTTATCAGGATTACAAAAGTAAAGGTTTAGTAGTTGTTGGTTTTCCTTGTAATCAATTTGCAGGGCAAGAGCCGTTATCTAACGAAACTATGGAAGAAACCTGCAAGCTCAATCACGGAGTAACTTTTCCGCTTACACAAAAAATAGAGGTAAACGGCAATGATGCTCATCCTATATTTAAGTATCTTAAAAAGTCTTTGCCAGGAACTTTAGGCAAAAGAATTAAATGGAATTTTACAAAATTTCTAATTGCTCCTAATGGTGAACCCTATAAAAGGTACGCCCCAACAACCTCACCAGAAAAAATAGAAAAGGATATTCAACAACTTCTAAAATAGCGCAGAATGACTACAAAATCTACCCTTAGCTTAAACGAACAGCTTTGTTTCCCTGTTTATGGTTCTACCCGAATTATTTCAAGACTTTATCAGCCTGTTTTGGCAAAACTTCAGTTAAGTTATCCAGAATATTTGGTGATGTTGATGCTATGGGAGAATAACGAAGTTAATATTGGCCAAATTCGAAGACAACTTTATTTAAATAAAGAGAGTTTGATGCCGATTCTAAACGGACTTCAGCAAAAATCTTTTATCACACTTCAAGATGAAGATCCAGATACGCTAGAAACTAAAGTTAGCATAACTAAAACCGGGCAAGCTCTAAAATCCAGAGCAAAACGAATTCCGTTTTCTTTATCCAGAGTGCTTAATACGCCAGTAGAAGAATTGGGAAGCATGCAATTGCTTATTAAAAACTTTTTGAGCCGTTTCGAAAAGAAGAAATAATATTCGATGATTTTCGGTTACTTTTTTCTAGATCGATTTTAGAAGAATTAATGCTGAAATTATAGAATTTCAGGTTTAGATCTAAAATAATATCTTGCGGCCATGAAAGTGGATAATCTAGAACAAGGTTTCTTCGGAATTGGAATTCAGAATGGCAAAACCCCTGAAAATTTAGGTGTATTATGGCGTTCTGCAAAATATGGGAGCAAGTTTTATTTTTACAATTGGTAATCGATACGCAAAGCAGGCTTGTGATACGCATAAAGCAGTAGGAGCGATGCCGTATTTTCATTACGAGACTTTTGAAGATTTTTATGCGCATTTACCCAAAGGCGCTATGTTAGTTGGGGTAGAATTAGATGAAAAGGCCCAGGATTTAGAGACTTTTGAGCATCCTCGCCGTTGTGTGTATCTTTTAGGAGCCGAGGATCACGGCCTTTCTAAACAAGCTATAGAGAAATCTCATTTTTTAGTGAAATTCAAGTCGACTTTAAGTTTAAATGTTTCGGTTGCAGGTAGTATTATCATGTACGATCGCAGTGCAAAAATATAATTATCCCTTTCATTTTTATTAAAAATAAATTTATCCTGAAATTATCGAATTTCAGTAGTAATTAGTTAATCGATTTACTTCCCTATTTTACCTGATTTTTTAATACCTTTTTCTTAATACTTTCTTTAAATTAGCGACGACTAAATAAAAATTTTAAAAATGAAATATTTTTCAAAGGCTGTTCTCGCCTTGGCTTTCACAGGAGCATTTAGCTTTATGTCTCAGGCTCAGGAAGTAGTAGGTAGCAATCAGCAGGATTTTGATGAATTTATGAATCGTATCGGTAATCGTTACCGTTCAGCTTCAGGAGTTCCAGGGCCAGATTACTGGCAAAATGAAGCCGATTACGAAATTAAAGCAACTTTAGACGACGAAGCACATACATTAACCGGAAAAGTTACGCTTTCGTATACCAATAACAGTCCAGATGAATTACCTTTTATCTGGTTATATTTAGAGCAAAACCGCTTTACAGAAAATTCACGCGGAACTTTGACTACTCCAATTGGTGGCAATCGATATAATGGAGATGTAGATGGTGGTTACGAAATTTCAAATCTTCAGGCTAAAACAGGTAGAAGTACTTCTTCTAAGCATATTATTAATGATACTAGAATGCAGGTTTGGTTCGAAGAGCCAATAAAAGCAAACGGAGGTAGTGCAACAGTTTCTATGAATTTTACCTATAAAATTCCTGTAAAAGGAATGGATCGTATGGGAAGATTAGATGTAGAAGATGGTACGATCTACGCAATGGCGCAATGGTATCCTCGTACAGCGGTTTATGATGATATCGAAGGTTGGAATGTTGAGCCATATCTTGGTGCAGGAGAATTTTATTTAGAGTATGGTGATTTTGATTATGAGATCACAGCACCTTGGGATCATATTGTTGTAGGTTCTGGTGAATTAGTGAACGAGCGCCAGGTACTTTCAGCTAAAATGAGAGAGCGTTTAGATAAAGCCAGAAAAAGTGACGAAACTGTAACTATCGTTGGCGAAGACGAAATTAAAGATGCTTCTTTAAGAGCAAAGCAGGAAGGAATGCTTACATGGCATTTTGAAATGGAAAATTCTCATGATGTTGCATTTGCTTCTTCTAAAGCATTTATATGGGATGCTGCAAAGATCGATTTGCCTAGTGGTAAAGATATCTTAGCACAATCTGTATATCCAAAAGAAAGTGCAGGTAACGATGCTTGGGGAAGATCTACAGAATATAGCAAGCATTCAATTGAGAATTATTCAAATAAATGGTTTGAGTTTCCTTGGCCGGTAGCTACTAACGTTGCTGCCGAAATTGGCGGAATGGAATATCCAGGGCTTAACTTTTGTGGTTGGAGAAGTAAAGGAGCTTCCCTTTGGGGAGTTACAGATCACGAATTTGGTCACAACTGGTTCCCAATGATCGTAGGATCTAACGAAAGAAGATACGCATGGATGGACGAAGGTTTTAATACCTTTATCAACTATTATAGTACTCAGGAATTTGGGGAATACCCAACAAGCCTTAACAAAACCAGAAATATGACAGGTTGGTTTAAGTCTGAAACTCGTGAGGGAATCGATACATATCCAGATGTAGCGAATCTTAGAAATCTTGGAATGGTGGCTTATTACAAGCCAGCCGTTGGATTGTATATGCTAAGAGAATATGTTTTAGGTCACGAAAGATTTGATAATGCATTTAAATCTTACATCAAAACCTGGGCATACAAACATCCTCAACCAAAAGATTTCTTTAATCATATCGAAAATGTAGCAGGCGAAAATCTATCATGGTTCTTTGGTAGCTGGTTCTACGGAACAGGAAATATCGATCTTGCTATTGAAGGTATCCGTGGAAATAGAGAAGGGAAAGGTTTCATTATCAATCTTGCAAATAAAGGTGAAGTGCCAATGCCGGTTAAGTTGAAGATCACTTATCAGGATGGTTCTTCAGAAGATCTTACGCTTCCTGTAGAGATCTGGCAGCGTGGTGACACCTGGAGCCATTTAGTGGAAACAGATAAAGCTCCAAAAAGTATCGAGATCGATCCAGATAAGATCTTACCAGACGTAGATTATTCTAATGATAGCTGGCCAGGAGAGTCATTCTATCAAAACTAGAATAACTTTAATCATATCATAAAAAATCCCGGCATTGCCGGGATTTTTTTGTTTACTCGATAATCAAGATTAAATGCTCCGAGGCTTGGCTCTATACAAAGACTATTTTATTTTAATTTGATATTCGATGATTTTAGACAAAGCTATTTTTTAGTAAACATCTGCTTTTCTTTGATAAGCTTAGTTACGGTTTCGGGGAGCATCTCTTCCCAGCCACTTTTACCTTCTAAGATCATTTCGTGGATCTTTCTGGAGTTAATATCTAAAGATTGCTCTTCAAAATCTGTTATATCGATAATGCGATCGTTCTGTTTAAAGAAATTATATAAACCACGAGTATTGTTATTTACCCTTAAGTTTTTGGTCGACATTATCTCTCCTGTTTCTTCATCTTTAACCGGATACAGATAAATATTCACGTTTCGGGCAAAAAGAATCCCGAAAGCCTCTAAAATGCCGCCGCTTAATTCTTTGTAATATTTATCGTCAAAAATATCAATTAGCGTGGTTACGCCCATTGTAAGCCCAATCTGCTCTGAAGTAAACTGAGCAAAATAATCTACAACTTTATAATATTGCTGAAAGTTAGAGATCATTACCGTATGCCCCAAAGCGCAAAGAAGATCGGCGCGGTTTAAAAAGTCCTTCTCATCAATTTCATCACCTTCAGCCTTCAGGTTAAAGAGTGTCATTTCGAAGATAACCTCCGTAGCAGCTCGTTCTACTTCATGTTCTTTCATAAACATATGCAATGATTTTTCGTACATGCTAATGTTTACGTTGGTTACCGGTCTAAAACTTCCGCGTAGCGTAAGAATATTCTTTTTATACAATACATTTGCCGGCAGCACATTATTCCCGGAAGGAGCGAACATCACCGCATCGGTCATGCCGTTTCTAACCAGCTGCAAACTCATTAAGCGATTGTCTACATCTTTAAAAGTTGGGCCTGTAAAATTGATCGTGTCAATTTCAATTTTATCAGGACTTAAATGATCGTATAAATGTTTTAAGAGTGTCTTTGGATCGTCATGATGATAATAGGCGGCATAAATTAGGTTCACGCCCATTATCCCAAGACTTATTTGCTGTTGTGCTGCCTTATTTTCGTGTAGCTGCACATGCATAATAATTTCGTTGTATTCTTCTTTTGGCGCTGTTTGAAATCTAATTCCTATCCAACCATGACCTTTATATTTTTTTGCCCAATCTATAGTCGCAACCGTATTTGCAAAACTAAAGAAGAGTTTATTGGGATGCTTTAAGCGAGAGATCCGTTTTTCAATAAGTCCGGTTTCGTAAGCCATCATGGCTTTTAGGCGAGGTTCGGTAACATATCTTTTAGCCGGTTCTGCGCCATAAATCGCATCACTAAAGTCCTTATCGTAGGCACTCATGGTTTTTGCGATCGTACCGGTAGGATTTGGCGCTCTAAAGAAGTTTCTTACGGTTTCCTGGCCGGCACCAATTTCGGCAAAAGTTCCGTAGATATTTTCATTAAGATTGATGCGTAGGGCTTTATTCTGAATAGAAGTTACATTATTAAACTCCTTGTCTCCCTGAACGTTAATTGGCATAGATTAGACCTTTAGGCATTCTTTGCTTAAAAATACAATTATTCTGAAGAGTGTATTGCAAAGCTATGTTAGATATTTTATAATATTTTTTGATGATCGAGCGTTAAATAAAGAAACTCAATCTATAACATCTATTAAAATTCTAAATTTGTGTAACAGTATTTTACTCGATAATCGAGATTAAATGCTCTGAGGCTTGCCTCGATACAATGGCGATTTTCAAAAAAATGCCTCAAGGGCTTGCCCTAAGGTAGTTTACTGTAAACCTCATTTAGATAGTTCATCTAACTTACTAAAAACATCATCAAAATGCGAACATTAATTATTAAGGCGCTTTTATTAATTTCGTCTAGCGTATTTAGTCAGCAATTAGAATTTTCTGCCGTGCTGGCCGATGCTCAAACCAAAGAAATTATTCCTTTTGCAACTATCCAGTATGGAGAAAACAAAGGAGTAGTTACTAACGACGAGGGAGTATTTGTACTTCCCGAAGGAACTTCAGCAGAAACAAAAATTAAAGTATCTTCTCTTGGGTACGAGGAAACCGAGATCTCTGTTTCAGCATTAAAGGATACACTTTTTATTAAGCCGTCATCTATAGCCTTAACCGAGGTTTTTCTTTCAGACAAAGATCTAAGTGGTGAAGAAATATTAGAGCGGGTTTTAGCTAAAATCGACTCGAATTATAATTTCGAGCTTTCAAAGAAACGCTTTTTTTACAGAAGCTCTTTTTTCAACAATATTAGTCGTTTAGATATGGAAGTTGAAGAAAGCACCATCCCAGAGATCGACCAGAAATTTGTGAACAATGCGCTTAGCCAGATTCCGCGATATGTAGATAGTTATACTGAATATCTTGGTGATTTCTACGGAAATTATGAAGAGCAAAAAATTCAGCCTATAAAAATAGCTAATCTCTACAATCCAACTAACGAGGAAGGTGTTGAGGAACTGGGCGAGCGTTTAGAGCAAATTATTAAAGACAATCTGGGAGAAGACACGTACGTAAAAGTAAAATCGGGTCTTTTGGGCGTAAAAATGGATAGTGAAGAATTTCTTGAAGATATGGAAGCTGCCGAACCCAAAGAAAAAACACCCGAAGAAAAAGTAAAAGACAGCATAAAACGCTACGAAAATATCGCAAATGGACTTCAAAGACGAATCGGGAATAACTTAAATTCTATGTTTTGGAAAGAAGATTTCACTTTAGATGTTTTTGAAAAATCCAGGAAATATGAATTTGATGTGGCAGGTTATACTCAAATTGGAAACGATATTGCTTACGTTATTAATTTTGAACCAAAGCGTGGTGCCGATTTTAAAGGGAAAATGTTTGTAAGCACTGAAGATTTTGGACTGTATCGCCTGGATTACGAAAATGTGAAACCCTTAAAGAAATTCAAGCTTTTTGGGGTAAGCAACAAAGAAGATGTGTATAGCGGGAAGATGATCTTTGCTAAAAATGAAAGCGGAAAATATAATCCTAAATACATCGAAAGAAGCGCTGGTAATACCTTTGGTGTAGATCGACCTTTAACTCTACTGGTTAAAAAAGGAAGTTGGATCTGGAACAAGCGTCTTAAAGAATTAGACCTGGAAATGGATATTATCGCCAGTAATGTCTCCAAATCACAATGGATCATTTATGATGACGAAAGCTTAAGTAAGGATGCGTATGCATCTTTAGAAACCAATAATAATTTCGATTATAAGAAATTTAAAAAATATAATGCCGAATTCTGGGATGGATATAATATCATGGAGCCTAACGAAGCGATTAAATCCTTCAGTTCTTTAGATGAATCTGAAGAAACAGAATAGAGAATTTTCAACCTAGAAAAAAAGGGCTTCAATATACCGAATTTCGATATTTTGAAGCCCTTTTTTTATTTAGTAAGAGAAATCTATTGCACCTTATCGGTAACTACTCGGTACGTAGGATCTTCTATAATATTTACTTCAATAATAGCATCGGCATTGCTTAATAATTGTCTGCAATCCTGGCTAAGATGTCTTAAATGTAGTTTTTTGCCTTGTTTTGCATAACGCTCGGTTAATTTATTCACGGCTTCGATACCAGACATGTCTACAATTCTACTTTCAGAAAAATCTACGATCACTTCTTCAGGGTCATTTAAAACATCGAATTTTTCATTAAAAGCGGTGGTAGAACCAAAGAAAAGTGGCCCGTAAATTTCATAGTGTTTTACACCATTTTCATCAATACGTTTTCTTGCACGAATTCGTTTTGCGTTATCCCATGCAAAAACCAATGCCGAGATAATCACTCCAATAAGTACAGCAAGAGCAAGATTGTGAAGTAGAATAGTAATTAAAGTCACCACAACCATCACAAAAATATCGTGTTTAGGCATTTTATTAAGCGTTTTAAAACTTGCCCATTCAAAAGTTCCAAAAGCTACCATAATCATTACGCCGGTAAGTGCAGCCATTGGTAATAATTCGATTACCGGGGCACCAACAAGAATAATCACCAAAATAGTAATTGCAGCGATAATTCCTGAAAGTCTGGCGCGAGATCCAGATGATAAATTTACCAGCGTTTGTGCCAACATTGGGCAGCCACCCATTCCAAAGAAAAATCCATTAGCAATATTTGCGGTTCCCTGTGCAACACATTCTTTATTGCTACGGCCGCGGGTTCCTGTAATTTCGTCTACCAGGTTTAAGGTAAGTAAACCTTCAGTTAATCCAACCGCTGCCATTATAAGTCCGTATGGGAAAATGATCTTTAGTGTTTCTAAAGTTAGCGGTACCTGCGGAATATGAAACGGAGGTAAACTTCCGCTTACCGAAGCAATATCTTTAACCTGTTTAGTGTCAATTCCGAAGAAATAAACGATCGCGAAAACAACCAATATCGCTACTAAAGATGGCGGTACTGCTTTGGTGATCTTTGGAAAAACCAAGATAATGGCGATAGTTAGAGCTACAAGAGCAAGCATAATTAATAGCGGGCTGCCGGTTAACCATTCGGCTTCACCATTTACCATTACTTTAAATTGCTCCAATTGTGCCGAAAAGATAATAACGGCCAGACCATTTACAAAACCAAACATTACGGGCTGTGGTACCAAACGTATAAACTTACCAAGTCGAAAAACACCAACCCCAATTTGAATTATTCCGGCCATGGCTACTGCTGCAAAAACATATTCTAAACCATGCGAATTCATTAAAGCGATTAAAACAACCACCGTTGCACCGGCACCACCAGAAACCAAACCTGGGCGTCCACCAAAGATAGCGGTGATTATTCCCATGATAAATGCAGCGTATAAGCCTACCAATGGCGGGAAATCTGCAAGAATAGCGAAAGATAAAGACTCTGGGATCATCGTCATTGCCACGGTTAGCCCGGCCAGAATCTCGGTTTTATAATTCACTTTTTGGGAGAAATCAAAGAGATTGAAAACTTGTTTCATTTTTAAATGTTTTGCGTTTTAATCCTGATATTTAAACTCTTAGGCTTAAATTTTAGAAGCCGCAAAATTATAGAATTAAATTTAATAAGAAAGGATAGCGCTTAAAAGCCTTCAAATTTTAATGGTATCGTAATATAAAATACTGGTAATTATGTAATTCGCATCAAAATTTTATGATCTTAGAACTTGCTTTTCAGGTTTTTTTCAAATTATACTTTGGTTTTAGGATGCAGCAATTAAATAAAATACCTTTGTAAAAAATTCAGTATGGCACATAAGGCAGGTTTTGTAAATATTATAGGAAACCCAAATGTTGGGAAATCTACGTTAATGAATGCGTTTGTAGGTGAACGTTTATCGATCATAACCTCTAAAGCACAAACCACGCGACATCGAATCTTAGGGATCGTGAACGGTGAGGATTTTCAGGTGATCTTAAGTGATACCCCGGGAATTATCAAGCCAGCATACCAACTACAGGAATCGATGATGGATTTCGTTAAATCTGCTTTCGAGGATGCCGATATTTTAGTGTATATGGTAGAAATTGGTGAACGAGAATTAAAAGATGAGTCATTTTTTAATAAGATCATCAATGCTGATATTCCTGTTTTATTATTGCTGAATAAAATAGATAAATCTAACCAGGAGCAACTGGAAGAGCAGGTTGGTCTATGGAAGGAAAAAGTGCCAAATGCTGAAATCTATCCAATCTCTGCTTTAGAAGGTTTTAATGTTTCTGAAGTTTTTAGTAGGATCGTAGAATTACTTCCAGAAAGTCCTGCATTTTATCCTAAAGATAGTCTTACCGATAAGCCAGAGCGTTTTTTCGTGAACGAAATTATTCGTGAAAAGATA
Source organism: Zunongwangia sp. SCSIO 43204 (assembly GCF_019904275.1). Lineage (GTDB taxonomy): Bacteria > Bacteroidota > Bacteroidia > Flavobacteriales > Flavobacteriaceae > Zunongwangia > Zunongwangia mangrovi. Next base: position 1,675,671 of record NZ_CP063204.1, read on the forward strand.
CTGATGCATTATAAAAAAGAGATTCCTTATTCCGTAGAAATAGATACTGAAGAGTTTTTTGAGGAAGAAAATATTATAAGAATGCGAAGTATCATCATGGTAGAGCGCGATACCCAAAAAGGAATTATTATTGGGCATAAAGGAAATGCATTAAAACGGGTGGGAGTAGAAGCTCGTAAAGATCTCGAAAAGTTTTTTGGGAAACAGGTGCATTTAGAATTATACGTAAAAGTGAATAAGAATTGGCGAAGTAACGACCGGCAATTGCGTCGTTTTGGATATTCTAAAGACTAATTTTATATAGCTGATATTCGATAAATTAATTCTCTTTTTTAAGCCTGGTTTTTATTGGCACTGCCAAAGGGTATAATATCCCGAGGATTTCCTCCAAATTAAAAATTTGTTTGCAAGGAATGTCTCGTGGGCTTGCCCGAGGTAGTTTACTGCTGCATAAGTTGAAGTGCTATTTGGACACAATTTGAGACTATGGCATCAAATACCTATTTAAATTCCTGAAACATTATTGTTTAAAGTTCGGTTGTTAAATACTACCTTTGCCAATAATTTTTAGATATGAGTGGTATTGTTGCTATCGTAGGAAGGCCTAATGTTGGGAAATCTACTTTTTTTAACCGTTTAATCCAACGTCGTGAGGCGATTGTAGATTCAGTAAGCGGTGTAACCCGTGATCGTCATTATGGGAAATCAGACTGGAATGGTCGTAAATTCTCTTTAATCGATACTGGTGGTTACGTAATTGGTAGTGATGATGTTTTTGAATCTGAAATCGATAAGCAGGTAGAACTGGCGATCGACGAAGCCGATGTTATAATTTTTATGGTAGATGTCGAATCTGGTATTACACCAATGGATGAAGATGTTGCCATATTACTTCGAAAAGTAAATAAACCAGTTTTTCTTGCAGTAAATAAAGTAGATAATAATAAGCGTTTAGAGAACGCGGTAGAGTTCTATGCTTTAGGTCTGGGAGACTACTTTCCTATTGCCAGTACCAATGGTAGTGGTACGGGAGATCTTTTAGATGCTGTTATCGAATCTTTACCAGAAGAGACTTATAAAGAAGAAACTGAGTTACCAAGATTTGCTGTGGTAGGAAGACCTAATGCTGGTAAATCATCATTTATAAATGCATTAATTGGGGAAGAGCGTTATATCGTGACAGATATTGCAGGAACCACCAGAGATTCTATCGATACTAAATACAATAGATTTGGATTCGAATTTAACCTCGTAGATACCGCAGGTATTCGTAGAAAGTCCAAGGTAAAAGAAGATTTAGAATTTTACTCTGTAATGCGATCTGTAAGAGCTATCGAAAATGCAGATGTTTGTTTACTGGTTTTAGATGCCAATCGTGGTTTTGATGGGCAGGTGCAAAACATCTTTTGGTTGGCACAACGTAACCGTAAGGGTATTGTGATCCTTGTAAATAAATGGGATTTGGTAGAAAAAGAAACCAATACCATGAAAACTTACGAGCAAATGATTCGTAGGGAAATAGAACCATTTACAGATGTGCCTATCATATTTATGTCGGTTCTAAACAAACAACGTATTTACAAGGCAATAGAAACCGCTGTAAAGGTTTACGAGAACAGAAGCAAAAAGGTGAAGACAAGAGAACTTAATGATGTAATGCTTCCTATTATCGAAAATAATCCGCCACCGGCGTATAAAGGTAAGTTCGTGAAAATTAAGTTTTGTACACAGTTACCAACGCCTCAGCCGCAATTCGCGTTCTTCTGTAATCTTCCTCAGTATGTAAGAGATCCTTACAAACGTTATATAGAGAACAAGCTTAGAGAAGAATTCGATTTCAAAGGGGTGCCTATCGCGGTTTATTTCAGAAAAAAATAAAAGAAAAATACTTCTTAAATAGATAGAGGATTTTTAGTATCTAGAAGATATTAAGAATCCTTTTTTAGTTAAATTTTAGAATTTTTTGATGTTTTATTAAACGTTTTTGGTTTTGTGAAGTCTAAAATCATAGAAGCTCACACCACATAATTAGAATTAAGACCTAAACCGAAAATTTAAAACATCGATCAATGAAATTTTATCTTGTTGTCGCGTTCCTTTTTATCAGCGCGATAAGTTTTTCCCAGGAGTTTGAAATGACTGGGAAAGTTTTGGATCCAGAAGGGAATCCACTTCAATCTGCCACCGTTTATGTAGAAAAGCCATCAGACAGTACTTTAGTGACCTATACTATTTCTGAAGCTTCAGGAAACTTTACACTTTCAGGAAAATCTAAAGAAGAGCGTTTAAATCTCTTAGTTTCCTATGCCGGCTTCAAGCCATTTAGGAAAGTGGTAGAAGTTAAAGAAGGAACTCAAAATGTTGGTGAGCTTAAGTTAGAACTTCAGGATAACCAGTTAGGAGAAGTAACCGTTGTAGCCTCAAGGCCACCATTAACTTTGAAAAAGGATACCTTAGAGTTTAATGCCGATAGTTTTAAGACCAGGCAAAATGCAAATCTTGAAGAATTACTAGAAAAATTACCGGGTGTAGAAGTAGATTCAGATGGTGCGATCACTATCAATGGGAAACCGGTATCGAGCATAAAGGTAAATGGTAAAGAATTTTTTGGAGATGATCCACAGATCGCTACCAAGAACCTTCCAAAGGAAATTATTGAAAAGATCCAGGTGTCTAATCAAAAAACCAGATCTGAAGAATTTACCGGAAAAGCCGGGGATCCAGACAATAAAACCATAAATATTACCTTAAAAGAGGATAAGAATAAAGGATATTTTGCCAGGGCTACTGCTGGTGGCGGTACAAACAATAGATACGAGCTTAGCGGTATTGCTAATATGTACAAAGATGATATGCGTTTAAGTATTCTTGCAAGTTCTAACAACATCAACAGCAATGGGTTTAGTTTTGATGAGGTTTACGGAATGATGGGAGGATCTGGCGCACGCTCTGTTTTTGGCGGAGGTGGAGGCGGTGGTATCACTAAAGCCGAAACTGCCGGAGCAAATTACACGAACGAGTGGAACGATAAATACGAGCTTAACGGTGATTATTTCTTTGGAAGAAATGATACAAGGCAGGAAACATCTATCCAAAGACAAAATATCTTGCCAGACCAAACATTCTTTGTAAACTCTAATAGCTTTAGTGATCTTGTAAACGATAGTCACCGTGCAAATGCAAGATTCGAAATAGAATTCGATACTCTAACGCAACTTTCTATTTCGCCAAGATTTACGGCTAACACAGGTTTTTCTGAAAGAGGAAGCTCATCAGAACGATTAAATGAAGACGGCGATTTGGTAAATAACTCTTTAACATCTGAATCTGAAGATATTTTTAGCAATAGCTTTAGTAATAATATCGATTTTGTAAAGCGTTTTGGAAGCCGTGGAGCTTATCTTCAATTAGAATTCCGAAACTCTTATGATACTCAGGAGAACGATAATTATTTTTATTCTGAAAGTTTTGATTATCGCGATGGGGAAGAAATTGCCAGAATTCAGGATCAATTTATAGATGAAGATTCCAATAGTGAGAATTATTCCTTTGGCGTATCGCAACGTAGTGTTTTAGCAGACGATCTGTTCTTAGATCTTGCTTATAATTTTTCATCGAATAACGATGAGAATGATCGCTTTGTTTACGAGGCAGATGCTAACGGAAATTATACCGTGATCAACGATACTTTAAGTAGTGATTTTGAAGTGAAAAGTAGACAGCATCGACCAAATGCCGGGATTAATTACGAAGGTGATGTATGGCGAGTAGATACCAATATTGGTCTTTTAAATACCACTTTAGAAAATAACAATTTCCTGTCTGAAACTTCTTTTAGCAACTCCTATAACAACCTTTATGTACGAGCACGTGTGCGTTATGAAGTAGAGCGTTCTAAAAGTTTATCTTTAGATTATTCTACAGATGCAAATGTGCCTTCTTTAAGACAATTACAACCTGTTGTAGATCGTACTAACCCAAATAACATCGTAACGGGTAATCCTAATCTAAGACCTTCTTACAGTCATAATATCCGTGCGGGATATCGTAATTTCGATTTCTCTAAGCGTAGTGGAATATTTAGCTATTTTAACATGAGCTTTACAGAGAATAGTGTGGTAGCCAGAACGATCACAGATACAACAGATTTCTCCAGGACTACAACTTATACTAATGTTGATGGCGCGATGTCTGCCAACCTTGGGATTTTCTACAACAAGCAAAAGAAAAACGATAATAGTGAATTTAGATATCGATTGTCACTAAACGGGCGTTACGATAAGAATGTAGGATTTTCGAATGGGGTGCTGTATAATTCAGAAAATATAGTTCTTAGTCCATCAGTTAGGTTTACGTATGCTATCGACGATATTATCGAGCTTAACCCTAACTTTGGTATCGATTATAACAATTCACATTACAGTATAAGTAATCTTAACGACCAGGAATTTATCAATCAGCGTGCTGGGTTAGAAGTAACAACATATTGGCCTAAAAATGTGGTTTTTGGGAACGATATTTCTTATAATAAATTTGGAAATGTTTCTTCGGAATTTGATAATACTTCCATCATGTGGATCACCAGTTTAGGATACCAGTTTTGGAACGAGAAAGCCAATATTAAGCTGAAGGTTTATGATGTATTAGACCAGGTGATCAATACCAGAAGACAAATAGGTGACGATTATATTCAGGACGTTGATAATTTAGTGCTTGAGCAATATGCAATGCTGAGTTTTACGTATAACCTGAAGAATTTTGGAGGACAAAGCTTTGGAGGCAGAGGAGGAAGAAGAGGCCCACCAAGATAGTCTGTTAAATAAATACGTACAAAAAAGCTCAATCTTAGATCTAAGATTGGGCTTTTTTGATAGTTATTTTTGAATGTATTTTATTGGCGCCGCCAAAGGGTATAATACCCAGAGACTTGCCTCGAAATTAAAAATTTGTTTCCAACAAATGCCTCGAGGGCTTGCCCCGGGGTAGTTTACTTCTTAAAAAGAAAATATAAAATTTATCGAGCAGCTTTTTGCTTGCTAGGCATTTAATCTGAAAAGGCTACAAGGGGAAGTCTTTAAAAAAGACCATCATTTTTATACAATATCAAGATTGTATAATTCTGAAGATTTTTTTCTGAAGTTACCAGCTTCCACCGGCGCCACCGCCGCCAAAGCCACCTCCACCGAAGCCGCCACCAAATCCGCCGCCTCCGCCGAATCCACCGCCAGAGCTGCCACCAAATCCTCCTCCGCCAAAACTACCGCGACCAAGAGAACTTAAGATAATGGCATCCATAAGCGTGCTACGACCACGACGACCGCCGCCTCTTCCGCCGCCACGGCTTTTGCCAATAAGTGAAATGATTATGATGATAAAAACGACGATAAAAATAGCAATAGGTTTAGCTGAATTGCCAGAGCCACCTCTTCGTTGTGGTGTTCCTTTAAAAGTACCCGCTAAAACCTCGAAAACCGCTGTAGTTCCTTTGTCTAAACCAGCATAATAGTCACCATCCTTAAATTCAGGTAAAATTATATTATTAATGATCTGGTAAGTGTAGGCATCAGTCATATAAGGCTCTAAACCATAACCAGTCTGGATTTGGATCTTCCGTTCCTTTTCAGCAACAAGAATAAACAATCCGTTATCCTTGCCTTCCATTCCAATTCCCCATTCTTCGGCCCAATGCGTGGCGTAAGTCCCGGCATATTCGCCTTGCAAAGATTCTATGGTTGCAATAACGATTTGTGTAGAAGTTGTATCTGCGTAGCTAACCAATTTTTGGGTTAGTCGTTGTTCTTCTGAAGTTGTTAAAAGATTTGCTCCGTCATAAACTGCTGTTTCTTTATTTGGTTTTGGCGGAATATCCCTTTGGGAATATCCAACAAAACTTATAAGTAAAAATAGCAGACTTATGCAGCTTGTTAAGCGGCTAAGCTTTTTATTAAATTGTAGCATTTATCCTCTTGAAATTTGATCTGAAAGTTCATTCTCGTCATCTTCCTGCCAGGGAAAATGTCGCTTTAATTGCTCGCCGGCCATTAAAATGCCGTCTACAAGTCCCTGTTTAAAATCACCCTTTTTAAAGTGATTAAGGATTACATCTTTTGTGCTCTCCCAAAAGTCGTCCTCAACTTTATCATTAATGCCTTTGTCGCCATAGATCACGAAGTTTCGATCTTCTGTAGCAACATAGATCAACACCCCGTTTTCTTCCTTGGTGTTATCCATTTTTAATTGATGGAAAACTTCCATCGCTCGCTCAAAAATATCCTGAGATCCTGCTGTTTTTTCAAGATGAACGCGAATCTCTCCTGAAGTGCTTTTTTCAGCAGTTCTTATCGCCTCAACGATTTCATTTTCATCTTCGGTCTTTAGAGAAAAGTCTTTGCGGCTCATATTGGTTATTTTGAAGAGTTTTTATTGAAAGTCGAATTCTACATCTGGAGCTTCTTCAGCACCAGCATCGGCCTGATATCTTTCCATACGCTCAAAGCCAAACATCCCGGCAAAAATATTGTTTGGGAATTTTCTAATGAATGTATTGAAATCTGTTACTGCAGCATTGTAGCGATCTCTGGCAACATTAATTCTATTTTCTGTTCCTTCGATCTGTGCCTGTAATTGTAAGAAATTTTGATTGGCTTTAATATCAGGATAACGTTCTACACTTACCAATAATTTAGATAAAGCTGAAGATAATCCTGTTTGTGCCTGTTGAAATTGTTGAATTTGAGAGGCACTTAAATTAGAAGCATCTACATTTACTGAAGTTGCTTTGGCACGGGCTTCGATAACATCGGTAAGCGTACCACGTTCAAAATCTGCAGCGCCCTGTACGGTTTTTACCAGGTTCCCAATAAGGTCATTTCTTCTTTGGTAAGAACTTTCTACGTTAGACCATGCTTCTTTTGCTTTTTCTTCAAGTTCTACTCCGGTATTGTTTACTCCGGCTGTCATGCTGTACACAATGATTCCAAGAACAACCAATACGATTAGAGGAATTAACCATTTTTTCATTTTCTATAATTGATTTTTGATGTTGATTAGTCTAGTTTTAATTTTTTCTAATTTACGAACAATATCAAAATTGCTCAGTGTTTTTTGCTTTTCTTCTTTAAGATGTGTTTTAGCACCTTCCAAAGTAAAACCACGCTCTTTTACCAGGTGATAAATAAGTTCCAGATTTTTGATGTCTTCTGGAGTAAATTTACGGTTTCCTTTAGCGTTTTTCTTCGGCTTTATCACATCAAATTCCTTTTCCCAAAATCTAATTAGGGAAGTGTTTACCTTAAACGCTCTGGCAACTTCGCCAATGCTATAATATCTTTTTTCAGGTAGCTCGACTTGCATTAATCCAAAGATTGGTTTTCTTGTTGTGCTTTTTTCAGCACCTCGTCAAATTCTTCCGGAGAAAGATTTCCGTAGTAAAAATTAATAGGATTTATATGCTCATCATCCTTAAAGATCTCGTAATGTAAATGTGGAGCTTCAGATCTTCCTGTACTTCCTACAAAACCAATAACATCACCTCTTTTTACCTTTTGTCCTCGTCGCACATTATATTTATAAAGGTGAGCATAAAGGCTGGTATAACCATAGCCATGATCTATTCTTATATGATTTCCATAACCAGTACTACGATTATCAGCTCTAATTATCCGGCCATCACCACTGGCATAAATCGGTGTTCCCCTGGGAGCCGTAAAATCCATCCCAAAGTGAAACTTTCTTACTTTGGTAAAAGGATCTGTTCGCCAGCCATAACCAGATGCGATCCTGGTAAGATCTTCATTTTTCACAGGTTGTATGGCAGGAATTGCGGCTAAAAGATCTTCTTTCTCTTTCGCTAATTCTGCAATTTCATCTAGAGATTTAGATTGTACCACCAGTTGTTTAGTGAGAACATCCATTCTCTTGGTGGTCTCCATAATTAGTTTAGAGTTATCAAAACCTTCTAGGTCTTTATACCTGTTTATCCCTCCAAAACCGGCTTTACGGGTTTCTTCAGGAATTGGGTTAGCTTCAAAATATAATCGGTAAATGTTGTTATCTCGATCTTCGATGTTTCCAAGAACATTTTGGATTTGATCCATTTTTTTGTTCAGTAAGCCATATTGCAATTGCATATTTTGCAGTTCTCGCTTAAGTGCCTTTTCTTTGGGCGTTTCGATCTGCGGAATATTCAGGTAGACTAAAAGTAAAAGAAAACCGGCAAGAAAACTTCCAAAGATACTAAGCAGGACAATCCCAAATCGACGACCTTTTTTTCGTTCAATCTTTTTGTAAGAAAGCGTCTCGCTATCGTAATAATATTTAACCTTCGACATGAGTTAAATTTATAGTATTTTTGTTGCCGTAGTTGCACAAAAAGCGTGCAAGTTTATACGGTAACGAACAAAGATAGCAATTGTTTTATAGCCTGCATAATTTAATAATATTTACAAGAAAATATAGTACATGAAATCTCAGGAAATTCGTAAAAGTTTTTTAGAATTTTTTAAAGCCAAATCACATAGCATTGTACCTTCAGCACCAATGGTTCTTAAGGACGATCCAAGCCTGATGTTTACCAATGCCGGGATGGTGCAGTTTAAAGAGTTTTTTCTTGGGAATTCTGTGCCAAAAAATACCCGGGTAACAGATTCGCAAAAATGTCTTCGAGTAAGTGGTAAGCATAACGATCTTGAAGAAGTTGGGCATGATACATACCATCATACGATGTTTGAGATGTTGGGGAACTGGAGTTTTGGAGACTATTTTAAAGAAGAAGCCATCAATTGGGCATGGGAATTATTAACCGAAGTTTTTAAGATCGATAAAGAGAGTCTATATGTTTCGGTTTTTGAAGGAAGCGAGGAAGATGGTGTAGGTTTAGATACTGAAGCTTTAGAGCTTTGGAAAAAGATCGTTCCTGAACAAAGAATTATCTACGGGAACAAAAAGGATAACTTTTGGGAAATGGGAGATCAGGGACCTTGTGGCCCATGTTCAGAAATTCATGTGGATATTCGTTCAGCTGAAGAAAAAGCTAAAAAATCGGGTAGAGAACTAGTGAATGCAGATCACCCGCAGGTGGTTGAAATATGGAACCTGGTTTTTATGCAATTTAACCGGAAAGCAGATGGTTCTTTAGAAGAACTTCCGGCAAAACATATCGATACCGGGATGGGCTTCGAGCGCTTGTGTATGGTAATGCAGGGCAAGCAGTCTAATTACGATACCGACGTGTTTACACCGCTTATCGCCGAGATCGAAAAGATCACAAATTCAACTTACGGTAAATCTGAAGAAACCAACATTGCTATTCGTGTAATAGCAGATCACGTTCGTGCAGTTGCTTTTAGTATTGCAGATGGGCAATTACCAAGTAATAGTGGTGCGGGTTATGTAATTCGTAGAATCTTACGTCGTGCAATTCGTTACGGGTTTACTTTTTTAGATACTAAAGAAGCTTTTATTTATAAGTTAGTTGAAAGACTAAAAACGCAAATGGGTGATGCTTTTCCAGAATTGGTAAAGCAGCAGCAACTTATCGAAAATGTTATTAAGGAAGAAGAACTTTCGTTTCTTCGAACTTTAGAGCAGGGATTGGTAATGTTGGAAAATATTGTAACCGAATCTAAAGATAAAGAGATCTCTGGTGTAAAAGCATTTGAGCTATACGATACCTTTGGATTTCCTATAGATCTTACTGCACTTATTTTAAAAGAAAAAGGCTTTAGTCTTAATATTGCTGAATTTGAAGCAGAACTTAAAAAGCAAAAAGAGCGTTCTAGAGCGGCTACGCAGGTCACCTCTGGAGATTGGGAAGAGATCACTGATGTTGAAGAAAATGCTTTTGTAGGTTACGATCAATTAGAAACTCAGGTTAAAATCGCCAAATATCGTAAAGTTGAAACCAAGAAACAGGGAACACTTTACCAGATCGTGCTAACCAAAACTCCTTTTTATCCAGAAGGTGGTGGCCAGGTTGGGGATAAAGGATATTTAAGAGCTGGAGACGAGAAAATTAGTATTATTGATACTAAAAAAGAAAGCAACCAGATCATTCATTTTGCGAAGAAATTACCACAGGATATTTCAGCAGAATGTACCGCTGTTGTAGATGCTTCAGCAAGAGCAAAAACTGCGGCAAATCATACGGCTACACACTTATTGCACCAGGCATTGCGCCAAATTCTTGGAACTCACGTAGAGCAAAAAGGATCTATGGTGCAGCCCAATTATATGCGATTTGATTTTAGTCATTTTAGCAAGCTTTCTTCGGAAGAAATAGAACAGGTAGAAGAGTTTGTAAATGATAGAATTCAGGAAAGTCTAGAATTAGAAGAGCAAAGAAATATAGCACACCAGGAAGCTTTAGATCAGGGTGCAATTGCTTTGTTTGGTGAAAAATATGGTGATAATGTTCGTGCCATTCGTTTTGGAAAATCAATGGAGCTTTGTGGTGGTACGCATGTAAAAAATACGGCAGATATCTGGTATTTTAAAATTACCGGGGAAAGTGCTGTTGCTTCAGGAATTCGTAGGATAGAAGCAATTACCGGCGATGCGGTAAAAGAATATTTTACGAAGCAAACAGAACTTTTAGAGGAAGTTCAGGGCTTACTTAAAAATGCTAAAGATCCTGTAAAAGCGATTTCTGGATTGCAGGACGAGAATGCCGAGCTTAAAAAGCAGGTAGAAGTTTTACTAAAAGACAAAGCTAAAAACCTGAAATCTGAGATCAAAAATGAGATTCAGGAAATTAACGGATTTCAATTTTTAGCTAAAGAAGTAGATCTTGATGCCGGCGGAATTAAAGATCTTGCTTTTCAATTAGGTGGAGAGATCGATAATTTATTCCTTCTTTTTGGAACAGAGCAAAAAGGCAAAGCTTTACTTTCCTGCTACATTTCTAAAGATTTGGTAGGAACTAAAGATCTAAATGCAGGTACAATTGTTCGCGAACTAGGTAAATATATCCAGGGAGGTGGCGGTGGCCAGCCATTCTTCGCAACAGCAGGTGGTAAAAATCCTGCTGGAATTTCAGAAGCTTTAGCTGAAGCTAAAAAATATATCGAATAACAAGATTCTAAGAAATTTAGTATCTTTCTTATATGAAAAGGATAGGCGTATGGAAGAATGATTTCTATACGCCTTTATTATTTTAATGCTATGGATTTCAGAACAATTGTCCCGGTTAGAAATCAATCCTCAAAGATCGACTACAATGCTAATATTGCATTGTTTGGTTCTTGTTTTGTGGAAAATATAGGCGATAAACTTCAGTATTTTAAGTTTAATGCGCTCCAAAATCCCTTCGGAATTATATTCCATCCTGTCGCTTTGCGCAATTTATTCCGAAGAATCGATGAAAATTACGTGTATTCAGAGCGTGATATTTTTCAGCTTAATGATCTTTATTCCTGCTTCGACGTGCATTCTCAAATGAGTCATCCAGATCGATCTTTGATGATTAATCGGTTAAATAATTCGCTAGAAACCACTCGGTCTTTCTTACAGGAAAGTTCTCATGTAATTATCACCTTTGGGACGGCTTGGGGGTATGTTTTGAATCAGGATGAGCGTTTAGTAGCTAATTGCCATAAAGTCGCGCAATCTAATTTTACCAAAAAGATTTTTTCTTCGGAAGAAATAAAAAAAAGTATAGCTGAAATCTACAATATCATCTGGAAGCTGAATAAAAATAGTAAGATCATCTTTACCATTTCGCCGGTGCGACATTTAAAAGACGGTTTTGTAGAAAATCAATTAAGTAAAGCAAATCTCATTAGTGCTTTACACGACTATCGAAAAGAAATAAAGCCAAAATTCGATAAAATGACCGCATATTTTCCAAGCTACGAAATTGTGATGGACGAGCTTAGGGATTATCGATTTTACGGAAAGGATATGATTCATCTTTCTGAAGTGGCAATAGATTATATCTGGGAGAAATTTAAAGATAGTTGGATCGATCCTGAAATTTTTTCTGTCATGAAAGAAGTAAGTACGATCCAAAAAGGTTTAGAGCATCGTCCTTTTAATGAAGATAGCCCGAAACACCGCGAATTTCTTGATAAACTAAGCCTTAAAATGGAAAATATACAGCGCAAAAATCCTTCAATTAAATTTTGAATTTGTCATTTTAAAAGCCTGAAATGTTGAGTACTATTAAAAAAGTATAATATTTATTTTGAATATTGTAAAATAATCGTAAATTCACATTGTAAATTAATTCTAATTTATTGATTGAAGTATTCGCCTTAAGAATACAATGATTAATTAAACTTTCTTTTCTAAAATTTGTTTGGGGTAGATTTTAGAAATTTTAATCTTATGGACGGGTGGGGCCGTCCATAAGTTTTTTATAACACTTTCCTATTTGTAAATCCTTATCTTTAGTTACTGAAATTGTCCAAATTGGATGAATATTTTTATTGTCTAACATGACGCATTGAGTTAATGTTTATGTCTCTATTTTCAGATCCGAAATTTTGTAGAAAAGACAATAATTACTAGAATCTTTAATATCTAAAAAATGAAAAAGTTCCTCTTAGGCGCTATAGTTGTTTTGCTAATTGTTTTTGGTTATCGATATTATGATAATCGCCAAACAGAACGTGAACAGTTAGAGCAGAATTCGCAACTTATCCAAGAGCAGATCAAAAATGTGGGAAAATTAGTCGTTACTGAAGGTAATTTTTCTCAGGTTTGGTCGTATAAAGATTCTAAAAAGTTTTATCTCGACGTTTTTTCAGCAAGAAAAAAAGCATTGATCGTGGTTAATGCGAAAGTGACCGTAAGTTATGATCTTAGTGAATTAGAAACCGAAATTGATGAAGAAAATAAACGCGTGATCATAAAGAGTATTCCAAAGGAAGAATTAAATATTTATCCAGATATTCAATACTATGATGTTACGCAGGATTATTTAAACCAGTTTGAAGCTTCAGATTATAATACCATCAAAAAGAAAGTTTCAGCTTCGATCAGGAAAAAAGTTGAAGCATCAACGATAAAATCTAACGCTCAAAATCGCCTGATTAGCGAACTTTCTAAGATTTACATTCTAACCAATAGCATGGGCTGGACCTTAGAATATAATGACATGCCAGTAAATTCTCAGAACGATTTTAGTGATATTAAGCTGTAATTCTCACCGAGGATCATTTTTGATAATTTTGAAATGTTCCTTTCAAAATAGTGAGAATACTATTTAGATCTTTTATTCTTCGCTAACCAGTTTTGTTTCTGCCATCGAAATTCCGTCTTCAATAAGATGGGCGATATTCGATCTTTTCTGCTGAAGTTTTTCTAAATAATCTTTGCTGATTTTGGCTAATTTCGGGTCGTGTTCTAAAGCCAGTTCATAAATCTCAGTAGTTAATAACCAGTCTTCCTGATGATCTTTTTTCAGAATATCAAAAACTGCCTGAAGGCTGTATTTTGTGTTTTGCCCTTCTCTAAAATTGCGAACCGCTTCGTATAGATCTTCAAGTTCTGTACGCTTCGCAGTTTTATGAGACTTTATAGTGGTGGAGCTTGTTTTATGGGTAATTAAATCGAACGAATGATGATCTGCCGGCCCGGCAAATGCCGAAACTATTTCTTTACCAACAGCCATATCATATTGTCCCCATTCGGGTTTAAATAGAACCTGGTCAAAATATTTTACGCTGCAGTTCTTAAAACTAATAAGTGTAATTTTTCCCTGAAGATTTCGCGTTCCGGTTATAATGTCTCCGTTTACTGTAATACCACCTTCAAACTCTAAGCTAACATTTTCGGCTTCGTAAATATTGTAGGCTTTTAAGTCACGCGGACTCATATCTTCGATCGCTAAATTGATACCTTTTAATTTTCCGATGGGAGATCCAAAACCTTCGGCATGCGATTTTGTACCATGACCAACCAGTTCTTTCTCCCGGTAAGCCAATGCTGTTTTTCCTTTTGTTTGAATGTAAATAGGTTTTCCTTCAAACTCGATTACATTTTCAAAATTCCCAGAAACCTGTAAACCGGTACTAAATTCGATCGTACCTAAGCCTTTGGAATCAATTAGCTTTTTGATTCCGCTTAAACCGCCTTTACGCAATGCCATTTTATTAGCGAATTCCTCTAAAACCAAACTTAAATGTGCAAAATCTGGTGTTACGTAAAGCTGAGGTTGCGGTTTGGTAATATCGAATTCCTGGTGCATAGCTTCAATCGAGTAAGGTATCTTTTTTACCTTATCGGTTAAGCAGGATTTACTCTCTCCAATCGAGGATAACAAACCGGCACCATATATCTTGGGATCTTCAGGAGTACCAATTAAACCATATTCTACCGTCCACCAATGTAGATTTCTAATTAAAGACATCTCACTTGGGGTTACTTCTTTTTGCTGAAGATCGTCAACAAGTTTTTCAATTTTTGTGATTTCTTCAGGCGGAGTACCTTCAGCTTCTTTTAAAATAGAAAGTTTTCTAATGGCTTCATACACTTCATAATCATGAGAACTTGAGATCGCTTTGCAGCCTATTTCTCCAAAACGTCGCAGATATTCAGCATATTCAGGATTTGCGATAATTGGGGCGTGGCCGGCCCCTTCGTGAATAATGTCTGGAGCAGGAGTGTATTCGATATTTTCTAGTTGTCTAATATCGCTGGCGATCACTAAAACATTATAGGCCTGAAATTCCATGAAAGCAGCCGGGGGAATAAAACCATCTACCGCAACAGCCGCCCAGCCAATAGCTTTTAAAATGCGGTTCATGCCATACATATTCGGGATATGATCTATAGAAATTCCGGTTTGTTTGAGGCCGTCTAGATAAGATCTATGCGCAACTTTGCTTAAGTATTCAACATTTTTACGCATCACATAGCGCCATACCGCCTGGTTGATAGGCGTGTAATCTTCATAGTTTTGCGGTTTGATATACTGCTGAAGATGTGCCGGTAAGCGATTTAATATTTCGTTAGACTCAATTGAATTAAGCATAAATTTATCCCATTTTAAGGTAATAAATATACGAAATTTATAAAAAAATAATTCAGATGTAGAAAATATGCTAATAAAAAAGCCTCTCGATTGAGAGGCTTAATGGAATTTTAATCCAGGATTATTAAAGATTCATTGAGCTTATTTTTCAGTTCCCGGAGGGTATTTTTCTAAAATTTTAGAAACGATCTCGTCGATTCTTTCCTGTTTTTTATCAACTTTTTCAGCAAGGGCAGCAGTTCCCATTCCCTGCCATACTAATTCTTTTGTTTTTGCATCGATTAGATCAATATATAAAGTACCGTCGCTAGTTCTATTTACTGTGTTGAATCCTGTATTCCAATACCAAGGAGACCAACCCCATCCATAACCCCAACCTGGATTATTTTGGTAGATATTAATGTTCTCGTGTGTTTTGGTAAATATGCTTACTAATAGATCTGGGCTTTGAGACTTATCAAATCCTTTTTGCGACATTGTTCCCTCAATCGCACGCATAATCCGTTTTTTATCAAGATCTGAAATTTCAGCTTTATCGATTCCCGGTTTAAAAAATGCGAAAGAGCTGTACGAATTAAAGTTTGCTTCGCGATCGTAGTCTGAAGCTACTCTTACGGTGCTGCACGAAGTCGCAAAAATTGCCAGCAATAGCAACACAGGAGTAAATTTTAGAACTTTCATAGGTGTTATATTTTTTATTTATAAAATGCTAAACAAGCATTCTAATCGCTTGTTAGACTGTTTAATAATCTCAAATATCATGCCGAATTAAACGAATTCACCTACGCTGTTTCTATGGTTCTACCGAATAATTAACTATTTTATTCATTATTGAGAATTGGTCTTTTTATTGTAGCCGTAAGGGCAGTGGCGGCAACCACTCTCACAGCAATAGCCGCGCTTAAGATGATATTGCTCGGTAAAACAACGATAACCTTCTGGCGTTAGATAATAATCGCCTTCTTCTAGCGGTATTCTTTTTCTTGAAAAACTCATAGAAACAAAATTACAATTCTTATATTGAAGATTATGATTTTGGTGTATAAACATATTTTAGGCAAGAATTTTATTGCCGTTACCATCTGGCCTGTAATTGTTGTGAAAAATGCAGATTATAAGCAGGATGAGATGTTGCTGAATCATGAAAAAATTCACCTGCGTCAGCAGTTAGAGCTTTTGGTGATTTTCTTCTATATTTTTTATACTGCGGAATTTATCTTTAGATGGATAAAATATAAAAACGCAATGACCGCTTATCGAAACATCAGTTTTGAGGTTGAAGCATACACGCAAGAAAAAGATGAAGACTACTTAAGGTCGAGAAAAGCTTTTTCTTTCCTAAAATATTATCGCTAAATTCTTTGCAGCGATTTTAGCCTTTCTCATCTTTGCATTATGAATGCTGCGGAAAACATCGAGTCGATATTCGATAAAAATGAACCTGTTTTTTCTAGGAACGATTTTATTAAAAAGTTTGAAGAGAAGAATATTGAAGTCTGGTTAAAACGAGAAGATCTTCTGCATCCTGAAGTTTCTGGAAATAAATTCAGAAAGCTTAAATACAATGTTCTAGAAGCAAAAAAGCTTCAAAAACAACTAATTTTGACCTTTGGTGGTGCATTTTCTAATCATATTGCCGCCACAGCTGCGGCCGGAAAGTTGTATGGCATTCCTACAATCGGAGTGATTAGAGGAGAAGAGCTTGCCAAAAATCTTCAGCAAACACTAAGATCGAATCCAACTTTAAAATTTGCTTCATCATGCGGAATGGATTTTCATTTTGTATCGCGAGAAGATTTCCGAAGAAAAAATGATCCAGATTTTATCGAATCTCTGTATGCTGAATTCGCAGATTTTTATCTGGTGCCAGAAGGTGGAACTAACGAGTTTGCTATAAAAGGTTGCGAAGAGATGTTAAGCGAAGAAGATAAGAATTTTGATCTTATTTGTGTAGCAGCGGGTACTGGCGGAACGGCTTCAGGATTAATAAATACTTCAGGTGAAAATCAAAAGGTTTTGGTATTTTCAGCATTAAAAGGTGATTTTCTAAAAGACGAAATTGGTCGTTTCAGCAATAAAAAAAACTGGACACTCGTTAGCGATGAGCATTTTGGTGGTTATGCTAAAATAAATGAAGAGCTGGTAAGTTTTATAAACGAATTTAAAACCGAATTCGGCATTCAACTAGATCCTGTTTACACCGGCAAAATGATGTTTGGCATTTTCGAAATGATCAAAAAAAATCAAGTTCCTGAAAATTCCCGTATTTTAGCGATCCATACGGGCGGTTTGCAGGGGATATCAGGGATGAACCGCCGATTGGAGAAAAAGAAAATGAGTTTAATAATTGAATAATATGAGGTTAAAACCTTGTCTGATTTTGATGGTTTTTGCACTTTTTATGGCTTCCTGCGGAAGTAAAAAAAAGGTGACTACGCGTAAAAACCGAAAGGATAGAAATGAAGCGGTAATTAATAACCGTAATCAGGGAAATAGAAATACAGAAACTCCGGCTGAAGTGGTTGATGCTGAAACGATGCCGGTAAGAACCTACGATTTTACCGTAGAAAATTATATTGCAGATTATGCGCCTATTGCGCAACAGGAAATGCGATTGTATAAAGTTCCAGCCAGTATTACTTTGGCGCAGGGAATTTTAGAATCGGGTTCTGGGAAAGGAAGATTAGCGCAGCAGGCCAATAATCATTTTGGGATTAAATGTCACGATTGGAAAGGCGCTAAGATCTATCATGACGACGATCGTAACCAGGAATGTTTTAGAAAATATAAACATCCAAAATATTCCTTTAGAGATCACTCTTTATTTTTAGCTGAACGTCGCAGGTATGCCGAGCTTTTCGATTTAGATGAAGATGATTATAAAGGCTGGGCAAAAGGATTGCGCCAGGCCGGTTATGCAACAGATCGCCGATATCCACAAAAATTGATCGATCTTATAGAACGTTACGAATTATACCGCTATGACGCCGATGTTTTAGAGCGTCCTTCCCCAAGTTATACGACCACTTTTGAAGCTAAAGGGGATAGTTATATCGTGAAAAAAGGAGATACGTTATATTCAATTTCCAAACGCTACAACACCACGGTAGAAGAAATTAAGCGACTAAATAATCTAAGCGGAACCAATATCGACATTGGCCAAACCTTATTAGTAAAAGAAAGAAGATAAAAATTGCAACATATGATTTATCAAAGAAGTAGTGCCTTGTTTGCTGAAGCGAAAAAAGTAATTCCGGGCGGAGTAAACTCGCCAGTTAGAGCTTTTAAAGCTGTAGGAGGAGATCCTGTTTTTATAGAAAAAGCAGAAGGTGCTTATATTTATGATGAAGACGGAAATAAACTGATCGATTATATTAATTCTTGGGGACCAATGATTCTTGGTCATGCGCATAAACCTGTGGTAGATGCCGTGATCGAAAGAGCCAAAAAAGGGACTTCCTTTGGAACGCCTACAGAAATTGAAACCAAAATCGCCGAATTAGCGGTGAAAATGGTGCCAAATATCGATAAGATCAGGATGGTAAATTCGGGTACCGAGGCTTGTATGAGTGCGGTAAGATTAGCCAGAGGATTTACAGGGAAAGAAAAGATCATCAAGTTTGCTGGTTGTTATCACGGGCATAGCGATTCGTTTTTAATTCAGGCGGGTAGTGGAGCGATGACTTTTGGAACCCCAAACAGCCCGGGAGTTACCCAGGGAACAGCAAAAGATACCTTGCTTGCAGCTTATAATGATTTGGATGGTGTGAAGCAGATCGTAGATCAAAATAAAGATGAAATTGCCTGTATTATCGTAGAGCCTGTACCGGGAAATATGGGATGTATTCCACCTGCTGAAGGATTTTTGGAAGGATTAAGAGAACTATGTAATGAAACCGGAATTTTACTGATTTTCGATGAGGTAATGACTGGTTTTAGATTAGCTGCCGGAGGTGTACAGGAACGATTGGGAATCAATGCTGATATAGTATGTTTTGGGAAAGTAATTGGTGGAGGTTTACCTGTTGGTGCTTTCGCTGCCCGAAATGAAATTATGGATTATCTGGCACCGGTTGGGCCGGTTTATCAAGCAGGAACTTTAAGTGGGAATCCGTTGGCGATGGCTGCCGGATTAGCAATGTTAACCGAGTTATCTGAGAATCCTGAAATTTTTAAAAGTATCGATAAAAAAACCGAATATCTTCATGAAGGAATGGAGAAAGTATTGAAAGAAAACGGCGTAAAACATACGATAAATCGTGTGGGCTCGATGATTTCAGTACATTTTTCTGAAGATGCGGTAAGCGATTTTGCTTCTTCTGCGGAGGCTGCTAAAAACGGTAAGTTCAATAAGTTTTTCCACGGAATGTTAGAAAACGGAATTTATATCGCACCAAGTGCTTTTGAAACCTGGTTTATAAGTGATGCGTTGAGCTATGAAGATCTTGATAAAACGATCGCAGCGGTTGAAAAAGTAACCAAAGATTTTGACTAATATCGATTTTATATAAAACCAACCGGCTTTTTGAGTTTCAGAATGCCGGTTTTTTCGTTTTTGAGGATTAATTTAATGAGACTTTTCGTTTTTAAAACAGCAAACCTCACAGGTTTTAGAAACCTGTGAGGTTTATTTATTGGCACCGCCAAAGGGTATAGGTACTTTACTTGCGATAGATAATAATCAAGATTGTATAATTTCAAAGCTTATTTTAAAAAGCTGACTGCTTTAGAAAACTGCCTACTGCGACTGCTTACTACTAACTGAAAAGAATTTCTCGATACAATAAATTTCTCCATTGCATTCTGAAATTTGCCACTCGAAGTGACATTCAATTAACTTATAAGTTTGAGTCGATTGGATAGTTTAAGAGCTTATAGAAAGATGAGATTCCGAGTCAAGCAAGGAATGAAAACAGTTTAAAATTAGCTTTTAGCTGACTGCTAATTGCTGAAAGCTGAAAGCTTGAACTTAATAACTGTACACCGTAAACCGTTAACTAAAAACTTCTACATCATCCCCAATAATTCCTCTACATAATCCCTTGAATTCGATAGTCTTGGGATCTTATGCTGGCCACCGAGTTTTCCGTTTTTCTTTAACCAGTCGTGAAATAATTTTTCTCGTGCAACATGAATTTTAGGCGCATTAAGCGTCATATTCAAATAGCGCTTTGCTTCGTAGTCGCTGTTTACCTGCTGTAGCGCTAAATCTAGATCTGCATTAAACTCGTCCATCGATTTTGGTGGGTGTTTAAATTCAATGATCCACTCGTGCGCGCCTTTTTCTTTTCCTTCCATAAAAACAGGAGCAGCCGTATAGTCTACAATTTCACAATTATTAGTAAGTGAGGCTTTTTTTAGCGCAGTTTCAGCATTTTCAATAATTAATTCCTCACCAAAAACATTGATATGATGTTTAGTTCTGCCCGAAACTTTAATTCGGTATGGGTTGGTTGAGGTAAACCTTACGGTGTCGCCCACTTTGTAGCGCCATAGTCCGGCGTTTGTGGTAATAACGATGGCGTAATTCTTACCAATCTCGACTTCAGATAAAGGAATAATTTTTTCGGCTTCACTTCCGTAGTTATCCATTGGGATAAACTCATAAAAAATTCCGTAGTCCAACATCAATAACATTTCCTTGTTATCGTTTTGATCCTGGCAGGCAAAAAAACCTTCCGAAGCATTATAGATCTCGTAATATCTAAAATCTTCGTTAGGAAGGATCTTTTGATATTGTGCCGCATAAGGATCGAAGCTTACACCACCATGGAAATAAACTTCAATATTTCTCCAAACTTCAAAAATGCTTTCTTTACCGGTATGTTCTAAAACATTATTCAACAAAACAAGCATCCAGGAAGGCACGCCGGCAAGACTGGTTACATTTTCCTGAACTGTTTCCCGTACGATAGCGCCCATTTTAGTTTCCCAATCGTGCATTAGCGAAACTTCGTTACTGGGCGTACTACTAAATTCTGCCCAAAAAGGCATATTATCGATTAGGATGGCCGAGAGATCACCAAAACTAGTTCCGTTTTCGCGATAAATTTCTTTACTTCCACCAAGTCGCAAACTCTTTCCTGTAAACATCTGCGACTCTGGATTGTTATTTAAGTACATGCAAAGCAAGTCTTTCCCAGCGGCATAATGGCAATCTTCCAGCGAATCTTCGCTAACCGGGATAAACTTACTTTTAGCATTGGTAGTTCCGCTGGATTTTGCAAACCATTTTATAGGTGTAGGCCAAAAAATATTGGTTTCTCCCTGCCGACTTCTCTCGATGGCTTCGTAATAATTTTCGTAACAATGAAGCGGAACCCGACTAGCAAAATCACTGTAATTCTTAATTTCAGAAAAGTTGAATTTTCTGCCAATTTCAGTATTTCGAGCTTTATTAATAAGCTCTTTTAGTAGTTCTTCCTGTACCTCGTTTGGATATTTTATAAATAATTCCATTTGATGGATACGCTTCTTTAGGAACCAGGAAGCAATGGAATTTACTAATGGAATTGGCATTTATTTATTATATATTTATCAGCTCTTGGCAGAGCTTTTTGGTTGGTTGGTTAAAAATAATCGATTCTTTGAAGCCTGCAAAAACGCATCAGTTAAAAATATATGAAAAAGCTATGAGATACGAGGGTGTGCTTACCAAAATGAAAACGGAACTTTTAGACGAGGTTGAATATTACCTTGATTTTGAGAATGATTTTTTAAATCTCAATCAGCTTTTAGATAAAAATATTAGTCTTAATTTTTTACGTTTTCAGTGTTTGAATTGTGGGCAGCAAAAGAAAATTTTTCGCCAGGGATTTTGTTATGATTGCTTTAGCTCGATCCCGCAAGCAGGAGACTGGATTATGAAGCCAGAACTAAGTAAAGCACATTTAGACCAGGAAGATCGTGATCTCGAATTCGAGAAAAGCGTGCAGCTGCAACCTCATATCGTGTATTTAGCAAATTCCAGCAATGTAAAGGTTGGGGTAACCCGTAAAACACAGGTGCCTACAAGATGGATCGACCAGGGTGCGCACGAGGCGATCGAAATTGCTGAATTGCCTAATCGTTATTTAGCCGGAATTACTGAAGTTGCGCTAAAGGATCATGTTTCAGATAAAACTAATTGGCGCAAGATGCTTACCAACGATATTTTGGATTTAAATCTTGAAGAAGAACGCGAAAAACTGAAAGATTTTATTCCTGAAGAAGCCAAAGCTTACTTTTTAGCCGATCAAAAAGAGACAGAAATTAAGTTTCCGGTAAAACAATTTCCGAAGAAAATAAAGACCTTAAATCTTACAAAATCGCCTTTTTACCAAGGGAAATTAAAAGGCATAAAAGGACAATATCTTTTGTTTGAGGACGGAACCGTTTTTAACGTAAGAGCTCACGAAGGTTTTGTGGTAGAAATACAGGTAAGTTAATGCTTAAATCATGAAATCTGAAAAGGAAAAAATGCTTGCCGGTGAACTGTATTTCGCCGGAGACCAAGAACTGACTAACGAGCGACTGAAAGCTCGCGAGTTGATGAAAAAGTATAATTCCTGCCCAGAAGCTGAATCTGAACAACTAAAATCTATCCTTAGGGAATTAATTCCTAAGGGTGGAAAAGGATTGTTTATTCAACCGCCATTTTACTGCGATTACGGCTATAATATTAAAACCGGAAACGGAGTTTATTTCAATTTTAATTGTGTTATTTTAGACGGAATGGAAGTGAAAATTGGCTCCAGAAGTATGTTTGGTCCCAATGTGCAAATCTACACGGCTTCGCATCCATTAAACGCAAAAGAGCGTGCCTCGATGCTCGAATTTTCTAAAGCTATAGAAATTGGTGAAGACGTTTGGGTTGGTGGGAATGTGACGATTTGCCCCGGAGTTAAAATTGGAAATCGTGCAGTTATTGGTGCGGGAAGTGTAGTGACTAAAGACATCCCAGAAGATGTTTTTGCTGCCGGAAATCCTTGTAAAGTGATAAAACAGATCGAGCAATAGGTGTTTTTTCTTCAATACCATAATTATCAATAAGAGATAAATTTCAAATAAAGAAAACCTCACAGGTTTTAGAAACCTGTGAGGTTTATTCAAGATATTCTTATTTAACGTGATCAAATACAAATCAATATTCTATAATTTTAGCACTTATTTTTAAGTCCGAAAGCTAACAGCAAAAAGCTTTTATGCTAATTGATTTTTGCAAACCTGCGAACCGAGACTGCCCACTGCCAACTTTATCTTTTTACTGCGCAGTGTCTTTCTTCTTTTTATTTCTATTCAGCAGTCCACCTAAAATAGATTTTGCGGCATCTTCTATTTTTTTCTCCTGAGTTTTTGTTGAATCAACTTTTGTTTGCGGCTTTGTAGTCGCTGTACTATCTGTAGCTGTTTGCTGATTTTGGTCGTTTTTGCCCAGTTGTTTATTGATAAGATCGTTTAAAGCGTTTTTACCTTTGTCTTTTAGGTTATTTTTTTGCTCTTCAACAATCTTTGAGGTTAAATTATTAATCGCCTGCTGCATATTCAGGTTAATTTGCGGACTTCGAAAAGTTCCACTCAAACCAACAGGAATTTCAACTTTGGTGTTTTGTAGAGTTGATCCGCTAAGCTGACTTAAGGTGTTTCCTACCTGATTTCCTAAATATTTCGCCGGAACATCCAGATTTAGCTTATAATTCATATTCATATCAAAACCATGGCTTCCAGAAATTTGCACTAAAACATCCTTAATTTTGAAATCGAATGGCTGAATATTTACCGCTCCATTATCAAAAGACAGTTTCGTTTTAAGATTGTTTAGATCTAAGTTATCTAGATCGATAAAACTAAGCTGACTGTCCAATTTCGACAATAATGGCATTTTCTCTGGATTAACATCAGCCGTTAAGATTTGTGCCAGAGCATCACCGGCTAAACTGGTTAGAATTGGCGTAAGATCATTATTAAGGTTTCCTTTTAAATTTAAGTTTGTCTGGATTTTACCCTGCAGTGCGTTGGCGATTGGCGCCAGTCCCTGCATTAATTCTAATCCGTTAAAAGATTCAGCAATACTAATCGCATTTAGATCTAACGACATATCGAAAGTCGGCGTTTCCGTTTTTGTAGAAACATTACCATTAACGGCAATATTTCCGTTGAATATGTCTGAAGTTATATTTTGCAATGTTGCGGTTTCATCACGAATAATCAGTTTCCCTTTTGCGTTCGTAAGTTTCAGATTATCGTATAGAATGTTATTCGCGTTGAAAGTAAGTGCAACGTCAAGGAAAGACGGAATTTTTATTGCTTCTTCTCCCGTTATTACTTTTTCGGTTTTAGGTGTTTCAGACGTATTTTCTTCGGAAGTTGCCACCGGCTTTTCTTCAGTTTGAGCCACCATAAAATCGTTTACCGCAAAGGTGTTGGATTTTACATTGAAGTCACCTTTTAATTCCTGATCGGTAAACAGGAAGCCCATTAAATTCTGAATAAAACCTGTTGCCTGCAAATCGGTTTTTCCGGTAGTTAAATTCAGTTCAGGAACAGAAACATTACCCTGAGTCAAATTCACTCTAGCGCTGGAAATTTTTATTTCATTCGGAATTTCAGGTGATTTATAACTGAAATTTTTGATTGCTGCCGTACCACTACTCTTTACGTTTTGATATTGCTCTTTTTCGATGCTGTTCATATCAAAACTTGTAGAAGCATCCACGGTTAAAATTCCGTTTAGATCTAGATCCATATCCAAAGGATAAGCTTTATCGAGATTCGCTAAATTTAGCGTTCCATCTAAATCAAGATCAACAAGCATGTTGCCCATCAAGTTTTTCACACTTCCGTTAGCTGCAAAACGATCCTGATCGATCCTAAATTTTACATTATTAAAAGTTAGGTAAGTATCTTCTACAATTCCTGTTTCATTTAAAACGCGCAAATCAAGATTAATATCTTCAACACTTTTTGGTAAATCTGGATATTTGAAAGAAGCGTTATTTGAAGTTACTTTAATATCTAATTTCGGAATATAAGTTTCGTTCGCCGTTCCTTTTATCATTCCATCGACCACAAAATCACCTTTGGTTTCTACATTTTCGATATTCTTGGCGTAAACTTCAGGAATCACAGCCAGAAAGTTCTTAAAGTCAGATGATGGTGTTTTAAACGTTAAATCAATATTAGTGTCGTCCCCATCAACCTGAACAAATCCGTCAAAAGTTAAGGGTAATTGATTGATATGCGCTTCGTTTTCAAGGAACGTATATTTCATGTTTTCCAGATCCATTTGGATTACGGCATCAAGATCAACTCTATTTCGACTTAAATAATTTATGCTATCAAATTCAAAAGAAACGATCGCTTCAGTATCGGTATCTAATTCGGTTTGATCTAAAGAAAAATCTCCGGTTCCCTGGTGATTTAACTCTTCCAGTCTTAAGGCCATTTTGGCGCCTTTATCGATATAATTTAATCGTGAATTATTGATCTCGTAATGCTGAAGATCTAAACTGAAACCTCCTGTAGTATCTGCAGGAGTTGTTGTGGTCGAAGTCGAATCTACTTTTGCAATATCGTAATTAGCTCTTCCCAAAGAATCCACCAAAATATTGATATAAGCATTATTAACATTGAATTCATCAATACGTTTTGCCTCGTCGCTACCTTTAAAAAGTTCTTTGATGCTCATTTGCAGGGTAACTTCTTCAACATCGGCAAGTGTATCACCTTCAAATGGAGCATTGTTTATTACGCTCACGTCGTTTAATACCACCGTTGCATCTGGGAAACTTCTAAATAAACTTAAGTCGAGTTCAGCAAATTCAACTTTAGCATTTACATTATTATTAATCGTCTTTTTAACGAAATTCTCTATTTGAGACGAAAATAAAAACGGCGCTGCAATTAGTAAAACTATAATTACAAGCAGTGTGATCCCTATAATTTTAAATACTTTTTTCATCGTAACTAAGGTTAAGTAGTAGTAATTTTTCAGGATATGATTCCCGAATTAGTCTTCTTCTAAGACAATTTCTTCGCCTTCGGCCAGTTTAAAGCGCTTTCTCATTGCATATACCGCCGCATATAAAAAAGGAGTGTCGCAAATCGCAACAATCACTTTAAATAAAAATCCGCTTAACAAAAGTGCTCCAAAACGATCCCATTCAATTTTATTAAAACTACACAGCAAAAACAGTACAGAAAACGTATCTACAAACTGGGATAGAAAGGTCGAAAAGTTATTTCTAATCCAAAGATGTTTTCCTTTGGTGAGTTTTTTCCAAAAATGAAAAAGCTGGATATCGATGTATTGCGCCAGTAAATAAGCCAGCATCGAAGCAATTACAGCAATAGCGGTTGCGCCAAAAACGGTTTTAAAAAGCTCGTCCCCAATTGGCGACCAATCTGTAGCCGGTACAGCATCTGCGGTATAAACGATCAATAAAGAAAAGAGCGAGGCAAAGATCCCGGCGGTCACTATCTGGTTGGCTTTCTTTTTCCCATACACCTCACTAATAATATCGGTAATTAAAAACGTAACAGGATATGGCAAAATACCCACTGAAATCTCGAAAGTATAAATGCCGAAAAAATCCCAGCTAAAAAACTTCTGAAATATCAAATTTGAAACTACCAGTGATGCAATGAACAAAGCGGCCAGAATCAGGTAAAATCTATACGCCGTGAGTTTATCTTTTAAGTAGAGTTTTGCCAAATTATTTTTTTAAAATACTTCCCCACAAAATTAAGGGTATGTGCATTTGTTTTGCTTAATTTGCTGTGAAATTATAGCAGATTCCTTATTAAACTTTTCTTAATTACAGTTTGAAATCCCCTAAGATAGTACATATAGCGCTGGGAAGCAATGAAGGAGAGCGTTTTGAGATTTTACAAAATGCCGTTAACAAGATCTTTGAAGAGATTGGTGAGATCGAACAAATTTCTTCGGTTTATGAAACACCGGCCTGGGGTTTTACAGGAAATGCTTTTCTTAATGCCTGTATTGCTGTTTCTACCCGTTTTACTGCGGAAGATGTGCTACGGAAGTTATTAGCGATCGAAGCTCATTTTGGAAGAAAAAGAACGGAAGCTAAAAATTACCAAAATCGAACATTAGATCTTGATGTTTTATTGTTTGAAGATGAAGTATGCGAAACTGAAATTTTAACGCTGCCTCATCCACAAATTCAGCATCGGCGTTTCGTATTGCAGCCGTTAAATGATATTGCTTCGAACGAAATTCATCCCGTACTGAAAAAGAAAATTCAGCAATTATTACTTGAAGTAAAAGATGATGCTGAATTATCGAAAATCGATACAAAGCTAAAAGTACCAAAGATCACAAATAAATTTAGCTCGTGTAATTATATCGCGGTAGAAGGAAATATTGGAGCCGGGAAAACCAGTTTCTCCACCATGGTTTCTCAAGATTTTAACGCGAAGCTTATTTTAGAACGTTTTAAAGACAATCCTTTTTTACCCAAATTCTACGAAGACCAGGAGCGTTATGCTTTTTCTTTAGAAATGTCTTTTTTGGCCGATCGTTATCAGCAATTATCTGATGATTTAGCGCAATATGATTTGTTTAAAGACTTTGTAATTTCAGATTATGATGTTTTTAAATCGTTAATCTTTGCTAAAATTACGCTTGAAGAAGACGAATATTCGCTGTATCAAAAGTTGTTTCATTTAATGTACAAAGAACTGGTAAAACCAGACCTGTACATTTATCTCTATCAAAATACCGAAAGATTACTTCAGAATATCAAAAAAAGAGGTCGGGAATACGAGCAAAATATTCAACCTGAATATTTGATGAACATTAATAAAAGCTATCTCTCTTTTATAAAATCTCAAACCAACATGAAAGTCCAGATCATTGATATTTCTGAAATGGATTTTGTGAATAATAGAGCAGATTATTTAAAGCTACTGAAGGAAATTGAGTTAAAGTAGTAGTTCACAGTTCACAGGGGGTGGACTATTGTCTTTCCGTGCTTGACACGGAATCTCATTAAACGAGATGAGATGCTGAATCAAGTTCAGCATGACGAAAAAAATTATCTGGAAAATATGAGGCAATACTCATATCAAAAAAACACGTTCAAAATTCAAAATTTTCCACCCAACTCTTGAATCTCTATTTTCTAAGATCTAACTTCTATAAGCAAAGCGATCTAAATAAAACAGCTAACTAAATTAATGTCCATGCCCGCCAGCAGCACTATAATCCGCGGCTTTTAGTTTTGAATATAGATCCCATAAAATTACACCTGTACTTACTGAAATATTTAAAGAATGTTTGCTTCCGGCCTGGGGGATTTCAATTACACCATCACTTGCTGAAACTACTTTTTGTTGCACTCCTTTAACTTCATTCCCAAAAATTACAGCGATTTTTTCGCCAATTTCAGGTTTAAAGTCATTAAGCATTACAGCACCTTCAGCCTGTTCTATAGAAAATACTTTTACGTTGTCTTCTTTCAGTTTTTCAACCAAAGTCAGTGTGTCTTCAACATGTTCCCAAACTACGGTTTCGGTAGCGCCAAGTGCGGTTTTTTGAATGTCTTTGTGTGGTGGTTTGGCGGTAATTCCGCATAAATAAACTTTCTCGATCAAAAACGCATCGGCAGTTCTAAACACAGATCCAATGTTATTCAGACTTCTAATATTGTCCAGAATAACGATAATTGGTGTTTTTTTAGCTTCTTTAAATTCTTCAACCGATTTACGATTAAGCTCGCTGTTTTTGATCTTTCTGTTCTTCATGCCGCAAAAATAAAAATATTTGTCGGCTTTAACACCCATAACATTCTAGATACAATTTCAGAATTAATAACTGAAAACCGAATTTTTAAAAATCTTGAGCCGATTTTATCGAAATTCAGCAAAAAATAAATCTTTTATTAAAAACAAGAAGAAAGCAATAAATCCTGCCAGAGCATGCTATTTCGTAGCTCGGCTTTTTTTGGCATCTTTGAAAGATCAATATCACTTCAAAAATAACAATCCATAACATGAAGAAAATTCTCTTTTCACTTTTCGCGATTCTTTTGGGAATTGGGCAAAGTTTTGCTCAGGTCACTCCAAAATGGATTCGATATCAATCTATTTCTCCAGATGGGGAAACGATTGCTTTTACTTACAAAGGCAATTTATTTACGGTTGCTGCGAGTGGCGGCGATGCAAAACAGATCACATTCCATAAGGCACACGATTATATGCCGGTTTGGAGCAAAGATGGTAAGCAATTAGCATTTGCTTCAGATCGCTACGGCAATTTTGATGTTTTTGTAATGGATGCTTTGGGCGGACCGGCAACTCGGTTAACGTATCATAGTAACGACGAGCAACCTTTTAGTTTTTCCGCAGATGGTAAGTCGGTTATTTTTGGTGCCGCTCGCCAGGATTTAGCAGAACATCGCCAGTTTCCTACCAGCTATCAACCAGAATTATATAGCGTTCCTGCCAAAGGCGGACGTGTAGACCAGATTTTTACGATTCCGGCAGAATATGTTCAGGTGAGTAAAGACGGAAAAACAATGGTGTATCACGATAAAGTTGGTGGAGAAAACGAATGGCGTAAACATCATGTATCTTCGGTAACTCGTGATCTTTGGAAATACGATGTTGAAAGCGATAAGCACACGATGATAACTTCATTTAAAGGAGAAGATCGCCAGCCGATTTTTGATGATTCTGAAGAAAATTTATTCTATTTAAGTGAAGAAAGTGGCAACTTTAATATTCACAAATTAGCTTTAGGGAATCCTGGAGAATCTAAGCAATTAACCGATTTTGAAAGTTTTCCGGTACGTTTCTTAAGCTACGGAAATGGGACTTTGGCCTTTGGTTACGATGGCGAATTATACACCATGAAAGAAGATGGCGAGCCTAAAAAAGTGAATGTAACTATTAGAACGCAATCTCTAGACAATAGCGATAATTATATAAATATTAGAGATGGCGTTCAGGAAATGGAAGTTTCTCCAAACGGCAAAGAAATTGCTTTTGTAGCTCGCGGGGAAGTGTTTGTAACTTCGGTAGATGGGTCTTTAACTAAAAGAATCACCAACACGCCAAACCAGGAGCGTTTTGTATCCTTTACACCAGATGGAAAATCGGTAGTGTATTCTAGCGAGCGCGACGGTAAATGGAGTATCTATAAAACCGAAATTGTAAGAAAAGAGGAGCCATTTTTCTATGCTTCAACCTTACTTAAAGAAGAGCCGGTTATCGAAGCTGAAACCGATAGTTACATCCCAAAATATTCACCAGATGGAAAAAAGCTGGCGTATATTTCAGGAAGAAGAACTTTAAGAGTAAAGGATCTTTCTTCAGGAAAAGAGGTTGATCTTTTAACTCCAGATGATCTGTTTACCATGCGTGATGGCGATAAAGATTTTACCTGGAGCCCAGATAGCAAGTGGCTGTTAATGAGCTGGGGGAAATTATTGAGCAATAATGAAGTTTTATTACTCGCGGCAGATGGAAGTAAGCGTGAGAATTTAACTGAAAGTGGCTACCAGGATTATAATCCAAAATGGGTAAACGACGGGAAGCAAATGCTTTGGTTTAGTAATAGAAACGGACTAAAAAGTTACGCCACCAGCGGTAGAACTGAAGCTGATGTGTATTCGATGTTTTTTACGCAAGATGCTTATGATAAATTCAATATGTCTGAGGAAGATTATAAGCTAATGAAAGCTGTTGAAGAAGCTCAGAAAGCTGATAAAGACGAAGACAAAAAAGACGATAAAAAAGACAAAAAGGATAAGAAAGACGAAGAAGTTAAAGAACTTAAGTTCGATTGGGATGGCTTGGAAGAACGTAAAAAACGTCTTACCACACATTCCAGTAGTTTAAGCGATGCCGTACTTTCTAAAGACGGAGAAAAGATCTATTATCTATCTAGTTTTGAAGACAGAAACAATCTTTGGGAAACCAATCTTAGAACCGGTGAAACTAAAATGGCTGTAAAACTGAATTCCAGAGGCGGAAGTTTAGTTTGGGATAAAAAACAGGAAAATCTTTATTTATTAAGTGGCGGAAATATCTCTAAGATCGATGCAGAAAAAGGTAAATCTGAAGGAATTAAGATCGCCGGAGATATGTATTACGATGAAGATGCCGAGCGTGAAAAAATGTTCGATCATGTTTATATAAGAACAAAGAATATTTTCTACGAGCCAACATTCCACGGTAAAAATTGGGATTCTTTATATGTTCAGTATAAAAAATATCTTCCGCATATTGGAAATTCGTATGAGTTTGCTGAAATGCTTTCTGAAATGTTGGGAGAGCTTAATGTTTCGCATTCGGGAGCACGATATAGTAATCGAAGTGACGATGGTGACGAAACAGCTTCTTTAGGAATTTTTATGGATTACGATTTTGAAGGCGACGGAATTAAAATTACTGAAGTTATTAAAGGTGGGCCATTAGACAAAGCGGCTTACGATATCGAACCGGGAATGGTAATTACAGCGATCGATGGCCAAACGATCGAAAGTGATCAGGATATTGCAAAATATCTAAATCATAAAGCTAATAAATTCGTATTGTTAGAGATTAAAGATCCTGAAGCAAAAGCGCCAAAACAAATTACCATGAAGCCTATTTCTTTAGGACAGGAGCGTAGTTTATTGTACAACCGATTTGTAAGAATCAACAGAAAAGAAGTTGAAGAAAAAAGTAACGGAAAACTCGGCTACGTGCATATCCCAGGAATGAGTGACGAACCTTATCGTTCGATCTACGAAGATATGATGGGAAAATATTTTGAAACCGAAGGAGTGATCGTGGATACGCGTTTTAATGGCGGTGGAGACCTGGTTGCAGATCTTGCTACTTTCTTTACAGGAACTCCGTTTATCACATACGAAACTGAAGCTAAAGTTGTAGGAGGCGAGCCAACTTCTCGATGGACGAAGCCTACGCTTTCCTTATTTAACGAAAGTATGTATTCAGATGGGCATTGCTATGCAAGTGGATATACAGATCTAAACATTGGAACAACGATTGGAATGCCGGTACCGGGAACCTGTAGTTTTGCAGGTTGGGAAGGTCTTGCCGATGGTACACGTTGGGGTGTTGTTCCGGTGAGTGCTAAAAATAAAGCTGGAGAATGGATGGAAAATAACCAAACCGAACCAGATATCATCGTTAAAAATATGCCGGGTGTAATTAGCGAAGGTCGCGACCAACAATTAGAAAAAGGTATAGAGGTTTTATTAGATCAGGTTACTGAAGAGTAATTTTCGAAAAACCTCAAATCTTAAAAGCTCCGAATTCATTTTCGGGGCTTTTTTATTGGCATCGCCAAAAGAGCATAATGCCCCAGAGGTATTTTACTTTTCAGTCCTAAGTAAGGTTTTAGTAAATTAACAGACCATTTTTAAGAACGCACTAAAAACAATATCATTTGCCAAGACCAAAAAAGTCCTTAGAACCTAATAAGATCAATCTAAAAGAAAGTTTTGCTTCTTTAAAATTTGTACCTCGATTCTTTAAAGAGATTCGAAAAGTGAATCCTCTTTTATTTTACGCCAATATTGGTAGCCGAATTTTAAGTGCGGTGATTCCTTTAGCTTTATTATGGATTGGGAAGATCATTATTGATGAGGTTGTGGTACAGATCGATGCTGAGGTAAAAGATCTTTCCAGGTTATGGATTTTTGTTGCTGCGGAATTTGGTTTGGCGATCTTATCAGATCTTTTGAGTCGGGGAGTTTCACTGACAGATGCTTTGCTTGGTGATCAATATTCGATAGATACTTCAGTAAAAATTATTGAAAAAACAGCCGAGCTGAATTTAGATCAATTAGAAGATTCTGAATTTTATGATAAGCTGGAAAGAGCACGACGGCAAACCACCGGAAGAGTCGGTTTAATGTCTAATATTCTTACCCAGGGCGAAGATCTAATTGTGATCATTTCCCTACTTGCCGGTGTTGTTGTTTTTGAACCCTGGTTGCTCATTTTACTTGTCGTTTCAATCGTTCCAACCATTATAAATGAAATAAAATTTAGCGGTACCAGTTATTCTTTAGCGAGAAGCTGGACGCAAGAGCGCCGCGAACTCGATTATCTACGTTATGCCGGGGCAAGCGATGTTACGGCAAAAGAAGTCAAGTTATTCGGACTTTCAGGATATCTGGCAAATCGATTTAAGTCACTTTCAGATCAATATTATTTAGCGAATAAAAAACTGGCCAAAAAACGTGCAGGATGGGGTTCGGTTTTTAATGTGATTGGAACTTCGGCTTATTATGGAGCTTACTTGCTTATTGTTTACAGAACGGTTTTAGGCGTATTTAGTTTGGGGGATCTTACCTTTTTATCGGGTTCATTTAACCGTTTACGATCAAAATTGCAGGGATTTTTCACTCGTTTTACAGCAATTACAGAGAGTGCACTTTATCTTCAGGATTACTTTGAATTTCTAGATCTTAAATATGAAGACACCGTAGTAGACGGTTTACCACTTCCGAAGGAAATCAAAAAAGGATTCAGTTTTAAAAATATTGGCTTTAAATATCCAAAATCAGATAAATGGGTAGTTCGAAATATTAATTTTGAATTACGCGCCGG
This sequence comes from Zunongwangia sp. SCSIO 43204, assembly GCF_019904275.1. Taxonomy (GTDB): domain Bacteria; phylum Bacteroidota; class Bacteroidia; order Flavobacteriales; family Flavobacteriaceae; genus Zunongwangia; species Zunongwangia mangrovi. The sequence goes on from NZ_CP063204.1 coordinate 1,709,215, forward strand.
CGAAAAACTGGCTTTCGTGGGAGAAAATGGCGCTGGAAAAACAACATTGATCAAATTACTACTCCGTTTCTATGAACCAACTGAAGGTGAAATTCTATTAGAAGATATTCCGGTTAAGCAATACGACAAAACTCAATATCAGCAGTATTTCGGAGTTATTTTTCAGGATTTTGTAAAGTTTGAATTAACGCTTCGAGAAAATATTGCAATGGGCGATATTCGTGAAATCGACAATCAATTTAAATTAGATGCTGCAGCCAAGAAAAGTCTGGCGAATCAGGTAATCGATGATGTTCCAAAAGGATTAGATCAGCAATTAGGGAAACGATTTAAGCAGGGAAAAGATCTCTCTGGCGGGCAATGGCAAAAGATTGCGATCGCCAGGGCGTATATGAAAGATGCCGAAGTTTTGATCTTAGATGAACCAACTTCAGCATTAGATGCACGAGCAGAAACCGAAGCTTTCGATCGTTTTATAAATCTTACTAAAGGCAAAACTGCCGTGATCATTTCGCACCGCTTTAGTACGGTAAGAATTGCAGACCGAATTATGGTGCTTAAAAATGGCGCAGTTCTAGAAATCGGCACCCATGAAGAATTGATGAAAAACGATAAATTATATGCCGAATTATTTAATCTTCAGGCGGCGGGGTATCAATAGTTTTCGATTAAACTTCAAAAATGATATAGCGTGATAATTACATTTAATATCTTTATGCTAAATAATCAATTCTAATGAAAAGCTTTAGCATCCTCATACTATTTTTAAGTTTATCTGTTTCGGCACAAATCAAAACTTTACCACTTTGGCCGGAAGGGAAAATGCCTAATTACCAAAAGTCAGACGAAAAGGAAGAGATTGATGTAAACACCATTAGTTGGATCTCGAAAGTGCAGCAACCTACTTTAGAAATCTATCTTCCGCCGCAGGCTTCAGCGAACGGACAGGCAGTTTTAGTTTGTCCCGGTGGTGGTTACGCCGGCTTGGCTTACGATTGGGAAGGCACCGAAATCGCAAAATATCTAAATTCAAAAGGAATTGCAGCCGGAGTTTTAAAATACAGGTTGCCGGGTTCAGCTTCAGTAAAAGAAAATTTTAGAGCACCGATTCAGGATGCACAACGTGGTATTAGGATGCTGCGCGCAAATACTTCAGATTGGAATATCGATAAAGAGAAAGTTGGCGTAATGGGCTTTTCTGCAGGCGGACATTTAGCGTCGACTTTAGGAACGCATTTTCAGGACGCATTTTATTCAGCAATAGACGATATAGATTCCGAAGAAATTCGTCCGGATTTTATGATTTTGATCTATCCCGTAATTAGCATGGATCCAAAAATTACCCACCAGGGATCTCGCGATAATTTACTGGGCAAAAATCCAACTGCTGCATTAGAAAAACAGTTTTCTAACGATCTGCAGGTTACAGAAAATACCCCAACAACATTTATATTACATACCGGGGACGACCAGACGGTGCCGGTTGAAAATAGCCTTAGAATGTACAAGGCTTTACAAAAAAATAAGGTGCAGGCAGAAATGCATATTTACCCCAAAGGTGGTCACGGATTTTCGCTGGCAAACGGAGTTTATTACCTGGAAAGCTGGAGTGAGCGATTAACCGATTGGCTACGGAATTTGAATTAATTTATGACACATATTGCAATTTATGCAGAAGATCACAAGTTGGTTTCCCAGCTAATTGATGATCTAAAAAAGGATAAAAAAGTACCCGGATTTGAAGAATTTCAGCATAAAAAAGGATTAGAACATTCTGAAGCTGTTCTACAAGGTTTTATAAAAGAAGATCAGAAACATGGAAATTCGGTTTTAGTAAAAGATCAGGATCGCAGCTTGCGGACTTTCTCTAGTGGTGAAAAACGTAAGGCTTTACTCGAATTTTTACTGAAAAAAGAACCGGAATACCTTATTTTAGATGATCCTTTCGATTGTTTGGATGTACAATCTGTAGCGAGTTTTAAATCTAGATTGGCAGAAGTGAAGTCTGATTTTGCGATGCTGCAAATCTTTAGAAGGGAAGAAGATATTTTAGCGTTTATAGATAAGGTGCTTATTTTCGATTCAAACGGAAAAATTATTCTGAAAAATAAAACCGATTTTAGCGAAAATAAGAAGCAATTTTTAGCTGAAGTAAAAACGATTCCGCCTGCTCCTAAAGTTTTTGAAAATATTCCTGAAAGCCTTATCAAGCTGAAAGAGATTAATGTTTCTTATGAAAATCGCCCAATTTTAACGAATATCAGCTGGGAAGTGAAGCGTGGTGAATTCTGGAAACTTACCGGCCCAAACGGATCGGGAAAAACCACGATTTTGAGCATGGTTTACGGCGATAATCCCAAAGCCTACGGAGTTGATCTTTTTCTCTTCGGAAAGAAAAAAGGCAGCGGTGAATCGGTTTGGGATATCAAGAAAAAAATAGGTTATTTTTCTCCTGCTTTAACCGAAATGTTTAATCGTAGAAATACGGTTGAAGATATGGTGATCTCTGGATTGGTAGATAGCGTTGGTTTGTATCAAAAGCCAAGCGATAAGCAAAAAGCTTTGGCAAAACAATGGCTGGAAACTTTAGGTTTTCAGGAAAAAGCTAAAAAAGTATTTAACGATCTGCCCAATCTTGAAAAACGAATGCTTCTAATCGCTCGCGCCATGATTAAACATCCACCGTTGTTAATTCTGGACGAACCTTCTACAGCGCTAGACGATAAAAGTGCTTTAAAAATCACTAATCTTATCAATCAAATCGCTGCGCAAAGTGACACTGCCATTATTTATGTTTCCCACAGAAAAGAAAAAGGCTTAAATCCCGATTTTGAATACGAATTATTTCCTTCGGAAAACGGCTCGAGAGGAAAATTGGTTTCAAAAGTCAATTAACAATGAACAATTAGCAGAAAAGCTTATAGCAATCAGCTTTCAGCTAATTTTAAGTGATCGTCATTCCGTGCTTGACACGGAATCTCATCCTGATGAGATGCTGAATTAATCCAGTTTCTCATATGGATAACTTCACCATGACGAAACAAAACGATCTAAATTAATAAGTAGTTAATTAAATTTATTAATACAATTTCCATTTCTCTTCAGAGCTCTAAACTTTGTTAGCTGTTAGCTGTTAGCTGTTAGCTGTTAGCTGTCAAAAAAATGTGAATAAAAGCTAGGCTCAAATTTTCTAATCGCAAGGAGGTTTCTGTATTTTAGCATTTCTAAAATTTCCTTGGTTTGGCAGCAAAAAAAGAAGCAAAAGTGACCCCTTTAATGAAGCAGTATTTAGCGATAAAAGCTAAATATCCAGATGCAATGTTATTGTTTAGAGTCGGGGATTTCTATGAGACCTTTGGAGCAGATGCCGTGGTTGCTGCCAGAATTTTAAACATTGTTCTAACCAATAGAAATAACGGCGGCGAGCGAAGCGAGCTTGCAGGTTTTCCGCATCATTCTTTAAACACTTATTTGCCTAAGCTTGTAAAAGCAGGGCAGCGCGTGGCTATTTGCGATCAATTAGAAGATCCAAAAATGACCAAAAAGATAGTGAAGCGTGGAGTAACCGAACTTGTGACTCCAGGTGTGGCGTTGAGCGACGAGGTTTTAAATAGCAAATCGAATAATTTTCTTTGTGCCATTCACTACGGAAAAAGAAATCTTGGAATTTCGTTTTTGGATGTTTCTACGGGTGAATTTCTAACTGCGCAGGGAACGCAGGAATACATCGATAAATTACTTCAGAATTTTAACCCGAGCGAGGTTTTAATTCAGAAGAAATATAAAAAGAATTTTGCGGCAGATTTTGGTGAAGATTACCATGTTTTCTATTTGGAAGATTGGGTGTTTAAAAACGATTTTGCCAGCGAAACGTTAAACGGGCATTTTAAAACCAATTCTTTAAAAGGTTTTGGGGTGTCGCATTTAGAGGAAGGAATTATTGCTTCTGGAGCGATTCTTCATTACCTGGCCGAAACTCAGCATAACAAACTTCAGCATATCACTGCGATAAATCGAATTGCAGAAGAAGAATATGTTTGGATGGATCGATTCACCATTAGAAATCTCGAATTATATCACAGTACTGCCGCCAATGCGGTGACACTTTTAGATGTGATCGATAAGACAATTTCGCCTATGGGAGGCCGATTACTAAAACGTTGGTTGGCGCTGCCTTTAAAGAATTCAGAAAAAATAAAAAAACGCCACGAGGTTGTTGGTTATCTTTTAGAATATCCCGAGGTTTTATATAAAATTCAGGAGCAGGTAAAAGAAATGAGCGATTTAGAACGCTTAATTTCAAAAGTAGCAACGGGTAAAGTTTCACCGCGAGAAGTTATTCAGCTTAAAAATTCTTTAGAAGCCATTATTCCGGTAAAGGAAACTGCTTTAGGATGCGAGAATGAAGCTTTAAAAGTGATTGGCGATAATTTGCATGCCTGTGAATTGCTTAGGTCTAAGATAACTGAAAGCATTAACGAGGAAGCGCCGGTGTTGGTACAAAAAGGAAATGTGATCGCCAGAGGATTTCATAAAGAACTGGACGAACTGCGGGATATCGCATTTTCGGGAAAAGATTACCTCGATAATATGTTGGAGCGAGAAAGTGCTGCAACCGGAATCACTTCATTGAAGATCGGAAATAACAATGTGTACGGTTATTATATCGAAGTGCGAAACACGCATAAAGATAAAGTGCCGGCCGAGTGGGTAAGAAAGCAAACGCTGGTAAATGCTGAACGTTATATTACTGAAGAATTAAAAGAATACGAAGCGAAAATTTTGGGAGCCGAAGAGAAAATATTGCAACTAGAGCAAAATCTATTTTCGAAATTGGTGCTTTGGATGAACGATTATATTCAGCCGGTACAGCAAAACGCGCAGCTTATTGCGCAGTTAGATTGTTTGTGTTCATTCGCACAGCAGGCCAAGATCGAGCAATACTGTAAGCCCGAAATTGAAGAAGGATTCGAATTGCAAATTGAAGACGGTCGCCATCCGGTAATCGAAAAGCAATTACCAATTGGCGAATCTTACGTGACTAATAGCGTTTTTCTGGATAGAGAAGAGCAGCAGGTAATTATGATCACCGGGCCAAATATGAGTGGTAAGTCGGCTATTTTGCGCCAAACCGCTTTAATCGTACTTATGGCACAAATGGGGAGTTTTGTGCCTGCAAAAGCAGCGAATATAGGTTTAGTAGATAAAATTTTTACCAGGGTAGGAGCCAGCGATAATATTTCGATGGGAGAATCTACGTTTATGGTAGAAATGAACGAAACGGCAAATATCCTAAATAATATTTCTGAACGAAGTTTAGTGCTTCTGGATGAAATTGGTCGTGGGACAAGTACTTATGATGGGATTTCGATCGCCTGGGCCATTAGCGAATATTTACATGAACATCCATCGCGCCCAAAAACGCTTTTTGCAACGCATTATCACGAGTTAAATGAAATGTGTGATACCTTTAGCCGAATAAAGAATTATAATGTCTCTGTAAAAGAATTAGAAGAGAATGTTCTTTTTCTGCGGAAGCTGGTTCCCGGTGGGAGCGAACATAGTTTCGGGATTCATGTAGCGAAAATGGCAGGAATGCCACAACAGGTATTGCATCGCGCAAATAAGATTTTACAAAAACTGGAGCAAACTCATAAAATGGAAGAAAGTAGCGAGGTTTTAAAAAAATCTGCTGAAGAAGAGATGCAACTCAGTTTTTTTAATTTAGATGATCCTTTATTGGAAGATTTACGAGACGAATTGGTAAGTATTGATATTGATACACTTACGCCGGTAGAGGCTTTGATGAAATTAAACGAGATAAAACGAATGCTTTCGGTAAAACAAAAAAAGAAGGCTGAAAACGTAAAAAAGTAAAAAAAAGCTTTGTCGTTTTAAGAAATGTGCTAAATTTGCATCCGCAATAAACAATTGCGCATCGGTAAAACCGAAAGTTCTTTTAAATACGCGAAAATAGCTCAGTTGGTAGAGCGCCACCTTGCCAAGGTGGAGGTCGCGGGTTCGAATCCCGTTTTTCGCTCAGTATATATAGCATTATGCTCGGATGGTGGAATTGGTAGACACGTTGGACTTAAAATCCAATGAACAGCAACGTTCGTGCGGGTTCAAGTCCCGCTCCGAGTACTTAAAGCCTTGTTAATCATCTGATTTTCAAGGCTTTTTTGTTTTATTCGTGATAGTTTCCCGACATCTTCCCGACATTTCATAATTTCCTTAGACTATAATTTTCTTTAAGGTTGTTTGGGGTATTTTGCTAAATTCCTGAAAACATCAAATTGTACCTAAGTCAAATAAGAGTAATAAAAACTTTGCTAATAAAAAATTTAAATTAAAACTAAGAGATCTCATAACCCGAAGGTCACTGGTTCGAGTCCAGTTCCCGCTACTAGCAATGACAAGGCTTTACAGAAATGTAAGGCCTTTTTTTATGGACTGGGTACAACATAGGTACAACATTTTTGGAAAGCCAAATTTGAATAGAAAATAATGTTAATTAACATTATTTGGGGATATTTCCTATCTCATTCGAAGTGTAACTTAGTAATTTGAAGGATTTGTATAATTCTCTATTTCATTAAATAGCTTATTAAAAAACAATGTTCTAATTCTTCAGTATAAGATCTTGGTAATTTTTTAATTGAAATTATTATCAAATTATGTGATAAACCTTTTGAAATCTGTTCCTATTCTTTTTGCACAATCTGTGCATTGATTTTTTTTTATCTTTGTAGTGTGAAAATTATCGCTGTCATATTATCTCTATATATATTCGGGCTTAACTTATTAGCCTGTAATGATAGTGACACTTCACAAGTGATTTCTGATTCAGAAGTAACAGTGGTTGCTACGCAGAATTTAGATATCGACTATTCACATGATAAAGTAGCAGATTTATGCCCTCCTTTTTGTAGTTGCCATTGCTGCCATGTGCATACAGTAGATTTCGGTTCTTCAAATTTCAAGGCTTTGATTATTGAAATTCCATCAAAAGCCTTTGTCCATTTTGACAGCTCAGTGGAAGAACCTATTCTTTCCTTTTTAGATCCTCCAAAAGTTTAATTCAGTTTTTTTAAAGGATAATTATATCCTTTTTTGACCAAATCCTGGTTCTCATACTAGATCCTTGGTCCTATTGATAGATTTTGTTAGGCACAAAATTATTATCAAGAATTTTAACTGAATTAAATTTTTATTTATATGATTAATAAGATAATCGCATTTTCCATTAATAATAAATTTATTATTGGACTACTTACCTTAGCGCTGATAGGGACGGGTATTTGGTCCATGATGACCGTCAACCTGGGATCGGTGCCAGATATTACTAACAATCAGGTTCAGGTGATCACCCAGTCGCCAAATCTTGCCACAGAAGATATTGAACAATTTGTAACCTATCCCGTAGAACTTTCGATGGGTAATTTACCTGGAGTTACAGAGATTCGCTCTATTTCACGGTTTGGACTTTCGGTAGTTACTATTGTTTTTAAAGATGATATGGGAACTTATCTCCCTCGTCAACTAGTACAGGAAAAACTTAATGAATTGGGAGAAACCATTCCCGATAAATTTGGAAGTCCTGCTATGGGACCTATTTCAACCGGATTGGGTCAAATTTATGAGTATACCATAAAGCCAAAGGAGGGATACGAAACTGAATATTCTCCCATGGAACTACGAACTATTCAGGACTGGATAATCAAGCGACAACTTACCTTGCTGGAAGGTGTGGTGGAAGTAAATTCTTTTGGAGGCTCCATAAAACAATATGAGGTAGCAATCAATCCTGAGAAATTAAACAGTATGGGTATAAGTATCTCTGAGGTTTATGAGGCGCTGGCCCGAAACAATGTGAATACCGGTGGAGCTTATATTGAGAAAAATAAAATGTCAAATTTTATTAGAGGTGAAGGTTTAATCCGTTCACTGGAGGATATAAGGAAAATTGCTATTACTACCGAAAATTCTATTCCGATAACTATTGGAGATGTTGCGGAAGATGTTCAGTTTGGAAATCAGGTACGCTACGGAGCTTTCACTCAAGACGGAGAGGAAGCCGTAGGCGGGATAATAATGATGTTAAAAGGCGCCAATCCCAATGCCGTAATTCAGGATGTTAAAGATAGGATGGCAGAAGTTGAAAAGTCACTTCCTGAAGGTTTGACCATAGAGCCAATTATTGATCGGAGTGAATTAATAGCACGAACAACCGATACTGTTAAAACAAATTTACTGGAAGGTGCATTGATAGTGATTTTTGCCCTGGTATTGTTATTAGGTAGTCTAAGAGGTGGACTTATTACTGCTACCACTATTCCCTTATCACTGCTTTTTGCTTTTATTTTAATGAAACAATTCAATGTCTGGGCCAATCTAATGAGTTTGGGCGCTATTGACTTTGGAATCATTATAGACGGTGCAGTGATTATCATCGAGGGAACCGTGTATGAAATACAAAAACGGATAAGATCTGGCAAGGTGAAATTCAATCAGGCTAAAATGGATGAAGTAGCCTATGATGCTGGGAGCACGATGATGAGTTCCGCATTTTTTGGACAGATTATAATTCTTATTGTATTCACGCCTATACTTTTTCTTACGGGGGTAGAAGGTAAAATGTTTAAGCCGATGGCGTACACTTTCGGTTTTGCCATGATAGGTGCTATTTTCTTATGCCTTACCTATGTCCCTATGATGTCTGCCCTATTTATGAAACCCATTCAGAATAAAAAGAACTGGTTTGGAAGGTTTGAACGCTGGCTGGAAAGGATAAGTGATAAGATAATTGGTGGAATACAAAGGGTATATATGCCTTTACTGAAAGGGGCATTAAAACTGAAGCTCATTGTTGTAGGTGCTGCTGCTGTTCTACTTGTATTAGCCGGTTTCCTTTTTTCCAGAATGGGAGGAGAATTTGTGCCTCAACTGGATGAAGGGGATATCGCCATGCAGGCTTTAATCAGACCAGGAAGTTCATTAACAGAGTCTATTGAAGTTTCCAAAAAAATAGAAAATATCCTTCTAGAAAATTTTCCTGAAATTAAAACAGCAACAGCAAGAATTGGAGTAGCGGACATCCCAACAGATCCAATGCCGATGGATATCGCAGATATGTACCTGATTCTTGAAAAAGATAAGGATAATTGGACAACCGCTGAAACTAAAGAAGGACTTATAGCGCAAATCAAGGAAAAACTCAATAAAGAACTTACTGGGGTAAACCTTGTGTTTACGCAACCTGTAGAATTAAGGTTCAACGAATTATTAGAGGGGGTTAGAGAAGATATTGCGGTTAAACTATATGGAGAGGACCTGGGGGTGTTGTCGGAAAAGGTACAGGAAATGGCTAATATTATCCAGACCGTACCTGGAGCAGGAGATGTTAATCCTGAACGAACATCTGGGCTGCCACAAATGACCGTGAAATTTAACCGTGATAAAATTGCTCAATATGGCCTGGATATCCAAAAAGCAAATGATTATATAAGTACTGCTTTTGCGGGAGGAACCGCAGGAGTCATTTTTGAAGGAGAAAAGCGATTCGATTTAGTAGTAAGATTTGATGAAGAACATAGAAAGAATATTGATGACTTGCGTGGAATGTATATCGATCTTCCCGACGGAACTCAGGTACCGATAAAAGAAATAGCAGATATCGAATATGTTCCGGGCCCTATGCAAATTTCGAGAGATGATACCTACAGAAGAACCTATGTGGGTGTAAATGCCCGGGGAAGGGATGTAGAGTCAGTCGTTAATGATATTCAGCAAAGATTAGATGAAGAATTAGAATTACCTCCCGGGTATTATATAACTTATGGGGGGGAATTCGAAAATCTTCAGAGTGCTAAGGACCGCTTGATAATTGTTGTACCCATTGCCCTTTTCTTGATATTTGTTCTTCTATATTTTGCCCTAAAATCGTTTTCCCAATCTGTCATGATCTATATAGCCATACCCCTCGCTGCCATTGGAGGTGTTTTTGCCCTTTGGTTGCGGGGAATGCCATTCAGTATTTCTGCTGGGGTAGGTTTTATTGTATTATTCGGGGTTGCAGTTTTAAACGGGCTGGTACTAATAAATAGATTCAATTCTTTAAAAGAAGAAGGAGTAACCAGTATAAAAGATAGAATTTTTACAGGAACCAAAGAACGAATACGACCTATTATGTTAACAGCAACAACAGATATTTTCGGTTTTTTACCAATGGCATTTTCCACATCAGCCGGTGCAGAAGTTCAACAACCACTTGCTACGGTGGTTATAGGTGGGATGCTTACAGCTACACTGCTTACGCTGGTTGTATTACCAGTACTATATACCCTTGTAGAAAGAAAACGAGAGAAAAAAGAACAGAATAAACTAGGTTCTTCCAATTCGCGATCTTTAGCTACGATTTTGATAATTGGCTTAGTTTTAGGCGGAACCTTTTCTGTAAATGCACAATCTGATGCAATGTCATCTGAATATTCACAACAGGATTCTTTACAAACAATTAGTTTGGAGGATGCAAAAGAAATGGCAATCAAAAATTTTCCACAGCTCCAAGCTGCCCAGCTCGAAATTGAAAGTGAGGAAGTATTGCGCAAAACCGCCTTTGATTTTGGAAACACCCAAATCTTTACAGGAAAAGAAGAAGTAGGAAATGGCTCTGATGGGATCTATACCCAAATTGGCGTCCAACAACAAGGCATCGATATTTTCGGAATAGTGCCCCGGTTAAAACTACAGAAAGAAAGGGTGGCACTTGCTGAAAATGCCTTAGAGCTATCTACTATTGAAATTGAACGTGAAGTAAGCAGGGCCTGGACATCTGTTTATACAAGTAAAAAGAGGTATCAGGTATATAAGAAAATGGATTCTATTTTCGAAGATATTGAAAGGGCGGCTAGAATCAGGTATGAGACAGAAGCTACCTCTAAACTGGAATATCTTGCCACCTCAAATCAGGGGAATGAGGTGAAAATACAGTTAGAACAAGCTTATCGAGATTATCTGAAATCAATACAGCGCTTAAACCTATGGTTTGTTAGTGACACAATTTACGATGTACCAGATTTGCCTGCTGAAGCATTGGATGAACCTTTAAACTTTCTGGTAGAGTCTCTTGAAAATCATCCCTTACTACAGGTTTCAGAACAAAGAATTGACGTGGCAAAAGCGGTTACCAGAGAACGAAAATCTGAATTTTTGCCCAAATTTCAGGGTCAATACGGTAGGCAGGAAATAGCCGGGCAATCGGGTTTCTTTCAATATCAAATAGGAATTCAAATTCCACTGTTTTTTGGGCCGGAATTAGGCCGTACCCAGGAAGCACAAGTGAATCGAAAGATTGCAGAGCAAAACTTTTACCAGGATAAACTCGAACTGGAAATCGCCTATAAAAATATGCGGGAAGACTACATCAAATGGAGAAACTCATGGAATTATTATAGGGATGAAGCGCTTCCTTTAGCACAGGAACAACAGGATGGGTCGGTATTAGCATTTAAGGAAGGTGCTATAGATTACGTAACCTTCCTTCAAAATATAAGAGATGCCATTAGAATCGAAGTAAATGCCTGGAGTGCTTTTAACGATTATCTCGACAGCCGTTACCAACTGGAATATTACCTTAAGAATTCAAATTAAAAATTAAAATAAGAAAATCGATATGAATACAAGATCAATAAATATTTTAATGCTTGCCTTAACGCTCAGCATATTCTTTGGATGTAAAGAAAATCCTGAGGAAGGGGATGACGCTTCCAGTGAAACTGCAACTACTAATACCGAAGAAGGTGAAAATCACGGTGAGGAAGGAGATGAAGAACACGGTGAAGAAGAAGGCGGGATGCGTTCAGTACATCTTTCAGAGATGAAATTCAATAGTTTGGGCATCAAAGTAGATACCTTACCTAAAAAAGCTTTGTCCGGTATTGTGGAAGCCAATGGCCAGTTAGAAGTGCCGCCACAATATGAAGCTACCGTTACGGCAATTTTAGGCGGTAATATAACTTCTATAAAGGTTATTGAGGGGGATAAGGTAAATAAAGGTCAGGTGTTGGCTTATCTTTCTCACCCAAATTTAACCAGAATGCAGTCTGATTATATTAATGCATATAGTAGGATGCAATTTTTGGAAAAGGAATTTGAAAGACAGAAACGTTTATATGAAGCAGAGGTAGGATCTGGAAAAACTTTTCAACAGACCCAATCCGATTACCAGTCTGTACAAGGTGAAGTACGGGGGTACGAATCACAATTACGCCAGTTAAACCTAAATGCTTCCCAGGTTAGAGACGGTGAATTATATGAATATATTCCGGTAGTAAGCCCAATTGGAGGTTATATAGAAAAAGTACTGGTGCAGATAGGACAGTATGTGGAGCCGCAAACCAGCATGTTTATGGTAGTTGATAATGAACATGTTCATGCCGATCTAATGGTTTTTGAAAAAGATATTTATAAGGTGAAAGAAGGCCAAAAGATTGCGTTTACACTGGAATCGGTTCCAGGCAGTAATTTAACCGGGGAAATTTATTCAGTGGGGAAACAATTTGAACAAAACCCCAAAGCGGTACATGTGCATGCAGAAATCGATAATAAAGAAGATTTTCTAATTCCGGGGATGTATATAAACGGAAAAATCAGGACGGGTGAAGAAGCTGTTCCTGCCTTACCGGAAGAAGCAATAATTGAAGAAGAAGGAAATCCCTACATCTTTACGGCCCAAAAACACCAGGAAGATGGTGAAACCGAGTGGGAATTGAAACCGGTGCAGGTAAGAACGGGAATAACTGAAGATGGTTGGGTTGAAATTAAACTGCTGGAGCCTCTGCCTGAAGGTACGTTGGTTGCTTATAATAATGCCTATTATCTGGTCTCTGAAATGCAGAAAAGCCAGACTTCCCATGGTCATTAAATTAAAAAAAATAGATGGATGGACTCTCTGTTAAATGTTTGTCTTGATTAAAATTCCAGAGGGTTCATCCTTAATACTAAATTAAAACCACAGTAATGAAAGAAATAAAAGCATTTATAAAGCCAAAACGGGTTCAAATAGTGATAGAATCCCTTAGCGAAAGCGGATTCAAAAGTATGACGCTGTCTCAGGGGGAAGGTACCGGAGCATTTAAAGCAAAAGGCGCATCACCTTCTTTAGATTTCCGTGTAACCGACAGCCCGGTGGTAAAGTTAGAACTGGTATGTCAAAATGAAGAAGCACAATCGGCTATCAATATCATCCTGGAAAACGGGAAAACACCGGATCCAGGTGATGGCATCATTTATTTGTCTGACATTGAAGATGCTTTCAAGATAAAAACCGGGGAATCCTTAAAGCGTTAAATTTTCTAAACCCTTTTACGCCCAATGGAAAAAATAGTAAAAAAGTTAGAAAGCAAAGGCATCCGCCCTACGGCAATGCGCCTGATGACCTATAAACGGTTGGCACAATTGAATGTGGCCATTAGTTTAGGCGACCTTGGGAAAGATTTCGAAAGCTCGGAAAGGAGTACGCTTTTCCGTACTATGAAGACATTTGAAGAAAAAGGAATTGTGCATCAAATTGAGGATGGCACCGGCATCATTAAATATGCCCTGTGTGAAGACAATTGTGAATGCGAGGTGGGTAACGACCTTCACTTACATTTTCATTGCAATAGTTGCGGGGAAACCGTGTGCCTTACAGAACATAAAATCCCTCAGATAAATCTGCCCGAAGGTTACGTGGCAGAGGATATTAATCTGGTGGCTAAGGGAGTCTGTGAGAAATGTAGCAATGACTTGGATTAAGTTTTTTGATTTAAAAAATTGGAACAATGATGAAAATTTATAAAAAAGAAAACAAGGTATATATGGTAGCTCAAAATAGATTGGATGCTACCGATTATGACAATTTGATATCTCAATTAAAAAACCATATACAGGCAAACCATAAAGTATACTGGTATATTGAAATGGAAAATTTTGAGGGGTGGACTGCAAGTGCGTATTGGAAGGGCATTGAACTGAAACTTCCGAATGAAGAACGCGTTAAAAAGGTTGCATTGGTGGGAATTACAAAATGGCAGGAACAGTTTACCGAAGTTTTGATACCCTTTACAAAGGCACATATTAAATTCTTTAGCCTTGAAGAAAAACATTTGGCCAAGGAATGGATGGAGAAAGGAAATCATTAAAAAAGTTAAATAAATTTAAACAGAAAGATTATGATGGACAACTGGAATTTTGGGGGAATGCACTGGATATGGTGGGGGCTTTGGATAATCCTCATCTTTTGGATATTCTTAATTCCTTATCCCACCCCGGGACAAAATAGACGGAAGGATAAGGCTATGGAAGCCCTGAGAGAACGATACGCCCGGGGCGAGATAAGCGATGAGGAATTTGAACAAAAGAAGAAAGTCCTTCAGGATAAGAAGAAGTAGTTATAAGGCACAGGCATCGAAAGCGATGGCACCTATGGCTTATAAAAGAAGGTAAAAATGAAAAAACGCAAAGTATTTGTTTTTATATTCATTGGATTAGCCCTTGGCTTATTTATAATACAGCCCCTGGTTATTTCACTCCACATGTATGACATGCAGGGAGGTAATGGCGAATGGTGGAAATCTCTGCTTGCTTCATATCAGCAGGAAGTTAGTTCATGGGATTTGGATCAAGCCATCATCAAATTGCTATTTGGACTGCTGGGCATTGCCTTGTCGCTTATGTTTATGGTCAGGCAAAGAATATTTCAATTGACCGGAAGAAGAGATAAGCTGGAGGAGATCAGGGAGCTGATTGCGGCAGGAGAAAACCAGCAAGTAGAATTTAAATCTACCTTGAGATGGGATTTGAGGCAGTTTAAACCGAATAAGGCTTTGGAGGACGTAATAGCAAAAACAATTGCCGGGTTTATGAACACCCAAGAAGGGCATTTAATTATCGGAATTGATGATGAAGGTAGTATTCTGGGGCTGGAACAGGATTGCGGTACTTTAAAAAAACCTGGCAAGGACGGGTTTGAGCAATATATAATGCAATTGGTGTCCCTCAAGTTCGGCACTCATTTTTGCCCTTTGGTTAAAGTGGCCTTTTACCAATTCGAAGAAAAGGATATCTGTTATGTAAGGGTTCACAAATCACAAAAACCTGTGTATTTGAATTTGGGCGATCGTTCGCATTTCTTTATCAGAACCGGGAACGGAACCCGCGAGTTGGATATGCCTGAGGCTCTGGAGTATTTGGAGATACACTTAAATTAATATAAACCCTATAAAATTGAAAAAATGATATAGGTATTGGACATAGAAAAAGAAAACTTGATTGCTGCTAAAATCAATGGTAGAATCACGAAGAAGGATATAAAAAACCCATCCGCTAATCCACAATATCATCGAAAAAAGTCATAAAATTTGTAGGCGAAAAAAATAGCAGGAATGGGTCGTTAAAGCTACTCATTTCTTTACCGGTTCAGAAGTCAAATATTTTGACCTTCAGGATAAGGAACAAGCAAAAAACTGGATACAAATAACTAAGGATATGAAAAAACTAAAAATCAAAATTCCCGTAATCCTTCCACAGGTACCTAATGAAAAAGACGCTTGTGTGGAAAGGCTAATTAAGGAACTGGAAGCCGAAAATGGCCTTGAAAAAGTCCACATAGCGGATGATCAGGAAGATACGGTGCCACAATTGTGCTTTCATTACGATCCGGATATAATTTCTATTGACCGCATTCAATCATTGGCAGAAAGAACCGGGGCTGAAATTACCGCGAAATATGGACATTTGCTTATAGAGGTTGAGGGGATTAGACATACCCGGCATGCAAGGACTATAGAAAAGAGTCTGTTGAATATCAATGGTGTTTTGGAAGCTTCCGCCAATGCCGGAGGAATGATCCGTTTAGAATATGATAAACGGGAAACAAGTTTTGATGAGATAACTACAAAGCTCGAAAAAGAAAACCTACAAGTTAAAAAAAGCTCCTCTGCTGAGAATAAGGGCTTTAAATCTGCCGAAAAGAATCCTCAAAATTTAAATAAAGAAAAGGTAAGGGATATAGAAGAACAAAAGCATAAAGATACTGATCTCCAGAATCATAGAGAAGCGGATAGCCACGGGGCCGGGGAAGAACATTCCCACGCCCACGGAGGTATTTTTGGGAAAAACACCGAACTTATTTTTGCTATTATTTGTGGTGCTCTTTTGGGTATTGGTTTTGGTTTGTCCTACGTAACATCAATACCGGAATGGGTCAGCTTATCCCTATACATAGGTGCCTACTTTTTTGGAGGTTACTTTACAGCAAAAGAAGCCATACAGACCGTAGCCAAAGGTGGATTTGAAATTGATTTTCTCATGTTGGTCGCAGCTATAGGAGCAGCTATTCTTGGGGAATGGGCTGAAGGAGCTTTGTTATTATTTCTCTTTAGCCTGGGGCATGCCTTGGAGCATTATGCAATGAACAAAGCACGAAAATCTATAGCTGCACTGGCAGAACTGGCGCCAAAAACAGCTTTGGTTAAGAAAAATGGTAAAACGGAAGAAGTTGGTATCGAAAAACTCAATATTGGGGATATCATTGTGGTGAAACCAAATAGTAAAATATCTGCAGATGGCGTAGTGGTAGATGGGCAGAGTAGTGTTAACCAGGCTCCAATAACCGGGGAGAGTGTACCGGTAGATAAAGTTCCCGTAGAAGATGTTGAGAAGGATTACTCAGAGGTAGATGATATTAAAGATGAAAACCGCGTTTTTGCCGGAACGATCAATGGGAACAATACTTTGGAGATTAAAGTTATCAAAGCAGCCAAAGATTCAACGCTTTCCCGATTGGTGAAACTGGTTAACGAAGCTCAGACTCAAAAATCGCCTACCCAGTTGCTCACCGATAAATTTGAAAAATATTTTGTGCCGTCCGTCCTTATTTTGGTCGGGATTCTTTTGTTTGCTTTTTTAGTTATTGACGAACCCTTTAGCGCCAGCTTTTACAGGGCGATGGCCGTATTAGTAGCTGCAAGTCCCTGTGCGTTGGCAATCTCGACCCCAAGTGCTGTATTAAGTGGAGTGGCCAGAGCTGCCCGTGGCGGGGTATTAATTAAAGGAGGGCGCCCTCTGGAGGACCTGGGGGTTATTACCGCCCTAGCCTTTGATAAAACCGGAACTCTAACGGAAGGAAAGCCAAAACTTACCCAAGTGGTGCCACTTGGGGATATTTCAGACAATGAACTTCTCAAAATAGCAGTAGCCGTGGAAGGTCTTAGTGATCACCCCCTGGCCAAAGCTGTAGTTCGTGATGGAAAAGAGCGTCTGGAAGGCGAGGAAATCCCAAATGCCTCTAATTTAGAGGCAGTTCTGGGTAAAGGGATTAAAGCATCATTTGGCAATGATAAAATCTATATAGGTAACCTCGACCTGTACGAAGGGCTTGATGAGAGTACACCTTCCGAAAAAATAGCTACGAAAGTGCGTGGTCTTGAAGGTGGTGGAAATACAACAATGCTTATACGAAAAAATGAAGAATATATAGGCATCATTGCATTAATGGATACCCCTCGTGAAGCCGCCAAGGGAACCCTTAAAAAATTAAAAGAAATAGGAATTAAACGAATGATCATGCTTACTGGTGATAACCAGAAGGTAGCAGACGCAGTAGCAGAAGAAATAGGATTGACCGATGCCTGGGGTAGTTTATTACCGGAAGAAAAAGTGGATGCTATAAAAGAATTAAAAGAAAAGGAATCCAAGGTGGCAATGGTGGGCGATGGCGTTAATGATGCCCCTGCCATGGCAAACAGCACTGTAGGAATAGCTATGGGTGCTGCGGGAAGTGATGTAGCCCTGGAAACGGCGGATATTGCGCTAATGGCCGATAAGTTGGAAACCCTGCCCTTTGCCATAGGTTTAAGCAGGAAGGCAAAGGCGATTATCAGGCAAAACCTTTGGGTTAGCCTTGGTATTGTGGCCCTGCTTATACCTTCAACCATATTCGGCTTGGCAAATATTGGAGTGGCGGTAGTAATCCATGAAGGTTCGACGCTTCTGGTGGTTTTTAATGCGTTAAGGCTTTTGGCTTATAAAAAAGATTAGATCCGGACTTAGACTGTTTTTCGAAAGAATATAAAATGACAAAAACGGAAAAAAAATTATCGTCAAAAGGGATACGTCCCACTGAAATGAGGTTGAAAATTTACAAATACCTCAAAAGGAAAACTTATGCAGTAAGTTTAAATGAAATGCAAAAAGTCTTTATCAATAAAAATATCAAAACAGCCAATAAGACCACTTTCTACAGGGCGATAAAGCTCTTTGAGAAAAAAAGCATGGTGCACCAAATTGACGATGGAACTGCTTTTGCAAAATATGCGATTTCCGATGAAAACGCCAAAGGTAAACACAGTACAGATTTACATATGCACTTTCATTGTACCAATTGTAAGAAAACAATCTGTTTACCAAATAAAATATCGGAAGAGAGTTTGCCAAACCAGTATGAGGTGAACGATGTGAACCTAGTTTTAAAAGGGATATGTAAAAACTGTAGTAAAAAATAATAGGTGGGAGTGCCTTAAGCCTGAATCCCAGCCCCCAATGGTCAAGCTTAAGGTTTTTTCCACCGTAACTAACTTAAAAAAATGTGAATATGGAAAAATTTGATGTAACTATAATAGGATCTGGCCCGGGCGGGTATGTAAGTGCGATCCGTTGCGCCCAATTAGGATTAAAAGTAGCCATTATTGAAAGGTACAACACGCTTGGCGGCACCTGCCTTAACGTGGGCTGTATCCCGTCAAAAGCCTGGTTGGAAGCCTCTGAGCATTATTACAAACTCAAGCATCAATTCGAAAATTTTGGGATTGATGTTAAAGAGGCCAATGTCGATATCCTGAAAATGAACCAAAGGGTTCAGGATGTGGTACAGGAAATCATCAATGGTGTTGATTATCTGATGAAAAAGAACAAGGTTGCCGTCTATCAAGGCCACGGCACCATCAAGGACAAAAACACGATTGAGATTAAGGGCGGGGACAAAACGGAAACCATAACAACCGATAAAATCATCATTGCCACAGGGTCCAAACCCGCTTCACTGCCCAATATTAAAATAGACAAAAAGCGTATCATCTCTTCCACCGAAGCCCTTGCCCTACAGGAAATCCCCAAGCACTTAATGGTCGTTGGGGGTGGCGTTATCGGTGTTGAGATAGGTTCCGTATTCGCCCGCCTGGGTTCAAAGGTTTCCATAGTAGAATATTTTGATAGCCTTATCGCCACTATGGACGGCGCACTGGGACATCAATTGCACCGTTCCCTTAGAAAACAGGGAATTGATTTTTATTTGGAACATAAGGTGACAAACGCAACGGCAACTGAGGATAAAGTAGAATTGAAAGCGGAAAATCTTTCCGATAAAGAAGAAATGAGTTTAGATGGCGATTACTGTCTTATGGCCATTGGCCGAAAACCATACACCGCCAGTTTAGGGCTTGAAAATATAGGAGTGGAAACCAATGAGAAAGGACAGATAACGGTAGATAAAAACCTTGAAACCAATGTCAAGGGTGTGTATGCCATTGGGGATGTAATCCGGGGGGCAATGCTTGCCCATAAAGCCAGTGAAGAAGGCGTTTTTGTAGCCGAAAGCATAGCAGGTCAAAAGCCACATATCAATTATTCCCTTATCCCAAATATCGTGTACACCCAGCCTGAGGTCGCCGGTGTAGGCTTGACGGAAGAAGAACTGAAGAAGACCAATAGAAGTATAAAAACGGGCTCTTTTCCCTATAAGGCAAACGCACGGGCGAAGATAAGTATGGATACGGATGGTTTTATCAAGGTAATCGCAGATAAGGAAACCGATGAGATATTGGGCGTGCATATGATAGGCCCTCGCATAGCAGACAGTTATACCGAAGCGGTGGTAGCGATGGAATTTAGGGCGGCTGCCGAGGATATTGCAAGAATGTCACACGGTCACCCCACATTTTCCGAGACCTTTAAGGAGGCCTGTCTGGCAGCTACCGAAGACAGGGCGTTGCATATTTAAAGTTGACCTAACAGTAAGTTCTTAAAAATTAAGACGCTACTGAGCTTTTTGAAATATTAAGGTTTAAGTAATGAACTCAAAAAACAGATAAGATAAAATGGGGCAATCAGTTCGAAATCAATCCACTATTGGGTATATCAGGGAAACGGCAACAAAGTTCCTCGACAGGGAAACAGCTGGGGGGATTTTTTTAATAATTGCTACTATAGTTGCCCTTCTTTTAGCTAATTCAAAGTGGGCAGGTGCCTATCATCATTTTCTTGGCGATGAATTGCTTTTTGAATTTTCCGAGCATCTTAGTTTTGGGCTAACAATTGAAGAATGGATCAATGATGGCCTAATGGCAATTTTCTTTTTGGTTGCCGGCCTTGAATTGAAGAGGGAGGTTATGGTGGGGGAATTATCTTCAATTAAAAAAGCCTCAGCCCCATTGTTGGCAGCTTTAGGTGGCATGGCAGTTCCGGCCCTCATTTTTATTAGCCTAAATTTAGGCACTGAAAATATAAAGGGTTGGGGCATCCCTATGGCTACCGATATCGCATATTCACTAGGGATTATTGGCCTACTGGGAAAAAATGTCCCCAGGCAGTTAAAAACATTTTTAATAGCCCTCGCTATTGCTGACGATATAGGTGCCATATTGGTGATAGCATTGTTTTATAGCAACGAGTTGAGCTGGATATACCTTGGATCGGGCATGGGGGCATTTGGGTTATTATTATTAATGAATTGGACTGGGATCAAAAATTTGATTTGGTATATTATTATTGGGATCATCTTATGGTATTGCTTCCTTAATTCGGGGATCCATCCAACTATTGCGGGAGTACTTTTTGCCATTACCATTCCAATAGTGCCCAAATTAGACAGTAAAATATTAAAAGAAAGGACCGCCACAAACGTTACTAATCTTGAGAAAACAGAGCTGGAAAAATTAAATCCTCTTCAGGATAAAAAACAACAAATAATTTTAAAAGCTATTAAAACAGATACTGAGAATTCAAGGCCTCCTTTGCTCAAACTGGAAAATTCCCTTGTTGATTTCAATGCTTTCTTTATCATTCCAATTTTTGCAGTCGCGAATGCGGGAGTAAAGCTCGATGTAAATTTAATTGAGGTTGTTTCCGGTTCTTTAGGGCTGGGGATCCTTTTGGGATTAGCTATTGGGAAAGTAACAGGGATTGGTATTTTTACATTGATCGGGCAAAAACTTGGAGTTTCCGAATTACATATTACACTAAACTGGAAACATATAATTGGAATTGGTATGATCGCGGGAATTGGCTTTACCATGTCCCTTTTTATTACCAATCTCGCATTTAATGATCAGGAATTGATTAAAATTTCGAAAATAAGCATTTTGATAGCTTCATTACTTGCAGCTATTGGCGGTGCGGTAATTCTCTTATTAACTTCCAATAAAGGAAGGAAAAATATAGTTAAGTGATATGGGAGAAATGAACAAAAGTACTTTTATAGTAAGTCAAATGGACTGTCCTTCAGAAGAACAGATGATCCGGATGAAATTGGAATCTTATGCTCAAGTGAAATATTTGGATTTTGATATACCCAATCGAAAACTTGAAGTATATCACCTTGAAGGGAATGAGGAAATCAAAGCCTCGATTTCAGAATTAAAATTAGGTGATAAATTTATGGGGACCGAAGAAGCCGAGCCTCCCGTAATAGAAGACCAATCCAAACAGAAAACAATCCTTTGGTGGGTCCTGGGGATAAATTTCGGCTTTTTCATTATCGAAATGACCACGGGGTGGATTTCTTCTTCTATGGGCCTAATTGCAGATTCTTTGGATATGCTGGCAGATTCGATAGTATATGCGCTAAGTTTATTTGCAGTAGGTGGTGCCATTTCCAGAAAAAAGAAGGTGGCAAAATTCAGCGGCTACTTTCAAATTGCATTGGCAACACTTGGTTTTGCAGAGGTATTAAGAAGGTTTTTTACAAGTAGTGAAACACCAATGTTCGAATGGATGATCATAGTTTCCATTTTAGCCTTACTGGGGAACCTTATTTCGCTCTGGTTGATAAATAAGGCCAAAAGTAAGGAGGCGCATATGCAGGCCAGTGCTATTTTTACGTCCAATGATATCATCGTAAACGGCGGGGTGATACTGGCCGGGGTGCTGGTCTATTTTCTGGATAGCAAATGGCCCGATTTGGTAATTGGCGGCATCGTTTTCACGTTTGTAATGCGGGGCGCCATAAGAATTTTAAAATTATCTAAATAATGCAAATATATGTTGCACAAGACGTTGGGCAAGAATAAGGAAATTATGAATAAAAGTAGTGTAGCATTATTAATTTTACTGTTGTTGGTAATAGACCAGGCCATAAAGATTTATGTGAAGACCCATTTTTATTATGGCGAGGAATATTTTGTGTTTGGCCTGGATTGGTTTCGCTTACATTTTTTGGAGAATGCCGGCATGGCCTGGGGCTTTAAATTTGGCGAAGGTTATCTGGCCAAATTTGTTTTAATACTATTTCGCTTCGTAGCCGTTATTTGGGGGACCTTTTATATCAAAAAGATGATACGTGAAGGATATGCAAAAGTCTTTATAATCTGTGCCGCATTTATATACGCAGGTGCATTGGGCAATTTGATTGACGGTGCATTTTACGGACTGATTTTTGAAAAAAGTGATCCCGCACTTCGCAATATTGCAGAAATATTCTCCTCAGGCGGTGGTTATGCCGGATTTTTAAATGGCAATGTGGTGGATATGTGGTACTTCCCTATTATTGATACAAGGCTTCCGGAATGGCTGCCATTATGGGGAGGTAATGAATTTACTTTTTTCGACCCTGTATTCAATACCGCAGATGTTTGGATTAGCACGGGAGTGATTTTACTCCTGATCTTTCAAAGCCAACAAAAAAAAGACCAGAAAATATCGGATAAGAAAAAGTTGAAATATACTGAAAGTAACAGGACAATTATAAAAATCGATTAGTTATGAACGCTTGGCTTTGGGTAGTAGTATTGGGATTGGCAGCTTGGGCTGCCCATTGGGGTGCTGATCAACTCCTTACCCCTTTAAAGATGCTGCGCAAACAATGGGGGCTTACTGCTTCTGCAGGGGCAGCTTTCCTGGCTATTGTAACAGCGAGCCCTGAAGTGGCGATAAATATTACGAGCGCCGCCCGTGGGGTATCTGATATCGGGTTGGGGAATTTGCTTGGTTCCAATATCATTTCCATTCCGCTCATGGTAACCATTGCATACTTTGCTTCCAGAAGAAAGTTTAAAAACAATAAGGAGCATCAAAAACATTTGGATGCCAACCTGCTGGCCCTGAACAAACGTTCCGTCTCGGTATTATCTATCCCCTATCTGGTAATTATCGGGTTGGTGGCTATATTAACGCTTCCCAAAGCCTGGCGTGGATTACAACCCATTGATGGGTGGATCATGCTGGCTGCCTATGCGGCTTTTTTAACGCATGCCATTATAAAAGGCAGGGAAAAGGGTCAGAAGGTAGAATGGGATAAAAAGAAAATATGGCTTTCGGTTGCAGGGGCCCTGGCCATAGCCGTGGGGGCTTTTTTTATTGTAAAAGCTACCGAAAATATTGTTTCGGCACTGAATATTTCCGAAATTGTTGGAGGGTTGTTTATCACCGGAATTATGACTACCGCCCCTGAAATATTCAAAACATGGAGTGTGGTAAAGGGAGGTGAAGTGACTGCGGGTACCACCAGTGTGATTGCAGATAATGCCGTTACCATGACAGTGGCATTTTTCCCCCTGGCACTGGTAACGACCCCAATCGAAGATTTCCAGTTGTTTTGGGTCAACCTGGCTTTTGTAGGACTGATGCCGCTTTTATATTCAGTATTTGTCCATCAAAGCAAGGAACTTCACGGGTTCAGCAGATGGCAGATATTCGTTTTCGATGCAGTGTATATTGTATATCTTTTAACTATGGTGTTTTTTGTTCTAAAACTATTTTAAAAAATGAAGGAGGATTTATTTAAGGATTACCAGGAGAGGCTTAATGTGCTGGATGAAAATATTAGAGCAGTAGCATTAAAATATGCAAGGGATTTCTATTTGAACAAAAATTGTTCAAAAGAAGAGGCTATTGAGCGTGGCATCGTAAAGGCAGAGATGGAAAAAAGGAATTTAGATAGAAATGGATAATATATTACTAATAGTATTATGGCAGAATTAAAAAAATCTCTGGGTACTCTTCGCCTTACTTTTTATGGTGTAGGTACCATTGTTGGTGCTGGAATATATACTGTAATTGGTGCAGCCGCTGGACAGGCGGGAACAGACCTTTGGTTGAGTTTTATTTTTGCCGCCATTGCGGCCAGTGTCTCGGCAATGTCGTATGCAGAGCTGTCCTCTACCTATCCTAATGCCGGTGCAGAATTCATTTTTGTACGGAAAGCTTTTCCAAAAATCGACATTCCATCTTTTCTAACAGGTTGGACGATTGCATTTCACAGTTCGGCCACCATCGCCGCGGTGCTACTTGCTTTTTCAGGGTATTTCAATACGTTTTTTAACATCCCTTCCTTACTGGTTAGCTATGCTGTGCTACTGATTCTTGCATTTATAAGCATTACGGGCATCAAAAAATCATCTACCGCCAATATCATTATGGTCAGTATTCAGCTATTGGGATTGTTTATTCTTATTGCGGTCGGACTTTTGGAAACAGGACCACCAAAATCAGAATTTTTTAAAGTGGAGTCCTTTTCCGGCACCCTGGCAGCGACTGCTACCTTATTTTTTGTTTATACCGGCTTTGAGCATATGGCAGCATTGGGTTCCGAGGTAAAAAATCCGGGCAAGACGATTCCGAGGGCATTTTTATTGACAATGGTGTTTACCACAATTATATACCTACTAATATCTTTTACGGTACTCAATATAAGTGACCCCGCAGAAATAGCAAAGGTAAATTCCCCATTGTCGCTGGCCGCTTCAAATTTAAATTCCTGGTTGCCCGTAGCCCTGGCAGTTGCGGCACTTTTTGCTACGGCTAATGCGGCTTTTAGTGGCATTATTTCCATTAGCAGGTTGCTTTTCGGTATGGCAAGCGTGGGCGAGCTTCCAAAATTTATGACCAAGACCAATGCACAGAAAGTACCCTGGGTAACTACACTGGTGGTTATGGCTGCGGTAGCGGCATTTTTGTTATTGGGAGATATTAAAATTGTCGCAGGAATGTCCTCTTTAGGGGCGTTACTCGTTTTTGTAGCTGTGAATATTGCACTCATCGTTTTGCGTTATAAAGCACCTGACAAAGAAAGACCTTTTAAAGTTCCCCTTTCCATAGGGAAAGTACCTATCCTACCCATTTTGGCCATAATTATTAGCCTGTCTCTGGTAGTTCAGTTTAACTGGCAGGTGTATGTTGCTTTTGTGGGAGCAATTATAGTGGGCATCGTGCTGGATTATTTTTTGGACAAAAAGTCAAAGAATGAGATGGATCCCGAAAAAGAAAAAGAACTGTTCAACCATTAAAATGAAGCTATGGAATGGACCTTTGAAGAATTTAAAACCAGTTTGGATGGCCTCCATCCTGCAGTGAAGCAAAAAGCCCTGGAAATTGCTAAAAGTCTGGTTATAGAAAAGAATTATACTAAGGGAAATGCCATAAAAGAAGGAATTATGAAAGCTGAAGAATGGTTTTACGATTTAGGCGGTTAATAATTAATAAAAATAGATATGTTACAAATTATAGAGATTTCAGGAGATAATATTATTGCAACCAGAGCATCGGGAGATTTATCCGAAATGGATATTGAGAAGGTACATCCCATTATTCATGCTATTTTGGACAAAGGATTAAACGTACGCTGGTATTTTGAAATGGAGAATTTTACCGGCTGGGATTTTCCAGGCCTGTGGGAAGATCTAAAAATGGATACTGCCCACGCAAAAGATTATGAAAAAATCGCCATGGTAGGTGATAAAAAATGGCAGGACTGGATTACAAAGTTCATGAAACCTTTTACCAATGCTGAAGTAAAATATTTTGACTTAGAGGAAAAGGAGATTGCCAAAAAGTGGATTAAACAATAAAGCTTTTATTTAAACAATTAATTGAAAAACTGAATGTATAATTAAAATTAAAAAACCATGAAAATAATAGTTCCGATTGATTTTAGTCAAAGTTCCAAAATTGGAGTTGAGTATGCCATAAAGGTGGCCGAATCTTTAAATTCAGAAATTATCTTTGTTCATGCCTATTCTGAAGGTTATCAATATGCCGGATACGGGGCTATAGTTTATCCGGTTCCCGACAACTTTAGTTCTTATCAGAAATTGTACAAAGAAAAAATGCTGGAATTTCTCGAAAATTTTCCACGTCTGGCGACAATAAAATATAAGAGTATGGTAGCCCCAGGAAGACCTTCAGATATAATTTATCAATTAGCAACAGAAGAAAAAGCAGGTTTGATAATTATGGGGACAGAAGGTGCAGGTGAGGTAGAAGGTTACCTTGCAGGAACTACCAGTGAAAAAGTGAGCAAGGATGTACCCTGCCCTGTGCTGGTTGTACCTGAAGATTTAGAAACTTTTGGTTTAAAAAGAATTTGTCTGGCGCTGGATTCAGATAATCTGAAACCTGATAGGGAACTAAAGGTTCTGGCTGATCTATTAAAGGCATTTAACGCGCGCCTTTTTATATTTCATTTTGCTAAAAGTAAAGATGAAGTTATTAAAGAACAGGAGATAAAAAACTATTATGAGGAGTTTTTTAATCTACAGAATATTTCTGTTCACCTTTTTTCCGAAGGGAAAACTGAAGATAAAATAACCGGTTTTTTGAAAGATAATGCCATAGATATTTTGGCGCTACTTTACAGGAAACATGCCTTTATAGAAAAACTAACTGAACTGGGGCTGAGACGGAAAATGATTTTCAAATCAGAAGTTCCTGTACTTATTTTAAAATGATAGTAGGATTGAAAACAAATCTGCATTTTTAAGTTTATGAAGTCACTATTTTTTAGAAATTAACTGAATTCCTGAGCTTCATACCTTCAGTAAGACCACAGAATTATTTGTGAAATATTCCTATGGTATCCTAGGTGCCCTAAATTAAGGCAATTGTAAGACTACAGTACAATGAATTTTTATCTAATTAGAGGGAATAAACCCTTTTTAAAGCGATAAGTTTGCAATTTACCCAAAAGAAAGTGTAGAAGAAAAATGTCAAAATATAGGAGAAATAGAAGAAAGAAGAAGGGTCAAAAATCTTCCCGGAATAAAATAACTAAAAAAGAAAAGCTTTTTGGAATTTTTTCATTAATCCTTTTGGTCATTGCATCATTTTTATTGTATTTTTTTGTCTTAAAAGACTTTATTCATAAGCCCTGATTATTTAAAAATGTTTACCTACCAACTTTTTCTTAATCTAATGATTCTATGGAATTCATTATTTTTCTTTTTAAAAGTTGAAGTTTTAAGAGGCGTAGAAAATTGACCTTTTGTAAACAAAATACTTCAATTAAAAACCGATTCCCTGTAATATAAGGAATCGGGAGTTCTCTGGTATTTCAATTCAAGTACTTCTAAAGGAGGGGCGACCAGAATTATACTCATATTATTGAGAACCTTCATAATACTCCTAATAGGTAGGCTGTCTCATAGGAGTAAATACAAAGCTTCCAAGTTAGAAACTTTAAACGTACAAACGAGGTTTTCGCCGTTGGTAAATCTTTTAAGAAGCTTAATACTATATATTCCTACAACTTTAAAAATATATTCTTAAGATAATAACTTTCAATATTTAGATTATTAAAAAATAAATTTTAGATTTGTCTAAATAATATTTTAGGTAATGAAAATAGAATGGTTAAGTCTAATTATTTTTATCGCTTTTTTTACATCCTGTGAAAAATTAGCTGATGAATATGGTCCTGTTCCTCCAAAGGAAAATGAACTTCTTGATGGCCCTGTAGAAGGATTATCAGTTGAAGAGCAGATTCAGTTCTTGAATGGGGATATAGCGTTCAATGATGAAGTATTTACCGCAGAAACTGGACTCGGCCCCGTTTTCGTAGGTACTAGCTGTGTTAGTTGTCATTCTGGGGATGGTAAAGGTCACCCGTTTAATCAATTTATAAGATTCGGTCAAAGTGATACTTTAGGAAATCCTTTTGCAGACTTTGGGGATGGTAAAAATCAATTACAGAATAAAGCAATTCAGGGGTTTCAGCCTGAAAAGCTACCTCCAGGAGCACCCTTCACAACCTTGGTTGCGCCTGCGGTCACAGGATTAGGTTTTTTGGATGCTGTTCCAGATGAAAGTATACTTTCTCTAGCCGATCCTTATGATGAGAATGGCGACGGAATAAGTGGTAGAGCTCATTTCGCATATCCTCCTGAATATGTTCAAATTCGGCCAAATAGTATTTCACGTGGAGGTAAATATATTTTTAGGTTTGGTAAAAAGGCAATTAGTTATGACTTATTGCATCAAACAGTAGGTGCGTATAATCAAGATATAGGTATTACATCATTATTTGAACCTATAGATCCTTATAGCGGGCTGGAAGAGGACCCGGAAATCAGTACTCAGGTAGTTAACGAGGTGGTTTTTTATTTAAAAACCTTAAAAGCTCCGATACCTCGAAATCAAAATGATCCTGATGTTGTATCTGGCAAACAAATTTTTTCCCGAATTCAATGTGCTGCCTGCCATACCCCAAGCATGAAAACGGGATATTCGCCTATCGAAGCACTATCTAATAAAGGATTTCATCCCTATACAGATTTACTACTTCATGATATGGGTCCTGGTCTGGACGATGGATATACCGAAGGTTTTGCTGAAACATCCGAATGGAGAACCCCTCCGCTATGGGGAATTGGCCTTTCTGAAAACTCACAAGGAGGAGGTTTGTTTCTTTTACATGATGGCAGGGCAAGAAGTATTGAGGAAGCCATTTTGATGCATGGCGGTGAAGCCAAAAATTCAAGGGATGAGTTCAATGCCCTATCGAATCAGGAAAAAAAGCAACTACTTGAATTTATAAATTCATTATGATGAAAAGAAAAAAATTTATCCAAACCCTTTCCTCTGTTGCTATAACAATACCAAGTTTAGGTTTTTTACATTCATGCAGTGGAATTTACTATGCTACAGCAAAGGAAGAGGTAGATAAGTTAACCATAGCGAAGCATGAGTTTATTCTTGAAAAAAATAACAAGGTGTCTAAAAGAGAGTTTGTCCTTATACAAAATAACAAATACAGATTCCCTATTTGTCTATATAAAGTTGGTGAAGACTATATAGCTTCCTTACTAAAATGCACTCATCGAGGGTGCGAGCTTAATGTTGGTGGGGGTATCTATAGTTGTCCTTGCCATGGAAGCCAATTTTCCAATGAAGGAACCGTATTACAAGGACCTGCTGAACAAAAACTAAAAACATTTCCAACGAAAACAGACGATGAAAACATCTATATTTTATTCTCCTAATTATTTGATCATTACCTTAATATTGTTCACCCTCAGTGGAAATTTAATAGCCCAAAACGAGGATGATATACTTAAAAGAACGAAGTCAGATACAACAGATACTCAACTTAACATGGATGCGGTATACAATCGACCAGCTCTAACAATAAATAAAGCTCCGGTATCTATTGGGGGATATCTTGAAGCCAATTCGATATATGCAGTGGAAGATGGATTGACAGAAGGATTATCTTTTCAAGCACGACGTTTAACATTATTTCTGTCTGCCTCAATTAACAAAAGAATTAAATTTTT
The DNA here is from genome assembly GCF_019904275.1 of Zunongwangia sp. SCSIO 43204. Classification (GTDB taxonomy): domain Bacteria; phylum Bacteroidota; class Bacteroidia; order Flavobacteriales; family Flavobacteriaceae; genus Zunongwangia; species Zunongwangia mangrovi. The sequence goes on from NZ_CP063204.1 coordinate 1,739,016, forward strand.
AACGGAAGTAGAGTTTGAAGAGGGAGGTAAAGAGATTGCCATAGAATTTGCTGCTATGGATATCTCCTTTGATCCTCTTCTCAATTTACGAGGTGGAATAATCTTGAATCCAATCGGTGCTTTTAATCAAAATCACGATGGTCCTAAATGGGAGTTTGTAGAAAGACCTGATGTGGCAGTAAAATTACTACCCGCCACTTTTTCTAATGCAGGTTTTGGAATGTATGGTAAAACAAATACTGGAGATTGGATTATCGGATATGAAGCATACCTCTCAAATGGATTTGACAATAGTATAATTAATAATTCAAAAGATCGAACCTCTCTTTCATCCGTTAAAGAAAATGAAGAGCGTTTTGAAGAAAATTTCAGCGGTGACCCTTTAATTACTACAAAACTCGCTATAGGAAATAGAAATATAGGTGAGGTTGGTTTTTCTTATATGGGCGGTACATACAATCGTGTAATGGAAGATGGACTACAGATAGATGAAAAGAATAGGAGGGTGGATGTCTTCGCTATTGATCTTAGCACTACTATTGAATCAACCGGCACTTATATTGTTGGAGAAGGCGCTTATGTGTGGGTGGATGTGCCAAAAACATTTACGCAACAGTTTGGAAATAAACAAGCAGGATTTTTTCTGGATGTAGTTCAACCAGTGTTGCAAAAGAAAATGTTCGGTTGGGAAAATGCATCCTTAAACGTCTCCGCTCGGACAGATTATGTTGATTTTAATATTGGTAACTTCACTCAAACTAATACAAATATAGGGGATGATTTAATTGCGGTTACTCCTTCCATAAGTTTTAGACCGTCACCTGCAACGGTTTTAAGGTTGAATTATCGTTATCAGTGGCAGAATGACATTTTAAATAATCCAGCCACAAAAACGGCCACCTGGTACCTAGGTTTTAGCACCTATTTTTAAGAATGATATGCTTTTTTAACTAATGGAGTGGGCTGCTCGGGGTAGCATGATTAGTTTATCTTTCGGATAATTACAATATTACGAAGCAGAAGGCTTAAAATTTCTCAGTTTTTTAGAGAAGTTGGAGAAAATGTTCCAGGCGCAAAGCTTAGTCAATAAAATGCTTAACATGAGTCTGCAGCCATATTTTAAAAGAAAATTCAATTTAAATGTATCTTTTTAGAAAATTAAAGGTCTCCGTAGTAAACAATAAAATTTATAAGTATGAATGATTGTAAATGTACTAATTGTGATTGCACTAAATGTAATTGCATAAATTGTTTAGATAACAATTGCCCTTGTACAAAATGTGAATGTGGTAAATGCGATTGTTGCTGAATTGAATAAAGGTTGGTTTAAAAGCTAACCTTTATTTATTTTTGAACTATGGAGACTCAAAAAGTTTGGCACAATTTCAATGAAGAGTTATTCTTCTTTATTCTCAAAAAAGTAAAAAATGAAAGTGCTACAAATGATATTTTTCAAAATACATTTTTAAAAATCCATAAAAAATTACATCAACTTGAGAATGATGAAAAAGTAAGAGCCTGGATTTTTCAAATTGCTCGAAACGAGATAGCAAACTACTTCAATAAAGAATCTGTTTATTTACCGAGTGTTAATTTACAGAATGAAACTGCTTTAGAAAAATATCAGTCAATATGCTGTTTTGATAAATTCGTATATGAACTACCAGATATTTATAAAAAGATAATTGAATTGATTTATATCAAAGGACTAAAACAAAAGGAAGCGGCTGAAATCTTAGAAATAAGTCTTACAAATGTCAAGGCTAGAACACGAAGAGCTAAAGATATTTTAAAACAAAAATTCAATGAATGTTGTAAATACGAGTTTGATAAAGATGGCAAATTAATTGGAGAATCCAATTGCTCTATTTGTAAATCATAATTAAAAATACATCCGCCCACAAATCCATCGCAGATAACAGGTATTGTTAAATAATAGGATTTTAGCATTTCATAATGAAACGATTAAAAACTGAGAAAGGGATAGAATGGTAACTTTAGTTGTTTCCCAATATCATATTTTTTATGCCAATCCTTTTTGAGTAAAAAATTGCTTTTAATCATTATATTAAATCAAAAAATAATCTACCAATTATCTTCAAGAGGGCTGTGATCACTCCACTCCACTCCATTGAAAAAAATCAAATTTTCTTGGTGTAATTAAAAGAGGCTTCTATATTTGCATTTATTTTTAATAAATCTAAATAAGAATAATGAAACACATTACTTTTCTCGCCTTAATGGCCTTAAGCCTCTCTGCTTTCTCCCAATCAGGATTAAAAGGGGAAATAAAAAATGAAACAAATGAACCTATTGCCGGTGCCTCTATTTATATCGAGGAATTACAAAAAGGAACTACTACAAATTTTGACGGGTTTTATAAACTCCAGGAGGTTCCCCCTGGAAACTGGAAGGTAACGGTCAAAATGTTGGGTTATCAAACTATAGAGCAAATTATAGAAATTGGACGAGATTCCTTAACAACCTATAGTGTGAACCTTCAGGATACGTATGGAAGTTTGGATGAAGTGGTGATTTCTGCAAGCAGGAACCCGGAATATCTTTCAGAAATTCCAGCTTCTGTTACTGTGGTGAACTCAGAAAAGCTGCGGGAATTTACTAAAATCTCCTCCAATATTAACGAGATTCTAGCATATACAGTGCCCGGTCTTGCTGTAAGCACAGGAACATTTTCCAATTGGGGACAAACATTAAGAGGTAGGTCATTACTCGTTATGGTAGATGGAATCCCTCAATCCACCCCGCTACGTAATGGACAATTGGGAATTAAAAGTATTAATCCTAACGATATAAGCAGAGTTGAAGTAATCAAAGGAGCTACTTCAATATTTGGAAATGGTGGTAGTGGAGGCTTTATCAATTATATCACCAAAAATCCAACCACTTCAGAAAAATTGAGCGGCACTACTGATATTTGGGGAACCTCCCAACTTTCCAATAGCCAAGATGCCTTGGGATATGGGGTATATCAATCCTTTTCCGGACAATTTAATAAGTTTAGTTACTATATAAGCGGAAGTATAGAACATACCGGGAATAAATACGATGCTGAAGGGATTCCCTTACTTCCTACTTATGGATTAGATAATACCGATATTTACAGCACGTATGGAAAACTGGAATATCTCCTTTCTTCTAATCAAAAAATAACCATTAACGGGAATCTTTATAAATCACTTCAGGATTCTCCTTTTATTCCGGTTTTTGCAAATATTCAGGTGTTTAATGACCAAGGGGATTACTCTTTAGAACCGGGTTATGGTATCGAAGGATCAATTCCTGGACAGGAACCAACTGGTTCCGAATTGATAAATGGGAGGTTAAAATACAATTTAAATAATATTTTCTCCGGTACCACAGATTTTGAAACCGATCTATATTATTCCAAAGCCAAAAGTATTTTCTTTTATTCTGATAAATTCGAAGACGGAGGGCAATCCGTGATCAATTCAGAAAAGTATGGCTTAAGACCTAATTTTAATACTCAGTTCAATTTGTATGGCGATATGAATATATCTCTGATCTATGGACTGGATCTTTTAAGGGATAAGACTAATCAGGGGCTGTTAGATGGAAGGCTTTGGGTGCCGAATATCGAACTGATGAGCGTAGCACCGTATTTACAAACCACTTTAAAACTAGATAAAAAATGGGCCTTTAAAGCTGGATTACGATACGATGATTTAAAAATGGATATTGCCAATTATAATACACTTCCCTATTCACCTAAAGGAGATGGTAACTTTAATCCTTCGGTCTCCGTTCAGGGCGGAGAGTTGGCGTTCGATAATCTGGCATTTAATATGGGAGTCCGGTATATTGAACATCAGGAATTCATTCCCTACATTAGTTATTCCCAGGGTTTCTCCATAGCTGATTTAGGTTCTATTTTAAGATCTGCAAGAGCTGAAAGTATAGACAACATTCAACTGGAGCCCGCAGTTACCAATAACTATGAATTCGGGTTTATTTCAAAATTTAATAATTTTCGTTTAGAGGCTGTAGGATACTACAGTACCTCTAATTTAGGTACTGGTGTTGTATTTAGTGATGAACTAAACTCGTTTATACCTTCTGAACAACCTCAGAAAATATTCGGTGGAGAGGTAGCAATAGATTATGCTCTCCCAAGCAATAAACTACTTATTGGGACTTCTTATTCGTATGTGGAAGGGCTTAAAAACCCAAACGATGATGAAAATAATTTAAGTTATGTTGGTGGTGATGTCATTTCTGCTCCAAAATTAACGGCTTATGTTACCTGGAAGCCAACAGAACAGTTTAATACTTCATTGAATGTTATGAGTTTAGGAGATCGAAACAGGTTTTCTCCTTTTCAGGATGGGGAAGGAAATTATGCTTTTAGGCATACGGAATTTCCTGTAAATGGATATACCCTGGTAAATCTAACGGCCACCTACCAAATTAAGAGTAATATTGATGTTTTCTTGGGTATCAATAACCTTCTTAATGAGTATTATTTACCGGCAAGATCTCAATGGGCGGCGCCATTAAGGTCTTTTACTACAGCTGGGGAGGGAGCGAATGCCCGTCTTGGTGTAACTTATAATTTTTAAAAGGGGTGGTAGTCGTTATTAAGAATTGATATTCAGAAGTAACGACTACCATTTTACACTAAAATTTATTGCTTGAAAGCATTTTCAAACATAGTTAAGAAAGTACATCTTTTTTTAGGAATAACATGTGGGGTTTTGGCATCCATTTCAGGTCTTACTGGTTCCATGTATGTATGGCAGCCGGAAATAACGTCGGCCTTAAATCAACGCTTACTACAAAGGGAATCTACTAATACTCTTTCGGAAAAGACATTATTAAAAACTTCCTCAGAACTTTATAGGAGTCAGAAAGATACTATAGCAAAGATATTCCTACCTTATCGAGAGCAGGAGACGGTTTCCATTATTTATAAGAATGGTCAAACCCTTTATTATCACCCGGAGACGGGAGTACCTTTAGGAAAAAAATCAGCTTCCATAAAATTGTTTGAAGATTTGTTGAAGATCCATCGAAGCCTTGGAATTCCTAAGATTGGCAAATACATTGTAGGTAGTAGTGCTATTATATTTTTCTTGTTTCTTCTTACCTCCGGTTTATTTCTATGGTGGAAAAAGTATAAATCAAATTTTAAAAAGGGAATTAAAATTAAATGGAAACGAAATAGAAAAAGATTTAACTACGATGTACATAAGTCACTTGGAATATTTTTTTCCCTTCCTTTGGCTGTAATGGCCTTTTCTGGTGGATATTTTACTTATAACAGCTACTATAAGGATGGTTTGAAGTTAATAGATGGTTTTATAGGCAATAAACAACCTGAAAAAAAGATTGAAGCAGGTACCGGGATCGATATACTGCACTTATTGGAGACTCCAGACAACCAATATGCACTCCGGGCAATTTATTTTCCTCAAGATGGAAATGAAGTGTATCAATTTAGATATATCAAAAACCGATTTATAAACCCCGGTCTAAGAAAAACCAGGGAATTAAAATTAGATAATAATAGTAATACCATTTATTCCTCATCCTTTAACGACGACCCGGTTAGCGAACAGATAGCAGCACAATTTTATCCGATTCATATTGGAGAAATGGCAGGCATGCTGGGGAGAATTTTAGTTTTTATCTCCGGGTTTGTCCCCCTAATATTATTTATTACCGGTCTCAGATTTTATTATTTTAGAACGGTAAGATAACGTCGAACAGGTGTTTAGTTTCAATTTTTTTAAACTTTTAATCTTAAAAATTCCCCGATAGCTTCGCCACGGTACTGCTAGCCGGACAGGCGGATATAGTTGGTTTTAAATTTTTTTTTCCTCTGTCGAACAGCTCAATTAGAATCTTATATGATGAAAAAAATAAGTTTCATTTAACCATGTATTAACAATCCATCGAAACCATATGTTATATTTTTAATGAGTTTAAATTTTGAAAATCAATCACTTATGAAAAAAGCTTTACTGTTTCTCCTTCTTTCAACGAGTATAATCATGGCACAAAAGAAGGATAGCCTTATTTCAGAAAATATTACGGGACATATTTATAAACCTAAGATGGTTGGGGCCACCGAAGAGAGGATATCGCAACTTCAATTACCGCAGGGGTTTAAAATAGAAAAATTCGCAGATAATCTGGGAGAACCCAGAATGATGGCTGTAAGCCCCCAGGGAAATATATATGTTTCTCGAAGGGAGGGAGACGTAGTGATGCTTAAGGATACTAATGATGACGGGAAACCTGACCATCAACAAACGGTAGTAACTAAAGAAGGAGCGCATGGGGTAGCTTTTCATGAAGATATGTTTTACCTTGTTACGGTAAATGATGTTTTCAGGGCACAGTTAAAAGAAGATGGTACTATTGGAGAACTGGAAAAGATTATAGGGAACCTACCAGATGGTGGTCAGCACCCCAACCGCACGATTGGTTTTGGCCCAGATGGGATGCTATATATATCGATTGGAAGCACCTGCAACGCCTGTGATGAAACACGGGAAGAAAATGCCACTATAGTACGGACTAATGCTGATGGGAGCAATAGAACCATATTTGCATCGGGACTGCGAAATACCATTGGTTTTGACTGGCATCCTGAGACGGGGGAACTTTTTGGGATGGATAGCGGAATTGACTGGCTGGGAGATGATGAACAAAAAGAAGAATTAAATCGTATCACTGAGGGAGCTGATTATGGGTGGCCGTATATCTACGACGATGGTAAATATAATAAGGCAGATGAACCGCCAAAAATGACCTGGAAAGAATACGCGCAGAAAGCTACAGAACCGGAGATGTTATTTACAGCCCATAGCGCTCCAATGAATTTAAAGTTTTACAGAGGGAAAATGTTTCCCTCGGAATATAAAAATACTGCCCTGGTAACTTTTCGGGGATCCTGGAATAGACGGCCAGCTTCCGGACACAAAATAATGAAAGTAACTTTCGAAAATGGGAAGCCTGTAAAGGCTGAAGATTTTGTAAAAGGTTTTTTAATGGAGGAAGGTACTTCCCGATTCGCCAGGTTAGCCGGTTTGGTAGAATTGCCCGATGGATCGCTTTTAGTTAGTGATGATACCAATGGCGTAATTTACCGAGTATCGTATAACTAATAATCGATTTACTGAACTCTGAAATAGTAAAGCCAGCCTGTCCAGCCGGCAGGTAGATTTAGGTTAATGATTTAAATTAACTTTCAGAAATGATAACAAATAGCCATATAAAGTAAATGATTAGTAATCCGTTAGTTTTTATAGTTTCCAAACATATTTTCCTTTTATGTGTATCAGATTGTTACCAGAAAAGAATATTCTACTTCTAAAATTTAAAAAAATATGGCGGACTCGATGTGGAGTCCGCCATTAATTAGTGTTCATTATTACTACGTTTTTAGTGGCTAATAAATCTGGATGATATTTAATTTCCACTCATTAGTCAAATTATCATCTTCTTCATCTGAACTGTTCCTTTCACTTTTACAATTCCGGGTTTTAAGCTGGTAGAAGTTCCTTCAGCTATTGTAAAAGTTTCTTTCCCGGTTTGAATTGGCTTAATTACCATCCTGTTCAACGAGAGTACCTTTTATAACAATTTCGGCTTTTTTAGCAGAAAAATCATTCTTATTCACTTCTTCCTGGATCTGCCTAAGGCTCAAATCATTATTTTTTGCCAAATCTAAATAAGCTTTACCGTCATTAAGACTCACTTTTACACTTTCCAGACCTTCCATATTTTTAAGTCCGCGTTCCAGACCATAGGCACAGGGGGCACAGTCCATTCCAAACGCTTCCTGATCTACTTTCTGAATCTGAGCATTGGAACTAAAACTTCCAAATACAATAACTATTATTACACTCCCATCCGGAAGTTTTTCAATTAAGTAGGATTTTTACTAACTGGAACCATCACAAAAGTACCCTTACCCACTAAAGCAGGAACTCTAATTGGTAAGAAAAATACAGCTAAGAATTTGAAAATTTCAGGTTCCTTCTCAAGGCAATACTTCTTTGTGTTTAGCTGTGTGAGGGCAGTTTCATCTTCGGGGTTTCTATGGCTCAAGGCCTGAATAAGATATTTCAACCTCCAGTAAAAATCGCCCTTTGGAATTGTCTCAAAGTTAATAATCATTCTTCTTTGTGTCAAGTCCCTTGTCATGGATGTTTCATCTGTTAATTTTTTAAAGTTTGTTTATACTATAACCAATAACTTAAATTAAGAAATACCCGATAGTTTTCTTTAACAACCCCAGGGATTAAATCTTGTACCACCGGATTAAGGCACCGAAAGGAATCCCATTATCCTTTTGGAGCTAAACGAAAAAAAAAAATCTGTATTAGTGATTATAAATTTTTTTATAAAATCACAGAACTGTATATTTGCCCTTATTTAGATTTAGTATGAATAAATATAGGGTATTCTTCTTCTTTGTCATTTTCATTTCAATAAATACGTTTTCGCAAAATACGGCTAATGACACAGATTTGCGCACTTTGGTGACTCTCCTGGATTACATTTCCAAGGATTATCCAGTAGCGGTGGAGAATGGCGAAATAATCAATGAGTTTGAATTCGCCGAAATGAGCGAGTTTGCAAAAAAATCCATTGCACTTCAGCAGGATCTATTGCCGACAATTAATAATACCAGGTTTGAAAAGCTTGATGAACCCCTGCGGGAATTGCAACAAGCTGTTGCGGACAAAAAAAATCCAGAAGCGATTTCTACAATTGCTTTAAATATCAAAAACAAAATTCTCGATCTTGGAATTTTAAAAATTACACCTAATCGTTATCCCTCGTTAAAGAATGGAGCCACCCTGTACCAGAATAATTGCGTATCCTGCCACGGAGGCAAAGGATATGGGAACGGAGCTTTAGCCGGAAATTTAAATCCTGCACCGACCAATTTCCACGAAGCCCAGTTGTCCCCACTTCAGGCTTACAATGTCATCAAATTGGGGATTGAGGGCACGGGGATGGCTTCTTACAACCGTCTTACAGAAGAAGAGCTTTGGGACTTATCTTTTTACGTGCTGTCACTAAAGCACAATGAAGAAATTTCAAGAGCTCCATTGCCTTCCAATTTGCATCTTGACAGCATCAGCAAATGGAACGATGAAGAATTGCAACATTTTTTGAATAAATCTTTCAGCAATATAACAGTTGGCCAGGTGCGGAATTATGAACCTGAAAGGCCTGAACCTCTAAATGTTGCTATGACCAACCTTGATCTTTCATATCAGGAATTTCAAAAAGGCAATAATAAAATTGCCGAAAAATATGCCTTGACATCCTACCTTGAAGGCGTTGAGCTGGTGGAGAATATATTGGGTGCATCTGCGCCTTCATTAGTGAGGGGTATTGAGCGGGATATGATTGCTTACCGAAAAGCACTTCAAAACAACAACAAAATAGGTGCGGAAAATTATTATAATGCCCTTAAAGAAAAAATAACCTCTGCCAAAACTGTTTTAGCAGAAAAGGATTATTCCTTTGCATTTATATATGGTGCTGCATTATCAATCCTTATCAGGGAGGCCTTGGAAGCGTTGCTTATTATCCTCATTATTCTCCGTGTTCTAAGACCTATGAAAATCAAACGCGCAGTGATAGCCGTCCATTCCGGATGGATTTTCGCAGTACTAACTGGTGTGGTGAGTTGGTTTTTTGTAGATAAACTTATCAATTTAAGCGGTGCGTCAAGAGAATTGATGGAAGGTGTTGGAGCTATTCTGGCTGTACTGGTATTGCTCTTTGCAGGTATTTGGCTTCATTCCCATTCTGAGATATCGAAGTGGAAACACTTCATAAAAAATAAAATAAACCGCATTTCTGAAACCGGAAATATGATAGGTTTGTTGATTTTCTCGTTCATCGTGGTGTTTAGGGAAGCTTTTGAAGTGGTTCTGTTTCTTTCATCACTGAAACTGAGCAATCCCGATGTCGCAAATTCTGCTATTAACTGGGCCTTATTGACTTCCGTTATTATAATAGCCATTATAACAATCGTGTTTCTGAAATTTACTAAAGAACTACCTGTAGGAAAATTCTTCAAATTGGCTTCCTATATGGTAGCAGCCCTGGCAATTGTTTTAACAGGCAAAGGAATTATGGCCTTTCAGGAAGCAGGTTACATCCCCATTTCACCCATAGATTTTGCTCCCCGTATAGAACTATTGGGGATTTACCCGAATTTACAGTCTATCCTGGCGCAGCTCCTCGTACTTGGTATTATAGTTTTTTTCCAATGGAGGAATCTGAATCAAAAAGCAGACAAGTCCTCACAAGAATTGGTTACAGAAGAGTAAATGGAAAAAATCAATAAATACCAAACAGGTGTCATTTTATTGGCAGTTGTACTGGGATTATTATTGGGGAATTTGGCTATTTTGGAGAGATATGCATCGAGCTTTATTGTACTCTTGCTTATGGTAATGCTTTACGGCTTATTCTTAAGTATAAACATCGGCGAGCTTAAAAGTGCTTTCTTCAATCTCAAATTTTCAGTTAGCAGCCTTGTTATTAATTTTATCTGGACTCCCCTGTTTGCTTATTTGCTGGGATACTTGTTTCTGGATAACGAGCTGGCCATCTAGATAGGGTTTGTGATGCTTATGGTAACTCCCTGTACAGATTGGTACCTGGTGTTTACCGGTGTTGCAAAAGGAAATGTGCCGCTATCTACTTCTATTCTTCCAATCAACCTGATATTGCAGATTCTTTTACTTCCAATATTTTTGTTACTATTCTTTGGAAGATCAGGAAATGTTGAATTCAGGTCACTGGTTGAAAGTATTCTTCTGGTGCTCCTGATTCCTTTTTTATTAGTATTAGTTACCAAAAAAATAGTTAGCCGAAGCAATACTTCAGGGACGTCTTTTACCGGCTTTTTTGTAAAATCCCAGGTGTTGTTTTTATCATTGGCAGTAGTCGCAATGTTTGCTTCAGAAGGAAGAAATCTACTGGAAAATCCTGATGTTATTTACAAATTGCTATTTCCTGTGATTATATTTTTTATCATTACTTTTTTACTGGCACAGCTGGTCAGCAGGTTTTTTAAATTCAGTTATCAAAACAGGGTAAGCCTCACATTGACAACAATGGCAAGAAATTCACCTATTTCATTGGCCATTGCAGTTTCCGCATTTGCTTATGAACCATTGGTTGCATTGTCATTAGTTATAGGTCCTTTAATTGAATTGCCAATTTTGGCTTTAACCTCGCAACTGTTGTTGAAAATAAGAAAGAAAGTAATTTAGCGGGATTTGGATTATACCCATTTAAGGATAACCATATTCTATACACATGAAGTATTACAAACCATTCGAGATTCAATGAACAATATGTGCGAAAGATTATCGTAAGGCAGCTATTCTGTTGCTACTGGTAGAGTTATGTACATGCCGGTCCTCCATCGGCAGGTCACTTTACTAAGCTGGTGCACAATGGGATTGAATTTGGTATGCTACAGGCTATCGACGAAGATACAGATTTGCTTTCACAGTTCCGCGAAAAGCTTGATATACAAGGTATACTGGATACCTGGAATCATGTCCCGGTGATCAGATCGTGGTTAATCGAACTTTTAGGAAGGTTTTACAGGGGAACGGGAAGGTTGTGCGTCAATACAAGGCTTATGGTAGTTTGAAAAGCACTGGCACCCAGGGCAGGCATTTGACTGGAATTTCCCGTAGGAAAAGTTTCGGTTAATTTAATTAAACTTCTTAAGGCCTCTCCTTTATCATCCTTTTGAAAGAGTTGATATTTTGTAAATACTTTTAAATCTCCAAATCCCGACTGGGAATCCAAGCCATCGGGCGAAATTGAGACATAGGGTATTACCGCATCTACCTGCCATTTACTGGTAATGTTATAAGGAACAATAAGTACCTGCGCGTAAGCCTTGGCATTTTCCTTAGAAGTTATATTGCCAAAAGTACGCACTCCACGTCCCTGCACACCTAATATGATAGGTGTATCCGTAAAAATAGGCGGGCCCTGAGCATTCATATTAAAACCCAATATGAATATTAAGCAGGTAATAATAATATTCTTCCCGGAAATCTTCACCATTCCAGAAAGTAGTTTATTATCATCATAAAAAAGACCAAAAAAGTGGTTAGCCATAATATCGATTTGTTTTTTGTTGAATTTTCAGGATTTTGACTACATCCACATTCGTTTTCATCTTTGTTATTTTCTAAAGTCGAGAATTTGGTATCCTTATACACCCTATAATGAGCGACACCTAAGAATAAGAAAGACATGCTATACATATACGGTCTTACTGGATGTAACCATTCAAAACCAGAGGAAATACCGGTGACTCCCGCTACTCCAGTTAATATAGCAGGGGTCCAGCAACATAAAAATGGAACCCCTGCACTAAGAAAACTTGCGCCCAATAAGCTGTATTTTTTAATCTTCATTTAATTAAAGGATTTCAGTAAGCTCAATTTCCCACTTAGTGGTTAGCTCCCCGTCTTCTTCATCCTGAACTATCCCTTTAACTGTAAGGACTCCGGGTTTTAACCTGGAGCGTAAGTTGGTAGAAGTTGCTTCAGCTATCTTAAAAGTTTCTTTCCCGGTTTGTATTGCATAAGTGCCATCCTGCTCAACGAAGTTGCCCTTTATAACTATTTCGGCATTCTTAGCTGAAAAACCATTCACTTTCACTTCTTCCTGAATTTGTTTCAAGCTTAAATTATTGTTTGCAGTCAGATCTAAATAAGCTTTGCCTTCATTCAGACTTACTTGTACCTTTTCTATACCATCCATTTTTTTGAGTCCGCGTTCAAGGCCATAGGCACAAGGTGCGCAATCCATTCCAAAAACTTCCTGATCTACTTTGGTGATTTGGGCGTTGGAACTTATGATTCCAAACACTGTCACTACGATAATTAATGCTATTCTTTTCATTTTACTCTTTTTTTATGTTTAAAATTCTTCTTTAATATCTGTTATAACCAATAACTTATGTTCAGTGAGACCCTATATTTTTCACGGGGCGTATTCGGAATAAGATCCTGGTATACCGGGAACAATGCCCCGAAGGAAATTCCCCAGGGACCGGTAAGTCCTAAAATTGAAGGACCAACCAATACTTTTTTACTCCGTTCATCTGTAGAAAAAAATTGTCCGTTAACTTTATTATCTCCGGGAAATTCGGCCAGTGATTCTACAAATATCCGCCAGTCGGGTTTAGGATAATCCCCCATAAAAACATCGGGACGATAACCTATCACCATGCTTGCATAGGGTAAATCGCCTAATTGCTCGTTGTCCTTTTCAAAATAATATTGGTAACCGCCACCTAACCAGGCGTACCAGGTACGTGAGGCATATCCCGTAGAAATGGCCCCATGGATAGAGTTCCCTACATTCACCTGTCCGCGAACATCCTCAGTAGGGGCAGATACACCTAAAATTGCTGTGGATTCAAACCTCTTTCCTACCCCAAAAGCATTTGAAAAAAAACGATACCACAAAGCAGCCTCGATATCTCCATTGGAAGGCATCATGCTATTTCCACGGGTTCGTGGAGCATTTTCCAGACGCTCAATCACAGTAGGAGTGGTAAGGGTAACCTGTAAATCTTCCGTAATGCCATAGAAAAATGTATACCGAAGCATATAAGAGGCCTCGTCTTCGGTCGCTATACTCATTCCGGAAGCGTTCATGTTTATACCGCCTTTTGCCAGGGTGGGGGTTTGTAATCCATAAATTGGGCCATGCCCCTGGGCTTCTACTTTATACAGTGTCGATAACCCTATGAATAGGATCAAAAAATAATTTTTCATGTTTTGTAAATTTAAACTTCTAAAAATCTTTGAATGGGCAATAGTAAATAAGCAGCAAACAATCCAAGGACATAAAGGCCAAAGGAAAACCAAAGAATGGCTTTGCTCCATCTTGTTGCTGTATCACATGCGGTCTCATTTCCGTTTTCATCGATCTCGCAGGTTTGGTTTCTTTTTCTTCCGTAGAACAACCAGAAATTAAAGCCTATCATAATCCCGGCAATCAGGAAGGTCCAGTCTTTATATTTGCTCATGGTAATGAGCCAGGGCAGGTCAGAAGCCAATCCCGCAACCACAGCTCCCATTCCCAGGGCAACCAGTAGCTGGAATTACTACATTAGACCGGACACTAAGTTGAGAGAATATTTTTGCTAGTTATTACCTTAGCAATTATGAGAAGAAAATCTAAACATTACACCTTAGAATTTAAACAAAAAGCAGTCGAGTTAAGTTATGCTAAAGGCAATGTAAAACAAGTATGTGAAGACTTGGATATATTTCCATCTGTACTTTACCGTTGGCGTAGAGAGTTAAAAGATTACGGTAACAACAGTTTCCCTGGCCGTGGTAATCCTAAAATGACCGATGAAGAAAAAGAGATAGCCCGATTAAAAAAGGCATTAAAAGAAGCCGAGTTAGAACGAGACATCTTAAAAAAGGCCATCAGCATCTTCTCCGCGAGCGACAAGAAAAATACAGGTTTATAAAACAACACCTTATGAGATTTCCTGTCGAGACGATGTGTAAAATATTGAAAGTAAGCAAAAGTGGCTATTACCATTGGTTACAATCGGGACCAAGTAAATTATGGTTAGAAAATCAAAAGGTAACTGGGCTTATTAAATCTATATTTAAAGATAGCTTTCAAAGCTATGGTTCACCTAGAATAAAAACAGAACTAGAGACATTAGGCTATAAAATATCAAAGCCTAGAGTTGCACGTATTATGAGTGCTAATTATTTGTTTGCAAAACGAAAACGTAAGTTTAAAGCAACCACATATAGTCAACATAATTACCCCATAGCTCCTAATTTATTAAACCAAAACTTTGAAGTAAGCCGACAGGATCAAGTTTGGGTAAGCGATATAACCTATATCAAAACCAAACAGGGCTGGTTATACCTTACTGTCATTATTGATTTGTTTAACCGCAAAGTTGTTGGATGGGCTCTAAGCGATAATCTAAGTACAGAAGACACTATTATTAAGGCTTGGCATATGGCTATAAAGAAAACTACTTTAACCCAGTCTTTAATTTTTCATTCCGACCGAGGTATACAATATGCCAGCCATAAGTTTACCTCATTAATTAAAAGTTACAATGGCTTAGTAAACCAATCTATGAGCAGAAAAGGTAATTGCTGGGATAATGCCATTGCTGAATCGTTCTTTAAATCATTAAAGGTAGAATGGGTTTATAGGCACAATTATAAGTTGAGATCTGAAGCGGAGTTATCCATCTTTGGATGGATAGAAACTTGGTATAATAATAGAAGAAGACATTCCTTTTTAGGAAATAGAACTATAAGAGAATTTGAATTAGACATGTATAACCTTAAACTAGCAGCGTAGTCATTCAACTATTTGTCCAGTTTTTTGTTGCAAGTCCAGACAACCGAAAGTGATTATCAAACTATCGAAAATCAGTATTATCAATCAAAGGAAAATTATAAGTTAATTGATCATCAAGATTACTTTAGTCTTTCAAAAAAATATGAAAATAATATTAATCAAAGTAAAGAATTAATTTTAAACGAAAACTTTTATTTACTTAAGAAAACGGAGAAAAAACCAGCTGCTAACACCGTATAACAACAATTGCGGCTTTGTGTCCTGCGGACACAACCGCGCAAGCATAAAAGTCGGTAATTTTAGCTATCTTAGTTTTTAACCAACCCGCAACTGATTGTTATACAAGACCGTTGTGCGTCATTCCCCACACAAGAAAAAACCTGTTAATTTCTTGAGCTAACGACAAAAGAGAAAGATGAAAAAAGTTAATGGCAATGGAGAAATTCAAAAAATATAACTAATTGATAATCAATAACTAAATTTGACGTTAGTCAGAATATAAAAATAAAATCATTTGTATCAAAATCTAAAACAAACACTTTCATTTTATGGTGTAGCTTGTGATAAGCTTTACTATATTTCTTCAGGAAAATCGATTTTTCAATTTCCCGAAAACTCGTTTCGTATGGATTTTTATTCACTGTGCATCTGTACAAGCGGAAAAATGACTATGGAAATTGATGGCAATAATTATCTTGTTCAACAAAATAGTTTTCTTATTTCTGCACCATCTACCATTGTCTATTTTAGGAAGTTTAGTAAAGATTTTAAAATGAAATTGCTGTTTTTTGAAAAATATTTCTTGCTCAAAAATATTTCTAACCCATTTATTATTGAAAAAAGTGGTCTGTTTCAACAAGGCAGCTATTCCTTATTAAACGCACCCGCAAAAGACATAGAACATATATTGAGCTTGCTTGATTACTTAAAACATAAAACTAAAACCCACGGAAATTTTATTGATGAAATTATTCGAAGTATTATTTTTAACATATTACTTGAAGTTGCCGAAATTACACATCGCTATGCTGACGAACCAGAAAGTAAAGACCAAGTCATTTCTACTATTTATTTGAAGTTTAAGAAACTGGTGCAAGAACAAATTTTAGAGCATAAACCAGTACAATTGTACGCCGACCAATTGCATATTTCTAATAAATATTTAATAGAAATAGTAAAAAAAACAAGTGGAAGAACACCGCATGAAGTCATTAATGAAATACTGCTAAAAGAAGCGTATGTACTATTGGGAAATCCTGAACTCACAGTATCTGAAATTGCATTTCAATTACACTTCAATTCTACCTCTGCCTTTG
Source organism: Zunongwangia sp. SCSIO 43204 (assembly GCF_019904275.1). Lineage (GTDB taxonomy): Bacteria > Bacteroidota > Bacteroidia > Flavobacteriales > Flavobacteriaceae > Zunongwangia > Zunongwangia mangrovi. The sequence continues at coordinate 1,755,740 of NZ_CP063204.1, forward strand.
GGCGATTCTTTAAAAAACATACCACAATTTCACCTTCACAATATAGAACAAGACAAAACATCGTCCGATAAGAATTAACGGACACAAATACCGAATTAAGGGATACATGTAAATTTAAGTATAGCCATACCTTTATTATCATGAAATAATCAAAATACTTTAACAATGAAGAAAATAACAGATAAGTTTGGTTCGCTTCTATCAAAATCAAAAGAATATGGAAATGTAAACCACGAGCCGGATTCGAGTAAGGAAATACAATTGAACACCAAGGAAAAAACCATGCCTTTTTCGGATCAGATTGGAAATTATCAAAGAAATATCGGTATTCCCCCAAAATCCTATGAGAACAGCAAAGTATACATTGTAGGTAGTGGTATTGCGGGTATGTCGGCAGCATATTATTTTATACGTGATGGAAAAATTCCTGGCAAAAACATCATTTTCTTAGACCAATTGCATGTTGATGGCGGCTCTTTGGATGGTGCAGGAAATGCCGAAGACGGTTATATTATAAGAGGAGGGAGAGAAATGGATATGACCTATGAAAATCTTTGGGACATGTTTCAGGATATTCCAGCCGTAGAACTTCCTGAACCGTACAGCGTATTAGACGAATACCGATTGGTAAACGACAATGACCCCAATTATTCCAAAGCCCGCTTGATTCACAACCAAGGTGAAATTCAGGATTTCAGCAAATTCGGACTGGAGCGAAAAGACCAATTGGCCATTGTGAAATTATTGTTGAAGAAAAAAGAAGATTTAGACGATTTAACGATTGAAGATTATTTTAGCCAAGAATTTTTAGACAGTAATTTTTGGTTCTTTTGGCGAACCATGTTCGCCTTTGAAAATTGGCACAGCCTATTGGAATGCAAACTGTACATGCACCGTTTTCTTCACGCCATTGATGGAATGAAAGATTTTTCCTGTTTGGTTTTCCCAAAATACAACCAATACGATACGTTCATTACGCCTTTACGAAAACATTTACAATCTAAAGGAGTTCAAATTAAGCTAAATACTTTGGTAAAAGATTTGGACATTCACAGTAATATCCATGGCAAAGTGGTAGAAGGCATCGTTACCGAACAAGATGGAAAGGAAGTAAGAATACCAATAGAGAAAGACGATTATGTGATTGTGACCACCGGTTCCATGACCGAGGACACGTTTTATGGAACAAACAAAACCGCACCGATCATAGAAATGGACAAGGGTTCGAGCGGGCAAAGTGCCGGATGGAAATTATGGAAAAATTTAGCGTCAAAATCCGAGATTTTTGGTCGTCCCGAAAAATTCTGTGGCGATATTGAAAAATCTTCTTGGGAATCAGCTACATTAACGTGTAAACCGTCTGCCTTTACCGAAAAGTTAAAAGAGTATACCATTAACGACCCGTATTCAGGAAAAACTGCAACGGGAGGCATTATTACCATTACCGATTCTAATTGGCTAATGAGCTTTACCTGTAACCGTCAGCCACACTTTCCTAACCAACCCGATGATGTTCTGGTTCTTTGGGTGTATTCATTATATATGGATAAAGCAGGAAATTATGTTAAAAAACCTATGCCTCAATGTACAGGAGACGAAATACTGACTGAACTTTGCTATCACCTAGGTATTCTTGACCAAATTGATAATGTTATTGAAAACACCATTGTACACACCACATTTATGCCTTACATTACTTCTATGTTTATGCCAAGAGCAAAGGGAGACAGACCAAATGTAGTTCCCGAGGGTTGTAAAAATTTAGGTTTGGTGGGACAATTTGTAGAGACCAACAATGATATTGTCTTTACGATGGAAAGTTCCGTTAGAACTGCCCGTATTGCCGTTTACGAACTGTTGAACCTGAACAAGCAAGTACCTGATATCATACCGTTGCAATACGATATTAGACAGTTGTTGAAAGCCACAAAATCACTAAATGATTATAGACCAATCCCAGGTGAAAGCATTTTAAGAAAAATTTTAAAAGACAGTTATTTCGAGCATATCTTACCCGAAAGCGAAACATTGGAAGAAGAACATGAATCTTTCTTTCAAGAACAGTTCCATAAAATTCAAGAATGGATAAAGAACAAATAATATGAATTATAAAAATATTACAGTAGCCGGAAGTGGCGTATTAGGCTATCAAATTGCTTTCCAAACAGCATTTCACGGATTTAATGTCACCGTTTATGACATTAATGATGAAGTATTGGAAAAAGCAAAAGGCAAGTTTGAAATTATGAGTTCCGCATTTAAAAATGATTTGAATGCAAGTCAGGAACAATTGGATGATACCTATCAAAATTTGAGCTACTCATCCAATTTAGAAGAGGCTGTAAAAGATGCCGACCTGCTGATTGAGGCCGTACCCGAAAACCCACAGCTTAAAATCGGTTTTTACGAGCAGTTGGCAAAAGTTGCCCCCGCAAAAACTGTTTTTGCTACGAATTCTTCGACACTCTTACCAAGTCAGTTTGCTTCCTCTACTGCAAGACCGGAGAAATTTGTTGCCTTGCATTTCGCCAACGAAATTTGGAAACACAATACCGCAGAAATTATGGGGCATCCAACTACTTCACCCGAAGTGTTCAACGATGTGGTGGAGTTTGCAAAAAGAATTGGAATGTTGCCTTTGCCATTGCACAAAGAACAGCCCGGCTATATTCTCAACTCTTTGCTTGTACCTCTTTTAGGTGCTGCACTCGATCTCGTTGTCAATGAAGTTGCCGACCCAACAACTGTGGATAAGACATGGATGAAGGCGACGGGTGCCCCCGTAGGTCCATGTGCCATATTAGATGTTGTGGGCATTACAACAGCTTACAACATAAATAAAATGGCAGCGGAGAAAACACAGGATGCCAACAAGATAAAAGTAGTGAACTATTTAGAAGAAAATTTCATTAATAAAAATAAATTAGGTGTCGCTACTGGTGCAGGATTTTATACATACCCAAATCCAGCTTTTCAGAAAGAGGATTTTTTGAAGTAGAAAGAATAAATCGATTATTGGGAGTTTATATTGTGCTGTTTTGGAGTTCGTTAACCAACAATTGGAATTCATGATAATAAGGATATGGTGGGCAAAGGTTTTAGCTATTTTTGAAAATGCACAATTTTCTGATTTCAACTGAATAAAAAATACGAACGCACAACAATGGCTATAAGTAATGCGGGGTTAAGTACAAAAACCGAAAAACATTACAACTAATTCGCTCGCAATTTTTATATTAGTTGAATAATTTAACAAATATAAAAATGGCTCGCTTAGGTTCGGGTTTAACTGAAAGTTTTGGCTTCAAAAACCCACAATACTCATAGCCGAGACCGTTATGTGCAACTTAAGACCACCTGATAATTATAGCCTTTCTAGTTTGGCGAAACCTACTGTCTTTCTGTAATTATCTGGAGAAACACCTACTTTTTTCTTAAAAAATCGACTAAAATAAAATTCATCATAATAACCAAGTCCAGCTGCAATCTGTTTCAAAGGTTTTGATGTTAAATATAGCTCTCGTTTAGCCGCTATAACAATTCTATTAGAAATTAAATCGCTAGGTGTTTGCTGTAAATATTTTTTTACAATCCCTGCCAATGTTTTTGTACTAACACACAAAACATCGGCATAATCTTTCGGAGAATGTAATTCACAATAATTTTTCTCAATAGAATCTACTAAATTTTGTAGGATTTCTGATTGACCATCAGAAAATTTTGGAACTATCTCTTTATCGAATTGTTTTTTCTGTCTCACTGCTTCTATCAAAAATACCTTTAAAAAAGCCACAAGAACTTCATGTTGAGCAATAGAATCTCTATCCATCTCTTTAGAAATTTGGTCTATGAGATTAAAAAGCAGCCCTTCTTCAGAAATTTGAAAATGTGGTAATCCATGAAAGTTGTTAAAAAGAACGCCTTCTGTTTCAATTTCATTTTGATGACGATATGTACAAAAAAAGTCAGGGTGAAAATTTAATAGCCAGCCTTGACAACGTTCTTCAGAAGAAATCATAAATGGTTGATAAGGCGACAAGCAAATCATTTGATAACCTTGCAGTTCATAATTAGAAAGGTCTACACTTAACTTATAGTTGCTTGCGTTAAGTAAAATAATAGAATAATAATTTTTTCTTTGTAAATGATCAAATTGATTAAGATTTTCAAACCTTTCTAGTCTAAAGGCTAATTCACCATTTTGTTTATCTATAATAATTTGAGCCATAAGAATATATTTCTTTATTTAATATTACATATAAAAAGAAAGGAGTGTTTTACACTCCTTTCTAAAGATATAAATTATTTGGAAGCTATAATATCTATTTTTTGAATTGCAGTTGCTTGGAAACCTTCTAAAAGAACAGGAGCATTTTCCATAAGTGCTGCAGCAACTTTACCTGTTAAATGAGCATCTCTACCTGAATCATCTGCAAAGGTATCAAAGATTGCATAAGTAGTTGCATCTATTTTTATAGCATACCAAGATAAAGTCTTTGGCTCATCACTTACTAATTGTTTTCCAACATTAAGAAAATTTTCGACATCTGCTGTCTTTGCTTCTTTAGATTTCATAATAACAAGTAAGCCATTGTTTTGCAATCCGGACTTATGATTAGATGCCAATACATCTGTTGGTTGAATATCTGTACTAGGATCAAAATCTTCTAACAAATCACCTGCATTTGCTAATAATGCCTTTGCAACTTCGCCTGTTAAATGAGCTTGCCTACCTTCTTCTACTTCAAAGGTATCATAGATACCAAAAGTTTTACTGTCTATCTGAAAGGCAAACCAAGATACTGTTTGGGGTTCTTGATTGACTAGTGCTAATCCACCAAGTAAAAAGTTTTTAACGTCTTGCTCTTTTCCTGGCTTTGCTTTCATAATTACTAATAATCCGATTGTTTCATTTTTGGTACTGTTCATAATGTTTGTGTTTTTAGTTTTTGAAAATGTTTGAGTTGTAAATCCTAGTAAAAAACTAGGAGCACTAATTTTAATGGAACTGTAGTTTTCATTTTTTCTTGTTTTTTTGTTACAATGCAAATTTGGGGTGAAACAAAGGACTGTGGAATGGATATTTATTACTATGGCATGGACAATTTTCTGAAAAGCATTACTATTGAATCCAGTATGCACATAACAACGTGTATAATTCATTGCTAGTTCTAGCCTACTTGGAAATTCCTGCGGAATTTCCTCTGGTTCGTTTTAGTTTACTAATTTAGTTGCTGAAACACGCAACGAAATCATACGTGTGCCGAGAGTAACGATCGGCTGAAAGTCGTTACGCAACTGTTTATAAGATGGTGGAGCCGACCCACCAATGTTGTCCTACAGGGGAGAGCGTTAAACCACCATAAGGTGCTTTGATAAAGAGTCAAGGTATTGAGCGTTATGGAAAAGGCTATGCCACGAGCTAGTCAGGTATGAATACTGGAGATGAATGCAAATGAACCTCTGATGAAGTGTCGAGAAAGTGCAACCTTCTGTCAAAAGTGTTTGAAGTATGACAAACATTATAAGTCCAGTGGTCACCTGTTTATTGGCTGGGCGGCAGGCGTCATTTAGGAGGCATGACCAGTATTTGGGCTTATTTACGGAACTCGGGAACCTGTGCCAAGATGCAAAGTGAAATGTACAATAGCGCAAACTAGAGGCAGAATAGCGATACTTGACACAGGGGCGGATCAGTCTGTAGTAGTGTTGAAGTTTCTGTAATGGAAATGGAGCGAAGGGACTGACTTATTCAGTTTTATCAATTTTTACAACTCGCAAGAGGATGATTGAATTTGAGAAGACAAAATCATTACCTATTACCAAAGAAATGGTATGGGAAGCCTACTTACAGGTAAGGCGTAAAGGAAAGAGTGCAGGGATAGATGAGTTGAGTATGTCAGAGTATGACCTACAAAGGCATCGCCACTTATACAAAGTCTGGAACCGCTTGGCCTCGGGAAATTACTTCCCGCCACCAGTCCTTCAAGTTGAAATCCCCAAGAAAAACGGCTCCGTCCGTCAATTGGGGATTCCTACCATTAGTGATAGAATAGCCCAAACGGTTATAAGAAATCTAATAGAGGAAAGGCTGGAAAGGATCTTTCACCCACAATCCTATGGTTACCGACCAAAACGCAATGCGCATCAAGCACTCGATCAGGTACGTAAAAACTGTTGGAAATATGATTGGGTGATTGATCTGGACATCAAGAACTTCTTTGATGACATTGACCACGACAAGTTACTTAAAGCGCTAGGCAAACACGTGGATGAAAAGTGGGTGCTGCGATACATTGAAAGATGGCTCAAAGCTCCATTGCAAAACCGACAGGGTAAAATCATCGCAAGAACAAAAGGCACACCGCAAGGTGGGGTGATCAGTCCACTCTTAGCCAATTTGTTTCTGCACTACACCTTGGATGTTTGGCTTGGAAAGATGGACTCTTCCCTCGAGTTCGTACGTTATGCTGATGATATTATCATACATTGCCAGACCCAATGTCAGGCGTTGTATATCCTACAGCATATCAAAGGAAGAGTGGAGGATTGTGGATTGACCTTACACCCAGAGAAAACCAAAATCGTGTACTGTAAGGATTTTAGAAGGCAACAAAAGTATGAAGAAGTGAAGTTTAACTTCTTGGGATATACTTTTCAGCCACGCACCTCAAAATCTAAGAAAACAGGAAAATTGTTTTTAGGCTTTGACTGCGCAATCAGTATCCAATCACGAAAAGGGTTATTTGAACAGCTCAGGAAGATGGAAATCCCAAGAATGCGGTGTAACAGTATTGTTGGCATTGCACACCATTTGAATCCAAAACTCCGAGGGTGGATACGTTATTTTGGTAAATACCGAGGCTATAGCTTGTCTAAAGTGTTTTATGTATTACGCATAAAATTGGCAAGATGGGCAAGGTATCGTTACAAGCGGTATAGAAATAGCCTGATTAAAGCCTACAGATGGTTGGACAGGGTTCGAAAACAATATCCCAGTCTGTTTTACCACTGGCATTTGGGTTATTCAAATTAAAGGTATAAATTGAATAAGAAGAGCCGTATGATGGGAGACTATCACGTACGGTTCCGTGAGAGGCTCGGGGTGAAACTCCCCTTGTCTACTCGACACAAACACGTTACATACAATTTTAAAACAACTAAAATGATAAAAAACAACATTCTAAAACTTTTAATACTAGCCATATTTCCAGTTTTAATTTCTGGAATAATCCGACACGATGTGGATAAAGAAAAATATATCGAGCTTGCTAAACGCGCAGAATTTCAAAGTGTTGGTGAAATTTGGATTAATACCTATTTTTCCGGTTCTGCCGTGTTAATTTCCGATAAATATGTCTTAACAGCAGCGCATAATGTTATTGAGAGCGATACGCGAATAGATACAATAAATAATAATGGGCAAATATTTTACGCTAATGTTCCAATTAATCATCGAGTGGTAAAATCTGATAGTTTATTTGTAAGATTAGATAATAAACGTCTTTCTGTAGATGAAGTGATAGTGCACCCTAAGTACCTTTCTGATATTGACAGGGGAGAATACGACTTAGTTCTTTTAAAATTAAAGAAACCTGTAAAAAACATTGAACCTGCCAACCTAAGTTTTTCAACAGATGAGATAAATTCTAATGTCACAGGTGTAGGATACGGAGCATCAGGTGTGGCAGACAAAGAAGATGTTTCAATGAAAATGGAGAAATTAGCAGGACAGAACGTAGTTGATTCGATTGGCGGATTATCTGAAAATGGATTAAAAATTTATTTGTTTTCCGACTTCGACTCTCCTGATGATCCTCGAGCAAACAAGCTTGGCAGCCCCACGCCTAGAGAACTTGAATATTTAAGTGCCGCAGGAGATAGTGGAGGTGGTTTATTTAGAGAAAACCAAAACAATAGAATGGAACTGATAGCTATTAATAAAGGCACTCAATTTGACCACAGACAATTTCAAAAAACAATTCATTATGGTCAAACAATGAGATGGACTCGATTAGCTCCGTTTCAAGAATGGATATCGAAAACTGTATGTAACAACATATAAAAACAATGCTTAACCTGACTGAATCGAAAGTCCGTGCTCGCTTGCTCAGCGGATTGTCCTGCGGACAATCACGCACGCCAGCTCGCACTGTTTTTATACGGGACGTTAGCGAGCATATGAACAAAATTTTCGCATATATTTTAATTTTGGGAGCGATTGCTCAAATATCGGGACAAAGCTCGGACATTCTAATTTTGGAAAAAGACACCTTAAATCTTTATTCAAATCCCTTAGAAAAGAGAACTGATTGGCAGAAAGTAAATCAGTCGATTTCAAAACAAATTTTAGACAAACAAATAAGTCTGGATAATGATTCGATAATTGAAATTTCACCATTCTTTCCAAACTACAAGACGGAATGGAAAATTGAAAATGAGAGTTTATACTTGGAAAAAATTTCATCTTATCAAAGCAATGATTCAAAATTAGACTTAACAACATTAGTTAGCGATAAAAAACTACCAATTTTCGCCGATTGGCTTACTGGCAAATTAATTTTATTTGAAGGTAAATGCATCGTCTGCGAATCCAATCACTTGACAAATACTTCAATTTATCCGAACGAAATAATTCTTGAATTCAAAAGAGGAATTCTTGTCAATACCATAAAGTACAAGAATAGAGTTTTAAAAAAATCAAAACTATCTGAATTAGACCCAAATGAATATCTCGAATACATTTACAGTAAAGTTAGATGGGAAGAATTAACTGACTTGGGAAACAACTATCAAGCATTTTTAACCATCAAACCTGACAAAAACGGAAGAATACAAAAAATTGATTGGGAAAATACATATCTAATTGTAGGCAATAAAATAATATCGAACAAAAAGAATATCTATCTCGAAGAAGCTGTTAGGATTGCCAAAATTATTCCAGATTGGAATGTTATTTTAAGACACAATAAAATTATGAACCAAAGCTTTACGATTTTATTTAGTAAAGAAATGGAAGCAAAATACGCTCGCTAAATAACTAAGCGTTCGTGTGGCCGGAACGGCCCAACATGAACGCAATGTTGACTAAACCGGTTCTTTGCCGGTTAACTTTATATGGGGATTGGTCTGTTTTTAGAAGGTAGTATTTGTCGGATAGTACATCTAGCCTCTATGCAAGATATCGGCTTTTGGCTATCGACCTAAAGTCAAGCTGCTTTTTACTAAGTTTTTTCACAGGCGCTTACAGGGTTTAGTGCCATTTTAATCGTTTTGGGCCATAGGTTTCCTGTTACGCCCGGAAGAATCGTTTTTAATACTCATTTATTTGATTGTTTTCTTAGTTTCTCCATCCAGTATCCAGGTGGGCCTCGGGCCGTAAAAGTAGTAAGTGTCACCAATTTTCCTTTCTTGCACACCGGGCAAAGCTGGTGTTGCAATGGTTGGCGCTCTTTGAGTTGCACCCGTCCCAGTCTTTGCTGTAGCTGGGTAGTATCCGTCCGAGCAACTACACCTTGGTTTAGCTCCTCTTCTGGGGGATATTAATCATCTTCCTATTTTGTTGTAAAAGTAATGTCTTTGCCTTCAGCCCTTGCTTGGTGTACCATTTGTTGCATATCTTGAGGAAGGGAGTCAAGAGGGACGATAAGATCATCAACCATAACCATATTATTAAAAGGATTGTCTTCTTCCATTCTAGAAGTAGAGAATTCCGGGCTAAAATGCCACATATCAAACATTTCTTTTATGATCCTGGCTTTATTGGATACTGTCGTAGGCTTGGTGCCAAAATAATCGTGGATTTCTTTGGACGGGATATAGGGTTCAAAAGATTTATCAAACAGGAAGTTGATAGAACCTATGGCATATAGTACTGCCGCAGCCCATATTTCCAGTTTTCCCCTTTTAAATGGGACTTCCCTTTTTCTGCCCATTTTTTTGATGAGCTTTTCGCAGAGCTCAAAATATTCCCCATCAAGTTTCTGGGCGCAGAAGGTCCCGGTAAGCTCTAGAAGGTGTTTTTGTCTTTCTTTAACCTGGTCTTTGGTCATTGTTTTATCTTTTATGGTTTATCTGCACAGTACCCGGGCAATAACTCCTCCAGATTTTGGATGCTATGATCGGGTATTCTTTTCAGGGTATCTTCTAACCACTCCTGGGGATTCACCCCCTGCATTTTACAACTACCAAAGAAAGAATATAACATAGCCGCATCTTGCGCAGCCTTGTGAGAGCCTGCAAACAAGAAATTTTTTCGGCCGAGAGCCAATGGACGAATAGCATTCTCAATAAGGTTGTTATCCAATTCGATCCTCCCATCTTCAAAGATCACCTCGAACTTAGGATATTGATTTATAAAATACGTCATGGCTTTGCCTATAGCACTTTTAGGCAACACCTTAAACTGTTCTTCCTGGATCCATGATTTGATCTGTTGCAGTAGCGGCAGCACCTTTTGTAATCTTAGTTCCTTTCGCATCTCTGCATCCGCGGCTGCTGCTTCTTTGATCGCTCGTTCCTCCCTATAAATTTCACTAAATATCGCTAGTGCTTTTTCTGCCCTTGCTTTATCCTGGTCCCGGGCATCCACAAATTTTCGCCTGGCATGCACCAGGCAACCCGCCATAGTAATATCCGGATCAACACCGATTTTATCATACACACTGTACCCATCACATTGGACGTACCCCTTATACCCATCAAGGAGTTCCTTGGGACCATGTTGTCCACGTCCTTTCCGGTAATTAAAGAGCACCAGTTTTTGCAAGGGGTCGTGATAGACCCATTGGTAACCTTGATGGGTGCTGCCTTTTTTATCATTATCCAGCACCTTGATTGGCGACTCGTCCGCCTGGATGTACCCGCCTTCGAGGATTTTTTGCTTCAAGGTATTATAAAGGGGTTCCAACAGCTGGCAACAACTTCCCATCCAGTCACTTAAAGTACTGGAGGCTGGTTCCCAGCAGAACTCTCGTTTAAAACGTTGGATCTGGCGATAGAATGGCAAGTGGTCAATGTATTTGCTCACCAGGATATAGGCAAGTAAACAGGCCTGGGCAATAGATTTTTCGATAGGACGCGGTGGTATTGGCGCAATGACCACCCCTTGCTGGTCTTTCCTGGCATATTTAGGACGAATGGTCCGTCTTTTAACCAGGCTGGCTGGGGTGTATTCCAGGGTTTCACTAACTTCCTGACCAATCTTTTTCAGCGTACTTACATCTTCCTCTGGTTCAACAATGACTTCCCGTACCGGAAGGTGTTCCGGCAAGCTACCACGGCCCGGGTGTTTTTGTTTTTCCCGGGTATAGGTGATGGTTTCTTTAGGGCTAGCTATTTGCCCTGTTTTATCTGAATCTTCAGAAAAAAGTGATAGTTGCTGCTCAAGAATTTCAGGAATAAAGCGTTCCGATTTAAAGCCTTGAATCAGCTTATAGAGTTGCCCGAGTTGCACTTCCAAAGCGGAAATTTTCTCCTTAAAGAATTCATTGGACTCTCGAAGTTGCTCGTTTTCTCTTTGTAGCTCCTGATGCGTCATCGGGTAGCTAAAATACTACCCTTATTAAAAATATACCAGCATTTAACCGGCTTTTTTATAGCGTTTTCTTCGGGTAATATTAGTGATGGCTACCCCCTCGATGAGCATTACCAGTTGGATGTAATCCAATTGGAGTCCTCCCACGGATGCATCGTAATCAGGCAACTCAAAAGTGCCACGCTCCAGGCGTTTATAGTATAACACAAAGCCCCCGGACTGCCAGTGCAGCAGTTTGACCTTATTGCGTGCTTTATTGATAAAGATATAGACCGAACCATCCTGGGGACTATGGCCTAATTCTCCAAGGACCAAACCACATAATCCGTCAAAACTCTTACGCATATCGGTACCAGGAAGATATAACTGGTAATTCAGGGAACTGCTTAAGGCAAACATTACAGGGGAATTTCAATTTCTACGCCATTACCTAAACGGATATGCATACTCCTGGAGGATGTTGGGGCGGTAGAAGGGTCGGCCGATAAAGAAACAAAATTGCTTTTTGCCTGTTTTTTGCCTTTCTCCTTGATAAATTTGTTTACCCAGTAGGATAGTTTTCCTTTGCTAATTCCATGGGCACGGGCAAAAGCCGTTTGGCTTTGTCCTGATTCATAATAGCTGGTTACCAGCTTACACATTTCTGAGGTAGAAGATCGAGTCATTTTTAAGTATATTTAGACTGCTAAATTATAACCTACACGGTTCTCAGAAAAGATGCACTTAGACGGACGCATACGCTGGGTAAGGGTGAATTTTTTATGGTAGGAACTCAAGATTCCATAATGCCGTATGCGAACAAATCCTTTGGGAAGTATGTGAAGTGCGAACCGCCTGATGAATTCTGCATCGGATAAACGTAACCAGGATTTTCTTCCCCCGTGGCGGTAGTCCTTTACAGCAAATGTAACGCTTTCATTATCCAGGTTTTTAATCCGATGGTTACTGATGGCGATCTTGTGGGTATAGCGACCGAGGTATTCCACCACCTGGGCGGGACCTAAAAATGGACGTTTACAATAAACTACCCAATCATATTTAAAAAGGCTTTCGTAGAAGTCTTTAGATTGTGGTTCCAGTTCCTTGCGAAGGGAAGCCACAAAACGGGTCCTAAAAACCTTGCTCATAGCCTTGACCGGGAACAGGTATTTTCCATTGCTTTTTGCAGATTTCCATTGACCGCTTTGGGCAATACCACCCCCGGGAACAATACAGTGCAGGTGTGGGTGCAAAGAAAGGTTTTGCCCCCAGGTGTGCAGGATGGCGATCATCCCAGGTTTGGCACCCAGGAATTTATGGTTGGATGCAAAATCCTGGATCACCTGCCAGGTTATTTTAAACAGTAGAGGATACATTTTTTTAGGCTCATACAGGCATAGGCGGTTGAGGGCTGATGGCAATGTGAAGACCACGTGGAAGTAAGGCACGTTTAAGAGTTCTTCTTCCCGTGCCCGGATCCATTCCTCCTTTTTATGCCCCTGGCACTTGGGACAATGGCGGTTCCGGCAACTATTATAACTAAGGTGGAGCCGATGGCAGGAAGGATTGTTACAACGGTCGATATGGCCACCCAGGGCAGCAGTGCGGCATTTGCGCAAGGCGTGCAGGGTTCTTGTCTGCCAGGTGTTGTAACAATATTTGGATAAAGATTCCGTATTCCTTTCCAGAACCTGGGCCACCTCATAGGCAGCAGGTCTCACGGCTACTTCTTGTATAGTCGGTCCAACGGACTGAAGGGCTTCTGCCTACCGAGTTGTGCCACGTGTAGGTAGGTGAGGGTGGTTTGGATATCTGCGTGTCCCAGTAAATCTTTGACACTGATAATATCCAATCCCATCTCCAAAAGGTGGGTGGCATAACTGTGCCGCAGGCTGTGGCTAGTGATATTTTTCTGGATCCCGCTGTGTTTACGGGCTTCCCGAACGATCCATTGCACCCCCATTGCCGATAACTGGGCTGGGTTTCCTTTCCTGTCGTAGCCATTAAAACACCAGGTGGTAGGATTATCTGCAGCGATATATTTTTTTAGACCACGGATCTGCATTTGGGACAAAGGAACATAACGGTCTTTTCTTCCTTTGCCCTGGCGGATGTGGAGCATCTTCCGATCAAAATCGAGGTCTTTGAGCTGAAGGCTGCGAAGTTCAAAGCAGCGAAGGCTACAGCCATAGAGCATTGCTAGTACCAGCCGGTGTTTGAGCAGTTTGGGAGTTTTAAGCAATTGCTTTACCTCACTACGGCTTAATACCACTGGAAGTTTGTGGGGACGTTCAATAGAGGGAAGCATTACCCGCATTTCCTTCATCCCGGAGATTCGATAGGCATAGCGAAGACCATAGACCGTATGCTTGAAGAAACTGTCGGATGGTGTTTTGTGCTGGGACTTTAGAAGGTGCAGGTAATCCAAAACCTGTTCTTCATCGAGATCAAGGGGACTACATTTAAAATGGATGGACATGTGCGCGAGGCAGCGGGAGTAGTTGGTAAGGGTACTTTGACTTTTACCGGCGAGTTCTACGGAACGTTTTAACTTGCGGTAGAGTTCGCCAAACTCGGGTACAGAATTACAAGCCCTGTCAATGAGGGTACTACTTTTTTTTCATAACTTTCAATATTATAATTAGAGATACTTAAAGGTAGTGAATAGTGATTTAGCGATCTCTTGAAGCTACCTTTAGGTTTAGTTCAACAACGTATCCTATAAAAAACAGCGGTTTTGGTATTTAACATAAAGATAATCAATAAAATAAAGGTCTATTGACAAGTACGTGCATAAAATCCGCTACGAGCCATATGTGTGCCGAGAGTAACGACCGGCTGAAAGTCGTTACGCAACTGTCTACAAGATGGTGGAACCAACCCACCGGTGCTGTCCTGCAGGGGAGAGCACCAAACCAACATAAGGTGCTTTGGTAAAGAGCCAAGGTATCGAGCGTTTTGGAAAAGGCTATGCCGAGTGCTAGTCAGGTATGGATAATGGAGACGAATGCAAATGAACCTCTGATGAAGTGTCGAGAAAAAAATAGATTAACAGTGTTTCATATCCATTTAAAGTACGATTAGTCGGGGTGGCGGCAAATTATCAAATAGATTTTTTCACTTCTTCTTTTGCGTAGAAATCCGCAATTTGTTGAGCATAATCCATTGAAGATTTTCCGATGTAGCCAAGGAACATTTTTTCGGTACTGTGGGCTGTTATCTGCATAATTAAAGGGGTTGGCAATTTTCCATAGGTATTTGTAGCGAAAGATCTCCTGCAAACGTGAGAAGTAATAAGTTCATATTTCGGAAAAGTACCAGAAATTTTTCTTTTAACTCCTTTCTTTTTTCTTTTGCCGTTTTTATCTTTAGGAATAACATTTCCCTCTTCATCAACCATTTCAATTTTTTTTGCCTCAATAAGTTGATTTACTTTCGCTTCTTCACAAAGGAGTTTAATCTGATCATTAAATTTTTGAATGGATATTTTGTAAGGAAAACCTTCTTTAAGTATATTTTTTGTTTTGGGTAAAACCGGAATGGAAACCTGCTTCCTTGTTTTTTGTTGTTTTAACTCTATAAGTTCTAATCCATTTCGAACGATAAAGTTTTCTTCTGTGAGATTTAATAAATCACCTCCTCTTTGTCCAATATTACAACCTAATAATAGCCATTTTCGAGTATTTATAAGGGATTGATTTTGTAATTTTGTTTTTTCAATTTTTTCCAGCTCTTGGGGAGTTAGGTAGATTATATGCTCTGTTTTCGCTTTTCCTCCCTTTATTTTTCTGAGTTGATGACTAACTTGAATTCCATTGATTTCAGCATCAGTACAAACAGTTTTAAGGTCGTCAATTTTCTTTTTTGAATAGCCTTCAGAGTAGTTTTGTTTGTTTAACATCCAGTTTAAAAAAGATTTGCCAAATTTGATATCCACATCTTGAACTTTAAGAGACTTTTTTCCCTGATACACCTTAATGATTTTCAGTAAATTTTTATATGAATTCACGCGGCTCTTGGAAAGGCCTAAACCACCCTTAGAATTTTCTCTAATATTGGCAGTGTCAATAACGGTTTGTATGGCTTCTGTTAGTGAGTTTCCCTGTTTCCCTTGGTCCTCTTCTGGAATAAAGTTTCCATTAAAAATATCGATTTGTTTTTGAAGCCAATCGCCGCTAACTTCCCCAGGAGTGGCTTCATCATACATGTCTATTATGTAATTTTTAATATCCCGTAAATTTCGGTTAAGATTCTTCATTTCGGGTGAATTTCTTTTAACACCTTCTAATATTAAGCTCTTTTTACCGTTACCTGCTAAAATACAATTGGAGAGATTTACAATTTTACCAGAGTTTTTGGTATAATCATGTTTTCTACCGTGAATAAAGCGCAGGTAAATTGTTCTAGGATCTTGTTTTCCTCTAATAAAAAGTTTCACTGTAGCCATGCTGAAAGTCTTTAAAGTAAAAATAAATCTTTTCCGACACTTTCCCGACATGTTCCCGACATAATATGTTTTTAAATGAATTCAATTACCATTAAAATTTATTAAAGCACTGATATATAGTAATATATAATAAAACAAAAATAATTTTGAATTGAATATCAAGTCCCGCTCCGAGTACAGAGACCCTCTTTATCTTTTTGATTTAGAGGGTTTTTTGTTTTTAGGACGTTTTTTATTTACGAGAATGGGTAGAATTTTTACTTTTAATCTTCACTTGCATAATTCCTTTTGATAAAAATTTTCTCCGGAGCATCTTTATTAAATGGATCTCGTGATAATTAAACGATCGTTTTTTTTTGTAAGAATATATTACAAAAAAAGCAGCTCCATCTAGAAGCTGCTTTTCGATATTTTAGATCAATATTTTTATTTTAAGTCAAAACGATCTAAGTTCATTACTTTGGTCCAGGCTTTAGCAAAATCCTTTAAGAATTTCTCTTGGCTATCAGCACAGGCGTAAACTTCAGCTTGTGCGCGTAGTTCAGAGTTTGAGCCAAAAATTAAGTCGGCACGGCTGGCTGTCCATTTAGTGTCTCCCGTTTTTCGATCTTTACCAACAAACTCTGTTTGTGCATCGTTAGTAGAACTCCACGTTGTACTCATATCCAACAGATTCATAAAATAATCGTTACTTAAAACACCCGGTTTTTCAGTAAAAACTCCGTTTTTAGAACCATCGTAGTTAATGTTTAAAACTTTTAGTCCGCCAAAAAGAACGGTAAGTTCTGGTACATTAAGCGTTAGTAATTGCGCTCTGTCGATTAACATGGTTTCTGCAGAAGTGCTCACATCTTCGCCTCCTCTAATGTAATTTCTAAATCCATCAGATTCTGGTTCTAATGCATTAAAGGCATCAGCATCGGTCTGTTCTTCGGTAGCATCGGTACGTCCCGGAGTAAATTCAAGTTTTATATCACTTCCGGCGTCTTTCGCAGCTTTTTTAATGGCCACATTTCCGGCAAGAACGATTAGGTCTGCTAAAGAAATTTTTCTTTCCGAAGAATTATTAAAATCGGCCTGAATTTCTTCTAATTTCGAGATGATCTTTTGAAGTTGTGCTGGGTTATTAACTTCCCAGTTACGTTGTGGCTCTAAGCGAATTCTTGCGCCATTGGCACCACCACGTTTATCTGATCCTCTAAAAGTTGAAGCTGAAGCCCATGCTGTAGAAACAAGCTCTGAAACCGATAATCCTGAGTTTAAGATCTTTTCCTTTAGAATAGCTACATCTTCAGCATTTACCAGTTCGTGATCTACCGCTGGTACAGGATCCTGCCAAATTAATTCCTCCTTCGGAACTTCTGGCCCTAAATATCTTGAAAGTGGCCCCATATCACGATGCGTTAATTTAAACCAGGCTCTGGAAAAAGCATCCGCAAATTCATCTGGATTTTCGTAAAAATGTCGTGAGATCTTTTCATAATCTGGATCCATTTTAAGCGCAAGATCTGTTGTAAGCATAAAAGGCGCGTGCTTTTTATTAGGATCGTGTGCATCTGGTACAGTACCTGCACCGGCATTATCTTTTGGTTTCCATTGGTGGGCACCGGCGGGGCTTTTAGTAAGCTCCCATTCAAAACCAAATAGATTTTCGAAGAAGTTATTGCTCCATTTTGTAGGCGTAGTGGTCCATGCACCTTCTAGTCCGCTTGTGATGGTATCGCTAGCATTTCCTGTTCCAAAGCTATTTTTCCATCCCAAATTCATTTCTTCGATAGTTGCTCCTGCAGGTTCTTTAGCAACATATTTTTCAGGATCGGCAGCACCATGAGTTTTTCCGAAGCTATGTCCGCCAGCAATCAATGCTACGGTTTCATAATCGTTCATCGCCATACGCCCAAAGGTTTCTCTAATATCTTTAGCAGCGCCCAGCGGATCTGGATTTCCGTTAGGTCCTTCAGGATTTACATAAATTAATCCCATATGCGAAGCACCAAGAGGATTTTCCAAAGTGTTTCCGTTTTCGTAGCGTTCTTTGTTTCCTAGCCATTCACCTTCAGATCCCCAATAAATATCTTCTTCGGGTTCCCAAATATCTTCACGACCACCCGCAAAACCAAAAGTTTCGAATCCCATGGATTCTAAAGCGCAGTTTCCGGCAAGGATCATCAAATCTGCCCAACTAATTTTCTTACCATATTTCTGTTTAATTGGCCATAAAAGTAGTCTTGCTTTATCCAAATTCGCATTATCTGGCCAGCTATTTAAAGGTGCAAAACGTTGTGATCCCGAGCTTGCACCACCACGACCATCGGCAATACGATACGTCCCTGCGCTATGCCACGCCATTCTGATAAAAAACGGTCCATAATGACCATAATCGGCTGGCCACCAGTCCTGCGAATCGGTCATCAATTCAAATAGATCCTTTTTTACCGCTTTTAGGTCTAGTTTTTTAAACTCATCAGCATAATTAAAATCCTTGTCCATAGGATTGGTTTTGGAAGAATGCTGACTCAATATCCTTAGATTTAGTTGGTTGGGCCACCAATCTTTATTAGTTGTTCCCGTACCTGCTGTAAACTTTTTTGATCCGCCTAAAAAAGGACATTTACTAGAATCATTTACCTCCCAAACCTTATGATTATCTGGATTGTTTTGGTGATTGTTGTTTGCCATAACTTAAGATTTTAATTATTACCAGGTTAAAATTAGATAACGAAATACTATGTTTTGGGGTTTCTTTATAGTAAAAAGCTATCGTGGTTATTGTGAAATTTATAGCTTAAAACTAAATATGTGCTAATTGCTTAAAAAATACTCCTTAAAAATAGCGAATTATTAATTCTAATAAAAGTATTCTTCAGTTTAAGCCGCGATTGTTGATTTTTCTTTTCTGAAAAGATCTGATGATTTAAAAATTTATGATTGCTGAAAAATAATTTCAGAATAGCTAATGTTGATATTATACATTTTTGAAGTGTTTTTTATTCTGAAGAAATTAGCTTAATAAGCGATCGCTTAGCCAAAGTGCGGAGTCTGGTGTTTTTTTCGGCATAAATTGAAGTTTACTTATCTTGTGGAAAAATTTCAAACCTTCATGATAAAAAAAGTACTAGCGATTGGAGTATTAGCCGCATTAAGTGTTGGCTGTAAAACTTCTAAACCTGTCGCCGAAGCTCCTGCAACCGAAAAGAAAGGAGATTTCAAGCCTTATAATAAGGTAATTACTGCTGAAGCAATTTCAGATAAAGGATTATTTATTACCCATAAGGTAGACGATAAATTGTATTTCGAAATTCCCGATTCTCTTTTTAATAAAGATATGCTTTGGGTGAGTAGAATTGCTAAAGTTCCATCGGGTTACGGTGGCGGATATGTAAATGCCGGCTCTAAAGTAAACGAGCAGGTAGTGCGTTGGAGCAAGCGTGGTAAAAATGTAGATATTAAGGTGATGAGCTTCGAGAACCAGAGCGACGAAGAATCACCGATCTACAAATCTGTACAGGCCAATAATTTTGAGCCTATTATGTACAGTGCTAAGATCGAAACCATGAAAGCAGATAGTAGTGCTTACGTGATCGATGTTACCAGTTTGTTTGAAGATGAAGTTGCCGCTATTAATGGGATGGATGCTTCAGCTAAAAAAAGATATAAAGTAAGACGCCTTGATAAAAGCAGGTCGTATATCGAAGATGTGAATTCTTTTCCGCAGAACGTAGAAGTAAGACACGTGATGACTTACGAAGCCGAACAACCACCAGAAAGAGGTCAGGCCAGCACCATTTCTATGTTGATGAATCAATCGATGGTGTTACTTCCTGAAGATAAAATGATGTCTAGAATTGCAGATTATCGAGTGGGATGGTTTACTACCGGAAAGTATGATTATAATTCTGATGCTCTAAAATCTGATAACTATAGAATCATTAATAAATGGAGACTGGTTCCTAAAGATATTGAAGCGTATAAAAATGGAGAACTGGTAGAACCAGTAAAACCAATTGTTTATTACCTGGATCCTGCAACACCAGAACGTTGGAGACCATACTTTAAAAAGGGTATCGAAGATTGGAACAAGGCTTTTGAAAAAGCAGGTTTTAAGAATGCGATCATTGCTAAAGATCCGCCTTCTAAAGAAGAAGATCCAGATTTTAGTCCGGAAGATGTACGATATTCTGTTGTACGTTATGTGGCAAGTACTACAAGAAATGCGGTAGGACCATCTGTTGTAGATCCAAGAACAGGTGAAATTATCGAAAGTGATATTATATGGTATCACAATCATTTGCGCTCTTATCGAAACAGGTTTATGATTGAAGCTGGCGCGCAAAATCCAAATGCAAGAACTCTAGAAACTCCAGAAGAAGAAATAGGAGAGATGATGCGAATGGTAATCGCTCACGAAGTTGGTCATGCTTTAGGATTACCACATAATATGAAAGCTAGTGCCGCTTATCCTACAGATTCTTTACGTTCAGCCGAGTTTACTCAAAAATATGGGCTTACCCCATCGATTATGGATTATGCCCGAGTGAATTATGTAGCACAACCAGAAGATAAAGGTGTACGCTATATTAGAATGATGGGGCCTTACGATCTTTATGCTATTAATTGGGGCTATCGTTATTTGCCTGAAGCCAAAACTTCAGAAGACGAAAAAGAAAGCCTGGATAAATGGATTCTTGAAAAAGCAGGTGATCCTGTTTACGAATTTGGTGGCGGTTACGGTGGTGTAGATCCGCAAGCTCAACGTGAAAGTTTAGGAAAAGACCAGGTGAAAGCCAGCGAATATGGCTTAGCAAACATGAAAAAAGTAGTGCCAAATTTAATCGAGTGGACTACAAAAGATGGCTACGGCTATGACGAACTGGAAGAAGTCTATAGAGAACTTATTGGGCTTTGGAGAGGATATCTTTATCATGTAGTAACTAATGTTGGCGGTGTGTACGAAACTCGTAAAACTTCAGATCAGGAAGGTGCTGTTTATACTCCGGTTCCAGATGATATCCAGGAAGGTGCTGTAAAGTTCTTAAATGAAAATGCATTTATAACGCCAGATTGGTTATTAAACAAGGATATTTTAGATCGTATAGAGTCTAGCGGAGCAATAGAGCGTGTACAAAGTTTACAATCCAGAGTATTAAGCTATTTACTTAGTGAAGATCGTTTATTGCGAATGATCGAAAATCAGCAATTACACGATAACGATTATGCGGTGATCGAACTTTTAGAAGATTTACGTAAAGGTGTTTTTGCTGAATTATATAACGGAAAGAAAGTTGACGCTTACCGAAGAAACTTACAACGTTCTTACGTAGCTATTGCGATCGATTATATAAATAAGCTTGAAGAAGGCGATGATGTAGCAACCACAGATATTATTGCTTTGATGAGAGGCGAATTGGAGACATTACAATCTCAATTAAATCGCATGCAGTATTCAACTTCAGATCGATTAAGTAGATATCATTACAAAGACCTAATTGCAAGAATCGAAAAGGCTTTTGCAGAGAAGTAAACATTTAAACGTGTCTTTTATCGATAAAAAGCATCCCTTGTGGATGCTTTTTTTGTCTTTGAGCGATGATAAAATGATTTTAAAGTGCATTTTATCCTAAATTTACGTTTTAGCACAGTAATTTAAGAAGGTAAATTCCTACTTTTTTAATCGGTAAAATGCATTTTGAGTCGTAATATGTAATATCTTACTTACAAAATAGTGTTAAAGTAGGTGTTTTTTATAGAATCAGTGCATTTTATCGATTTTTAGTGTGTTTCGAATGTTCTTTTTTTCTAATTTTACCATATCGAAATAAACGAAATATCAAATCTTATTAGAATCGTATGAAATCAAAATTACTTTTAGGAATCTTAGGAGCTTTTTTAGCAATCGGATGTAGTCAGGAAAGACCAGGTGCAGATACATTTAATTTAGATGTTGCAGTTGAAATCACCGTTCAAAATGAAAAAGGTCAGAATTTATTAGATCCCAAAACAGAGGGTGCTATCAATCCAGAAGACATTAAATTATATTATGTAGAGGATGGTAAAGCTCAGGAAGTATATGATGAAACTAGCGATCTACCAAAAAGTTTTATGATCTTTCAAACCGGAGGTACTTATAGAATGAGAATCCTTCAAAACCATGTAGATTCAGATGATCGTCCATTAACTTTAATTCAATGGAATGAAACAGATGTTGATACAATTCAGAGTGAATACTTAAAAGGTGATAGATATATCATTCAGGATAAGATTTATTACAACGGTAAGTTAAGCTGGTCTACAGGAGACAGTTTTGAGCCATATTTCGAAGTAGTAAAAAACTAAGCAGTACATTATTTCTTTAAGATTTATATATGAAAAAAGCGCCTACTTTCGTAGGCGCTTTTTTTGTGAATCAGTTTTATAGAAAATCGTTCTAATAGATATTTTTAAAACTGGTTTTAATTTTTTGATAGTTTTCATTCAACCCTTGAATTTCGCCATCAATCTCTTCAGAAACTATTTTTATATACTTAATGATTTCTCTATTATTAAGCATATCCCCATCGTCAGAAACTTCGAGTAAATGTATCAAGCCAAGCATATTTGCTATTGGGCGGCGCATAATATGAGAAATATCGAATATGATCTTCTCTAAAAGTTCAAGGTAGTTTTTTTTATCGGTAACATCTCTAAAACTACCGTACCAAACAACTTTTTCACTCGAAGATCTATCGGGGAAAGCCCTGGATTGATGCCAGGCGAAAGTGCCATCTGTCTTTAATACCCTATAAGTAATGTCCCAATCTTTTTTATGCCTTACAGCATCAACAAAAGTATTTTCTACCATTAGGCGATCTTCGTGAAATACAAAATCTAAGGCTTTAAAAGGATGATTTTTAAAGTCTTCTATTTCTAATTGTGGTAGAAGATCATTTATGGTTTCATTGATATATGTAAAATAAATGTTTTTCTCTTCGTTTAATTCTAACTGAAAAAGAGCATCCAGTGAATGATTACTGAGTTTGTTGAATTTGGAGATGCTTTTTTTAAGCAGGTCATTTTGATTAACATGCTCTCTTTTATGCTCTAGATAATCGATTGTTTGATTGGCAAGAATCTGAAGCGCTTTGATCTGAAGTTTACTTAAGGCTCTTTGCTTTTTGTCGATAACGCATAAAGTGCCAAGAGTGATACCATCTGAAGTAGTTAAGGGTGCACCTGCATAAAACCGAATATTAGGATCGCTTTGAACTAATGGATTTGTCTTAAACCGAATGTCTTCTAAAGGATTTTCGACAATAAAGATCTCTCCCGGTTTTTCGATAGCATGTCTGCAAAAAGAATTTTCGATCGGTGTTTCGTCGAGGTCTAAACCTATTTTAGACTGAAACCATTGCTTTTCTTTACCTACTAGGCTAATTAAAGAGATAGGAGTATCGCAAATAGCTGCTGCCATTTGTGTTAATTCGTCCAGTATTTTTTCTGAAGCTTTGTCTTTAAATATAAAACCGCTTAGTAACTCCTGCCTAAGTATTTCTTCTTCCATTTTCCTGAAAAACATTTGTCAGCGGAAAAATAGAAAAAAAATACAATGTATAAAAGTTAAAAAATTAAGCTTATTTTTGATTAAAAGCTAAAAACACCCTATTTAAAATAATAAATTATTAAACGGCTTTTTCTAAATGGGTTGTTTTTTGAGGAAATTGAAATAGATCTTCCTCTTCTGCTTCTTCTGCTTTGATTAAAACGAATTCGGTGGGAGCCGCGTCATTTCGTTTGTAAGCAATTTTTATTTTGTAGTTGAGCGTGCGGTCTTCAGTATAAAAGGCTCCGGTTTTTTTATCAAAACCACCTTCTGTAGTGCAACAGATACTTTTTATTTGGTATTGCTGTACTTTTTCGAGGATTTCTAAATCCAAATCACTTAGTTCGTATCTGTTTTTTAATTGTTGTAGTCGATTTTGTAGTCTCAGAGATTTGACTTTTTCCATATATTGATTAGTTTTCCTCAAAAATAAATGATCATAATTTTAAATTATTATAATCATTTTTAAATATAAGGTTAAAAATCAATAATTTAAGTGTTAATTCTGTTAAAGCTTATTTAATTGTGAAATCGAAATAGGTATTTGGGAAAGGTTCATTTCTTAAAGTATAGTGCCACCATTCTTCACTATACGGTCTAAAACCATGCTTATGCATAATCGATTTTAGATAATTTCTGTTAGCTTTTTGTTCTTTTGTGATGTTTGTGAAATTGTGATGTGAACGCTCACCGAAATAATCGTAAGTGCCACCCATATCTATTTCTTTAAGCGTATTGGCATCTACTATGGTAAGATCTACAGTGCTACCTCTGGAATGTCCAGATTTGGTAGCGATATAACCTAAATTGAAGAGGTTTCTTTTCTTTTTTTCTGGATAAAACTCCGCTTTTGTTAAAGTATCGTCGGAATTTTTTGCCCATTCGATAAAACTATTCACGGCCGTTTGCGGCCTGTAGCCATCAAAGATCTTAAGGCAGTAACCATCATTTTCGAGTTCTTGCTGTACTTCGGCCAAAGCTTTTGCAGCCTCAGTGGTAAGAATTACTTTTCTCTCTTCGTAACCAGGAACAGGTCTTCCGGTAAAATTATGGTCTCCAAAATATCGAAGTTCAACTTCAATATCTGGAATAAGGTCTGATAAATAAACAAAACCTCCAGGTGGTTGAGCACTTATTAAATTCAAAAAAAAGAATGTACAAATAACGAATATCTTCTTCAGCATAAAATTAGTTTTAATAATTGGAATTAATCCAATTAATTTGCATATTGCATGGAATAATTCCTAACAAAGAACCATGGCAGCATCGTCGATCGAAATTAAGCATTTTAAAGAAGTAAGGGAAGAAAATAATTTTACACAGGCTGAATTTGCAGAGATTTTAGGAATTAAAAATTCAACTGCAGATATAGAGCGTGGTAGAACCAAACTTTCCGGGAAGGTGGTAGCAGAGCTTCTTCGTCAGTTTGGTATCAATCCACTTTGGTTATTTGGTGACAGCGGGCAAAAATACCTTAAGATCTCTAAAGGAGATGTGAGCCCTAAAGTAGTTACTGTAGATCGTGATGGCGATAACGAAAACATTGTGATGGTTAATCAAAAGGCTGCGGCGGGTTATCCACATAATGTTCAGGATGTAGAGTGGTACACGCAATTACCAGCATTCGAAATCCCGCTACCCGAGTTTAGAAATGCGAGTTATCGAGGATTCCAGGTAGAAGGGGATAGTATGCTTCCTAATTACCGCCCGGGCGAATGGGTAATGGCTAAAGGTGTTGGCAGTATGGACGAGGTAAATAATAATCGCGTTTATGTAGTAGTGATGTACGATTCGGTTTTGATCAAGAAAATTCAGCGACTGCCAGATCCTTCAAAACTTTTACTAATCTCTTTAAACGAGGAATATTTACCTATCGAAGTAAAGCTTGGCGATATTCAGGAATTATGGCAGGTAAATAGTAAACTTACTTTTAATCTCGATAATCCTTCAGAAAATGGTTTGTTTCAGCAGTTACAACAATCTATGGAAGAATTAAAAAGAGAACTGCAGCAATTTAAAAGTAATAATTCACCAAAGCTTTCGTAGGGCATCCCCATCTTTTATTGTAGTTTTAGCAGATTTGATATTTTTACCAAAAGCTATTTCTATGCGTTGGCTATTGTTATTTATTTTTTGTCTTCCGTCTTTAATAATAAGTCAGGAATTACCGCCAATCACCAATTTTGATACTAAAACGTATAATGCCGGTAACCAGAACTGGATGGTTAGCGAGGCGAATAATAATTGGATGTATTTCGCCAATAATTCTGGACTTTTATCGTATAATGGCGAGCAGTGGGGCCTTTACAAAATGAAAGATGGTAGCCCGGTACGTTCAGTAAAGGTAGTGGATAGCCTAATTTTTACCGGTGCTTACATGGATTTTGGTTATTGGAAACCTAATGCCTATGGAAACCTTGATTATACTTCACTTTTAGATAAATTACCTTCAGAAATAAGAGATGGCGAGCAGATCTGGCATATCGAAGAATTTGGTAATTATATCATTTTTCAAAGTTTAAGCAGGATCTTCAGTTATCATATCGAGGATAAGTCTATCAACATCATCGACCTGGGTAAAACTATCTCCAATCTATATAAATCGAACAATACCGTTTATTTTCAGGTTGCAGAGGATGGTCTGTATGCTATAGAAGATTCTGGTATCGAGCGCAAGGTAGACTTTGAACAAATAGGAGTAAAAGCGATTATCCAGATTTTTGAATGGAAGGATAAAAAAGTCGCGGTTACACGAGATGATGGGCTGTTTTCGTTTGAAGATAACAAGTGGGAAAAACTCAGTATTCCAAATTATCCAATTTCATCTAGTTTTTTTTCTGCGGAATATACTAATGACGATCAGCTAGTTTTAGGAAGTATAGGTGATGGGTTGTTTATCCTGAATTTGCTTCGGGGAGAAATTCAGCAAATCGTTCAGCCGAACATTCTTAATAATACAGTCTTGTCGTTGTACGAAGATAAGGCAGGCCATATATGGTGTGGTTTGGATAACGGAATTAGTCTTATCGAAAAAGACAGCCAGTTTTCTATATTTTCAGATATTACCGGTAAACTGGGAACGGTGTATTGCAGCATCATGTATAACGAGCAGTTGTACCTGGGGACCAATCAGGGATTATATAAAAGAAATGTAAAAGCTGGTGATTTTAATTTGATCGACGGTACAAGCGGGCAGGTTTGGAGTTTAGCCGAATATAATGATCAACTTTTTATAGGGCACGATCGTGGTACTTTTATCATAAAGAACGATCAGCTTGATTATATTTTTGATGGTTTAGGAACCTGGCAGGTAATCCCTTTCAAAAATGGATTTATACAAGGGCATTATAATGGTCTTAGTTATTTCGAAAATGAGCAAAGCTTCAATGATATCGCTTACTTAGATGGTTTTAATCTTTCTTCCAGAAATATTTTAAATTTCAATAACAGTGAGATTTGGGTTGGTCACGATCACAAAGGTATTTTTAAATTAACGCCAGATATATCCAATTTCAGTATTAGCGAGACAAAAAAATATCCTGTGAAATACGAAGATGCATCTGGGATTAAATTATTTCGATTTAATGATGATATTTATTATTCTACTGCAAGTAACATTTTCAAGTATAATCGAAGTTCAGATGAGTTTGTTTTAGACAATGAATTACAGCGCACATCCAAAAAATTTAAGCGTAGCTCTGGGATTTCGCAGGTAACTAAGGATGGTAAATGGTGGTCATTTTCAGAAAATGAGATTTATTATACGCAGAATGACGCTTTTCAGGAAGGATTGAATATAGAAACAATTCCTTTATCCTATGAGTTTAGAAATATATCGAATGGTTTTGAAAATATATCTGAAATCAACGAGGATCAATATTTAGTAGGTAGCAACCACGGATATGCGATTTTTAAAACGCCTTTCACTAATCCAGAGATTCCTGCACTGGAAATAAATAAGGTCGAAAACGCTAATAAGGGTTTAAATTATGTAGAAATCGATAAGAATACCTCTAATCCTGAATTTAAGAATGCTGAAAATTACTTCAAATTTTATTTTAATGCGCCAGTTTACCAAAAATTTGCAAATATAACTTACAGCTATCGAATTGAAGGTTTTACCGAAACCTGGACACCTTTCAAATCAACAAGTACGGCTAGCTTTGAAAATTTGCCCTATGGCGATTATCAATTCCAGGTAAAAGCAAAATACGATGGACAAGAAACTAATACAGCTACCTATTCATTTTCGATAGAAAAACCCTGGTTTTTATCGAATCTTGCTGTTTTCGTTTACATAATTATTTTTGTGATCATCTTGTTTGTTACACACCATTTCTATACGCGTTATTACAACAGGAGACATGAAAAAATGATTAGTGTTCAGAAAAAGAAAGCTGAAATGCAACAACTGGAAGCCGAGCAGGAAATCATGAAACTTAAGAATGAACAATTAGAAGCTGATGTTTCTTCAAAAAACAGGGAGTTAGCAGCATCTACAATGAGTATCATCAGAAAAAGTGAAGTGCTTAATCAAATTAAAGATGAACTTACAGCCGTTTCGAAATTAGAGGATATTAAAGCAGTGCTTAAAACGATCGATGCTAATATCAATGAAGAAGACAACTGGAAGTTCTTTAAAGAAGCTTTTGATAATGCAGATAAAGATTTCTTGCAGGCTGTAAAAGCAAAGCATCCTAATTTAACATCTAACGATCTTAAGCTTTGTGCTTACCTAAGACTAAATTTATCTTCTAAAGAAATAGCACCACTTCTAAATATTTCTGTTAGGAGTGTAGAAATTAAACGATATCGTTTGAGGAAAAAGATGGATTTAGCTCATGGCGAAGGTTTGGTAGAGTACATCTTAAGCTTCTAATTCCTTTACAAGTGTGAAATTTGCCTCAACATTACCTCAACATTAGCCTATTTTTCTCATTGTCTGTGTTTTAAGCAATCATTTATAAATTCATTGTAATTACTATTTATACAGGTGTTTATTGATGATTCTTCAATTTTAACACTATAATTTTAAAATGTATACTTTTTGTAAGGGTTAGAAATTCGTTTTAAGCTTTCATTAAATACTAATTTGCGTACCAAACAAAACAATCAACAAATGAATAGAGTACTGTTACTTATTTTATTTTGTATGCTTTCATTTGGCATACACGCTCAAACGTTTTCGGTTTCAGGTACAGTTTCAGAAGATGAAACACAAATGCCATTACCCGGTGTTAACGTCGTAGTGAAAGGAACTACCAATGGAGTAATTACAGATTTTGATGGTAATTATTCTATAGAGAATGTTTCTACAGGAGATGTGCTTGTATTTTCTTTTATTGGATATACAAGTAAGGAAGTTACCATTACCAATCAGGAATCTATTGATGTGATTCTGGCGGTCGATTCTCAGGCGCTAGATGAAGTATTGGTTATTGGATATGGAGAACAAAGAAAAAGAGATATTACGGGAGCAGTTTCTAATGTAGGAGCTGAAACCATTTCTAAATTGGAACCTGTAAATGCGGCTCAGGCTTTACAAGGTACAACTTCAGGAGTAAACGTTACGCCAACGGGAGGTTCTCCAGGAGCAGAATCGAACATCAGGATTCGTGGAATTTCAACAAACGGGCAGAACAAACCACTAGTTATTCTGGATGGTTTTCAATATGAAGGAGGATTAAATAGTATAAACCCTCAGGATATCGAAAATATCACCGTATTAAAAGATGCTCAGGCTGCTATTTACGGTACCATAGGTGCGAATGGTGTTATCTTAGTGACTACAAAATCTGGTAAGAAAAATCAGAAAGCAAAGGTTTCTTACGAGGGTTATACAGGTATCCAGGAAACTACCAGAAAATTACCCGTTTTAAATGCTACAGAATATGCACTTATCTTAAACGAAAGCTATGCTAATGCAGGGCAATCTTTACCATTCCCTAATGTAAATGGTCTTGGTGCTGGTACAGACTGGCAGGATGAAGTTTTCCAGGAAGCGATGGTGACAAGCCATAACCTTTCTATAGTTGGTGGGGAAGAGAAGATCACTTATTCTATTGGTGCTTCAAATTTAAAGCAGGAAGGTATTATTTCTCCTGAAAAATCACAATTTGAGCGTAGTACGGCTAAGGTAACTTTAAATGCAGATCTTACCGATAAGCTTAATGTTCAGACAAAATTATTTTACAATAGTACAGAAAGTAGTACGGTAAACAGCTTTAGTTTAGGATCTGTTCTTTTTAATGCAGCGAATATTGCGCCGACTATAGATCCTTCCGTTAGTAATTTAGATGGACAAATAAATCTTGGAAACGAGGTGGTAAACCCCTTAACACAATTAGATAATACTTACAATAAGTATATTACCAATCGTTTAAGTGGTACCGTACAGGCTAGTTTAGATTATGCTACGAATCTAAATCTGCAGGCTCGTTTAGGTTTTAATACCAGTAATACCAAGAATAGAGATTTTACGCCTCAGTTTAATTATGGTACAGGTAAAATCTATACTAATGCGAATAGCTCTGTTACTCTAGGGAAGATAAACGATAACGATTATACGTTCGACCTTTTTAATACTTACGAAAATACATTTGGAGACGACCATGATGTGACTTTCCTTTTGGGTATGACGGCTTACGAAACCAATGGTGAAGGTCTTTATGGATCAAGAACCGGAGTGCAGGCCAATAGCTGGGAGTTTGCAGATCTTAGTAGTGCAAATGGTACTGGGGAAGAGCAAACAAACTCATCTTATTCTTATAAACTAAGAAGGCTGTCTTATTTTGGGCGTATTCAGTATGCATTTCAAGATAAATATTTGTTATCTGCAATGTTACGTCGTGATAGTTCAACCAAGTTTGGACCAAATAATCGTGTAGCTTATTTTCCATCTGCAACTGCGGGTTGGGTAATATCAGAAGAAAACTTCTTTAACGAAGATGGATTCCTTAATTTCTTAAAACTACGTGGTAGTTACGGGGTGTTAGGAAACGATCAAATTCCAGATTTTGGATATTTAGCTTTGCTAAATGGTGAAGCAACTTATGTGCTTGGCCAAGAGCAATTATTAGTAAATGGTCGTGCCTTAGGACAATTAGCAAACCCAAATTTACAATGGGAAGAGGCGAAGAAATTTGATGTTGGTTTAGATGCTAACTTCTTAGACAGAAAATTCGAATTTACAGTAGATTACTTTATCAATAATCGTGATAATTTATTGATCTCTAATATTCCGGTTTCAGGAATTTATGGAGTTGGAGCTCCTGCTTCGGGTAGTCCAACCATCAATGCAGGTTCTGTTAGAAACGCAGGTTGGGAATTTGCTTTAAGTTATAATAACAAGTTTAACGACGACTTTTCTTTAAATGCTTCATTCAACCTAAGTACCCTAGAGAATGAAGTTACTCAGGTAAACGGAACCAATTTTATTGAAGACGGAAACTTTGGTGTTGGTCAGCCTTTAATCTCAAGAATGGAAGAAGGTAAACCAATTGGTTATTTCTATGGATATCAAACCGATGGGATCTTCCAAAACCAGGCTGAAGTAGATGCACATCCTTCACAATTAGCTTTAGGTGCAGAGGCAATGCCTGGAGATATTAGATATCGTGATCTAAATGGAGACGGAGTGATAGATAATAACGACCGTACAGACCTAGGTAATCCAATTCCAGAGGTAACCTTAGGTTTTAATTTTGGCTTCAACTTTAAGAATTTTGATTTCGCAACCTATATGTTCTCTAACCTTGGGAATGATATTGTGCGTAACTATGAAAGAGATCAGCCTAACGTAAATAAAATGAGCTATGTGTTAGATCGTTGGACGGGTGCTGGTACAAGCAACACAGTTCCAAGAGTATCCACAGCAGCGACAGCAAACAAAGTATTCTCAGATTTTTATATCGAAGATGGTTCTTTCGCAAGAATTCAAACCGTGAGTCTTGGATATACGATTCCGTCTGAATTTACTCAGAAGGTTTCTATCGATAGATTCAGAGTTTACGGTAAAGTAGATAATGTTTACACGTTTACTGAATATTCTGGTTACGATCCTACAGCTTCAACAGGAGCGCCAATTGGTGGAGGGATCGATCTAGGTTTCTATCCATTACCAAGAACGTATATGTTAGGTGTAAATCTTGAATTTTAAAAAAATGATGATGAAGATAAATATCAAAAGAAATATAATTCTGGCAGCAATTGCCGCTTCGCTGGGGATTACTTCCTGCGGAGATGATTTTGTAGAAGTAGATCCACCTTATGGGATTAACTCAGATTCTTACTTCACTACAGAAGATGATTATTATAACGCTTTGATAGGAACTTACGATATTCTACAAAGTACTTATGTTAATGTGATCTTAGGAGAAATAGCATCAGATAATGCTAATGCTGGTGGAGAAAGCGCAACAGATGTAATTGGATGGCAGCAGGTAGATCGTATGCAACATACCCCTGTAAACGATAATCTTGATGACATTTGGGACTGGAATTTTGCAGGTGTTTATCGTGCAAGTTTTGTGTTAGAAAATGCCGATAATATCGATTTTGAAGGTAAATCTCAATTATTAGCCGAGGCTTACTTTTTAAGAGCTTATTTTAATTTTGAATTATTAAAATGGTTTGGGCCAATCCCTATTAAACCAGAAGGGCGTTTTACTTTGGGCGAAGCGCAAACTATTCCAAGAGCTTCCAGAAGTGAAGTTTATGCCCTAATTGAGCAGGATTTGGCATACGCCGAAGAAAATTTAGCTGTAGTTGCTCCTGAAGTTGGTCGAGTTACCAAAGGTGCTGCGCAGGCTTTACTTGGTAAAGTGTATTTATATCAGGATAAATTCTCTGAAGCTGCAACAGAACTTCAAAAAGTGATCAATTCTGGCCAATATCATCTTTATGGTACTCAGGGCAATGAGAACTATGAAAACCTTTTTGAATATTCTGCAGAGAATAGTGCCGAATCTGTTTTCGAAATTCAGTATACAGGTACAGAAGGTGCAGGTTTCGAATGTTTACAATGTAGCGAAGGAAACGTAATGGTTGGATTTAGCGGAATTCGTGGATATTCTGGTCCTGTTTTCGAATCCGGTTACGGTTTCAACCTTCCTACAGAAGAAGCTTATAATTCTTTTCAGGATGGTGATCTAAGACAGAATGTTAGTGTTTTAGATATTGAAGCATGGGCTTCAGAAACTGGTGCTTCTTATAATATAGGAAACCAGGATGAGGTAACTGGTCATACCGGCTATTTCAACCGTAAATATTTACCACGACAAAACGATAATCTTGGGGATGCCAATTTAACGCAACCTAATAATTATAGAGCGATAAGATATGCAGATGTTTTATTAATGGCTGCTGAAGCTTTAAATCGCGGCGGTATAGATGATGCTCAGGCTAGAACATACTTAAATATGGTAAGAGATCGTGCAGGTTTAGATGCAGTAGATCTTACTGGTTCTGCTCTTACCGAGCAAATTTATCAGGATAGAAGATCTGAAATGATTGGAGAGGGACATCGATTCTTTGACCTGGTAAGAACAGGTAGAGCCGAGCAGTTTATCGATGGTTTTACAGCAAATAAGAACGAGGTTTTTCCTATTCCGTTAGAAGAAATACAATTCGCTCAGGGTAACTGGGATCAAAACACTGGTTATTAAAATATAGATTATGAAGAATTATATAAAATCAATTATAGCATGCTTTTCTTTTCTTCTATTATTATCATGTTCAGATGATGATAGTCTGGAAAGCGTAGAAATTGCAATGCCATCAGATATCTCTGCTCAGTTTACTGTAAAGCAGGATAATTCTGGTGAAGTAAGCATATTGCCTTCGGCTACTGGAGCAAATATGTTTAGTGTAGATTTCGGAGATGGTAGCGAAGTTTCAGATTCATTTGCTCCGGGAACTCAGGTAGATCATACGTATGCTGAAGGGCAATACGATGTAACTATCTACGCGATGAACCTTAATGGAGAGGTTGCTGAAGCTTCTCAATCCTTAAATGTTTCGTTCTTAGCTCCAGAAAACCTGGAAGTAACGATCACAACAACTCAAACAAATCCTTACGAGATTACAGTGAGTGCAACTGCAGCTAATGCTTCGGGTTACGAGGTGTATTTTGGTGAGATAGCAGAAGAAACTCCTGTGTTATTGATGCAGGGAGAAACTGCATCTTACGAATATAGTGATGTAGGGACTTATACAGTAAGAGTAGTCGCCTTAAGTGGAGGAGCTGCTACTACAGAGTATACAGAAGAAGTTGTTATCGATGGCGCTAGCGGCGCAGTAACATTCCCTGTAACTTTTGATGATGCAACAGTAGATTATCAATTTGTAACCTTTAATGGCGCAAGTTTCGAAGTAGTTAGTAATCCTCAATTGTCAGGAATTCACAATGTAGAAACTAATGTTGGAGCGATCACTAATTCCGGTAATGCTTACGAGGGAGGATCTTTCAATTTAGGTGAGGCTCTGGATTTCAGTGGAGATAATAAACTAATTACACTTAAATTTTATTCTGAAGTTTCTGTTCCTATTCTTCTAAAATTAGAAGGCGGAGTTAACGGTGAACGTCAAAACGAAGTAGTCGTAACTCACGGTGGTACAGGATGGGAAGAACTTACTTTCGATTTTAATACAGCAACGAAGAGTTACATCGATGGTAGCCAGGGAGTCGGCGAAGCATTTGTTCCAACTGGCCAATACGGTACAATAACTATGTTTGTTGACGGTCCTGGTGAAACAAGCGGTACATTCTATATCGACGATCTTATGCAAACCAATGGAGCAATTTCTGGACCGCAGGCTGCAGCACCGGCTCCTTCATTGGACGCAGCAAATGTAATCTCTTTATTCAGTAATGCATACTCAAATGTAAATGTGAATACCTGGAGAACAGATTGGTCTGTAGCCGAATATGAAGAAGTAAGTATAGAAGCCAATGCTGTTAAAAAATATTCCGCTTTAGATTATGTGGGTATAGAAGCAACTTCACCAATGATCGATGCTTCTGCAATGACGCATTTTCACGTAGATGTATGGTCTTCAGACTTTACTGAATTCCGAGTAAAACTGGTAGATTTTGGATCAGATGCGGCTTATGGTGGCGGCGATGATGTAGAACACGAACTGGCATTTTCAGCTCCGGCGCAAGGCGAATGGGTAAGCATGGATATTGCTTTAAGTGATTTTACCAATCTTGTAACTAAGGGACATATCGCTCAGATCATATTCTCTGGAAATCCTACGGGACAGCATACGGTTTATATCGATAATGTGTATTTCCATAATTAAAAATTAGACGTAAAATGAAGAATTTTAAATATATACTAGGCCTTTTGATCATTCTTGGTAGCTTTTTACAAAGCTGCCAGGATGATGATCACGACTTTGGAGAAGTCGTGGCGCCCTCAAATCTTTCTTTAGAAGCAACTATTGTTAATGCAGATGCTGATAATCCTTATGGAGACGGTAGTGGGCAGGTGCAGTTTGTGGCTTCAGCAGAGAATGCGATAAACTACAAATTCGCTTTTGGAGATAATACTTCAACTAATGTTTCAGATGGTAATGTAATGCATTCGTTTACTTCAACAGGGGTAAATGAGTACGTGGTGACCGTGATTGCTACAGGTACAGGTGGTACGGCATCTTCAATGACAACTACAGTAACTGTGTTTAGCGAATTTGATGATCCAGAAACCAAATCTTTATTAACAGGGGACGATACTAAAACATGGTATGTAGCAGCTGCACTACCAGCTCATTTAGGAGTTGGGCCGGTGGAAACGGTAACACCAGATTATTATGCTGCTGCACCGTTCGAGAAAACAGGAAATCCTTGTTTCTATGACGATATGATCACTTTTAGTTTAGATGCTAATAATAATATCGTATTCGATCATAATAACAACGATGCTACATTCTTTAACGTAGATTTCTTAAGCGTTGGTGGTGGCGGAGGTTCAGAAGATCAATGTCTTCCATTTGATACTTCTGGCAATAAATTCGTAAATCTGGCTTCAGCGCAATCGGGCTTAGGAGAAGGTGTTTCTACCGGTACGCAAATGATGATCTCAGATGGTGGCTTTATGTCTTATTACATAGGTACAAGTACTTACGAGATCTTAGAGATCACAGATGATTATTTACATGTACGCGGAATTCCTGGTTCTAATCCTGCGTTAGCGTGGTACATAAAATTCACTACAGATCCTGAAGGTGGTGCTGGCGGAGGAAACCAATCTGCTGAAGGAAGTGAGTTAGAAACTGAATTCGAAAACCTTGTTTGGGAAGAAGAATTTGAGGGTGCTTCTTTAGATGCCGATAGCTGGAATATCGAAACCGGTAATGGTGATAATGGTTGGGGAAATAACGAAAGCCAGTATTACACAGCAGATAATGCAGTAGTAAGCGACGGTACTTTAAAGATCAATGCGATTGCCGAAAATACAAATGGATTCGATTATTCTTCAGCAAGAATAACAACGATGGATAAACAGGAGTTTGAATATGGTAGAGTAGAGGTGCGAGCTAAGCTTCCTTCTGCTGCCGGAACCTGGCCTGCGATCTGGATGCTAGGATCTAATTTTGCTGAAGTTGGTTGGCCAAATAGTGGTGAGATCGATATTATGGAACATGTAGGTAACGATCTTGGTGAGGTTCTAGGAACACTTCATATGCCAGGAAACTCTGGTGGCGAAGGAATTTCTAAAGGAACTGAAGTTGAAAATGTGGAATCTGAATTCCATATCTATACTCTAGAGTGGACTGCAGATCATATTCTTTTTGCTGTAGATAACGTAGTGTTTCATGAGTATGAAAACAATACAAGCACACCATTCAATCAGCCATTTTTCTTAATTCTGAATGTGGCGATGGGTGGTAATTTAGGAGGAGCAATAGATCCTGACTTTACTCAGGATACTATGGAAGTAGATTATGTAAAAGTTTTTCAATAAAGAAAATACATAATTTCAGGTTAGATTTTTAATGAAATAGGGGTTGCCTGGAGGTTAAGCTGTTCTTCCTCGTAACCCTTATTTAATTTTTGGATATGAAAAAAAGACTAGCAATAATAGGAGTATTTCTGTCACTAGGTTTACTGGCATTCTCCACCTATAAAAAGCCTGTGGTAAAATCTACAGATCCAGCCGATATAGAACAAAAAGTAGATTCGGTTTTGGCTTTAATGACGCTCGAAGAAAAGATCGGGCAGATGGTACAATATAACGGAAGCTGGGATGTAACTGGTCCCGCTACCGGAACAGATAACGAAAAGAAACTCGAGAATCTTAAAAATGGTCTTGTAGGTTCTATGCTTAATGTAACTTCTGTAGAACACACTCGTGAAGCACAAAAGATCGTTATGGAAAATAGCCGACTTAAAATTCCGTTGATTTTTGGTTACGATGTAATCCATGGGTACCAAACTATGTTTCCTGTGCCGCTTGGAGAAAGTGCGAGTTGGGATCTAGAATTGATGGAAAAAACGGCAAGAGTGGCGGGTAGAGAAACTGCAGCTGCCGGAGTTCACTGGACGTTTGCGCCAATGATGGATATTTCTCGCGATGCCCGTTGGGGTAGAATTATGGAAGGTGCGGGTGAAGATCCTTTTCTTAATTCGAAAATTGCTGTGGCGAGAATTAAAGGATTTCAGGGAGAAGATCTCTCAGATGCTAAAACTATCGCAGCCTGTGCTAAGCACTTTGCAGGTTATGGTTTTGCTGAAGCTGGTAGAGATTATAATACTGTAAACGTTGGAATTTACGAGTTAAATAACACGATCTTGCCACCGTTTAAAGCAGCTGCAGATGCAGGTGTAGCTACTTTCATGAACTCATTTAACGAAATAGACGGAGTGCCGGCAACCGCAAGTACTTATTTACAAAGAGATTTACTGAAAGGTGATTGGGACTGGGACGGATTTGTAGTTTCAGATTGGGGCTCTATAACCGAGCTTATTCCGCATGGCGTTGCAAAGGATAAAAAAGCTGCCGCAAAATTAGTGGTAAAAGCCGGTAGCGACATGGATATGGAAGGTGGCGCATACGAGTCTTCTTTGAAAGAATTGATCGAGGAGGGTAAAGTTGATGAAAAGTTGATTGACGATGCAGTAAAACGAATTCTTCGAGTAAAGTTTAGATTGGGGCTTTTTGATGATCCTTATAAATATTGTGATGAAGCCTTCGAGAAATCTGAATTATATTCTGAAGCTAATCAACAAGTCGCTTTAGAAGCCGGGAAAAAATCGATCATTCTTTTAAAAAATGAGAACGATATTTTACCAATTTCAAATTCGATAAAAAACATCGCTGTTATTGGGCCATTGGCAAACGATAAAGATTCGCCGCTTGGTAACTGGAGGGCACACGCTGTGGAAAATTCGGCTGTTTCTGTTCTAGAAGGAATAAAAAATCATGCGCCAAAAGGAGTAAAAGTGTCTTATGCTGAAGGTGCTAAGCTTTCTACCGGAGATCGTTCGTTCTTAAATCCTATGACCTTTAACGAAGATGATAAAAGTGGTTTTGCTGAAGCTGAAAAATTAGCAAAAGCATCAGATTTGGTGGTTTTGGTTGTTGGTGAAGATGCTTTTCAAACAGGAGAAGGGCGTAGCCAGGCAAATATTGGATTTGCCGGAGTTCAGGACGATCTTATTAAAACCATTCAAAAAGCGAATAAAAATGTAGTGATGGTTTTAATGAATGGTCGCCCGATGGATCTTAATTGGAGTGCTAAAAATATTCCTGCTATTGTAGAATCTTGGTTTTTAGGTTCACAACATGGTAATGCGGTAGGCGAAGTTTTATTCGGTAAATACAATCCTTCAGGGAAATTACCGGTTTCTTTTCCGCAGAATTCAGGAATGGAACCTTTGTATTATAACCAAAAAAGCACCGGTAGACCAGATGGTGGCGCCCAGGTAACTTATTCGCATTACACCGATTCGCCAAGAGAAGCTTTATTTCCTTTTGGGTTCGGACTTAGTTATACAACTTTTGAATACGGAGACATCAAATTGAGCGCTAATTCATTTTCTGAAAATGGAGAAATAGAAGCTACAATTTCATTAAAAAATACAGGGGAAATGGCCGGTGAAGAAACTGTTCAGTTGTATGTGCATGATCTGGTAGGAAGCATTACAAGACCAAATCTTGAATTAAAAGCTTTTAAAAAAGTTTCTTTAGAACCAGGTGAAAGCAAAACCGTGAAGTTTACTATCGATAAAGAAATGATCACCTATTTTACGGCTAATAAAAAATGGGAAGCTGAAGCCGGGGATTTTGAAGTGATGATTGGTGGAAATTCTGTAGATCTTAAAAAAGCTAATTTTGAATTTAAATAATATGAAGACAAGATTAGCGATTTTAGGACTGGTTTTTCTGAGTTTGCAAAGTTGCGATGCTCAGGAAAAAGAATTGATCTGGGAAGAAAATTTTGATGGAGATAGCTTAAATATGGATTATTGGAGCTATGAGAATGGTGATGGCTGCCCTGATATTTGTGGTTGGGGAAATAACGAACGCCAGGTTTATCGTCCGGAAAATCTTGAAATTAAAGACGGGATGGCGATAATTACTGCTGAAAAAGAAGGTGACGATTATTTCAGTTCTCGAATAAATACCAAGGAAAAGTTCGAATTTCAATACGGAACTATTGAAACCCGAGCTAAAGTTCCTGGTGGACACGGAATTTGGCCGGCGATCTGGATGCTGGGTGATAATATTGGCGAAGTGGGCTGGCCTGCTTCCGGAGAAATAGATATTATGGAATATGTAGGCCGAATGAAAGATACACTACATACCACATTACACACACCTGCAACACACGGCGATCATGCAAGCACTAAAGTGACGAAAATCGATAATGTAGAAGACGATTTTCATGTATATAAAGTAGAATGGTCTAAAGATGAAATTGTTTATTTTATCGACGGAAAAAAAGTATATACTTTTTCACCAGAAGTGAAGGACGACGAGCATTATCCTTTTAGACATAAATTCTATTTTTTACTGAATATGGCAATTGGTGGAAACTTTGGCGGGCCCGACGTAGACGACAGTATTTTTCCTACTAAATTTTATATCGATTATATAAAAGTGTATCAATAATCTGATATGCTTACCAGTATAAAAAAAGCCCTTTCAATTTTGAAAGGGCTTTTTCTTTGGTTAGTAAGTTGATTGTTAGTCTTCGTATCTTAATCTACCGCATCTTCTACGGCATCACCTGCATCGTCTGCAGCTTCTTCTACGCTATCTGCAGCTTTTTCTACACCAGATTTTTCCTCTCGGCAAGAAGTAAGTACGATAGTTGTTACAAGTGCGGCAAAAATAATTAAGGCTCTTTTCATAATATTAAGTTTTGGTTGGTTTTTAAAATTCTTAGTAATCGTCTGATCCGTCAATTTCGTCTTCAACTTCATCAGCAGCATTTTCAGTTTCATCTGCAGCGGTGTTAACAGCATTTCCAGCTTCATCTACCGCAGTATTTACAGCATCGCCAGTTTCATTAGCAGCATTTTCAACAGCATCTCCAACATCCTGACCAGCTTCTTTAACATCATTGATTACCCCATTGTCGTCATCATTGTAATCGTCCATTTCATCTTCCTGATCTTCAATCATACCGTCGTTTAATTCGGTATCATCAGTATTATCTTCAGCTGTTTCTCTACACGAAGTCATTGTGAAAGAAATAGTTAAGAAAGAAGCTAGTATTAAAAAATATCGTTTCATAGTCTTTGATTTATTAGTTTAGAATAAATGTATAATCTAATTGAACAGGCTTGCTAAAAATTCTTGTAAAATTTTACTAAGACTGTTTTAAAACTCGGTACAACTAAGGGTTTTTGTTAAATCTCCTTAATTATCGTCACCAATTTTATCGATTTCTTCGTCGATTTCTTCGTTTACTTTCTTGTCTACCTTTTTAGCGGTACGTTCCAAAACTCCTTCGTTTTCGGTTTTTTCGACTTCAACTTCTTTTACAACGGTTTTTTGAGGTTCTTCACGGCAAGAGAACAAAGTTGTTGCCGTTATTGCCATAAATCCACCTAATAAAATTAATCGTTTCATGATTTTTAAATATTGTTGAACAGGTCGAAATTACGACGAATAAATTTTTATCGATATTTTTTAAATGAATTTTAATAGAAAGTCTTAAAATACACTCAAAAAATTAATGCTTTTGGTCTAAATAGGTGATGACAGTGCGAGTTGCACCTGTGTTACTGTTTATAAAATGACCGCTAATCATCCCCGTTTTAGATCTAAATTTTTTGTCTTCTACCAGTTTGGTCATTATCTGGGATAATTCTTCTGCGGAAGCAACCGAAAATAATCCAGCAAGTTGCTGAAGTTGTTTTGCTTCAGGGAATTTCTCGAAGTTCTTCCCAATAACAATAGGAACACCAAAAGTTGCAGGTTCTAAAATGTTGTGAAGTCCGCTAGTGCCTGCTGCACCGCCAACATAAGCAATGTCTGCGTAGCTATAAACTTTGGTAAGCAATCCAATAGTGTCGATAATTAAAACCTGATATTCGTTAATTTCAGCATCGTTTTTTTCTGAAAATAAGATCGTTTTTTTAGCAATTTGAGCTTTTAGTTTTTCGATCTTTTCAGACTTTATTTCATGCGGAGCGATAATGAATTTTATATCTTCTGAAGATTTATTGATAAAATCCAGTAAAAGCGCATCATCTTCTGGCCAGGTGCTTCCGGCAACGATGCAGGTTTTATTTTCTTTAAATTTTGCTACAAATTCAAGCCGATTATCATATTCTAATTGCCTTGCAACACGATCGAAACGAGTATCACCACTTACCGTGGTATTTTCAATATTAATGGTTTTTAAAAGCTGTTTTGAAGACTCATTCTGAAGAAAAATATGTTCAAAAACCTGAAGTGCCTGTCTAAATAAACTTCCGTAGGACTTAAAATAGATCT
Organism: Zunongwangia sp. SCSIO 43204; assembly: GCF_019904275.1. Classification (GTDB taxonomy): domain Bacteria; phylum Bacteroidota; class Bacteroidia; order Flavobacteriales; family Flavobacteriaceae; genus Zunongwangia; species Zunongwangia mangrovi. Next base: position 1,797,232 of record NZ_CP063204.1, read on the forward strand.
GGTCTTTTCTAAATGCACCAGAAATTAGAAATGTGCGAATGTTGTGCTTTTTTAATTCTTTTAAAAAGTTAGGCCAAATGTCATATTTGATAAAAAAGGCAAGCTTTGGTTTTACTGTCGATACAAAGCGTTTCGCATTTTTAGGAGTGTCTATTGGTAGATACACGATCGCATCTGCCAAAGGGTGTTTTTTCTTGTTTTCATAGCCAGAAGGCGAATAAAAACTAACCAAAATCTTATAATTTGGATATTGGTCTTTTAAAGCTTCCATAATAGGAACAGCTTGCTCAAATTCCCCCAACGAAGCGGCATGAAACCAAACCCAATCTTCAGAAAAATCTATCTTTTCCAGTTGATCGAATACCTGTTTTCTTCCTTCTACAAAAAGTTGAAGTTTATGATTGAACCTGGCCGGCAAAGGAAGTGCTGCTTTGGTTAAATATGTAAGTAAATTATAAATGCCTCGCAAAACAAAGAATTTGGATTACAAAAGTAGGGGTTTCAATAAAAATGTATGGCAATAGCTGCTATATTTCGTAATTTTGATTCCACAAGAAAAAACAAATGAGAAAGATACAGATGGTTGACCTTAAAGGTCAATATGAAGGAATAAAAGATCAAATTAGTACTTCTTTTGATGAGGTGATAACCTCCACAGCTTTTATAAACGGACCTGAAGTTCAGAATTTTCAAAAGGAATTAGAAGCATATCTTGGTGTAAAACACGTAATCCCTTGTGGGAATGGGACAGATGCTTTGCAAATTGCCATGATGGGGTTAGGTTTAAAACCTGGTGACGAGGTTATTACCGTAGATTTTACTTTCGCTGCTACTGTAGAGGTTATTGCTTTGTTAGGATTAACACCGGTTTTAATTGATGTAGAACCAGAAACTTTTAATATCGATCCTGAAAAAATTAAGTCGGCAATTACGCCAAAAACCAAAGCAATTGTGCCGGTACATTTATTTGGACAATCGGCAAATATGGATGCGATCATGGAAATTGCTGAAGCAAATAATCTTTATGTAATTGAAGATAATGCACAGGCGATTGGCGGAAATTACCACGATAAAAACGGGAAAACTCACAAAACCGGAACTATTGGCCATATTGGAGCCACCTCATTTTTTCCATCTAAAAACTTAGGGTGTTATGGTGATGGAGGAGCAATCTTTACTAATGATGATGAATTGGCGCATACCATTCGTGGCGTTGTAAACCACGGAATGTACGAGCGTTATCACCATGATGTAGTTGGGGTAAACTCTAGATTGGATAGTTTGCAGGCAGCAGTTTTAAGAGCAAAATTACCAAAATTAGATACTTATAATACGGCTCGTAGAAAATCAGCAGATCTTTACGATGCAGCTTTAAAAGGACAGGAAAATATAATTACTCCGGTTCGCATTGGTAAAGACGACACTCATGTTTTTCATCAATATACGCTAAGAATCACTAACGGAAAAAGAGATGCTTTAGTGAAGCATTTTCAGGAAAATGATATTCCGTGTGGAGTGTATTATCCAATTCCGCTTCATAAACAAAAAGCTTATACAGACGAGCGCTACAATGAAGCAGATTTTGAAGTAACCAATCAATTGGTGAAAGAGGTAATTTCTTTACCTATGCATACCGAACTGGATGAAGAGCAGATTGCATTTATTACCAAAACTCTTATCGAGTTTGTGAATGGATAGTTTCTAGGAGACCTGAAAGATTGAAAATATTGAGAAGCCGTGAAATTATTTAGTTTCATGGCTTTTTTATTGGCACCGCCAAAGGATGTACTACCCCGAGGCTTTTCTCGAAATTAAAAATTGATCTCCAACGAAGGCTATTTGGGCTTGCCACAAGGTACTTTACTTTAATATCGATTATTATAAATTGTCGTTTAAATAATCGAAAATCGATTTAATCTCATCATCTTCTTTAAGATTCAAACTGTTTTCCTTGATATAGCCCCTTAATTTTTCCTGAAGTTCAGGTTCTAAAATTTTGACGAATTTTTTATAATTTGAAGGTAGCGGTTGTAAGATTTCTTCTGGCTTTGAAGAATAATAATAAATACTGAAATGTGAAAAACGATTCGGTACTTCTTTTACCATAGAGCTTGTGGCGGCATGACCTTCAGAAAATTTTGCGTTAATCACTTTGTAAGCATTGTAAGTGGCAGAATCATTAATAGCGTACACAAAACCATTTACTGCATTCTCTTTTTTAGGTTTATATTTTCTGAAATAAATTTCTTTGCCATCCTCAAAGATCAACTTGATATTCTTATTTCTAATTAGTGCTTTTGGTTGTTCTTCAGGTAAAATAGTTTGTTTTAATTCAATTTCATCATTTAAAATGTTATGCCGAACGTAGAAGTTCTCCTGTAATTCTCCTTGGTAATATACGGTTGCAATCTTGTAGCTTTCATCTAAATAAGGAGATCCTATGGTTTTAAGATTGGAATTATATGCATTTTTGTTGTCTAACAGATCGTGCATTATGGTATTTAGGATAGGTTGGCTTCCGGTACCACCATCTGTGATCGATTTAAAATTTTCTGGCTTAGGGGGGGTGATCTGTGCATAGTTTGCAGTGAAGATCATCACGAGAAAACAACAAAGACTGAGTTTTAAATTTTTCATCGTAAAGAAATTAGAGAAGAAAAGGCTGCCTGAAATTATTATGGCAGCCTTTAAAGCTAATACAAACTTTTGTATTAATCTGGACAGATGCTCAAAGGAATCTCACCAACCCCAGGACTGGGGCCTTGTTCTGAAGCCAAGTCACCATTTGGTGCGTAGATCTGAAATGTTATTTCGCTATCCCAATCACCTGAATTGAATACGAAGGATAACTCCTCTGTATCTTCTGGTACGGTCACAGAAAATGATCCGGCAGAACCAGAATCTAAAGTGTAATCTTCTGTAACGCCGTCTATGGTAACCGAAATGGAAGCGCCGTTCCAACCATCACCGTAACTATCCTGTAGGTCTACATTGTAGGTTCCAGAAACCGGAGTAAGCGGAGTACAGTTTACCCCAACGTAGTAAATTAATGGAGATCTAAAGAACGAACTGCTCGATACGGTTCCGCCATAATCGGTATTGGTGTACGATCTGCCATCGGTTAAATTTAGAACCATACGATAGATAAAACGATCACCACCACTATAATCACTTTCAGAAAGTCCGGCTGCGCTGGCAGCTTCAGCTAAAGATCTTTCAAAAGAAACAACAGGTAAACCATTATCTCCGGTGGTAAATTCAGATGCTGGTATATTAACTAATAATGTTTCACTTGTACTATTATCCACAGCATCTCCCTGGTTGTCTTCAAAAGAGATGTAAACATCTACAGACTCCAGCAGATCTCCCATTTCCTCGTCCTGTTCTTCTAACATGATCGAAAAAATAGAGGTAGGATCAAAAGCATTGTAAGATGCGCTTATAGTTTCTGTTGTTCTAAGTATTGCCCCATAAACGGTATCCTGAAATACCTTGTCTACGGTATTGTCTTCTTCTGTACAACCAAGCAGCAGCAAGAAGGCAAAAAACGGCATGATATATTTTATATGTTTTTTCATCATAGTTTTTTTATTTAGTTCGACTCAGGAAATGAAGGAGATGCCGGATTAGTGTCCCAAAAAACTGTCGTGGTAACTTCCTGTTTCTGTGATACAGAAGAGTTGTTATTTACAAAGTTTGCAGGATATCTAAACGATCTTATAAAACCTCCTGGGTTTGGCTCTCTATTTGGCTGAAGCGTAGTTGGGTATCCAGTTCTACGATAAAAGTTGTAGTTTAATGTACCGTTTCCAAAAGATGCGATCCAAAATTCTTCAGCCAAAACATTCCATTTCTCTTCTATGCTTGCACTGCTAAATTCTGTTTCTAGCTGAGATAGAAAACTGTCTACCTGCTCTTCTGAAGGAGCGTAGCTTAAATCTGCATCTGGATCTAGCGCTCCAAAAGACTGAACTTTAGCAATAGATTTTTGAGTTCCACTAATTACAAATTCCTGTGCAGCAGTTTCGTCTCCTTCTGCCATAGCCATTTCAGCTCTCATAAAATCTACCCATGAAGCTAACATTAGTGGTGTAATTCCAGCTCCTGCAGCTCCTGCGCCTTGTGAAACTGGTGCAAATCTACTGTCGTCAAACATTCCGCCTGCTGGATAAATTCCGTAAGTAGACCTTAAAAAACCGTCTCCCGGAGTACCATCATTATCTCCATGATCTCTACCCCAATATCCACTGGGTAAACTACAGAATGTGTAGCCACCATCGATATAGTGTTGCGGAGCACTTTCCATAGAACAAGTTAAAGTTTGTTCATTAGGATCTACTTCCTCTCCAGGAACAGCATCGACCTGGCGATAGAAATAATAACGAATTCTTGGGTCACTGTCTTCTAACATGGTTCCCATTAGCCAATTGGATAGATAGCTTCCGGCTCCTGTTGGAGTGTAGTTGCCTGCATATCTTCCGTTTCTTGTATCAGGCTGATTTTCGTTAGTACCATATCTAAATTGAAAATCTTCATCTGTACTACTAATAAAATCTCCAGAAGCAACGATCTGGTTAAAATTACTTAAAGCTGAATCATCTACTAATCTCGTCTGAACATAGATCTTCATTTTTAAAGTATTTGCAAGTTTTATCCAATTCTCATAATCTCCTTCATAAAAAGGATCATAATCTGGTTCTGCGGCTGCCTCCATATTAAAATTAGCTATCGCTTCATCTATTAATGATTCTGCTGCGGCATAAACCGCTGCACCATCATCTACAGCTGGATTAAAGTTTCCTTCGTCGCCCATTAAAGCTTCAGAATAAGGAATGTCTCCAAAATAGTCTACCAGTGTAATCAAAACATTAGCAGAAAGAAGCTGAGCTATTGCGATATGATGAAATTGTTCGTTTTCCTGTGCAATTGGAGTCATGGCTTCTACATCTGCCAGAATCTGGCGATAAGCTAAATCCCATTCATCATCAAAAGCGGTAGGCGAATAAGCATTTAAATAATTACGACTTCCCATGTATTCTATCCTTGTTACCTGCGCGCCGTAATTCCCAAAGTTTTGCATTAGGCTTACATAAGATCTTTCGATTGCGTTTAGATAGAAATCAACGTCGGCTTGCTCTGGTGTTAAAAAATTAGGGTCTTCGGTTAAATCCATGTCGGTCGTTTCACAGGAATAAAAGCAAAGTCCTGCCAAGACGAACAATCCGAATATTTTACGTATACTTTTCATATTGTTTTAGTTTTTAGAATGAAGCTGTGATACTAATTCCGTATCTCTTCGAACTTGGTCCACTTAAAAAATCAAATCCCTGTCCATTTCCTACTCCCAAGGCAGCAACATTTGGATCGAAGTTTATACCATCTGGCGTATTGTAGGCATCATACCAAAGGTTATATCCAGATACTTTTAGGGAAAGCGAGCCAAAAGGTGTTTTCTCTAAAAATGATTGTGGTACAGAGTATCCTAAAGATACCTCCTGAAGTCTTATTACAGAACCATCGTAAACCTGAAGCTCATCTGGTCCAAATAGAATATTATCAAAATAATACTGTGAATTATTAATTTGAATATTGTTTGGCTCGCCAGTATCCTGATTTACCCCCGGTAGAATAAAAGGATTGATTCTGTTATCTGTATCTGTAGTTAGTCCTCTTCCTAATAATGTAGCGATCGTTTGGCTGTAAATATCACCGCCAGAGACATGAGTTACCAAAATATTAAAATTGAAATTTTTAAGGGAGATACTACTGCTCACGTTAAGTGTATAATCTGGGTTGGGATCCCCAATTTCAAACTGGCCAGATTCTACAACATAATCTCCCTGACTATTGGTAACAAAATTTCCATCGTCGTCTCTTAAGATTCGAGATCCAACTATAGTTCCTAAAGGCTTATCTGGAATGGCAGCATTTCCAAGGTTAGAGAACCCTGAATAAACAATGATATCAGTATCCTGGCCCAGATCTTCAACTGTAGGTTCTATAGTACTAAAGTTTGCATTTATGCTCCAGTTAAAAGCACCTTGATCTGGATTTTTGAAGATATCCAGCCCGGCTTCAATTTCTAGTCCTTCTACATTAATTTCCCCAATATTAGTTCGAACACTGGTATAACCCGTAGATGCATCTAAGCTTCTATTTACCAGAAGGTTTTCTGTAATTCTATTAAAATAAGATGCGTTAAGTGTAAAATGATTATTAAACCAGTTCGATTCTACTCCAAATTCAATTTCAGTCATTGTTTCGGGTTCCAGATCTGGATTACCTAAAACACTGTTAGTTGTGTTACTAACGATTAAGTTTCCAGAATCATCAAGCCAACGTTGTGTATCTAATGATAATCTGTTAGCAATTGGGTATCCTGAAGGAAAGTTTGCAGAAGTACCAAAACCGGCTCTAAGTTTTAAAAATCCTAAGGCATCACCACTAAGGTCTGAAAATGCTGAAGTTGGTAAAAACGAAGCACTAACTCCAGGATAAAAGATCGATCTATTTTCTTCAGAAAGATTAGATACCCAGTCATTACGTCCATTAATGGTTAAGTACAAAAAGCCATCATAATCCAATTCTACCTGTCCATAAAGACCTGCAATATTTCTTTCTTCGGAATACTGAATTTCGTCCTGCAGCATAAAATTGAAGTGTCTTAAGACATCAAAAACCTGCTGGTTAGAACTACTAACTCCCTGTCGATCGTAAATTGTTCGTCTGGTAGTTGCTCCCAGATTAAAATTAAGGCCAAGTTTTTCTGAAAGATCATACATTCCATTTAATGTGATATTGTGATCCCAAATGGTATTCGAGTTATTCCAGGTATCATAGAAACCACTTCTAATTCTTGTGTTAGACGTAGAGCCGCCTCTGTTTTGATAGCTGGTGTTACCTTCATTATAAAGGTCGATTCCTAATCTATAAGTTAAGTTTAGATTGTCAGTAAAATCATACATAATACCTGCGCTACCATATACACGATTGGTCAACTGTTCTGAACTCGCGTTATATACTGTCCATAAAGGGTGCTGAATATCATTGGCCTGGCGATAATAAACACTTCCGCCCGTTAAAGGATTTTGATAGGGTAGTCCCATCAAATCTACATTTCTGGGTGTAAAGAACACGTTTGAAAATACAGAAGATCCACCACCGCCAAATACAGTATTACCATCCCCTGCAGAAACCGGAGGTGATTTAAAATCTGTTTGCGAAAAGTTTAAGGTACCGTTGATCGTAAAATTATTTGCAAGTTCAGCTTTACCACCAATCCCAAGGTTATTTCTTATAACCTTATTTTCAGGAGTAAAACCTTCGTCTTCTAAATGACCACCGCTTAAGCTGTAAGTAACTTTACCATCATCTGAAGCTCCAGAGAAGTTTACACTGGTATTAGATACAACACCTGTTCTAAAAAATTCTTCTACACTATTGTATGGCTGCCATGCATAAGGAGTATCCGCAAACTCTGGGAATGCCTGAGGGATCCCGGTTCCAGAACTTGCTGTAGAATAAGGATGCGGTAAATTTCCGTTCTCATCGATCGCGGGATCTGCACCCCAACCGGCGACTCCAGCTTCATCAAATCCTGGTCCCCAGTTACTATAGAACCATCCAAAAGCCTGATCGAAACCACCACCATAGCTCATAGTGTAATCTGGAATCGAAGCTACTTCATTAAAGAAGATAGAAGAAGTTACGGTAACTTCATGCTTTTTACGACTGGCAGCACCGCTTCCGTTTTTAGTGGTGATCAAAATTACTCCGTTTCGACCCTGAGTTCCGTAAAGAGTAGAAGCTGCAAGTCCTTTTAAAACGTTTACACTTTCAATATTGTTAGGATCAAGGTCGAAGAATCTACTTCCTCCACTATTACCTTCAACGAAGTCGCCCTGAGCGTTTGTATCGCTACTAAAAGGAACACCATCTACAATAAATAAGGGCTGGTTACTACCACTAAAAGAACTTAAACCTCTAATAATGATATTTGTTCCAGATCCTGAGATCCCACTTTGTTGGGTAATTTGCACTCCTGAAGCCTTACCACTTAAAAGTCGGCCAACATCACCTTCAGCTCTGGATTCCAGATCTTCGCTACTCACTTCGGAGACCGCATAACCTAATGACTTTTTCTCTCTGGAGATCCCCAGTGCGGTTACCACCACTTCTTCGAGTTGCGACTCGTCGGCTTCCATAACGACATCGATGGTATTAATATCACCTACCGTATATTCTGCCGTTTTTAATCCAACAAAAGAAAATACGATCACATCACCTTCTTCTGCTGGAATGGAATAGTTTCCATCGAAATCTGACTGGATACCACTTGCGGTTCCTTTGATTCTGACGTTTACACCAGGTAACGGCATACCCTGATCGTCTGTAATTGTTCCTGAAATTGTTCTATCCTGAGCGAACACGCTGCAAATGGAGAACAAAAACAGTAAGGTCAAAAAACTTTGTAGTTTTCTTTTCATATTTGAGTTTTTGAATTAGCGTGTTAAAAAATTATAAAAAACATAGCATAGGAGTCAAATAAATATTAATAAATGGTTAATAAATATCAATTTAAACTTTTCTAGCACCTTTTTATGTTAAAAATTACTTTAAACTTAATATATCAAGTTGATCTTTGAATTTCTTAAAATTATAGGGGATGAGGTTTTATGTGGAAATGGATAATTTTGATGAAAGTTTTAGTTCAAATACTTAAAAAATTGAAGGTAAATTCTAGTAGTCTGAAATTCAGTGGGTAAAAGCTACGATTTTCGGGTAAAATTTGTGTTTTGCTGTTACGTTTTAGCAAATGGGTGAATTTAGGGAATAAAAAAGGTGAGCTGAAAAGCTCACCTTTTATAATTTTTATGAAGATATAATTTAAATCGCTGCGGAAGAAGTTTCCATTTTACGATCTACTTTTTTTACGAGTCCTTGTAAAACTTTTCCTGGGCCAACTTCAGTAAAACTTGTAGCACCATCTTTCATCATATTTTGCACAGATTGCGTCCATTTTACCGGAGCTGTTAATTGAAATACCAAATTCTTCTGAATTTCAACCGGATCTGTTACCGCAGTAGTACTCACATTTTGATAAATAGGACAAGAAGGATTCTTGAAATTAGTAGCTTCTATTGCTGCTGCCAGTTCTTTTCTTGCCGGTTCCATAAGTGGTGAATGGAAAGCTCCACCAACAGGAAGCAGTAATGCACGTTTAGCTCCTCTTTCTTTTAATTCTTCGCAGGCTTTTTCTACAGCTGCAACTTCGCCAGAAATTACTAATTGCCCTGGGCAGTTATAATTGGCCGCAACAACAGTTCCTTCAGTTTCAGCACAAACAGCTTCAACCAACTCATCTTCTAATCCTAAGACTGCAGCCATTGTAGATGGCGTGATCTCGCAGGCTTTTTGCATAGCTAAAGCACGTTGAGAAACAAGTTTTAGAGCGTCTTCAAATTCTAAAGTATTATTAGCTACAAGAGCAGAAAATTCTCCTAAAGAATGCCCGGCAACCATATCTGGTTTAAAATCTGCTCCTAAAACTTTACTTAAAATCACGCTGTGCAAAAATACTGCAGGCTGGGTAACCATAGTTTGTTTTAGATCTTCAGCAGATCCGCTAAACATCGTTTCGGTTATAGAAAAGCCAAGAATTTCATTTGCTCTATCAAATAATTCTTTAGCTTCAGCAGACTTTTCATATAGATCTGCTCCCATTCCTGAAAATTGTGCTCCCTGTCCGGGAAAAACGTATGCTTTCATTTTCTAAATTTTATCCCTAAAAAAGGGCTTTAATAGCTGTTTCGATCCTAATATTGGCTTCGAAACTCGAAATTATAAATAATTACGTCATTTTCTTCAGCAGAAAAAATAACGGAATAATGGCAAAAATAGGAAGAATAAAAAAGACCTCACAACAAAAAGTAGCTGCGAGGTCCTTTCGACAAATACACTATTAATATTATAGGTCTAATTTTCCTTTTTCTCCTATATCTTGTTGATTTCCTGTAACGGCCGATACGCCCATTTTAAATAGCGATACATATTTGTTAGATTTTGTATCCCAGTAATAAGCTTCTTCAGGATTCACCTTAATTGCGCTAAGGTTTGGATCATCTGTTCCTTTAAACCAGGTATCATCTACACTACTATAAAGGTCTTCTAATATATCGCTTTTGGTAACTATAGATGCCTGGCCATAAATACTAATGAATTCGTAATCTTTAATATCACTATAAAGAAGCTGAACATCACTATCTTTTACAATATTGGCATTGTGATCACTGTTTAGACCGCTTAAAAACCAAATGTTACCTTCGGTATCTACTTTTTTAGTGGTCATAGGTATAGCATCTACTGGCTTGCTACCGATATTTGTTACCAGCATACCGGTTTTAATATCTTCAACAAAAGATTTTACTTTTTTTCTAGCTTCACTGTATTCTAAATTCTCTGTGCTCATAGTCTTTTTTATTTAATATGAAGATACAATTCAGCTAAGAGCTTTGCCGCTAATAAACTGCTAAAAACGAAATGCTTGCTGTTAAGAATTGTGAAATTAGGTGTAGCGGTCGATAATATTTTTGCAGGAACCTAAATAGCCGGTACCAAATAAATTGAGATGTACAAGTAAATAATAAAGTTGCCAGATGGGTACGCGATCATCAAAACCTTTTTCTACGGGGAATTCTTCAAAGTAGGTGTTAAATAAAACCGAGTCGAATCCGCTAAAAAGTTTCATCATCGAAAGATCCATTTCTCGTGGCGCATAAGCAACGGCAGGATCGATTAGGCAGGGACTTCCTTCAGCATTAACAAGGTAATTCCCGTTCCAAAGATCACCATGAATTAAAGCTGGTTTTTCCTGTGGGATAAGATTGTATAATTCTGAACAGAATTTTTTGGTGTTGCCTAAACCATAAGCTTGTTCTTTCGCTAGTTTGAATTGTGGTTCTAAGCGCTCTTCAATATAAAAGTCAATTATATTTTCGTGCTCCTTATTTTGCTGGGGTAGACTACCAATATAATTATCTTCAGAAAAACCGAATTTCGGCTGCGAGTTTTTATGTAAGTCGGCCATTTGCTTCCCAAAAACTGTCCAGAAATTTGATGATCTGGAACCTGTTTCTCGATGTTCCATTAAAAGGCAGGAATATTCACTTTCAGTATAAACAGCAATCATTTGTGGGACGTCGATGGCTTCAGTAGCTTTTAAAGCTTTCATTCCGGCCATTTCAGCTTCAAACATTCCTGGGAATTTTGTAGCGCTATTCACTTTTACCACTTTCTTTCCTTCCGTAGTATTCAGCAAAAAAACATCATTAATATCTCCGCCAGATAGCGAGGTGATATTGTTGATTTTTAGATTGTTTTTTTCTTCAATTATTTTAAAAAGTGGCTGGTAGGCATCATTTACGCTCATACGTAAGGTAACTAAAAGAGTATTTATGTTTCTCGTCTTTTTCATGAAAAACCTCTTCAGTTAACTTCCATTCCTTTTCTTCGATTTCAGGAAAAAAAGTATCGGCATCATCAAAGCTTTCATGAACACGGGTAAGTTCGATCTTGTCTGTTCTTTCCAATCCCATTTTATAGATCTCACCACCACCAATTATAAACGGATTTGGATCCAGGTCTTGTGCGATCTTTAATGCCAGTGATAAACTTTTTACAACATAAACTCCTTTGCCGGGATCGTAATCTTCGTTTCTGGTGATCACAAAATGAGTACGATTTGGTAATAATCCATCAAAACTTTCAAAGGTTTTGCGGCCCATTATAATTGGGTGATTACTGGTTAGTTTTTTGAAACGTTTAAAATCATCTGGTAATCGCCATAAAAGGTCGTTTTCTTTTCCAAGAGCATTATTTTCGGCCGCAGCCGCGATCATTGTAACCATAAGTTAGTGATTGTTGTTTTGGTCTGGTTTATCTGGAGAGATTGGTTTAAATCTTTCGTTAGTTTCGTTGTTTTCTGGGAAGTTTTTTTGATTACTTTTATTAGGTAGCGGATGATCTTTCTCTACCTGTTGCTGTAATTTAGCAATCTTTTCTTTTTGCTTAGCAACAAGTTTATCGATCTGTTTTGCCTGCCATTCTTTTCCCATAAAAGTGTTTACTAAAAGCACATTAAAGAAATGAATTAAAAAGATAAATCCCCAAATAAGGATCACCCAAACAAACCAATTATAGCCTAAAACTAGTACGTCTTCTTTAAAACCAATAACAACATTTAAAATGATAGCTAAGATCGAAGCGCCCAGGAATACGATAAAATGCTGAAATAATCTTTTTTTCTGAAGTGTTCTTTTTCTGGCATTTTCGTACAATTCGCGCTGTTCGGCATCTACTTTAGAAGTATTTTTCTTTTTAGAGAACATAAATAAAGGTACTTTAGTGCTATTAACAAATTTACATTTTTTAGAACTGAATTCTTTAAGGCTTATGAGTAATTTAAGAAAAGGCTTTCCCGTTTTAGACCGATATACTTACCTAAATACAGCAGCTTCGGGTTTGCTACACGAGAAAGTTTTAGAATTCAGGCAGGAGCACGATCTCGATTTTTTGATATCTGGAAGTGTTTTAAAAGAAGGACAAAGTGAACTTTTAACCAGCGTTCGTGAAGAAGTTGGCGAAGCTTTTAATTGTGCGCCAAACAGGGTAGGGCTGGTGCCTAATTTTTCTTATGGTTTTAATACGCTTTTGGAAGGAATCGAAAAACCTAAAAAGGTGTTGTTGCTGAAAAATGATTACCCGTCGATCAACTGGCCTGTAGAATCCAGAGATTTTGAAATTTGTTATGCTGAAATCAATGAGTTTTTAGAAGAAAATATTGTTGAAGCTTTAACGAAAGAACAACCTGAGTTTTTTGCGTTTAGTATCGTGCAATATATCAACGGAATTAAACTAAGCACCGCTTTTTTAACTCAGCTAAAAAAAGATTTTCCTGAAGTGATTTTTATTGCAGACGGAACACAGTTTTTAGGAACTGAAGCTTTCGATTTTGATGCTACCGGAATAGATGTTCTAATCTCGAGCACTTATAAATGGCTAAATGCCGGCTACGGTAATGGTTTTATGCTTTTCAATAAAGATATCGAAGGGAAAGTGTCGCCAAAACATTTGGGTTTTGGTTCTTTGCAAGGAAAGTATAAGGCGCACGAAGGCAATTTTCTGGGTAAATTTGAACCTGGTCACCAGGATACTTTAAACTATGGGAGTTTAGGTGAAGCCCTTAAATTGATCAAAAACATCGGTATTTCTACGATAGAAGATCAGGTGAATATTTTAAAAGGTCAGGCAAAAAAGCTTTTTACTGAAATGAATTTATTAGAAGATGCCGTTGTAAAAAGAGGTGATCATTCATCGATTTTCAATATAAAAGGTGACGATAAATTATATCAGTATTTACGAGAAAAAGATATTATAGTTTCGCAGCGAGGTGAAGGTTTACGTGTGAGTTTCCACTATTTTAATACCGAAGAAGAACTGGAGATTCTGGTAAAAGCACTTAAAGCTTATAAAGGATAGCTGCTATCTGAAATTCAAGAATTTATTAATTCTCACTCCTTAATCTCTACGCCATTTTTAAAAGCTACGTAGTTTTGAATAGGTTTTGCAGCGTGGCTGGCTTGCGGATAGTACCAGGCAGCATCTTCGTTTTTCTCGCCATCAACCTCTAACGTAAAATAGGATGCGAGACCTTTCCAGGGACAGCGTGTTTGTTTTTTGCTGTTTTTAAAGTATTCTTTTTTAATACTTTCCATCGGGAAATAGCAGTTGCTCTCTACTTTTTTAGTATCTGCACTTTCAGCAATCACGGTATTTTTCCAAATCGCTTTCATAATCACTGATTTTCGATAATTTTTGATTAATTATTTATCTAAAGATCTTTCCTTCTAAAGATATAATTTTTGTAGCAGTTTTCCGAATCGCTAAATTCTTCAATAACTTCTAAGCCAGCTTCTTTGGCTAGCCATTGCACAATATTATCGTCGTATTTCTGTGAAATTTCCGTATGAATGGTTTCCCAGGCATCAAAATGAATGTCCAGGCCAAGTTTGTCGATTTTTACCTGCTGTTCTTTTTTGCTTACCAGGTAACTCGCCGCCGTACCGGTTTCAGGATTATAGGTTTCCCAGTGTTTAAAATCATCGGTATTAAAGTCGGCTGCTAACTCGTTATTCATTCTTACCAGAAGATTTTTATTGAAAGCTTCTGTGATTCCGTGGGGATCGTTATAAGCATCCAGGATTATTTGCGGATCTTTTTTCTGATCGAAGCCCATAAATAACATATCTTCTTCACTCATCGCTTCGCAGATATTCTTTAAAAAATCGATCGCTTTTTCATGTAAAAGATTCCCAATATTAGAACCCAAAACCATGATCACTTTTTTGCGCGAGTTATAATCGGCCAGTTTCTCTAAGGTTTTGAAGTAAGTTCCTTGCTGAGTTTTTATGTTTACGCCGGGAATTTCAGTTTTTAAAGCTTCTTCTAATTCGTCTAAAACATGCTGACTAATATCGACCGGTAAATAATCAAAATCGTAATTTTTTGCCACCAGGTGCTTCAGTAAAACTTTTGTTTTTTTTCCGTCGCCGGCGCCAAGTTCAATTAGGTCAAAGCCTTTTTCGCTATTGAAAGAATCGGCGATCGAAGCTGTATGTTGCTGAAGAATGCCAAGTTCGCAATTGGTTAAATAATACTCTGGCATATTCATGATCTGCTGAAAGAGCTTATCTCCTTTTTCATCATAAATATATTTTGAAAGTAGATATTTAGGAAAGCTGGTTAGGCCTTTAGCAACATCTTCTTCAAAAGCAGTTTCATATTTTGTGGTAGTTGGTGTAGATTTCATAGTGTAAGTTGATGGTTATTTTGCAAGGCGAATTCCTGTGAATTGCCAGCGTAAAGGGGCATGAAAAAAGTTGCGATAAGTTGGTCTTGTGTGTTTGTTGGAAGTAGCAATAGAGCCACCACGCAACACCTTTTGATTCACCATAAACTTACCATTGTATTCGCCTAAAGCGCCAGGAGCTTTGCTGTAACCGGGATATGGAGAGTAAGCGCTTTCTGTCCATTCCCAACGTGATCCCCAGTTAAATTTGCTGTTGGCAACTTCCCATTCCTGCTCGGTTGGCAAGCGTAAACCTTTCCATTGTGCAAAAGCGAAGGCTTCATAATAGCTAATATGACTTAGCGGCGCATCTAAAATTAATTTTTGTAAGCCTTGCAGGGTAAATTGATGCCAGTCGCCATCGATGTTGTGCCAGTAAGAAGGTGCTGAAATTTGATTGGTATTTACCCAATCCCAGCCTTCAGCATGCCAAAGTAAAACATCTTTGTAGCCACCGGCTTCGATAAATTCGATATATTCCTTATTGGTTACCAGTTTATTCGAAATTTGATAATCGGCTAAATAAACGGTGTGGCGACCAAGTTCGTTATCGTAACAAAAATCGGTGTTATTATGGCCAATATCATAATTCCCCTTTTCTACGGCGATCCATTCCTGCGGAATATCCTGAATCGGGTTTTCTTCAAACTGGTCGTTGTATTTGGGGAAAAGCGGATTGTTTCCTAAAATGTATTTTATATCGGTATATAATAATTCCTGGTGTTGCTTTTCGTGATGGCAGCCAATTTCGATCACTTCCAGAATTTCAGAGCTTAAATCTTCAGATTCGATAAAATCCTTTAATGCTTTGGAAACATAATTTCTGTACTTATACACCCATGCAACGGTTGGACGCGAAAGATTTCCGCGATCTGTACGTATCACCTTTTCGCCTACGCTTTCGTAATAACTATTAAAAACATAAGCCGAATGATCATCAAAAAGCTGATAGTCGCCTTTGTAAGGTTTTAGCACAAATTCTTCAAAGAACCAGGTTGTATGTCCTAAATGCCACTTAGGCGGAGAAACATCTACAATGGGTTGTACCACGTAATCTTCGGTTTCCAGAAAAGAACAAATAAGTTCAGATTGTGCTCGCGTTTCGTTGAAAAAATCTAATAATTCAGATTGTAAAAGCATAAAAAGAAGTGTGCGATTAGTGCGTTCCTCTCAAATTTACAATTTTTTAGAGGCGATAAGTTCTCGTTTGCGTTAATCCCAAGTTAAAAAAGGAATATCGATCGTAACGAAGTGAATAACGTTATTCGCGGGTTGAATTTAATTGGTATATCCAAAAAATGGCAAGTGATACGTAACCGCTACATTTTTTCCATCTTTTTGTGCCGGAATAAAGTCTTTAATTTTTGTGATTATATTCTCTATATTTCTATTCAATTTATCGTCTTTTCCAACACATTTTGCGATGTTAATTTCTCCATTTTCTGAAATCACAAAACTTAATGAAGCAGAGAAAGATTCTTCTTTCAGTAAACTGGTATTTACTCTTGGAAGTATATAATTTGCGAAATATTCAGAGATGCATTTTTTTGGTGTTTCTGTAGTTTTACATTTTTTAGGTAAAGGTGGTACATCATAATCCTTAGTGCTTAATGCTGAAGGAAACTTTTTGAAGTTGTTCAAATCCATTTTAAAATCTAAAATTGTATTCACAGGATGACCATTTTTTATTCCCGCGGTAAATTTTGGAAGCGTCATTATCAGGTTTTCTATTTCTGAAGAAATCTCTTTATTATCTGTTAAAGATCTGGACCATTTTACAACACCAAAGGAGTCAATAATAATCTTTGCACTTATTGGTAATTTTGCAATTGTGTCACTAAGAATATTGGTATTGAAATTCTGTTGTATGTGAACTTTTATCTTTTTAAGAGTACAATCCTCTGTTTTGCGTTTACAACTATCAATAATAGGCTTGGTGTCTAATTCTTGCCAGGATATCATTTCCTGGCTACTTAATGTTGATATCTGGAAGAAAAACAAAAAAAGAATTGCAGTGATTTTCATAATTTAGAGGTTGGTAGTTTTCAGAAAATGAAACCTTTAAATGTATGAAAAAAAATTAAAGATCTAACGGTATCGTGTATTTTGTGGAAATGGGTTTTCCTGCCTTTTTTGCCGGAGTCATTTTAGGGAGTTTAGTCAGCATTTTCTCTAAGGCTGCTTTAATCCTTGGTTCTTCAGTTTCGATCGTATCGATCTTTACCACACCTTTTTTATCGATATGCATTTTTATTGTGGCTTTACCTCGAAGAAAATCCCCAGTATCTTTCCTGGGATATTTATAGGTCGTTTTTACAAGTTCCAGGAATTTTTGACTAAAGCAATTTTCTTTGTTTTCTGCGGAATCACAACCTGGCCAAACCGCAGCAATTTCTGAAACTTTAACCGTATTACCTTCAGCTTTTACGCCTTCCTGTCCAAAACCTAAAGTGCTGAAAAGGAAGAAAACAATAAGTAGTAGATTTTTCATAAAAACTGAAGGTGATTTTATCTAATTTCAGGTATAATTTTTAGAATTTAAACGGAACGGTGAATTCGCGCGCATCGGGTTCTCCCTGAAGTGTTCCCGGTTCCATCTTCGGCATTTTTTCAATCATTTTTTTGGCTGCTTTATTTACCAAAGGTTCGTCACCTTCGATATTTAAAACATTCACTTTGCCTTTTTCATCAACTTCAAACTTGATGGTCACTTCGCCACGAACATATTCGCCGGCGTCATTTTTAGGATATTCGTAATTTTCTCTAACGTGCTCGCTAAGTTTCTTGTTAAAGCAGGTCTTTACATTTTTGCTATCCTCACAACCCGGCCAAACTGGCGAAGTTTGCTGCGCCGAAACAGTGGTGATACTTCCAAATACAAAACTTGCTATTAGCAATAAGCTTTTCATGATTGTTAAAATTTTAAATTAAAGATTTTTTAAACCGCAACTTTACCTTTTATGGCTGGATGCGGATCGTAACCCTCTAATTTAAAATCTTCAAAGGAAAAATCAAAAATATTAGTAATTTCAGGATTTAACTTCATTGTTGGTAGCGCTTTTGGCGTTCTACTTAGTTGAAGTTTTACTTGTTCCATGTGATTGCTGTAAATATGTACATCACCAAAAGTATGAATAAAATCTCCCGGCTGGTACCCACAAACCTGGGCCATCATCATCGTGAACAAAGCATAAGACGCAATATTAAAAGGAACGCCTAAAAATACATCGGCACTACGTTGATATAACTGGCAACTTAATTTGCCATCTGCTACATAGAATTGGAAAAATGCATGGCAGGGTGGAAGCGCAGCTTTGCCGTTGGCTACATTTTCTGAAAATGAAACCGAAGTATTTGGCATTACTGAAGGATTCCACGCAGAAACCAGCATTCTACGGCTATTAGGATTGGTCTTTAATGTTTCTATAATTTCTGAAATCTGGTCGATTTCTTCACTATTCCAGTTTCTCCACTGGTGACCATAAACCGGTCCTAGATCGCCATTTTCATCGGCCCATTCGTTCCAGATCCTAACACCGTTTTCTTGTAGATATTTAACGTTAGTATCACCTTTTAAAAACCAAAGCAATTCGTAGATTATCGATTTTAGATGCACTTTTTTGGTAGTGACCATAGGGAAGCCTGCGCTTAGATCGAAACGCATCTGGTAACCAAAAACACTTTTAGTTCCTGTGCCGGTGCGATCTCCTTTTTCAGCTCCGTTATCTAAAATATGTTGTAATAAGTCGTGATATTGCTTCATAATTCTGCTGCCCTTTTTTATCTAGAATACTAATAATTGAATGCTAAAATAGATAATATGTTCTAAATCTTTGATTCGATATGCATAAAAAAAGGTGTAGCAGTTTAAGCTACACCTTTTTTGTTATTTCTAAGATCAATATTTTTTATCCAATAATCATACCTGCGATTGTTGCAGAAAGTAAAGAAGCTAAAGTTCCCCCTATTACTGCTTTTATACCAAATTCAGATAAGTTTTTACGCTGTCCTGGTGCTAAAGAACCAATCCCTCCAAGCTGAATACCTATCGAAGCAAAATTCGCAAATCCACATAACATATAAGTTGCCATAATGATCGATTTTTGATAGGTTAGGCTTAATGCAGTCGCCGGGTTTTTAAGTTCTGCTAACTGGATATATCCTACAAATTCACTTGCTGCCAGTTTAATCCCCAGTAACTGTCCCATTAGCATCATATCTTCTTTAGCAACACCAATAAGCCACATTAATGGAGCGAAAACAGTACCTAAAACCGCTTCTATAGAAAATGTTTGATATGGGGTGTTTGCTGCTAAAAAGTCATTTAAATGAGTGAACTCACCAATTTTTGCAAAACCATAGTTAAGCATTGCAATTAAAGCAACAAAAACTAATAGCATGGCACCAACGTTGGCTGCAAGTTTTAAACCTTCAGTAGTACCAATAGCGATCGCATCTAATACGTTAGATCCTATTTTTTCTGAAGAAACCTCTACATCAGTATTAATTTTTTCCTGCTGCGGGTATAGTATTTTTGAAATTACAATGGCTCCCGGTGCTGCCATTACAGAAGCTGCCAATAAATGTTTGGCAAATTCTAATCGAGCAACAGGGTCGTCACCACCTAAAAAGCCAATGTATGCCGCTAAAACTCCACCTGCTACAGTTGCCATTCCACCAATCATTACCAATAAGATTTCAGAACGCGTCATACGCTCTAAGTAAGCTTTGATCATTAAAGGAGCTTCTGTTTGGCCTAAGAAAATATTTCCGGCCACGTTTAAACTTTCAGCTCCAGATATTCCAAGAAGCTTGGTTAAAACCATAGCAAAACCTCTAACTACTACCTGTATAATTCCGTAGTAAAAAAGAATAGAAGTTAATGCTGAAAAGAAAATAATGGTTGGCAATACCTGAAATAAGAAAATATATCCAAAACTCGACGTGTCCATTAGTCCGCCAAGCAGGAATTCACTACCTGCGGCTGTAAATTCGAGAATCTTCACGAATATCTTACCAACAAATTCGAAGGTAGATTTTACCCAATCGATCTTTAAAACTCCGTATGCCAGTAATAATTGCATCCCCAGACCAATACCTACTGTTTTCCAGTTGATGGCTTTGCGCTTGCTACTAAATAAAAATGCAAGAAGTATAAGAGAGAACATTCCTAAGATTCCGCGTAAGATACCTGTAGTTGTAATTCCCTGATTAGGGATGATCTTTTTTGCGGTTTTAGCCGGGATAACTTCGGCGATCTTAGGTTGATGTGCTTTTAAATCGATGCCATTTTTACCGCTTTTAAGCACCATAGAAGAGTCTGATAATTTGGTGACTCTGTAGTTTTCCATTGCTCTGTTGGGCCTGGTATAAAAAAGAACCAGAATATCGTTTTGATACATATAGTCACCACGAGCCAGAGTATCATTTTCTTTAGAGAAGCTAAATCTTCCTTTGTTTATAGTGAGTATACTTTCTGGCTTAAAGATGTCTCCAGAAATGCTGTCTACATTAGTTTCGATCTTCCAGCTTTTCGTAATGCTTTGCGCTTGCAGTAAAGGGAAGCTAAAAATTATTAAAAAAAGAAGGCATAGTAATCTCTTCATATTTTAAAAGGGGGTATTAATGTCTTTTAGAGATTTCGTCTCTAAGTCTGGCTGCTTTTTCGTAATCTTCGTTTTGAACAGCCTGGGATAATAAACTTTCCAGTTCGCTTAAAGATAACTTTTTATAGTTATTATCTTCTTTAGAAATTTCAATATCGTCTGTTAGAAGCTCTTCAGAAATAATCTCTTCCTGGTTTTCTTCTTTTTCTTTTTGTTGCTGGTCTTCACCCTGAAGGTAAATTCCGGCTTTTTCGAGGATATTTTTATAGGTAAAGATTGGGGCATCAAACCTTAAAGCTAATGCAATGGCATCGCTTGTACGGGCATCGATGATCTCTTCGATCTTATCTCTCTCACATATAAGACTGGAGTAAAATACACCATCTACAAGTTTATGGATAATTACCTGTTTTACTGTGATATCGAATCGATCTGAAAAGTTTTTGAATAGATCGTGCGTTAGCGGTCTTGGTGGGCGTATTTCTTTTTCGAGCGCAATCGCTATGGATTGAGCTTCGAATGCACCAATTACAATGGGTAATTTTCTATCACCACCAACTTCACTTAATATAAGAGCGTATGCTCCATTTTGGGTTTGACTGTAAGATATTCCTTTGATATTCAGACGCACTAAACTCATATTCCATAAATTAAAAAAGGCTGTCTAAATAGAGCATTTTACCAAATTTAGACAGCCCTTTTAAGGGGCACAAGTTATAAAATTTATGCATTTTTAGCCTTAAATTCCTTCAATTTTTCATTTAGCTTAGGAACAATTTCAAATGCATCGCCAACAACTCCATAATCTGCAGCTTTAAAGAAAGGTGCTTCTGGATCGTTGTTAATCACCACTTTCGTTTTGGCAGCATTGATCCCTGCTAAATGCTGTATCGCTCCAGAGATACCTACTGCAATATAAAGATTAGAGGCTACTGGTTTACCAGTTTGCCCAACGTGTTCGCTGTGCGGTCTCCATCCCATATCACTTACTGGTTTAGAGCAAGCTGTCGCTGCACCAAGAATATCTGCCATTTCTTCGATCATTCCCCAGTTTTCTGGGCCTTTTAATCCACGACCACCAGAAACTACAACTTCTGCATCAGCAATTGTAACTTTATCTTTTGCTTTGTCTACAGATTCTACGTTTACCGTAAAATCTTCAGCTGAAAGTTGAGGTTCAAATGCTTCTGAAGCTGCTGCGCCTTCACTTTCTTTAAGTCCGAATGCATTTTTGGAAAGCCCTACAACTTTTACATCCGTAGAAATTTCAGTAAAATTGAAAGCTTTATTTGTGAAAGCTGTTCTTTTTACCTGAAATGGAGAAGTACTCTCTGGAAGTGCAACTACGTTTGAAGCATAACCAGCTTCTAATTGTACGGCCACAAGCGGTGCGATATATTTTCCGTTAGCAGACTGGTCTAAAACCACTACTTTAGAAGATTCTTTTTCAGCAGCCTGTTTAATCGCATCGGCATAAGCTTCAGCATTAAAGTTCTTTAATTTATCGCTGCTTACACTTAAAACCTTATCTACACCATATTTACCAAGCTCACTGGTATCTTCAGCATTAAAAGCAATAGCGGTAAGGCTGGTGCTCATAGCTTCAGCGATACCTTTTGCGTAAGAAGCAGCCTCTAGCGCTCCTTTTTTAAATTTTCCATCTTCTGATTCTGTATATACTAAAACTGACATTCTTTAAATTTTAATTAGATTAAAAACCTTTGTTGAAAATCGATAAAATAAGCTTGAGTTTTAAATAACTTTAGCCTCATTATGCAATAGATCGATCAATTGATCCAAATTCTCTGGATCTATTAATTTAACATCACCTTTAGGCGCTGGTTTTTCAAATTTCACTGCTTTTGTAGCAGCTTCAGCTCCACTAGGTTCTACAACATTTAAAGGTTTTTTACGCGCCTGCATGATACCTCTCATATTAGGTATTTTAAGGTCACTTTCTTCTACGATTCCTTTTTGCCCACCAATTACTAAAGGAAGGCTTGCCGTTAAAGTTTCTTTACCACCATCGATTTCACGAATAGCGGTAGCTTTATCACCTTCAACCTCAAGACCTATACAGGTATTTATAAAGTTGGCTTTTAGCATCCCGGCAAGTAAACCAGGTACCATGCCGCCATTGTAATCTATAGATTCTCTTCCGCAGATAATAAGGTCGTAATTTCCTTCACCTGCAACTTTTGCCAATTCTTTAGCTACCTGAAAACCATCTGTAGGAATAGTGTTAATTCTAATAGCTGTATCTGCGCCAATAGCCAGGGCCTTACGCAAGGTAGGCTCGGTTTCTGGGCCACCAACATTAATAATATCTACGCTGGCTCCCTGCTTTTCTTTAAACCACATAGCACGGGTTAAACCAAACTCATCATTGGGATTTATAACAAATTGAACTCCGTTAGTGTCAAACTTACTGTCACCTTCGGTAAAGTTAATTTTTGAGGTTGTATCAGGAACATGACTAATACACACTAATATCTTCATATTTGTAGTTCTTTTTTTATTAAACGATATGTTTACGAAGTTACATAAATAAATTAGAAAATACTATGCATGCATAATAAAAATATCATAAAAATTTGCTCAGTATTTGCGTTAAGCTTAAAAATCGACGTTTTTGATGCGCTTTTGATAATAAAATAGCTGGTTTTTTGATGATATAGTCGCTGTGTAGTGCTGTGAATTATTTAAGTTTTTTTAGAAGGTAAATTTTTAATGGTTTATGTGGTAAAAACTTTATCTAATTACTATTTTTGTGTTCCTATAAGACATAAAAATTAATATCAAGAACTATAATGAAGACAATTCAATTTAGGGAAGCCGTTCAACAGGCTATGAGCGAAGAAATGCGCAAAGATGAGTCCATTTATTTAATGGGTGAAGAAGTAGCCGAATATAACGGTGCATATAAAGCTTCTAAAGGAATGTTGGACGAGTTTGGACCAGATCGAGTTATCGATACTCCAATTTCTGAGCTTGGATTCTCAGGGATAGGTATTGGTAGTGCTATGAATGGTAACCGTCCTATTATAGAGTTCATGACCTTTAACTTTTCCCTTGTTGGAATAGATCAAATTATAAACAACGCAGCTAAAATTCGCCAAATGAGTGGTGGGCAATTTAATTGTCCTATCGTATTTAGAGGGCCAACAGCTTCTGCTGGTCAGCTTGGTGCAACACACTCACAGGCTTTTGAAAGCTGGTATGCAAACTGCCCTGGTTTAAAAGTAATCGTTCCTTCTAATCCTTACGATGCAAAAGGACTTTTAAAATCAGCAATTAGAGATGACGATCCTGTTATCTTTATGGAAAGTGAGCAAATGTATGGTGATAAAGGTGAAGTGCCAGAGGAAGAGTATGTAATCGAAATTGGTAAAGCCGATATTAAACGTGAAGGTACAGATGTAACGATCGTTTCTTTTGGTAAGATCATTAAAGAAGCTTACAAAGCTGCAGATGAGTTAGAAAAAGAAGGAATTTCTGCGGAAGTGATTGATCTTAGAACTATTCGTCCTATGGATCATGCTACCATTATCGAGTCTGTAAAGAAAACAAACCGTTTGGTGATTCTTGAAGAAGCATGGCCATTTGGAAACATTTCTACAGAAATCACTTACCAGGTACAGGAACAAGCTTTCGATTTTCTTGATGCACCAATCATCAAAATAAACACAGCAGATACTCCGGCTCCTTATTCTCCAGTTCTTCTTAAAGAATGGTTGCCTAATAGTGAAGATGTTGTTAAAGCTGTAAAAAAGGTAATGTACAAGTAATTCAGATAAACTATATTTGACCCCTCATCCCCTCAAAGATGAGGGGTTTTTTGTTTATCTTTATGAAGTACTTTCTCTTATCTACCCTATTTATTTTTAGCTGCTTCAAGGTCTTTGCACAGACCCAGGTGAGCGGTGTTGTTGTAGATGAAAATGGTGTGGGAATTCCCTTTGCCAATGTGATCTTTACAGATTCTAGTGAAGGTACCACAACAGACGAAGAAGGGAATTTCTCGCTGTCTTCTCAAAAAAATTATGCTTCAGTTACTTTTTCATTTTTAGGCTATCAAACTAAGGATGTAAGTCTTCAGAATAAAGATCTAAATAATCTGAAGGTGACGCTATACGCGGCTTCAGAATCACTTTCAGAAGTAAGAATATATAAAGGAGAAACCTCCAAAAAGAACAATCCTGCTATAGATATTCTTAGGAAGATCTGGGCAAACAGACGAGGCAATGGAGTACGGAAATTCGACCAATATGCCTATCGTCGCTATGAAAAATTAGAATTCGATCTAAACACTATCGATAGTTCGCTTATTGAAAGCCGAATCTTTAACGGGATGGAATTTATTTTTGAAGATTTGGATACCAATCGAATCACAGGAAAAACGTATCTGCCCGTATTTCTAAACGAATCCGTTAGTATGGTTTATGGTGACAATACCACAGGCCAGGAACTTACCGATTTAAAAGGAAATAAAAACTCTGGTTTTAGCGATAACCAAATGCTAATTTCTACGGTGCGGGATATTTACGACGAGATCGATGTTTACGATAACTATTTACGATTTTTTGATAAGAATTTTGTGAGTCCGTTGTCTAAAACCGGTATCAATGTTTACAATTATGTACTTGCCGATAGTGCTTATGTAGACGATAAATACTGCTATAATATTGTGTATTATCCACGTAGGGAAAACGAACTTACCTTTCGAGGAGATTTTTGGGTGAATGATACTACTTGGGCCATTAAAGATATTAATCTTGAAATGTCTGAAGGTGCCAATTTAAACTGGGTAAAAGGTGTTTATATAGAACAGGAATTCGATGTTTTAAACGACTCGGTTTTTTTGCTGAAGAGAGACTTTTTTCAAGCCGATTTTGCCTTAAAAGAGAAAGAAGATTCTCGTGGTATCTACGGAAAAAGAACCGTCCTATACGACCAATATGAATTTGATAACGAACGTCCGTCATCGTTTTATAATAAAACAGTAAACCGTTACCGGGAAGAAGTCTATAATCGTGAAGATGATTTTTGGCAGGAAAACAGGCTCGAAGAATTAAACGGAGACGAACGCGGAGTCTATGATATGCTTGACACGCTGAAAACAGTAAAACAATTTAAGCGATTATACAATGTATCTACCGCTCTTGCTACCGGATATTTAGATTTTGAAGGCTGGGATTATGGTCCTATTTTTTCTACAGTAGGATTTAATGATGTAGAAGGGATCCGACTTAGAGCTGGTGGTAGAACCTATTTTTCACAGCATGATAAATGGCGAATCGAAGGTTACGGCGCTTATGGTTTCGAGGATAATAAATTTAAATATGGTATTCAGGGGAAAGTCTTGCTCGATCCGGATAACCGACTAATCGTTTCTGCAGGTAATCGTAGGGATGTAGAACAGTTGGGTACTAACCTAACCAATACGACAGATGTTTTAGGGCGAAGCTTAGCATCTTCCGCATTAATAAGTACAAGTTCTAATAATAGCTTAAGTTCGATCAATCTATCGGTTTTAGCCGTAGAAATAGAACCTGTTGAAAATCTAACCTTTAGAGTAAGTGGTTCCTATCGTGAGATCGAGGCCGCTTCTGAAGGTTTTAGTCTCGATTTTTATACAGATGAAACCAGAACACAGGTATCCTCTGAATTGCAGCAAACCGAGATATCAAACCTTATTATGTATACACCAGGAAGAAAAACTGCAGGTTATGGTGTAGAACGTGAAGAAGTAGAAGATGATCATGCGACCATGTTTGTGAACTATACATTGGGGGTAAGCAATATTTTTGAAAGTGATTTTGATTATAAAAAGCTACAGTTTTTTTACAATCAGCCTTTAATGATTGGTGGTTTTGGTCGAGCTAATCTTAGTTTTGAAGCTGGTAAAACCTACGGTGAAGTACCATTGGCTTTATTAAGTGTTGTGCCGGGGAATCAAACTTATTTCCAGTTATACAACACATTTGCGCAACTGGATTATTACGAGTTTGTAACAGATACCTATGTTGCAGCGCATTTTGAGCATAATTTTAACGGCCGCTTATTTTCTAGAATTCCGTTATTGCGGGATCTAAATTTAAGAGAGATCGTTGGGATAAAAGGAGTTTGGGGTGAAATTTCAGAAGATAATATTCGCTTAAATGCTTCAGGGATACCTTTAGTAGCGCCTAATGATGAGCCATATTGGGAGTATAGCCTTGGGGTTGGAAATATTTTTAAGATCATTAGGATCGATGCTCATTTCCGCGGAAATTATTTGGATAATCCTGATGCAAGGCAATTTGGAGTGACTATAAATTTCGGTTTTCACTTTTAAGTAACACTGTTAAAGATAAGAATTCACTATATTTGAAAATCTAATAAAGTTCAACAAAAACAAATAAAATGTCAGAAACTTTTGATGTACTAATTGAAATTCCTAAAGGAAGTCGAAATAAATACGAATACGATTTCCAACTTAAAAAAGTACGTTACGACAGGATGATTTTCTCTTCAATGATGTATCCTGCAGATTATGGTTTTATTCCAGAAACTTTAGCACTAGATGATGATCCATTGGATGTACTTGTGCTTGTAAGCGAACCAACATTCCCAGGTATCGTTATGGAAGTAAAACCTATTGGTGTATTTCACATGGCAGATGAAAAAGGACCAGATGAAAAAATTATCTGTGTACCGGTATCAGATCCTATTTGGAATAGACTTAATGATCTTAAAGAATTAAACGGTCACTTAATAAAAGAGATAGAACATTTCTTTAAAGTTTATAAAGATCTTGAAAAGAAAAAAGTAGATGTTGGTGATTGGGGAGACGCAGATGAAGCTAAAAAGATCATCAAAGAATGTGTAGCTCGATACGAAAACTACGATGGTGATCAAAATCGTCTTAAATTATAAGACACTCAAAAACTATTATAGTCCTTACGGGTAACGAAGCAATAACTAAACGGTTATTGCTTTTTTATTTTATAGCAGTGATGTTTTTCCTACCATACAAGATTAGATATTCCAGACATCATTTATTTTAACTTCTCTACAACGCAGGTGCTCTTATATTTCTCTTAATTTTAGAAGAAAGCGCAGAAAACTATGAGATCAATCTGGAATGGCTCGATAAGCTTTGGGCTCGTATCGATTCCTGTAAAATTATATTCGGGATCAGAAGATCGTAAACTTGATCTTGATATGCTAGATCGTCGCGACCAGGGACGAATAAGATATAAGCGAGTGAACGAAGATACCGGGAAAGAAGTTGAATGGAAAGATATTGTAAAAGGTTTTAAAAAGGATGAAGGCTATGTGATCCTAGAAAAAGAAGACTTCGAAAAGGCTAATATGAAGAAAAGTAAAACCATTGATATCGAAGAATTTATCGAAGAAAAAGAAGTTGCAGATGTTCTTTTTAAAAAGCCTTATTTCTTAGAACCACAAAAAGAAGGTGGGAAATCTTACAATTTGCTTCGCGATGCGCTAAAGAAAACCAAGAAGTTGGGCGTGGCTACTTTTGTAATGCGCCAAAAAGAACACCTAAGTTTGGTGGGCGTTTATAACAATGCACTTGTGCTTCATGTTATTCGATTTGCAGATGAAATTAGGAATCCAAAGGATCTAAAACTGCCAAAAACCAAAGTTCAGAAAAAAGAAGTGGATATGGCGATTTCACTTATCGATCAATATACCACTAAGTTTAGTTTCGATAAATTTAAAGATGTTTATAACGAGCAGTTGCAAAAGATCATCGATTCTAAAGCCGCCGGTGAAGCGCCAGAAACCGAAGAATTTGATAGCGAACCAACACCGGCAAAAGATCTAATGGCGCAGCTAAAAGCTAGTTTAGATAAAAAGAAAAAGAATAAAGCCTCTTAATTTTGAGTTTAGACGAGTATAAAAAGAAACGGAATTTTAATAATACTCCTGAACCTAAAGCTGAATCGAACGATGAAGATCTAAACAGATTCGTAATTCAGCGGCACCAGGCCACTCGATTACATTATGATCTTCGTCTGGAAATTGGCGGAACGCTAAAAAGCTGGGCAGTTCCTAAAGGCCCGTCAATGAATCCAAAAGACAAACGCTTAGCGGTTCATACTGAGGATCATCCCATTAAATATTTAAAATTTGAAGGAGAAATTCCTAAGGGAAATTATGGCGCAGGCCAGATGGATATTTGGGACGAAGGCGAATTTAGCAGTCCGCTTAATGATAAAAATTTGCTTCAGCAATACGAAAAAGGAGATCTAAAGCTTCAGTTTTCAGGAAAAAAGATCAAAGGGAATTTTGCCCTGATTAATACAAAGCAGGGCAAAGAAAATCACTGGTTGCTTATTAAAAAGAAAGACGAGTTTTCTACCGATCTTATCTATGACGCCGAGGTTTATGCTGAAGTTTATTCTGAAAACATTTCCGAAGAAAATAAAAAGATAAGACCTCCAAAAGTACGAAAGTTAAAACCTGAAGATACCGTAAAACCAATGTTGGCGACTACGGGCAAAGAAATTTTTAATCATCCAGATTGGATTTACGAGTTAAAATGGGATGGATATCGATTAATAGCACATGTAGATCATGGCGAGGTGCGCATTTATTCTAGAAACGGAATTAATTATAATTCAAAATTTCCGCTTTTGGTAAAGGATCTAGAACAGATCGATCAACAAGCTATTTTTGATGGCGAAGTGGTCATCGTAGATAAAAATGGGTTGCCAGATTTTCAGGCATTGCAGAATTATGATAAAAATACTCCGGGTACGCTAAGATTCTATGTTTTTGATATGCTTTTTTTAAATGAGCATAGTATGTTAGAATTGCCTTTGATAGATCGAAAAAGTCTAATTCCAGAGGTTTTAGAGGATTTAGATTATACTTTTTATTGCGATCATATAGAAGGTATGGGAACTGCATTTTATAAAAAGGCGATCGATAGCGGGATGGAAGGCGTGATCGCGAAAAAAAGCGATACGACCTATGCGCCAGGTTATCGAACCGAAAACTGGCTAAAAATTAAAGGGGTAGAAAGTGAAGAAGCCATAATTTGTGGTTATACAGATTCTAAAGGAGCTGTTTTTGGGTCATTGATCCTGGGAATGTTTAAGGATGGACAACTTACTTACGTTGGTAACTGCGGAAGTGGATTTTCTAACCAAAAGCAAATGGAATTGCTTGCTAAAATGAAAGATCTTAGTGCGGAAAAATCTCCATTTTCTAAAAAAATAAATTTAAAAGGAAGAACCCCAAATTGGATAAATCCTGAACTAATTTGTGAAGTAAAATTTTCTGAATGGACAAAATCTGGTGCGATGCGTCACCCGGTTTTTAAAGGTTTGCGAGAAGATAAAACCACCACAGAAGTAAAACCTGAAGCTAAGATTGAAACTCCAGAGCATTCAGAAAAATCAACTTCAAATTCAGGGAATCTTGATATTGGAGGGATTTCTGTTCCGTTTACCAATCTGGATAAAATATATTGGCCAAAAGATAAAATTAGTAAGTACGATCTTATCGAATATTATCTTCAGGTTTCAGAAATTATGCTTCCGTATTTAAAAGATCGTCCGCAAAACTTACATCGACATCCAAACGGAATTCAGCAAAAAGGATTCTATCAAAAAGACAACGAAAGTTTACCAGATTGGGTAGCTACCACTAGTATTTATTCTGAATCTTCACAAAAAAATATCGAATATCTGCTTTGCCAAAATGAAGCCACCTTGTTATATATGGCTAATCTGGGTTGTATAGAAATTAATCCCTGGCATTCTAAGATTGGCAAACTCGATGCGCCAGATTATGGGGTGATCGATCTGGATCCTTCAGATAAAAATACTTTTGAAGAAGTGATCGAAGTGGCGCAGGCTGTAAAAGAAGTGCTGGATTTAGCGAATATCGATGGGTTTTGTAAAACTTCAGGCTCCAGAGGATTACATATTTATATTCCGTTTGATGGACAATATTCTTACCAGGAAGGACGAGATTTTATAAAATTACTCTGCTATTTTGTTCAGGATAAATTACCAAAACTTACCAGTATGGAGCGAGCGGTAAAATCCCGGAAAGGAAAAATATATCTGGATTATTTACAAAATCGCCGTGGGCAAACGATTGCCGCGCCTTATTCGGTAAGGCCAAGAAAGGGAGCTACGGTTTCTACTCCGCTAGAATGGGATGAGGTAAAAAACGGTTTAAAAATCACTGATTTTAATATTTTTAATGTTCCGCAGCGAATTTCAGAAAAAGGAGACCTTTTTAAAGAATTAGGTTCAGAAGCAATTAATATGGAAAATGCCCTGGAGAGGCTTAATGCCGAATAAAATTTGTAAACTTATAGAAGGAAAATTACTTGAATGTTTAAACGAATAAAAAAGTTACTGGGGCGATATAAAAACCTGGATCAGGTACTAATCGTGCCCTATAGAAGTTATGGAACCTATTCAAGGTTATTTGTGAAAGGTCGTGTTCTGGATAATGCGCCGCTAAAGATTCATCAGGATCAAAATAAGTGGAAAACCTTTGTGAACACATATAAACAATTTGATAGTTTTGAAATTCCCGATGCTGAGGTTGAACTAGAGATTCCCGGTAAGATCAACTTAAAAACAACCACCAATGATGAAGGCTATTTTCTCTTTAATCAAAATCTGGAAGATAATATTGCTGAAGTTTCTAGTGATGAAGGTTGGGTAGATTATCAGCTGTATTATCGTGAAGAACTGGAACCCAAAACCGAGCTTTTAGGCGATCCTTTTGAGGGTGAATTTTTAATTCCATCTGTAGATGCTGAATATGGCGTTATTAGCGATATCGACGATACGATTTTGCATACCGGAGTCACATCTTTTTTAAAATGGCGATTGCTTAAGAACAGCTTGCTTACCAATGCTTATAAGCGGATGCCTTTAAAAGGCGCACCAGATCTCTACAAACTACTGCATAAGGGTTGGGCAGAAGGAAATCGAAATCCAATGTTCTATTTAAGTAATAGCCCTTGGAATATGTACGAATATTTAAAACTATTTCTGGACTATAATGGTTTTCCAAAAGGCCCGATCTTGCTTAGAGATATTAGGCATCCATTCGAAAAAACAATAAAGCCAGAAAAACCACATAAGCAGCGAGAGATCTTTAATGTCCTTAAAACCTATCCAGATCTTAAGTTTATTCTGATTGGGGATAGTGGTGAACACGATGCTAGCATTTATACAGATATTGCAGTACAGCATTCAGATCGAATTTTGGCGATTTATCTACGAAGTGTAAATCATAAAAAGCAAATGGAGCGTGTGCAAAGCATTATCGATAATTTTGATACCACACCTGTGCTAATGGTTCATAGCTCTGCTGAAGCTATAGCTCATGCTCGTGAAAACGGATTTATTAAATAGTAAATTATCACGGGGCAAGCCTACGAGGCAAGCGCAGGAAACAAATTTTTAATTTCGAGGCAAGCCTTTGTGGATTATTCTCATTGCCGCTGGAAACAAAAAAAGCCGAATGATTAAGATCATTCGGCTTTAGTTTTTTTACAACAAAGGGGGGTTAATGTGTATGTCCTTTTCCCTGATTTTCGTCGTCTATACTTTTTCCAACAGCAGTTCTGGCACTAGCCGGAGTTTGCCTTGGCATAGTTCTAAAAATATGATCCCAAAATGGAGAAGATACTCCAAAAGCACGATCTGGTTCACGATAATGGTGAATACTATGATGATGCCATAAAATCTTTAAAAAGTTATTAGGCACTTTAAATGCGTGAACTGAATAATGTACCGCAAGATAACCTGCATATCCTACCAAGAATCCGGCTAAAAATCCAAAAACGTAATCGCCTAAAATTGCTCTGTATATTATAAAAAGTACAGAGGTTACGATTAGACTTAAAACCGGTGGCATAGCTAACCTAGATTTATCTTTTGGATAATCGTGGTGAACACCATGCATAGTATAGGAAATTTTTTGCCTTCTAGGTGTTGTTGCCGGGATATGATATAAATAGCGGTGTGCTATATATTCTATGAAAGTAAAGAATAATAATCCGCCGGCAAACCAGGCTAAAATTTCAGGAGTTCTAAATCCTTTTTCAAAAATTCCGTAGTAAATAAGTGCAGCAGCGGTTCCAAAAAAGATAATTAATGGAGCAGAAATATGCGTATGCGTTAATTTTTCTAAAATAGGATTCTCAAATAATTTTGGTGATCCTTTATGCTTAGGTCGTTTCAGTTTAGTAGATTCCATAATCCAAATTTAAAATAGTCCGTTTATTTCTCCGTCAATCTTGTTAATAATGTCACCAAGGTCCTCTGGATTATCTACAAAGTTAATATTGTCTACATCTACAATAAGTAAATTTCCTTTGTTGTAATCATGTACCCAGGCTTCATAACGTTCATTTAATCGGCTTAGATAGTCGATAGAAATAGAGTTTTCATACTCTCTTCCTCGTTTTTGTATTTGGGCTACCAAATTGGGGATACTGCTTCTTAGGTAAATTAGCAAATCTGGCCCCTGTACAACGCTTTCCATAAGTTCGAATAAAGACTTATAATTTTCAAAATCTCTATTGGTCATTAATCCCATTGCATGTAAGTTGGGAGCAAAAATATGTGCGTCTTCGTAAATGGTACGATCCTGTATGATCTTTTTACCACTTTCTCTAATCTGTAAAATTTGTCTAAATCTACTGTTTAAAAAATAGATTTGCAGATTAAAGGACCAACGTTCCATCTTGTTGTAAAAATCTTCAAGATAGGGGTTTTCCAGAACGTCTTCGTAATGAGGTTCCCATTTGTAATGTTTGGCGAGTAATCTTGTTAGTGTGGTTTTACCAGCACCAATATTCCCTGCAATCGCTACATGCATAATTGTTATTCTTCGCTTAGTTTGTTTGGATAAATTTTAGGGTGTAAAGATACAAGATTTACTTAAGCATACTTTTTACAAACTCCTCTAATTGTTACAAAATACAATAATCCTGAGACTTAAATGCCTTTCACTTCTGTTTAATTGACTGGGGTCTAAGGTATAGAATCTTAAACTTCTTAAGGAAGATTGCTGTAACTTTAAGTTTTTTTTAAACTTTAAGAAGCGTATTTATTTGCCCGCACACTCTTGCGATACTGGTTTGGCGTAATGCTTTCCAATTTTTTAAACTGCCTGTTGAAGTAGCTTACATTGTTAAATCCAGATTGAAAAGCAATGTCTGCTAACTTATCTGAAGTTTGCTGAATCAATTTCTTAGCATATTTGATACGCTCGCCATTTAAGTAATCAATCGGGCTTTCGCCTAGTGTATTCCTAAAAGTTTTGTAGAAGTTAGAACTACTCATACAGGCTTTTGCGGCAAGCTCGTCTACAGAAATGTTTTTAGATAAATTTTCGCGCATATATTTTACAATAAAAGCCATGCGGTTATTATCAAAAAGCAAAGAATCGTCCAGCAACATTAATTTTGC
Source organism: Zunongwangia sp. SCSIO 43204 (assembly GCF_019904275.1). GTDB lineage: Bacteria > Bacteroidota > Bacteroidia > Flavobacteriales > Flavobacteriaceae > Zunongwangia > Zunongwangia mangrovi. The sequence continues at coordinate 1,831,206 of NZ_CP063204.1, forward strand.
CTTGGTTTGCAAAAGTCTTATCACCAGTTCTTTTACCATAAGATCTAATAAGACATCTTTAGCTTTTTCGTCACTCAAAAAAGTTTTAAAAATGCGATCTAATACATATTGAACCTGAACATTATTTTCAAGATGAGCTGAATTTGCCTGAAGATCATAATGATCATTCTCGAAATCTACTCTTGTATTTTCGTTGAAATAATTTACGGTCTCCTGAATTTTATCCGGATCGATTCCTAAAGCTAAACAGCGAGTAGGTTCAGCGGTAGTGGCTAAAGGAAAATCGATGATCATTTTTTCGTTGGAGGGGAGTACCACACTTTCTCCTGGATAAAAGTCAAAAGGATTTCTGTTTTTTAAATGCATGATCTTTTTCCCAGAAAGCATACTGGCAATTATAGGATAAGAAAACTGTAAATCGACTTTCTCGGCGACCTGCTGTGTTTCAAAAACATTTAATTCAGCATAATCTGCACTGTAAATAGTGCGATTTTCTATGAAGGTTTGCAGCTTTCTAGAGCTCTCGTATTTTAAAAGATTATCATTCAAAATTCACTAAATTATTAAATCGATAGAAAAGTAGTAATTAAAAATAGGAAAGTTCAATTTTTAATGCAAATAATTACGGAGTTTTAGATTGAAATATTAAAAACATATCTATTATGAGTTATTCCAAACCAAAATTCCAGGAAAAATATGGCAATTATATTAACGGAGCCTTTGTAGACCCTATCGATGGCGAGTATTTTGATAATCACTCTCCGGTAGATAATTCGCTTATCGCAAAATTTCCAAGATCTAAAGAAGCTGATGTTAAAAATGCGATTGCTGCAGCAAATGCCGCAAAAGAGGAGTGGGGAAATACATCAGTGACCGAGCGTTCTGCTATCCTGAATAAGATCGCAGATATTTTAGAAGAAAATTTGGAAGAGTTTGCACAAATCGAAACTTCAGATAATGGAAAAGCCATTCGTGAAACTTTAAATGCCGATCTTCCTTTGGCGGTAGATCATTTTAGATATTTTGCTTCAGTCATAAGAGCTGAAGAAGGAAGTGCTTCAGAATTAAATAAAAACACACTGTCCCTTATTATTCAGGAACCACTTGGCGTGGTAGCACAAATTATTCCGTGGAACTTTCCGCTGTTAATGATGGCCTGGAAAGTAGCACCAGCATTGGCTGCCGGGAACTGTATCGTTTTAAAACCTGCGGAACAAACTCCGGCTTCAGCAACAATATTTGCTGAAAAAGTAGGTCATTTATTACCAAAAGGAGTTTTAAACGTGATTCATGGTTTTGGTCCTGAAGCCGGGAAGCCTTTAGCTTCAAGTCCAGATGTAGATAAAGTGGCGTTTACCGGGGAAACCACAACCGGGCAATTAATTATGCAATACGCTTCTAAAAACCTGCATCCGGTAACCATGGAACTTGGTGGAAAATCGCCTAATGTTTTCTTCAGTAGTATTATGGATCATGATGATGAGTTTTTAGATAAATGTATTGAAGGTGCGGTGTTGTTTGCTTTAAATCAGGGTGAAGTTTGTACCTGTCCTTCTCGTTTACTTATCCAGGAAGATATTTATGAAGCTTTTATCGAAAAGGTTATCGCTAGAACTAAAGCAATAAAAATGGGCGATCCTTTTAGTCCAGATACCATGATGGGAGCTCAGGCTTCTAACGATCAACACGAGAAAATTTTGTCGTATATCAATATTGGTAAAGAAGAAGGTGCTGAAGTTTTATGTGGTGGTGGCGCTGCAAAATTAGATGGAGATTTAGGAAACGGATTTTATATCGAACCAACGATCTTAAAAGGGCATAACAAAATGCGCGTTTTTCAGGAAGAGATCTTTGGGCCGGTACTTTCAGTATGTACGTTTAAAGATGAAGCTGAAGCTTTAGAAATTGCTAATGACACTTTGTATGGTTTAGGAGCCGGAGTATGGACACGCGATGCTCATCAATTATATCAAATTCCGCGTGCGATAAAAGCAGGTCGAGTTTGGGTGAATTGCTACCATGATTATCCTGCTCATGCACCATTTGGAGGTTATAAAAAATCTGGTTTTGGTAGAGAGAATCATTTAATGATGCTTAATCACTATCGCCAGGCTAAGAATATGCTTATCTCTTATGATAAGAATAAACTTGGATTCTTTTAGGATATGACCTTTAAGCGAGTGGATATAACCAAAGAGGCTGCAGCCTTGTTAGAAGAACTTAAAGCAGAACATGGCGAGGTGATCTTTCACCAAAGCGGTGGTTGTTGCGATGGCTCTTCGCCAATGCTGTTGCCAAAAGAAGATTTCTATTTGGACGATAATGATATTCATTTAGGAGAAGTAGTTAAAGTGCCATTTTATATGAGTCACGATCAATTTGAATATTGGAAGCATACCCATCTTACTGTAGATATCACGCCGGGTAGAGGCGCTAGCTTTTCTTTGGAAATTCCCAAAGGCAAACGATTTATTATAAGATCTAGAATGCTTACTAAAGAAGAACAGGAACATTTTAATCCTTCCTAAAGGAAGTTAATTCTGAAAGTAAATCGGCTAGGCTAAATAATCAGATTTAAAAAAAATGCTTCAATAATGCCCAAAATCGATAAATAGCATCGTAATTCTTATGAAAAAGAAAGGTAGAATTTAAAGTTGGTTAAGTTTAGGTTTTTGTTTCCTTTTGCAAAAGTCGTTTTTATCCAAAAAAAAACGGCTTTTGCTTTTATAAACTATTCGAAATTAGCTGTTTTAAGGCTGAATTTTCATAGCATTCCCCACATTTAGAGAAGGTCCAAAGACAATCCATAAAATCGGTAAGCATATGGAAGCATAAACCAATAAAAATGAGTTTAAAAATGCCTTTTTTCAGAAAAACAGCTCCTAAAATATAGCAGATTATGGCTATTTGAGAGTGTAGTGGATGAAAACCAATTCCGCAGCGATTAGGATCAAAAAGCGGACTCGCAAAAACATGATCTAAATCCACCAACATGGTTGCAGCTAAAATGATCCAATTTTGCTTCCAGTTTTTTTTATCAAAAAAATAAGCGATAATTCCTATCGCTAAAAAATGCATCGAATAATGAAAAATAGACTGTAGCAAAACAGAATTTAAGATTCGTTGTTTTCAGATTGTTTTTCGGGACGCAATAATCTGGTCAATTTTCTATTTAGATGAATGTATCTTATGATCCCGACAGACAAAAATATGATACTTACTGAAAATGTACCATATCCCAACCAGTGTAATTCTGGATATTCTTTAATCTGAAGTAAGGCTAGACCACCAATCAATAAATAAAGAGAAGCCCTTATGTAAGCAAGCAAGGTACGCTCGTTAGCTAGTTTTGTTCTTTCTAAAGCAAGATGTTCCCTAATGAGTTTCTCATCTATGATTCTTGTTTTAAAAGGATTGCTCAGTTTTACTCTTCTCATTATTTAGGCTTCAAAAATTAAACTTCAAAAGGAAAAAAGATCGGTATAATGAACGATGCGGCGATCCAGATAATGAAATTTAAAGGTGTTCCAAATTTTAAAAAATCATTAAACTTATAATTTCCGGCGCCGTAAACCATGGTGTTGGTTGGATAGCTAACCGGCGTCATAAAAGTTAATGAACAGGCAAACATTACACCAATTAAAAATGGTTTTTCACTAAGCTGTAGCGCACTTGCAAGGCTTATCACAATTGGCGCCATAAGCGCTGCTGCTGCCTTACTGCTAAGAATGTTTGTTGATAGAAAGGTAATAAGAAAAACTAAACTTAATATAATGCGTGGGTTAAGATCACCAATTTGATCAAAGATAAATTGCGAAATTACATCAGATCCGCCGGTTTTTTCTAAAGCTTTTCCCATAGAAAGTACGCCGGCCATCATAAAGATCACTTTCCATTCTATCGCATCGTAAGCCTCTTTTGGTTTTAATATAGAAGTGGTTACCAGCAACAAACTACCAATCATTGCACTAATTAGGATTGAAGTTAAATTTAAAGCCGCAGATAAAACAACGCCAAGGGTGATCAATAAAGCCGGAATCGCTTTTTTGTAGTTCACTTTTTTGGCTTGATAATTCGATAAAACTACCAGTAATTTTCTAGAAGTTAATGCCTGAATATCTCTTTGAGCAGCATAAAGCAACAACATATCACCTTCTTTTAAAACCACGTTCGATACATCCTGAGTGATAATTTCTTTGCGATGCCTAAGTGCCAAAACCGAAGCATAATATATATTCCTGAAGTTTAATTGTCGTAAAGAACGTTCGGCTAAAGGAGAACCGTACGGGATCATCACTTCATAGATCGTTTTTTCATCTTTGTTATCTTTCTTTTTTTCTTCTTCAAGTAGATCGTCATTATCACCGGTCAAAATATAGCCGCCTTTATCCATTAAATCTGAAAGATGTTGAGGATCGATCAAGATCTTCATAGAATCTTCAGCACGAAGTACCGTATCGCCGTTAATTTCGTACATGCGGTGATGCTTTCTTTTAATCGATAGAATTTGTGCACCGTATTGGCTTACCAGTTTCGATTTTACGATCGAATGATCTACATCTGTACTATCTTTACTTAAAACAACTTCAGCTAAATAATTTTGAGCTTCTTTGGTCAATCCACTTTCGTGAGCTTCGGCACGTTTTGGTAATAACCATGGACCAACCAGGATGAGGTACGTTAAACCTATGGCAAGTAAACATAATGCAGGCAAGGTGAACTCGAACATATTAAAAGGTTCTAATCCACCTTTTTTAGCAATCCCACTAACCAGAATGTTTGTTGATGTACCAATTAACGTACAGGTTCCGCCAAATAATGCTGAAAATGAAATAGGAATTAATAATCTTGCGGGGCTTATTCCTGTTTCTCTGCAAACAAGCAAAGCCATTGGGATTAAAATCGCAACAACTGCCGTGTCATTTATAAATGCTGAAAATAATGCTGCAGAAAAGCAAAAGATCATTAGGGCAAAGACATAATTTATCTTTGCGATCCTAATGATCTTATCACTAAAACTATCTATGATCCCGCTTTTAAAAATAGCTGCGCTAACCACAAACATGCAGCCTAAAGTTATAGTAGCAGGATGATTAAACCCAGAAAAACCTTCCTCAGGACTTAGAACTCCGCTTACAATAAACAACGCCATGATGAGGATCGATGTGGTATCGATCGAGAAATAATCCTTTATAAAAAGGAAGATCCCAACAAAAATAATGGCCGCGGTTATGTAGAGTTCCATAGATCTTCAAAAAGTTAATGTCCTAGTTTACGGCAAATACATCCCGGCAACGTGAAGCTGTTTGATTCTTCGTGCCAAGGGAATGCCGCGTTATATTTGTTGTTTTCCCAGTAAAAGTTAGAACGTTCTTCGGGCTCGTTACCAATTTGATTCATGGTTTCGGCTTCATATAATCTTCCGTTTACCATCGTATAAATAATAGATTCAGAATTTTGAATATCCTCTAAAGGATTTTCTTCCAACACTAAAAGATCGGCTAACTTTCCTTCTTCTAAAGAACCAATTTCTTTATCCATTCCCAGATAATGCGCTCCGTTTATCGTAGCCGCCTGTAAAGCTTCCATGTTTGTCATTCCGCCCATTTGCAACGACCAAAGCTCCCAATGTGCACCTAATCCTTGTAACTGGCCGTGAGCACCAAGGTTAACTTTTACACCAAGATCAGTTAAGGCTTTAGCATCTTCAGAAACTAAAACTGGTCCGTTCTCATATTCTTCATCAGGAATTTTTGTACGATGTCTGGAACGTGAATCAACGATGCTACGCGGAGTAAAATTCAGCAGTCTTTCATTCTCCCAAACATTCGTTTTATCGTACCAGTAATATTCAGCATTAATTCCGCCGTAATTCACAATAAGCGTTGGCGTATAACCAACATTACTATTGCTCCATAAAGTTTGCACGTCTTTATAAAGTGGCGCCACCGGGATATTATGTTCTATTCCTGTATGACCATCTACGATCATATTCATATTATGAAAAAATGTGCTACCACCTTCTGGCACCACATTCATATCCAATTCACGAGCCGCCTGCAAAATTTGCTGGCGTTGCTCACGTCTTGGCTGGTTGTAACTTTTTACTGAAAATGCGCCAAAAGCCTTAGTTCTTCTTAAAGCCGATCTTGCATCGTCCAGATTATTGATCACGGCTTTAAAATCACCATCGGCGCCATAAAGAATGATTCCTGTAGAGTACAGTCTTGGCCCTACCATTTCGCCACTTTTAATTAATTCTGAAATGCCAAAAACGGTTTCACTTAATGCTGAAGGATCATGAGCCGTGGTCACTCCAAATGCTAAGTTTGCATAAGATGGCCAGTGTTTTTTAGGCGTTAATCCATATCTAAAAGCACCAATATGAGCATGAACATCGATCATTCCAGGCATAATAGTTTTTCCTGAAGCATCATAAACTTTAGCCGAATTTGGGATATTTACCTCACCGGAAGCGCCCATAGCTTTGATCTTGTTATTTTCAATAAGAATACTTCCGTTTTCAATTACTTCCTCATTCTCGTTCATGGTAATGATTCGAGCATTGGTAAAAGCGATCAATCCGCCTGGCGTATCGGTTTCGATTTCTAAACCTATTTTTGTTCCTTTTTCGGTCATTTCAGGAATTTCTTCCGGAGAATCCTCTAGAAAAGTAAAGCGTTGAGAAACTTCGTTGGTGAAATATTCATCTCCCAAGGTCCAATGCACTTTTTTGCTATCGGCAGACCAGTGTAAATTTATCCCTGCATCTTTTGCAATTTGGGTAACCGGTACTGTTTTGGTATTTGGATCTAGATCTATGGTTTGCCCAGTATGCGGAAGCGGAGCTAAATAAACTTTGTGAAGGTTGCTAAAAACGATCCATTTACCATCTGGGCTTGGCAGTAAACGATTTGCATACTTGGAGTTCACTATAGTCTGCTCATTATTCCCGCTAAGATCGATACTTTTTAAGCCCTTGCTTAAACCGCCCATATAGTAGCCACCGGTTTGAAAAATAATGCGAGTATCGTTATGATTAAACATGGCAAAATCACCGCCTTTATAAATTCGTTTGGCATCACTACCATCAGCTTTCATCAAATAAATTCCCGGTTCTTTAGTGAAGGTTTGTCCCTGGTCGCTATTTCCGCGATCTTTATGGTAAACGATCATTTTACCGTTATGAGAATACGATGGATTACGGTAAATTCCTTTTTCTTTAGTTAAAGTTTCTGGAGTGCCACCACTTAATGCTACTTTTTTGATACTTCCCAGTTTTTCATCATCCCAGGTTACATAGACAATACTTTTTCCATCAGGGGAAAAGTCAGGTTCAAACTCAAAATCGGTTGCTTCAGTGATTCTTTTTGGCTTTCCGTTAGGTAAGCTTTTTTTCCAAAGATATCCAACCGCATTGAACACCAAAGTTTTACCATCTGGCGAAGTAGTCGCGTGACGAATAACTTTTGGGCTAAATTTTTCAGCATACACCTGCTGTTCAGATCTTACGGTTTCAGCAATATCGATCTTCGCGTTTACTTCAAACGGAATTTCTTTTACTTCATTAGTTTCAATATTAGCGCGCTTAATTTTTCCGTTACTCCAAAATACCAGCTCTTTATTATTCGGCATCCAGCTAAATCCCGGGTACACTCCAAAGATCGCCCAGGCTTCCTGCTGGTCTTTGCTTAGGTTATCATAAACCGGCCATTCTTCTCCGGTTTCCAGATCCTGTATAAATAAAACCGACTTCGTTCTAACTCTACGAACAAAAGCAAGTTTCTTACCATCTGGAGAAACCTGCGGGCGAGCAGCACCACCGGGACCACCGGTAATAGTTATGGTTTCACCATCCTCAAAACTGTATCTTTTAATCACATAGATCTGTTTGTTTGGATCTTTGTTGTACTGAAACATACCACCCGGATACATATCTTCACTGTAATACAGATATTTCCCATCTAGTGAAATACTTGGCTCGTTTACGTCCTGTTGGTCGTTTTTTCTTTCGGTAAGTTGAAGTCCGGATTTCCCGGCGATGTGATATTGCCACATTTCACCGGCACCTAAAGATCGGGTAGAGGTAAAGTGTTTACGGGCAACGATGCTGTTTCCGTCGGCTGTCCACACGGCATTATTCAGCAATCTAAAATCTTCGCTGGTTAGTTCCCAGGCGTTATCACCATCGGCATCCATAATCCAGATATTATCGCCACCACCGGCATCACTGGTGAACGAAATCTTAGAACCATCTGGGCTAAATCTTGGCTGAACTTCATAAGCCATTCCGCTACGAAGCGCTTTAGCTTTTCCGCCAGTAATTGGCATAGTGTAAATATCTCCTAAAAGGTCAAAAACAATGGTTTTACCATCGGGACTCACATCCAGGTTCATCCATGTACCTTCGGTAGTATTTAAATCGACAGTTTTCACCGGAACATCATCTGGAAAAGGATTAGAAACATCCCATTTATCCTGTTTTTCCTGGGCAAAAACCGCGAAATTCGTTAAAAAAATAAATAAAGTGAAGATCGAGTTTCGAAGCATAATACTGTGTTTATTCTATAAATTGAAGTTTGATATTTGAGGTTTTAGACTCAATTTTTAATTAGCTAAAGATAATATTTCTTTTATTTTGTAAGTTCACTTTATAACTTCCATAAGATATTTTATATGAATACTGAAAAATTGCCAGAGGTTTGGTTGCGTGGGCCGCTTCCCGAAATTCCTTTATTGCTACAACCGGCTGCGCATGCACTTTTGCAGTCTAAAGAGGAGGTTTTCAAATATACTGAAGGTTTTTCTGAAGGATTACTGTGGAAGAAACCTGCCGGAAGAGCAAGCGTTGGCTTTCATTTGCAGCATATTACCGGAGTTTTAGATCGCATGCTTACTTATGCTGAAGGAAAACCACTTTCTGAAAAGCAATTTGAATATCTGCGGAATGAAGGTCTTGAAAATAATGAGCTAAAAATCGATAATTTGAGCCAGAGTTTTTCTGAAAAAGTAAATGAAGTTTTAGCGATATTTAAAAGTACCCCTGAAGCAATTCTAACCGAAAAGCGTTTTGTAGGTAGAAAGCAATTACCTTCTAGCGTAATCGGATTGTATTTTCATGCCGCAGAACATAGCCAAAGGCATATTGGGCAAATGCTGGTAACGATAAGTGTGTTGAAAGAGTGATGATAAAAAGTAAAAAATACTACTACACTTCATTAAAACTTGCTTTTATTGTGAAAACCGACTAATTTTAGATATAATCTATTGGAAATCAATTTACTATTCATCTTAAAAATATCATCAATGCTTAGAAAATTATCTATTGTTTTTGCTATCCTTATTTCGGTTTTTATTATTTCGTGTGATAATAAAGACGAAATTTCACTAGTTGAATTCACTGAAGAAATTTTACCAAATGAGGAGATTACTGAGCTAACCATTAATAATCGGCATGCCGTGGTGACATCTGGTGACGGAAATGAATATATGGTAAATCTTGTGAATAGAGCAGAGATGCTAGATTTAGTTAGTGCAGTTCAAACAACCAATGTTGGTGTAAAAATTATTTATTCAAACACAGTCGATGCAGGTTTTGGCCTTTATGTTTGGCAATTGTTTTCATGGGTATTAATATTTGTTATACCAATTCATTTTGTGCTGCTTATTATAGCTCTAATAAAAATTATAAGATCTACAGTAGCTATGAACGAAAAGATACTTTACGCACTAATTAGCATTTTCTTTCCATTCTTTGGTTCGATAATTTACTTTGCCGTAGGTAAGAAAGCCTAAGCTTATGAGAGATTGCAGCTTTTAAAACCGTTTTATTTTATTTTAAACCGTGAAGTTAAGGTGTAAAACCTAAAACAACTCCGCCAACTTTTCTAAATCTACATTTCCACCTGAAATTATTAAGCCAATTTGCTTGTTTTTAAATTTAGCGGGCTCTTTTAAAATAGCTGCTAAAGCAACGGCGCTAGATGGTTCTACGACAATTTTCATACGTTCCCAGATCAATTTTAAGGCATTTTTGATCTCTTCTTCTGTAACCCGAATAATTTCTTCAACGTGTTTTTGAATAATAGGGAAGTTCTGGTCGCCAAGTTTTGTTTTTAGTCCGTCAGCGATGGTATTTGTACTCTCGTTCGTTTCAATTTTGCCTGAAATTAAAGATCGATAGGCATCGTCTACTTCAAAAGGTTCTGCGCCTATAGTTTTAGTATTTTCAGAAAATAAACTCACTGCAAGAGCAGTCCCAGCTATAAGTCCGCCGCCACCAACAGGTGTAATTACAATATCAAGATTGGGTTTTTTTTGAAGCAATTCTAAAGCCGCAGTTCCCTGTCCTAAGATCACTTCGATATCATTAGAAGGATGCACAAATGTGGCTCCTTTTTCAACTACGATCTTTTGGGCAGTTTCTTCCCGATCTTTTAAAGTAGGTGGGCACTCCGTAATTTTCCCGCCGTAGGTTTTTACGGCATCTTTTTTTACTTGCCGAGCGCTAGACGGCATCACGATATAAGCCGGAACTTCTAAGCTTTTTGCTGCAAGTGATAATGCCTGCGCAAAATTTCCGGAAGAATGCGTTACTACCCCTTTTTGCTGCTCTTCTTTACTCAGTTGTAAGATCGCGTTGGTAGCACCACGCATTTTAAAAGCACCCATTTTTTGGAAATTCTCGCATTTAAAAAAGATAGAACAGCCTGCGATTTCATTAGTTAAGGCTGAGGTTAAAATTGGCGTTTCATGAATGTATGGTTTAAGACGTTCGTGAACCTGTGCTAATCTTTCTTTGGTAAAAACTTCCATAAAAACAAATGCTGAAATTGGTTCGAAAAATAACCAATTTCAGCAGTAGTAAAAAAAGTTTTGATTGAATTATTACTCTTCAATAGGAACCGTAAAAATCGGAATCTTTGATTGCTTTAAAATTTCTATAGAAACATTTTCAGCAAAAAGGTCATGAAAAAATCCATGTTTATGAGTTCCCACGATCATCATATCGGTGTTAAGTTTTTTTGCTTCTTCTAAAAGGGTTTCAACCGTAGACCCCTGAATGAGCAAAGCTTCAGATTCGATATTATTTTCAATAAAAGAATCACATAATTGCTGCAGCATTCGGTGTTCTTGCCTAAATTCTTCAGCTTTTGTATCTCGAATATATTTTGGGCCAACTTCATATCCCACAAAATCTGGATCTGGATCTGCAACATGAACCAGCCATATTTTTGCTTCAAACTTTTCAGCAAAACTTTCAGCATAAGTCAGCATTTCGCCAACGGCTTCATTAAAATCTACGGCTACTAAGATGTTTTTGATGAGCATAATTTTCGATAATTAATAACCTCGATCTTGTTCTACCAGGTTTTTAAGTTCTTCATCGTCCTGAAAACGTTCGTAATTCTCTACGATTTGCGGTACAACAGATTCGGCTTCGGTTAAACTTGCGGTATGCGGAGTGATACTTATTCTTTCATGTTTCCAAAAAGCATGATCTTCTGGTAAAGGTTCTTCTTTAAAAACATCTAAAGCCGCACCGGCCAGATGACCGCTATCGATCATCTCGATAAGATCGTTCTCCTCCAGATGTTCACCACGACCAACGTTGATCACGTAAGCACCTTTTGGTAATTTTTCGAATAATTCTTTATTTAAAATTCCGTTTGTTTCTTCGGTTAAAGGAAGTAAGCAAATCAAAATTTCAGATTCCTGAAGAAAATCATCTAAACTATTATCGCCATAATATGAGGTGATATCTTCACAGTCTTTTTCTGTACGAGACCATCCTGATACTTTAAAGTTATTTTTCGCTAAAAGCTGTGCTGTAGCGGTACCAATAACCCCCATTCCCATTACGCCAATTTTCATGTCGCTGTTTCGGCAATATTTTAAAACGTTCCAGTTGCTATCTTTTTCCTGGTGTTTATATGCTGAAAGATGACGTGTGTGGTTCATTACTAGGGCTAAAACAAACTCGCTTAGATCACTGGTTAATTGTTCGTCTACCACTCTTGTGATCTTTACACCTTCTGGGAATTCTGGGTCTGATGTGATATGATCTACACCGGCACCCATCGAGGCAACTATTTTTAAATTAGGGTAGTTTTTAAAGAGTCCGCGTGGATGCTTCCAGGTTATGGCAAACTCTACTTCTTCGGTATCATGATCTTCGGGGTAAACATAAACATTCATTCCCGGATGCTGACTTTTAAGGGTTTCTACCCATTGGGATACGTCTCTTCCGGGAGCTACAACTAATACTGACATTTAATTCTAATTTTTCTTCCCCTCTTGGGGATTTGATTTTTAATTTGATTTTTGTTAGCTAACAAAAGCACTATAGCCGGTAATTGCTCTACCAACAATTAAAGAGTTTATTTCTTTGGTTCCTTCGTAACTGTAAATCGCTTCGGCATCTGCTACAAAACGGGCAACATCGTGTTCCAATAAAATTCCATTACCGCCCATAACTTCGCGGGCACGACTTACTACATCACGCATACGCATGCTGCAATACACTTTGGCCAAAGAAGCGTGCTCGTCTGTAAGCATGTCCTGGTCTTGCATTTCAGAAAGTCTAAAACATAAGGTTTGCATCGAGGTAAGATTAGAAACCATTTCTACCAAATGATTTTGTACTAATTGATATGAAGCAATTGGTCGGCCAAATTGTTCTCTTTTACGAGTATATTTTAAAGCACTTTCGTAAGCACCACGAGCACAGCCTACTGCTTGCCAGGCAACACCGGCACGCGTCATTCGTAATACATTTGCGGTATCTTTAAAGGAATTGGCGTTTTGTAATCTATCGCTTTCTGCAACTTTACAATCGGTAAGCGTGATAATGGCATTTTGTACAATACGAAGTGCCATTTTATCTTCCATTTTTTCGGCTTTAAAACCGGGATTGTCTTTTTCTACTAAGAAGCCTTTTACCTGGTTGCTGTCTACATCTCTTGCCCAAATAATGATCACATCGGCAAAAGTGGCATTACCAATCCATTTCTTTTGCCCATTTAAGATCCAGTTTTCGCCATCAAATTTACAGGTAGTTTCCAATCCGCCGGCAACACCAGATCCTACATTGGGTTCGGTTAAACCAAAAGCACCGATCTTCTCTAATTTTTGCATCTGCGGAAGCCATTTTTGCTTTTGTTCTTCACTACCGCATAAATAAATAGATCCCATGGCCAGGCCACTGTGTACACCAAAAAAAGTTGAGGTAGAAACATCGACTCTCGCAATTTCCTGCGCAATGATCCCTTCCATTAAAAACGGAAGATTAGGGCAGCCATAACCTTCGTAAGGAATCCCGGCAATATTTAGTTTTTTGAACTTTTCGATAATTTCGAATGGGAATTTTGCACGATTCCAGTGGTCATTAATTAACGGGCGAATCTCGTCTTCCATAAGATTACGAACTTTCATTTGAAGTTCCTGCTGTTCTTCGGTAAGCTTGTAATCCAAATTGTAAAAATCTCCATCGATAGGAGGCAGGTCACTTTGCGACTTTTTACGCTTTGTTTTTAACATTTTCATGAGTCCAGCAAGCTGGCGCTCATCTAATTTACCTAAAGTCTTCATGGCTTCAGATAAATCGATTTGTTTGTTGATTTTTGCCAGTTGATCCATATCAACCGACTTTAACAGGTTTACCGTGTTTCTTACTTTCTTGAAAAAAGACATGGGATTGCTTTTGTTATAATCCTCAATTTAAGGATTAAAAAGTCCCGCCGCTGTTAAGGAATTCCGAAGAAAAAGATAAAATCGAAAAGGATTTAGTGAAGTGAATTATAATCTAAATATTGAAGATTTAATTTTATACCAAAGAGTTGTAAGTGTTTTTTTTTCTTATGTTTATGTAATTTATTTCAATTCTGAATTTTAGATGATTAGACTCACATTATTAATCTGTACATTCCTTTTTAGTTTTTATGGTTTTAGCCAAAACAAAACAGGTTTAGTTTATTACGGAGAAATACAAAGTATGGGCGCCGGAGCGCCAGTGGGGCCTGATCTAAACGCTATATTAGTTTTCGATAACAATCGTTCTTTATACATTACAAGGATGGATTCTCTGGAAGGGGCGCATATTAGAGAGCAACGTAATTTTGAAGGCACCGCAAGAATTTCCAGAACTGTAACTACTAATGAAATAGGATTTAGACATTTTAATGATTTTAAAAATAAGGTCTTTACTTCAAGAGATATAGGTTTTAGTTATGTAAAAGATCATACTCCCAAAATCGATTGGAATATTTCTTCGGAAACTAAAGCTATCGGGAAATTTACAGCTAATAAAGCTACCGCTCATTTTAGAGGTCGGGATTATACGGCCTGGTTTACTCCCGAAATTCCGTTACCTATTGGCCCGTGGAAAATGCAAGGCTTGCCCGGCTTAATTCTGGAAGCTTATGATACCAATAAGGAAATTTACTGGTATTTTAAATCTATAGAGTATCCTACCGATAAATCATATTTATTAAAACCAATCGAATATGATGGGGAATGGATGAGTACTGAAGAATTTAAAAATCATATGATCGAGTCTTTAAAAAGAGCTTTGATTTCAGGTAGAATGAGTGCTGAGAGCGCAAATATAAGAGGCGTTTACGTAAACAATAAAACCCAGAATTTAATGCTAAGAAGTTATATAGAAGGATTTGCGGACGATCAAAAATAGCGGAGATATCATGTTTAGAAAGTTTATATTGATTTATGTTTTCCTTTTTAGTTTTTATGGTTTTAGCCAAGATAAAACTGGCTTAGTTCATTATGGAGAAATTCAGGGAATGGGCACAGGAGCGCCAGTTGGTCCAGATTATAAGTCGGTATTGGTGTTTAATAGCAGTTCTTCACTTTATATAACCAGAATGGATTCTTTGGAAGGAGGTCATATTAACGATCATATTAGATACGAAGGCTCTTCACGTGTTTCTAAAACGGTTGTTACCAATAAAGAAGGATTTAGATATTATAACCATTTTAAAAATAAGGACTTTACTTCAAGAGATATAGGTTTTACTTATGTAAAAGATCATACTCCCAAAATCGATTGGAATATTTCTTCGGAAACTAAAGCCATCGGGAAATTTACAGCCAATAAAGCCACCGCTCATTTTAGAGGTCGGGATTATACAGCCTGGTTTACTCCCGAAATTCCGTTACCTATTGGTCCGTGGAAAATGCAAGGTTTGCCCGGTTTAATTTTGGAAGCTTATGATACCAACAAAGAAATTTATTGGTATTTCAAATCTATAGAATATCCTACCGATAAATCATATTTATTAAAACCAATCGAACATGTTGGGGAATGGATGAGTACTGAAGATTTTAAAGATTATCTAATCAAGGCTTGGAAAGATGCTCAAATTGGAGGTAGAATGGTTGGTGAAAATGCCGGAGTTAGAGGTGCTGAAGAAAAAAATATTACTGAAAAATTAATGCTAAGAAGTTATATAGAAGGATTTGCAGACGATCAATAAGATTATAGTTGTTTTTCTTTTTGCCTGCCTGGGGAATCTTTATGGACAATCTGGTGAGTTTGTAGTGCAGGGAATCGTTCAGGATTCGATTACAAGTGAAACCATCGAAGGCGCTTCTGTAATTTTAAAGCAGGATACCCGTTTTCTGGCTTTTGGTTATACCGATTCAAAAGGTGTTTTTGAACTAAGTATCCCGGAATTTCAGGATGATTTAGTGTTGGTAGCCAACAGTATGGGTTTCGCTAAGCAGGAAATTTCTTTGCTTAAAAATAGGCGATTTTATACTATAAAACTGGTGCCACAGGCAGAAAGCCTGGATGAAGTTTTGCTGCGACCAGATGAAAAGATCGTCATTAAAACCGATACATTACGTTATAAAGTCAGCGCCTTTACCAATAAAACCGAGCAAACCGTAGAAGATGTTTTGCGCAATATTCCCGGTATCGAAATTGATGGCGATGGGAATATTAAAGCGCAGGGACAGTACATTAAAAAGATACTGATCGAAGGAGATGATTTGGCCGATAATAATTATAAGATCATTTCAAAAAACCTGGACGCTCAAGTGCTCGACGAAGTTGAGGTGATAAGCAATTATGAAGAAAATCCCGTTTTAAAACAGTTCTTAAATTCAGATGCTAAAGTCTTAAATCTAAAATTAAAGGAAGATCGAAAAACGGTACTTTTTGGAACAAATACTGCCGGGATCGGAAATCGCAAACGCTCCAAGCTAGAGAGTAATCTGGGGCTGATTAAGGAAAAAATAAAATTCCTGAATCTTGGAAAGTGGAACAATACTGGCGAATGGGCAGACGAACAGCTTTCTAATTATGTTTCAGAAAATAGTTCAGGATTCAATGATTTTGATAAGGATTTTTCAATAAAATTAGATCCGCAAGTGTATTTACAGGAAAGTACAATTATGCTCGATGAGCGAAATTATATTCAGAATAGAAGTTTTTTCGATCATTTTTTAATCCATAAACCTTTAAGCGAAAACACGAAATTAAGAGCTGCAACTTCGTATATCAATGAAGAGCTCGATCAACAGTTTGGCGGTAGTTACACTTATTTTCTGGATGATCCAATTACCTATAATGAACAACATAATTTTGGTGGAAAAACACGGAATTTTAGAAATGAGATCGAAATTTCGAGTGCGATTTCTAAAGATCATTATTTAAATATTACAAATGTGGTCGATTTGAAATCTTATGCCTCTGGTACTTCGCTTCAATTTAATAACGATCTGATCGATCAGGATTTGGACACTCAGGAAAGAAATCTGGAAACCGATATCAATTTCAGCAAAAAGATTAAAAATGGAGCAATGATCATTTATGGATATGTAGCCCATAAAAATTTAGACGAAGATTTTACAGCTTCGCCGGTTTCTTTTCTGGAAGCCGATAAAGTGATAACCGGGAATTACAAAACAACATTAAACTATCAGGGGATTGAGGCCAATTTCGTTTTCAGGAAAAAGAAATGGTCGTATAGTTTTTTTGGCGGAGTGCAGCATTTAGACGAGGAATTTGCCGGAACATCAAACGAAATAAATGCTGAAATCGCGATCGATAGCTTAAGTGGCGGTAATGATTCGCGGCAGCAAAGTTTAAGGGGTGGGCTAAAGCTCGCTTACCAGATGAATGAAAAAATGGATGTGAATGCTAAAATAACAGCCGATATTGTAGATTATAGAAACTCTTTTTTTAAAGACCAATATCTAATCTATAATCCTGAACTTTCGTATCGTTGGTTAAAAAACAGTTTTGGCAATTTTAGACTTTCTTATAAATTTCAGCAGGAATTACCAAGGCTTAGTTCTTTGCCCGGTTTTGGCGTTTTAAAAAGTTACAGGAGTATTCAATATGGGGCACAGGAAGTAGAACTTCTAAAAAGTCACCGCTATTCCCTTAGCTATATTTTGAATAAAGTAAAAGATCGATTTTTACTGAGTACAACACTGTCTTATGTAGATTATCAAAACAGTTTTTTACGTCAAAATTTTATTGCTGAAAATTATAATTTTTCGTCCTTATTTTATACAAATTCTGAAGACTTTTTAAATCTGAATGCGGGTGTGACCACCTTTATCGATAAATTGAATATGACCGCCAAACTTGGAATTAATCAAATGTGGTTTACAAGACCATCGGTCTTGAATGATCAGTTTTCTTTAATTAAGAATGAATCGCAAAATCTTTACCTGCGGGGAACAACCTATTTTAAAGGGAATTACGATTTTTATTTTCAGCTGAATTATATGAGAAATTCAGGTGAAATTGAAGGTAATTCAACCAATATTGAAAATTACTCATCCAGTTTTGAAAATGTTTTAAGAATCAACGATAAGATTTTTTTGAACCTTAAAAATGAATTATTTCTGGTAGACGATCAGTTTTTTGAAAGTAGCCTAATAAATGCCGAATATCGACCTAAGCAAAGCAACTGGATCTTTGGTTTTAATGCACAAAACTTATTCAATACTCAATATTATCGTTTTCAGAATATCAATAATTTTGAACGATCTGAACTTCGCTACAAAAGTGTAGCACGATTTATACTTGCTTATGCGAAATGGAGGATATAAAAAAATCCCCTGATTAGCAGGGGACTTTTTATCGAAAATCGAAATATTATAAATGCTTTTTAATTGAATTTATATTCCAAAAGCCGCTTTTACTTTATCTACGTAATCTAGTTTTTCCCAGGTAAATAATTCAACTTCTTTCTTTACTTCACCGCTATAAGGGCTTTTAAAGATCTTAGTTACTTTTTTAGGTTCTTTACCCATGTGGCCGTAAGCGGCTGTTTCACGATAAATAGGATTTCTAAGATTTAAGCGTTCCTCAATAGCAAACGGGCGCATGTCAAAAATCTCCCCTACTTTTTTAGCAATCTCGCCGTTACTCATTTCAACTTTAGAAGTTCCGTAAGTATCAACAGAAATCGATGTTGGTTCTACCACACCAATCGCATAAGAAACCTGAACTAAAACTTCGTCTGCAATACCAGCGGCGACAAGGTTTTTGGCAATATGTCTTGAAGCATAAGCAGCAGAGCGGTCTACTTTACTAGGATCTTTCCCAGAAAAAGCACCTCCACCGTGAGCTCCTTTACCACCATAAGTATCTACAATGATTTTTCTACCAGTAAGTCCCGCATCACCGTGTGGCCCACCAATCACAAATTTCCCAGTTGGGTTAATGTGATATTTAATATCGTCGTTAAATAATTTCTGAACGTACTCTGGTAATTGAGCGATTACTCGCGGCATTAAAATTTCGATAATGTCTTTCTTAATTTTAGCCAACATTTCTTCATCATTATCCATAAACTGATCATGCTGGGTAGAAAGTACGATAGCTACGATTCGCTGCGGAATGTTATCATCACTATATTCAATAGTTACCTGGCTTTTTGCATCTGGGCGCAGATAAGGAATTTCATTTCCTTCGCGTCTTAGCTCTGCAAGTTCGTAAACCATTTTGTGAGAAATATCCAGAGCCAAAGGCATAAAGTTGGAAGTCTCTGTAGTCGCGTAGCCAAACATCATCCCCTGGTCACCAGCACCTTGTTCCTCTTTTGTAGCACGATCTACACCCTGATTGATATCTGGCGATTGTTCGTGGATCAAAGAAATCACACCACAAGAGTCTCCACTAAATTGATAAGCACCTTTTGTATATCCAATATCGTTAATGACATCGCGGGCAATTTGCTGTACATCAAGATATGTATTAGAGCGCACTTCACCGGCTAAAACAACCTGTCCTGTAGTTACTAAGGTCTCGCAGGCTACTTTAGATTCTTCATCAAAAGCTAAGAAATTATCTAATAAAGTATCGCTAATTTGATCTGCAATCTTATCGGGGTGTCCTTCAGAAACACTTTCTGAAGTAAATAAATAAGCCATAAATCTTCTCTTTATATTATAAAAGACGGGCTAAATTTGACGTGAAGGCAGACTATAAAAAGTATCACTGCTTTAGCATTTTAACCAAGTTCTTCGAATTTGGCATACTTCTAAATTCTTCAGAAGTATTAGGGTTGCAATCAGTCAAATCTTTCCCTGTTATTAAACTGGCTACAAATGTATAAAAATTGTGTTTACTCCAACTTTCTTTAACGACTTTTTAATTTGAAATGTTTTTTGCTTCCGGTTTTTGAGAATTTTGATTTTTGCTGAATTTTGGTCTAGTCCTGTTTTATGCTGAAGTATATAGGTGATAATTGATAAATCTTTGCATAGATTCTAAGTCTTAGGTAAAATAATTTGAAATTTTTTTATCGAATTTTTTGGTTAAGAAATATTTCCGCATTTATCTTTGTAATCTCAAAAGAGAACGAAAAATGATTTTTATCAATATGATGCGCTTTATGATGATGTGGGATTTTCCTTCAGCGCGCTCTATTGCATAAATCGAAAATATAAATTGCAAAAGCCGCTGTGTAGAACAGCGGCTTTTTTTATTGAAGTATAAAATGAATCAATTTATTAAAAGAACTAATTTTACAGATAGCGGCATGCGAATGCATATGCCTGTACAATTTTAGTAGTGCCAGAAAGTATTTCTTAGTTATATATTTAATTTCGAAGATCCCTCTGGCAGAAATGTTCAGGGGGGATTTTTTTTGATTTTAGATAAGCAGAGTTGAAAATTCTTCAATAAAGTAAACCACCTTGGGGTATAATACCCTTTGGCGGTGCCAATAAAAATTAGGGAATAGCTATTAAAAGCTATAATTTAGAGTACAGAAAGAATGGTGCAGGTCACCGCGATAAAAACAATAATTTTAATACTATGTCTACTCCACATTTTGAAACCGAAGCCATACGTACGCAGATAGAACGTTCACAATTCTTAGAACATTCTTCGCCATTGTATCTTACATCAAGTTATATTTTTGAAGATGCTGAAGATATGCGCGCTTCGTTTTCTGAAGAAAAAGAACGGAATATTTACAGCAGGTTCTCGAACCCTAATACTTCAGAATTTGTTGAAAAAATAGCCAAAATGGAAGGTGCAGAAACCGGGTACGCTTTCGCTACCGGGATGAGTGCCGTATTCTCTTCACTTGCAGCTTTATTAAATAGTGGCGATCATGTAATTTCTTCCAGATCTGTTTTTGGAAGTACGCATTCCCTTTTTACAAAGTTTTTTCCGAAGTGGAATATCACGCATACCTATTTTAAAGTAAACGAGGTTGAAAAGATCGAAGGTTTAATTAAGCCAGAGACTAAAATCATCTTTGCTGAAACGCCAACCAACCCTGGAGTAGATATTATCGATTTAGAAGTATTAGGTGAGATTGCTAAAAAACATAACCTTATTTTAGTGATCGATAACTGCTTTGCAACACCTTATATTCAGAATCCTATTAAATATGGTGCGCATTTGGTGATCCATTCGGCAACAAAAATGATCGATGGGCAGGGTAGAGTTTTAGGCGGAGTAACAGTTGGAAATGCCGATCTTATTAGAGAGATCTATTTATTTTCCAGAAACACCGGCCCGGCTTTGAGTCCGTTTAACGCATGGATTCTTTCAAAGAGTTTAGAGACACTGGCGGTGCGTTTAGAAAAACACTCTGAAAATGCACTAAAATTAGCTGAATTCTTAGAGTCACACCCAAATGTTAAGCAGGTAAAATATCCATTTTTAAAATCGCATCCTCAATATGAAATTGCCAAAAAGCAAATGCGATTAGGAGGTAATATTATTTCTTTTGAGATTAAAGGAGGTATCGATGCTGGGCGAAAGTTTGTGAATTCCGTACAACTTTGTTCTCGTAGTGCTAATCTAGGAGATACAAGAAGTATAGTTACACATCCGGCAAGTACAACGCATAGTAAGCTAAGTGAAGAAGATCGATTAGAAGTTGGGATTACAGATGGATTGATTAGAACATCTGTAGGATTAGAGCATATCGATGATATTATTGCCGATATAGAACAAGCTTTGTCTTAAAGTTTGTTAGTTGGGGCATAACTTTACGACTTACCCATACGTTCTTTAAAAATGAATGAATTTTGCGAAAGTTTGTGGCGAAGGATGAAATATTAAAATTATTTATCTTCGCCATATGCTTTCAAAGAAAACGAAATACGGAATTAAGGCTTTAACTTTTATAGCCAGGCAGCCAGAAAGAAATCCTGTGCAAACTTCAGAAATTGCAAAGAGTGAAAATATCTCTCAAAAATTTCTGGAAAGTATTCTGTTGATACTACGAAAATCTGGATTTTTAGGTTCCAAAAAAGGAAAAGGTGGTGGCTACTATCTTATCAAGGAACCAGAAGATATTAAAATGACTGCGATCATAAGAGTTTTAGAAGGCCCCATTGCCATGGTGCCTTGTGTAAGTCTTAATTACTATGAAAAGTGTGATGATTGCCCAGATGAAAAAACCTGTTCTGTTCATAAATTGATGATCCAGGTTAGGGATAGTACTCTAAATGTTTTGGGCGATAATACACTTGCCGATCTTACATAAGCGTTTTCGGAAAATATAAAATGTTAAAAATCAAAAAATAATCCACAATTTGTTGGTGTATAACAAAATGAAGATTACTTTTGTTTTAATAACCTACTAAATCGATAGGTTAATAGGTTTTGAAAAATACGAATAGAATAGTGGACTTCAGGAAAGAGAAGATTATGAAAAGGTATACAGAGAAAGAATTAAAAATCCTTAATCAGCAGTTAAAAGGCATAAGCCCTGAAGAGATTATCCAATGGGTAATTTTAAACAGTAAGCGTCCAGTTGTAACAACTAATTTTAGACCTTATGAGGTGGCAATTTTACATGCTGTTTCAAAAATAAAATCTGATGTTCAGGTGGTTTGGTGTGATACTGGATATAATACACCACAAACCTACAAACATGCCAAGGAAGTGATCGATACTTTAGATCTAAATGTGAAGATCTATATTCCTAAGCAAACTGCAGCTTATCGTGATGCTATGTTTGGTGGGATTCCACAAGTAGATAGTTCAGATCATGATGAGTTCACTCGCCAGGTAAAGCTAGAACCTTTCCAGAGAGCAATGAGAGAACAGCAACCAGACATTTGGTTTACTAATCTTCGTAAAGGACAAACTGCTTTTCGTGATAGTATCGATATTCTTAGTTATAGTAAGGATGGACTTTTAAAAGTGAGTCCATTTTACCACTGGAGTGATGAAAAACTGGATCTTTATCTAGAAGAACATAATCTTCCTAACGAGCATAAGTATTTTGATCCTACAAAAGTACTTGCTAATAGAGAATGTGGTTTACACGCTTAGTAAAAAGTGGTGTTTAATTTAACCAATATTAAAAATGAATTTTATAGTAAATACAAAAGTGATGTGGTGTAAATCGATGTGTTTGCGTTGCATTATATGCACTTAAAAGTCACGCTTGTATTTAGTTATATATAAAGTCCTTTTAAGTGTAAACCGAAAAAGGACTTTTTTATTTACATCTGTTTAAAGCAGATCCCTCAATTAAAATAATTTATCCATGCAAAGTTTTAGAACCGAAATTGAAAATCCTGTTGTCGAAAAAGACATCATCGATTTAGAAAAGAAAATTCGCCTGTTTCGCGAAGGCAAAGCAGACGAAGAGAAATTCCGAAGCCTGCGCCTAGCGCGTGGAGTTTATGGCCAAAGGCAGGCTGGAGTACAAATGGTTCGTATAAAACTGCCTTTTGGAAAAGTAACTTCAGAACAATTACATCGTATTGCAGATGTTTCAGATGAATATTCTACCGGGAGATTACACATTACTACTCGCCAGGATATTCAAATTCATTATGTAAGCTTAGAGCGTACGCCCGAGCTTTGGGCACAACTTGAGAAAGATGATATTACGCTTCGTGAGGCGTGTGGTAATACAGTAAGAAATGTGACAGCCTCCCCAACAGCTGGTGTAGATGTAGACGAACCTTTTGATGTATCTCCTTATGCAGATGCTACTTTTAGGTTTTTTCTACGGAATCCTATTTGCCAGGAAATGGGGCGTAAATTTAAGATCGCTTTTTCTGCAACAGACGAGGATACAGCGCTAAGTTATATTCATGATCTTGGTTTTATCCCAAAACTGCAGGATGGAAAACGCGGATTTAAAGTAATGTTGGGAGGCGGACTAGGTTCACAACCACGCCATGCCGATAAACTATACGATTTTATTGAGGCTGAAGAAATCATCCCACTTATAGAATCTGTACTTCGAGTTTTTGATCGTCACGGTGAGCGTGCAAAACGATTAAAAGCAAGAATGAAGTTTTTAATAAAAGATATAGGATTAGAAGCTTTCTTAGAATTAGTAGATGAGCAGAAAAAAGCTTTATCTCAGGAGAAAGCAGAATTTCATATCGAAAAATTCGAGGCTGCTCCACCACTTCAGGATGTAGAGGTTCCTTCATTAGAAATTGAAGATCAGAAGGATTATGAAGTTTGGAGAAACACGAATGTAATTCCGCAGAAACAGGAAGGATTATTTGCTGTAGGAATCCGAGTTCCCCTAGGAGATTTTTATACCGGTGGAGCAAGACAACTGGCAGATCTAATCAAAAATTATGCAGGTAACGAAATTCGTCTAAGCTTGCGTCAGGATATTTTAATTCGTCACGTACGCGAAGAATTTTTGCCATATTTCTATACCGAATTAAAGAAATTAGGTTACGCAGAAACTGGTTATAATAAAACGGTGGATATCACGGCTTGTCCCGGTACAGATACCTGTAATTTAGGAATCGCAAGTAGTACAGGAATTGCAGATGTGCTTGAGGATGTCTTAAAAGAAGAATATCCACAGTTTATCAATGGAAAGGATATTACCATTAAGATTAGTGGTTGTATGAATGCCTGTGGGCAGCACAATATGGCTGAAATTGGTTTCCAGGGAATGTCAATCAAATCTGGAAAAGCTGTAGCGCCGGCATTACAGGTGTTACTTGGAGGTGGTGTTCTTGGAAATGGCGAAGGTCGTTTTGCAGATAAAGTGGTAAAAGTACCAAGTAAACGTGGTCCTGAAGCCCTTAGAGTATTGCTAAATGATTTTGATGCAAATGCTGAAGCAGACGAGAAATTCATCCAATATTACGATCGCCAGGGAAAAACTTATTTCTACGATCTATTAAAAGATCTTGCTGATACATCAGAACTTAGTGAAAATGATTTTATCGATTGGGGACATGAGAAACCATATATCAAAGCAGTTGGTGTTGGTGAATGTGCCGGCGTCGTGATCGATCTTATTGCTACTTTACTTTTCGAAAGTGAAGAGAAAATCGATAATGCACAAAGCGCGATCGATCGTAAAGCATGGTCAGATTCTATTTATCATTCGTATACATCTATCGTAAATTCAGCAAAAGCTTTATTGATCGCAGATGATGTTAAGACCAATACACAGGCGGGAATCATTTCTCAGTTTGACGAGTTATTTGTAGAGACTGGAAAAATTGAACTTTCAACTTCTTTCAAAGAGTTCACGTATCAATTAAACGGACATGAACCTAGTGAAGAGTTTGCTCAAAAATATATCGAAGATGCACGTTTATTCTTAAAAAGAGTAGATGCTTATAGAACAAAGGAGGTACAAGATGTATAATCTTCCAAAACTAAGTGTGGTTGGTGCAGGTCCTGGTGATCCAGAGCTTATCACACTAAAAGCACTAAATACGCTAAAATCGGCAAAAGTGGTGCTTTACGATGCGCTTATTAATCGTGAGTTATTAGAATATGCGCCGCAAGCCGAGCATATTTATGTAGGAAAGCGTAAAAATAAACATCGTTATTCTCAGGATGAGATCAACGATCTTATTGTGAATTACGCCAATGAACGTGGGCATGTTGTACGCTTAAAAGGTGGTGACCCTTTTATCTTCGGAAGAGGCTCAGAAGAGATCAATTACGCCAAAAGTAAAGGCTTAGATACTGCGGTAGTTTCTGGAATAACTTCATCCATTGCGGTGCCGGCGAATGTGGGAATTCCACTAACACAACGCGGAACTGCCGAAAGTTTTTGGGTAATTACAGGAACAACTTCAGCGAGAAAATTATCCAGTGATGTTTACCTGGCTGCACAATCTACAGCTACGGTTGTTATTTTGATGGGAATGAGTAAGCTTGCTGAAATTGTAAAGATTTTTAGCGAATTTGGGAAAGAAGATATGCCGGTAGGAATCATTCAGAATGGAACCACAATTAACGAGCAATCTGGTTTTGGAACCATTAAAACAATAGAAAAAGTAGTTACTGAAAAGAATTTAACCGCACCCGCAATTATCGTGATTGGCGAAGTGGTTAAAGAAAGTCATCAATTACCAAAAGAGATCAAAGAAGCAAGCGGATTTTCAGCTTCAGAATATTCAAAGTTTTTGAAGATAGGAGCAGCGTAGTTGATGTGCTAATTTGAAGATTTGAAAATGTGTTGATGATATGATAGAAGAGATTAAATAGCTATCGCTGTTAGATTTTAGAGAATAGATTTAGAAGAATTGATTATTTATAAGACTAAGTTGGATCTGGCCTATCGAAAATTGCTTGTAAAATTGGAAATGAAAGAAGCGTATAAATTTTAGGCTGTTTGAGCGAAGCGAGTTCCTAAAATTTAGCTTCAGAATGAACAATTTAAAGCAAGGTTCGTAAGCCTAGACTTTTTTGTTTCTTTTTTCGGCAATGGAAAAAAGAAAGTTATGTTCGAATTATTGAATTATAAATAAAGTTGTTACCCTGAACTTGATTCATGATCTCTTCTATATAAGTTAATGAGATTTTCGGATCAAGTCCAAAATGACGAGAGTTCAATGCAAGCCAAAGAGCTAAAAAAAATATGCAAGCAAGAAACGAATTATATCCTGTTTTTCTAAAAGTAAACAACTTAAACATCCTTGTTGTAGGTGGAGGGAATGTTGGGCACGAAAAACTTCATTTTTTACTGAAGTCGAGTCCCAATGCCAATGTTGAGGTCGTAGCCAAGTGGTTTGCGCCAGAAACTGAAGCTCTTGCCAAAAAACATGGTGTAAAATTGATCAAAAGCAGGTATAAAAGAAAATTTCTTAAAAGACGGCACGTTGTAGTAGCTGCAACCAATGATGCAAAACTTAATAAAAGAGTACACAAGCATGCTAAAAAGCGGTATTTGCTTGCAAATATTGCAGATACGCCCGAGTTATGTGATTTTTATATGGGCGGAATTGTAAATAAAGGCAACGTGAAAATTGCGATTTCTACCAATGGGAAATCGCCAACAACGGCCAAGCGTTTACGTCAGTTTTTCGAAGAGGTGATTCCGGAAGATGTAAATAAAATGGTCGAAAATCTTAATGAATATCGAAAAACCATCAAAGGCGATTTTGAAGCCAAGGTGGAACAATTAAATACAATAACCGAATCCTTAATCGTAAAGAAAGATAAAAATGATTGAAACAGATATCCTTGTCATAGGAGCAGGCCCCACAGGATTATTTACCGTTTTTGAAGCGGGATTATTAAAATTAAAAACACATTTAATAGATGCCTTACCGCAGCCAGGTGGGCAGTGTTCAGAAATTTATCCCAAGAAACCGATTTATGATATTCCGGCTTTTCCAGAAATCAATGCCGGTGATCTTGTGAATAATTTGATGGAACAAATAAAACCTTTTGAACCAGGATTTACTTTAGGTGAACGTGCAGAAACTTTAGAAAAGCTAGACGACGGGACATTTATCGTAACCACTAACAAAGGAACAAAACACCATGCTCCGGTAGTAGCTATCGCAGGAGGTTTAGGTTCTTTTGAGCCTCGTAAGCCGCCTATCCAGAATATTGCAGATTACGAAGATAAAGGAGTAGAATACTTTATAAAAGATCCAGAAGTTTATCGTGGTAAAAAGGTAGTGATTGCCGGTGGTGGAGATTCAGCTTTAGACTGGGCGATTTATTTAGCAGATGTTGCTGAAGAAGTAGCGTTGGTACATAGAAGAAAAGAGTTTAGAGGAGCTTTAGATTCTGTAGAAAAGGTGTCTGAATTATCGAAACTCGGTAAAATCGAAATGATCACCAATGCTGAAGTTGTTGGCCTTAAAGGAGAAAATGATTTAGAGCAGGTAGTAATTCGTCATAAAGATGAAGCGCGCGGTGAAGAGTTAAGAGAGGTAGATCATTTTATACCATTATTTGGATTGTCTCCAAAATTAGGCCCTATTGGGAATTGGGGATTAGAGATCGAAAAGAATGCCATTAAAGTTGACAATTCTTACGATTACGCAACCAATATTCCTGGAGTTTATGCGATTGGAGATGTAAATACATATAAAGGAAAATTAAAATTGATCTTATCTGGTTTCCACGAAGCAGCAATTATGTGCCAAAGTGCTTATGCGAGAATTTTCCCAGATAAAAAATACGTACTTAAATATACTACGGTAGGTGGAGTAGAAGGATTCGACGGATCTAAAAAAGAAGCCAAAAAAGAAGTAGTGCAGAGTATCGGGTAATTAGATTTGAGATCGCTTTGCTGTTAGATTTTAGAAATTAGACAATTTGGTGATGCATTAATTTAATATCAATGTCATTTCGACCCTGCCTCTTCGGCAGGCAGGTGTAGCGTAGCGAAACGGAGAAATCTAAATCTCATTTATAAAAAACGTCATTTCCTTAAACAGAAATGACGTTTTTTATAAATAGCTTCAAAGTAGCAAAGGTTACAAAAGAATCATAACACGTTTCGTATATTTGAATCAAAATTAAAATAGATGAAAATCTTTCTAAAAAGGCTTAATGATGCCTATCACTTTGAGACTAAAAATGAACGTGGTGATATTGTTCATTTAGATAATAAATCTGAAGAAAATCCGCAGGGAGGTAGTCCTATGGATTTATTGCTTAGAGGAATTGCAGGCTGCAGTAGTATAGATGTGGTGATGATCCTTAAAAAGCAAAAAATAGAATTAGAAGATCTTCAGGTAGAAGTTGATGGTTTTAGAGAAGATGGAGCTGTGCCTAATGTTTTCAAAAAAATCCATTTAAACTTTATGCTGAAAGGCGATGTCACACCACAAAAAGCTTTACGTGCAGTAGAACTTTCAATGGATAAATATTGTTCAGTAGCAAAAATGTTAGAAAAAGCAGCTGAAATCTCCTATGAAGTAAATGTAAACGGAGAGGCTGTAAAATAATTATTAATTCCTTTTACTAACATTAAAAGGACTATTGTTATTTCGTGATGGATGCAAAATCTCATGATTCGAATAAAAAACAGATGAGATCCTGAATCGAGTTCAGGATTACTTATGCTGAATTAAAAATAGATTTTTTATTTTGGATCTTTTTTGTGGCCTATCGAAAATTGCTTGTAAAATTGAAAGTGAGAGAAGCGTAAAAAATTTTAGGCTGTTTGAGCGAAGCGAGTTTCTAAAATTTAGCTTCCGAACATACAATTTCAAGCAAGATTCGTAAGCCTAGATTTTTTTGGTTCGTTTTTTCATCAATGGAAAAAATGAACAGAATTATTTTAGGGACAGATTTTGATAAATTTTAATTAATTTCTTCATTAATTATAAAGAAGAAGATAATCAAGATTTTTACTCATTCTCTTGTCATTATAATAGATCGCCGTATATTAGCGGGCTCAGTTCATAAATTTATTAGCGTTATCAAGAAAGGTTGAGGGATTAGACCCTGTGAAGCCTTAGCAACCCTCCTCAACCAAAAGGGTTTTAGGGAGAAGGTGCTACCTTCTACTACGTGATTTGCGTAGATAGATAACAAACAGACTTTCCCTTATCTTCTTTTTTGATAGCCAATAGAATAGCATAACATGTCGAAATTAGAAGAATTATTAGCTGAAAAAATATTGATCCTCGATGGTGCCATGGGCACCATGCTTCAGGAATATAAATTTACTGAAGAAGATTTCCGTGGAGATCGTTTTAAAGACTGGCCGGTTTCTGTTCAGGGAAACAATGATCTGCTTTCGATCACCCAGCCAGAAGCAATTGCCGCAGTTCACAAAAAATACTTTGAAGCCGGTGCCGATATCGTAGAAACCAATACATTTTCTGGAACTACGATCGCAATGGCAGATTATAAAATGGAAGAACTCGTAGATGAATTAAATTACGAGTCGGCCAAAATCGCCAAGCAAGTTGCGATAGAACTTACTGAAGCAAATCCAAAGAAGCCAAAATTTGTAGCAGGAGCAATGGGGCCTACCAATAAAACGGCGAGCATGTCTCCAGATGTAAATGATCCCGGATTTCGTGCAATTTCTTTTGATGAACTTCGAATTGCATACAAACAGCAAGCCAGCGCTTTGATTCGAGGCGGAGTAGATATTCTTTTGGTAGAAACTGTTTTTGATACGTTGAATGCAAAAGCAGCACTTTTTGCTATCGATGAACTTAAAGAAGAATTGAATCTGGATATTCCGGTGATGGTTAGCGGAACAATTACCGATGCTTCGGGTAGAACTTTATCTGGGCAAACAGCAGAAGCTTTCTTGATTTCAGTCTCGCATATTCCACTTATGAGTATAGGTTTTAATTGTGCGCTTGGTGCCAAGCAATTAACGCCGCATTTAGAGGTATTGAGCTATAAAGCGCAATACGGAGTTTCAGCTTATCCTAATGCAGGTTTACCAAATGCTTTTGGTGAGTATGATGAATCACCTTCAGAAATGGCAAAGCAAACACGCGAATATTTAGATAAAAGTTTGGTGAATATTCTTGGTGGTTGTTGTGGTACAACACCAGATCATATAAAAGCGATTGCAGATATTGCAAAAGAATATAAACCACGACCGATAAAAAGTCTTCAACATAAAAAAGCTTCGGCCTAAAATGGAAGGATTAGACAGTAATTTAGCAAATAACACTTCAGCAAAAAAAGAATACAGGCCTTTACAATTGTCGGGTTTGGAGCCACTTATTATTACTCCAGATAGCAATTTTGTAAATGTTGGTGAGCGTACCAATGTGGCGGGTTCTCGAAAATTTCTTCGTTTGGTAAAAGAAGAAAAGTTTGATGAAGCACTCGATATTGCTCGTGATCAGGTAGATGGAGGGGCGCAGATCATCGATATTAATATGGACGATGGTTTGATTGATGGTAAAGAAGCTATGGTTAGATTCCTGAATCTTATTGTTGCTGAACCCGATATCGCCCGTGTTCCTATAATGATCGATAGCTCTAAATGGGAAATTATCGAAGCTGGTTTGCAGGTAGTGCAGGGAAAATGTGTGGTGAATTCGATCTCACTAAAAGAAGGTGAAGAACAATTTATCGATCATGCAAAAAAAATAAAACGTTACGGCGCTGCTGTTATCGTAATGGCTTTTGATGAAGTTGGTCAGGCCGATAATTATGAACGCCGAATAGAAATTGCAAAGCGCTCTTACGATATACTGGTAGATAAAGTAAAATTTGCGCCAGAAGATATCATTTTCGATCTTAATATTTTTCCGGTAGGAACCGGGATGGACGAGCATCGTAAAAATGCCATAGATTTTATCGAAGCTACGCGCTGGGTAAAAGAGAATTTACCGCATTGTAGTGTGAGTGGAGGTGTAAGTAATGTGAGTTTTTCTTTCCGCGGAAATAACCCGGTAAGAGAAGCCATGCATTCGGTGTTTCTTTATCATGCGATCAAGGCTGGTATGAATATGGGAATTGTGAATCCGGCTTTATTAGAGGTTTACGATGAAATCCCAAAGGATCTTTTAGAACATGTAGAAGATGTGATCTTAGATCGTCGTGAAGATGCAACCGAGCGTTTATTGGATTTTGCTGAAACTGTAAAAGGATCGGCTAAAACCAGTAAAGTCGATCTTAGCTGGCGAGAAGAACCTTTGCAAAGCCGTATTACGCACGCATTGGTAAAAGGAATCGATGCTTATGTGATCGAAGATGTAGAGGAAGCAAGACTGGCTTCAGAAAAACCTATCGAAGTTATCGAAGGTCATTTAATGACGGGGATGAATGTGGTTGGTGATCTCTTCGGAAGCGGAAAAATGTTTCTTCCGCAGGTGGTAAAATCGGCACGGGTAATGAAAAAAGCTGTTGCTTATTTATTGCCTTATATTGAAGAACATAAATCCGGTAAACGTGAAACTGCCGGAAAAGTATTGATGGCTACCGTAAAAGGAGATGTTCACGATATTGGTAAAAATATAGTAAGTGTTGTTTTGGGATGTAATAATTACGAGATCGTCGATCTTGGAGTTATGGTTCCGCCTGAAAAGATCATTGAAACCGCAAAAGCTGAAAATGTTGATGCGATAGGATTAAGTGGTTTGATCACGCCATCCTTAGATGAAATGGTTTTTCTGGCTAAAGAAATGCAACGACAGGAATTCTCGGTTCCCTTATTAATTGGTGGGGCTACAACCTCCAAAGCACATACGGCAGTAAAGATCGATCCACAATATATGCACGCCGTAGCGCACGTTAACGATGCATCGCGAGCCGTTACCGTTGTTGGTGATCTACTGAATAAACGAACCCGAAAAACGTATATCGAAAACCTCAAATCTGAGTATGAAGTATTCAGAAATAATTTTGGGAAACGAAGCAAGGTGAAGAGCTTTCTTTCGATTGAAGAAGCACGTGAGAATAATTTCAAAATCGATTGGAAAACATCGAATATCAGCAAGCCAAATAAGCTTGGGATCCAGGTTTTAGAGGATTTTGAATTAGATAAACTCTTAGATTATATAGATTGGAGTCCGTTTTTTAGAAGTTGGGATTTACACGGCCGTTATCCTAAGATTTTAGAAGATGAAGTGGTTGGAGAACAGGCAAGATCACTATTTGCTGATGCTCAGGTATTGCTGAAGCGTATTTTAGATGAAAAATTGCTAAAAGCGAAAGCTATTTTTGGTCTATTTGAAGCAAATACCATCAATAGTGACGATATCGAGGTGAAATTCGATGAAAATTCAGAAGAAAAAACGATCATTTTTAGAACGCTACGCCAGCAATTAAAAAAGCATGGAGGGAAGCCTAATTTCGCCTTATCAGATTTTATCGCACCAAAGGAAACCGAAATTCAGGATTATATGGGCTGTTTTTGTGTAACCACAGGTTTTGGAACACAGGAATTAGCAGCAGAATTTGAGAAAAATCTTGATGATTATAATTCGATTATGATCAAAGCGCTGGCCGATCGTTTTGCTGAAGCTTTTGCTGAATACCTTCATGAAAAAATAAGAAAAGAAGATTGGGGTTACGCTTCCGAAGAAAGTTTGAGTAACGAAGAATTGATCAAGGAGAGTTATAAAGGAATTCGCCCGGCACCGGGATATCCTGCCTGCCCAGATCATTTAGAGAAACTTACGATTTGGGAATTGCTGAAGGTAGAAGAGCGCATTGGCGTAAAACTTACGGAGAGTTTGGCCATGTGGCCGGCAGCCAGCGTAAGTGGTTATTATTTTGCCAATCCTGAAGCAAAATACTTTGGTTTAGGAAAGATAAAAGAAGACCAGGTAAAAGATTTTGCCGAGCGCAAAGGAATAGAATATAAAAAAGCCGAAAAATGGCTTAATCCAAATATTGCAGATTAAAAATAAGCTGACAGCCAACAGCTATCAGCAATTAGTAGCTTAAGACAATGAAAGTAACCGAGCATATAGAGAAAGCAAAAGGGAAAACCTTGTTTTCGTTCGAGATCGTTCCGCCACAAAAGGGGAAGAATATTCAGGAATTATATGATAATATCGATCCTTTAATGGAATTTAATCCGCCGTTTATAGATGTGACCACTTCACGGGAAGAGCATATTTACATTAAACGCGACGACGGATTATTAGAACGTAAAATTACCAGAATGCGCCCGGGAACGGTTGGAATTTGTGCTGCCATCAAACAAAAGTACGATGTAGATACGATTCCGCATGTTTTGTGTGGCGGTTTTACGAAAGAGGAAACCGAGTATGTTTTGGTAGATTGTCATTATTTGGGAATCGAAAATGTAATGGCTTTGCGTGGTGATGCGATGAAACATCAGCGTTATTTTGAACCAACAAAAGGTGGGCATATTTACGCTAACGAACTTGTAGGACAGATTCGTGATCTTTCAAAAGGAAAATATCTGAATGAAGTTATCGATTCTGAAAATCATCCTGATTTTTGTATTGGTGTTGCCGGTTATCCTGAAAAACATTTAGAGTCACCTTCTTTAGAAACCGATCTTAAAAAGCTAAAAGCAAAGGTTGATGCGGGAGCAGATTACGTGGTAACGCAGATGTTCTTTAATAATCAGGCGTATTTCGAGTTTGTAGAAAAGGCGAAGGAAATGGGAATTAACGTACCAATTATTCCGGGAATCAAACCGATAGCGGTGAAAAAGCACTTACAATTGTTGCCGCATGTATTTAGTATCGATCTTCCGCAGGCATTAATAGAAAGCGTTGAAGCCTGTAAAAATAATAAGGAAGTCCGCCAGGTAGGAATTGAATGGGCGATCGAGCAAACCAAAGAATTAAAAGCAGCCGGCGTACCGGTATTGCATTTTTATTCCATGGGAAAAAGTTCTAACATCAAGCAAATCGCTGAAGCAGTTTTTTAGTAATTAGAATTGAGACCGCTTCGCTGTTAGATATTAGAAAAAAGACTTTTGACATTTAGATCAGAATTAAATTATTTTGAATTTAAAATGTTGAATTTTGAATGGAAAAGAGGAGAGAAAAAAGAATATAGAGAATAGACTTTTAATGCGTATTCAAGAGAAAGAAGTTCAAATCCAGAATTTCCCACAAAGTTTTAGTCAATTATTGTCCTACTTTTTGTTGTCGTAGTAAAAACAATGAAATGTTGTGCTGCTGGCAGTGGAGTTCTGCCTAGCGAAGCGGTTGCAGAACGCATGCAAAACTTTTCAGCAGTTTTTCAAGATATCAAAAATAAGACTAGACCTTTTTGTTTCTTTTTATGGCAATGATAAAAAGAAAGTTTAGACTTCTCGATACACCAAATTTTTACATTTCATTCCAAAAATTGGCACTCGAAGTGACAAAAATATATTAGATAAAACAAGCAATACGATTAGGGAGAAAGCTGATCGCTAATGGCTAAAAGCTGTCAGCTAAGAAACCAAAAACTAAACACAAAAAAATGTTGGTCGATCGCAAATTATTACCGTAATTTGTGGTCACAAAGTTCAGAAACTTACTGATTGTTATCAAGAAAGGCCGAGGGAATAGACCCGCTGAAGCCTTAGCAACCCTTTGCCAACAAAGAAGGTGCTACGTTCTACCGATTTCCGGATAGATAACAGATAGATTCTTCATCGAATTATTCTCACAAACTTTTCTTGATCATAACGAAGCGCGCACCCATCAAAGGGTTATTGCTGTTTTCAGTCGGTTTTAAACTTTCAAAAGTTTAAAAAGGGAAAAGTTGAAACAAGATTTATTACAATTACAACTTAAGGATTTTACCACATTAAGCGGTGCTAAGCAGGATATTACATTGTCCTATCACGTGTTTGGCCAGCCATTACATTCGGCGCCTATCGTGATGATTAATCATGCGCTTACGGGAAATTCTGAAGTTGCCGGAGAAACCGGTTGGTGGAAGGATGTTGTAGGGACAGAGAAATGTATCGATACCGATAAATATACCATTCTGGCTTTTAATGTGCCCGGGAATGGTTATGACGGAATTCTAATCGATAACTATAAAGATTTTGTAGCAAGAGATATCGCCAGGATCTTTCTTTTAGGCTTAGATTCGTTAAAAATCGAGCATCTTTTTGCACTGGTTGGTGGTTCGCTTGGAGGCGGAATCGCGTGGGAAATGGCAGCCTTGAGTCCGGAGATTACCGATAATTTGATCACCGTAGCAACCGATTGGAAATCGACCGACTGGCTTATCGCTAATTGCCAGATTCAGGAGCTGTTTTTAAATAATTCTAAAAATCCGGTGCACGATGCGCGTATGCACGCCATGTTGTGTTACCGCACGCCCGAGTCGTTTAAATCCCGTTTTAAAAGAACCCAAAACGAAGAACTTCAGGTTTTTAATGTAGAAAGTTGGTTGTTGCACCACGGCGCAAAACTTCAGGAGCGGTTTCAGGTGGGGGCGTATAAATTAATGAATCAGCTTTTAAAAACGATCGATGTTTCTCGTGGTAGGCCAGAGCTGGATAAGGTTTTAGAAAGTATCAATGCCAATATTTGCATCATTGGGGTAGATTCAGATCTCTTTTTTACTGCGGAAGAAAACAGGGAAACATACAAACAGCTGGCACAAAGCAGCAATAAAGTGACTTATGGCGAAATCCATTCGTTACATGGTCACGATGCATTTTTAATCGAATTTAAACAATTGGAAAATATAATTGCAGGCATTTTTCAAAAAGCAAATAAAATGAAAGTAGTAAAGTTTGGCGGAAAATCTCTCGCCAACGGAGAAGGTATCAATACGGTTTTAGAAATTATTGAAGAAAAGATCAAAAATGAAGAACGTATTGCGGTAGTGGTTTCAGCAAGAGGAAAAACCACAGATCAGCTTGAAAATTTATTAGAGAAAGCATCAGAAAATGAAGATTTTGCTTCGGCTTTTGAGAAATTTAAAGCCTACCAGATCGCAGAATATGATTTTGTAGATTTTTCCGAAGAATTTAAAAATATCGAAAAACTACTGGAAGGTGTTCGCTTGCTTGGGGATTACAGTGCGAAGATTAAAGATCAGTTGCTTTCTCAGGGCGAATTAATGTCGGCTAAATTGATTACTGAAATTCTAAGACAACGCGGTTACAAAGCCAATTTTACCGATACGCGTAAATTGATTAAAACTGACGATATTTTTGGAAATGCGCAGCCATTGGATGCACTTTCAAAAGAAAATGTTCTGGAGCATTTTGAAGAATTTAATGGCAAAACAGTGAATATCGTTACCGGTTTTATTGGCTCGAACGCTAAAAATGAAACCACAACTTTAGGTAGAAATGGTAGTAATTACACAGCTTCTTTAATCGCGAATTATCTGGATGCTGAAGAGTTGCAAAACTATACTCACGTAGACGGAATTTATACGGCGAATCCAGATTTGGTGCCGAGTGCACAACGAATCGACCAGCTTTCTTATAACGAAGCGAACGAGCTTGCGAATTTTGGAGCGACGATCTTACATGCCAAAACCATTATTCCGTTGATCGAGAAAAATATTCCGCTTAGAATCCTGAATACTTTTAATAACGACAATCAGGGAACTTTGATCACGGCAAAACCGAATAAGGAAGGAATGAAGTCTCTTTCGGTTTTAGAACATACGGCTTTGCTGAATTTAGAAGGTCGTGGTTTACTTGGAAAATCTGGTGTAGATGCAAGAATTTTCCGTGCACTTGGCGATGCCCAAATAAGTGTGAGTATAATTTCGCAGGGTTCTTCGGAACGTGGAATTGGTTTGGTGGTAGATGCTGAAAATGCAGTGCGTGCGGTAAAAGCTTTAGAGCGCGAATTTGAGAGCGATTTTTATTCAAAAGATGTGAATAAAATATCTGTGGTAGATGATGTTTCGGTGATTTCGATCGTTGGGCAGGATCTAAGTACATTCCATAAACCTTACGATGCGCTTATAAGAAATCAGATCGTTCCTTTGCTTTTTAATAATACGGTAACCGGGAAAAACGTGAGTTTGGTGGTGAAAAAATCACAACTGAATAAAGCCCTAAATGTAATTCATGGTGAGATCTTCGAAATTTGTAAAAAGATCAATATTGCGATTTTTGGCCACGGAACGGTTGGTGGTACTTTGATCAACCAGATTTTAGATTCAGCAGCAAGTATTGAAGAGCGTAAAAAAGTAAAACTGAATATTTTTGCGGTTTCAAATTCCAGAAAGTTATTGCTTCATGCTACAGGAATTGGCTCAGAATGGAAAACACAATTAGAAGAAGCGCAGCAGGAAGCTTCGATCGATGAGGTGATCAAATACGCGAAGTTGTTTCATTTAGAAAACCTGATCGCGGTAGATAATACGGCGAGCGAAGCTTTTGTTCAGGATTATAATAAACTGGTAGATCACGGTTTCGATTTGGTTTCTTCCAATAAAATTGCGAATACTTTAGGTTTCGATTTTTATAAGGAACTACGTGAGAATTTGGAGAAAAACCAGAAACAATATTTATACGAAACTAATGTTGGTGCAGGTTTACCGCTAATCGATACGATTAGAATTTTACACCTTTCCGGAGAAAATATTACTAGAATTCGGGGTGTGTTTTCAGGAACTTTAAGTTATTTGTTCAATACTTTTTCTGCGGAAGATCGCACGTTTAGCAGTGTTTTAAAAGAGGCGATCGACAAAGGATTTACAGAGCCAGACCCTCGTGAAGATCTAAACGGAAATGATGTAGGCCGAAAATTATTGATTTTGGCAAGAGAATTAGACCTTCAGAATGAATTTAGCGACGTAAAAATTAAAAATCTAGTTCCTGAAGATTTGCGTGGCGGTGATGCGAAAACATTTGTGTCGAAATTAGAAGAATTAGACGATACTTATCAAAAAGTGAAAGAAGAGCAGAAGCCAAATCACGTATTGCGATATATTGGTGATCTTTCTGGAGATTTACAGCAGGACAAAGGAGAATTAGAAGTTGCTTTGGTTTCTGTGCCAGATGATAGCAGTTTGGGGCAGGTAAAAGGAGCCGATTCTATCTTCGAGATCTATACCGAATCTTACGGCGATCGCCCAATTGTAATTCAGGGTGCCGGTGCCGGTGCCGCGGTGACTGCACGTGGTGTATTTGGTGATATTTTAAAACTTTCAGAAAAGAAATAGCATAATTAATATTGAAAAAGGAAGATTTCTAAAGCCTCATATTCGATAAAATATGAGGCTTTTTTTTGTAACAAAGCCGCTAGCAATTCGTGGAATAAGAAAGAGGATATTATGAAGCGAGCAATTTTAGTAATTACATTTTTATTTATTTCAAATTTATTTTACGCACAAAATTATTCCGAAGAAAAGATCGAAATTCCGTTTAAATTGAGTCCAAATGGTCACATTATGATTAGGGCGATGGTAAATGGTGTTTCTGGAAATTTTGTATTTGATACCGGCGCCGGTATGAATTTACTAACCAAAGATTTTGCCGATAAAATCGATAATCTTGAAAAAACAACTCATTTTTATACCGGGCATCGTGCCACCGGAGAGGCGATAACTTCAGATCTATATCATTCAGAGGTTCTAGATATTGGAGATTTTAGTATCGAAAATGAACAATTTGCGGTGTATGATATCGATTTTCCGTTAGACGGATTAATTTCTTTAACGCCATTTCAGCAAAAAGCTTTCACGATTAATTTTGCTGAAAATAAACTGGTTATTGAATCTGAAAAATCACTTCAGCAACGAAAAGTAAATATGGATTTTGAAATGCCTTTGGAAATTAATAATGATAGAAATATAAAGGTGAGCATAGGAACGAGGGTGAAAATTGATTCTTTGGAATTGCATGTTGGTTTGGATAGTGGTGCCGGTTTTGATGTTTATCGTTTCAATTCCAGATATATGGAAGATTTAGGAATCGATTCTACCAAAGTTGATAGTAAATTTATCCCGAGCTCTTTTAAACCTGAAGAAGGAAACCAATATTATTTTGCTGAGGTTTCGAAACTTACCAACCCAAAAATGAATGCTGAAAAGACCGATTTTCGAGCAACATTTATTGATGGTTTGATTTACGAAGGGATTATGGGAATTAACTGGATTGGCGATGTACTAACCTTTGATATGCCTTCTGAAAAAATTATCGTGAAAAACGTCGAATATTAATCTTTAGATTGCTGAGTTAATTCAGTAAATAAACTTTCCAGATTTTTAGATTTTTGATTTAGTTGAAGGGTTTTTAGCCCGTTGTCATGAGCAAAGTCAAAAACAGCCGGGCGCATGTCTTCTGTTGTGGTAAAAGTAAGCTCATAAACAAAACCTGCAGGATTTTTCACTTCTTTTAAATGCGGAAGCTTTTGCAGCGCCACCATTTCGATACGATAATCAAATTCTACCTCAATAATTTGTTCCTGGTCTTTACGAAGATCGGTTAATTTTTGGTTTGCGATAATTTCGCCGTGATTTATAATGATTACGCGATCGCAAAGCGCTTCAACTTCCTGCATAATATGAGTAGAAAGGAAAATTGTCTTGTTTTTAGCGATATTCTTAATTAGACTACGAATTTCTACAAGTTGGTTAGGATCCAATCCCGTGGTTGGTTCATCTAAGATCAACACCTGTGGATCGTGCAATAAAGCTGCAGCCAAACCAACGCGCTGGCGATAACCTTTAGAAAGCTGATCGATTTTTTTATTGGCTTCAGGAGTAAGATTGGTTAATTTAATCACCTCTTCTATACGATCTTTTTTAATTCCGTAGACTCTCGCATTAAACGCAAGATATTCCCTAACATACATTTCTGTATATATAGGATTATGTTCTGGCAGGTAGCCAATACTTTTTTGTAGATCGTGTAATTGTTTATCGATCTCGAAGCCGTTTACACTGGCATTTCCTTCAGAAGGTTTAAGGTAACCGGTTAAGATTTTCATTAAAGTAGATTTCCCCGCACCGTTTGGACCAAGAAAACCAACAATTTCACCTTTTTCAATAGAAAATGAAACCTGGTTTAGGGCTTTTTGTTCTCCATAGAATTTTGATATTTTTTCTACTGAAATCGACATATTAGAAGCTTTAGGCCAAAAGTAAGCATAAAAATGGCGTGGCAAAAGAAGCTTTACGTAATAACGCGGTCGTATTGAAATTCTTATTTTTCAGTATTAGTATTTATAATTTAAAAACAGGCTTTTTAAGAATGGCTTTGCTGCAAGATTTCTTCTGAAAAAACTGAAATATAAAAAGATTCGTAAAAAGTAGTTTTATCTGAAAAAAAGTGAAAAAAGGGTTTTTCATATTAAAATATAATTATACTTTAGTCAGCGTAACAAAGAACAGATGAAGAACTTAATTACTTGGAACACATTCTTTTATTTTTATTTCTATTTTAAGGAGTAGAGATCGGGAATGGTATGTAATTAAGCAAACAATATTATATAAAAGTCTCGATCTAAAAGTCGGGACTTTTTTTTTACATCAATTTTTGAATGAAAAAAGTCATAGGAATACAGGGAATTCAGGGATCTTTCCATCATTTGGTCGCCCAGCAATATTATGGTGAAGATGTTGAGATTTTGGAATGTATGTCTTTCCAGGAACTGGTAAGAAGTCTTGTTGCCGGGGAAACCCAGGAAGCTGTGATGGCGATCGAAAATTCTATCGCAGGCTCTATTCTTCCTAATTATGCATTGATCGACGAGAATGATCTGCATGTTGTTGGTGAACATTATATCCCGATCGCGATGAATATGATGGCGTTAAAAGGTCAGCAGATCGAACAGATCAAAAAAGTATATTCTCATCCCATGGCTTTATTGCAGTGTAAAGAATTCTTCAAAAAATATCCCAATATTAAATTAATTGAAGATACAGATACTGCTGAGGTTGCCAGAAGAATTTCAGAAAAACAATCAAAGCATGTAGCGGCTGTAGCGAGTAGTGCGGCGGCTTCAATTTTTGGATTGGATATACTGGCTTCAGACATTCATACAAAAAAGAGTAATTCTACTCGATTTTTGATCATCAGTAAAACCAAAAAAGAACCAAACGGCGAGAAGATCGATAAAGCTTCGTTGAAGTTTGAGTTAGAAAGTCGCACGGGGAGTTTAGTTTCAGTATTAAATATTATGCGAGATTTTGATCTAAACATGACGAAGATCCAAAGTATGCCAATTATCGAAACTCCCTGGAAATACAGCTTTTTTATCGATATCACTTTCGATGATTACGAGCGATTTTCTAAAGCCATGGAAGTTTTGGGAATGATGACCGAGCAATTAAGAATTTTTGGAATATATAAAAACAACGTTTAATAATGATACCAGCCAATAGGTTAGAACACGTAAAAGAGTACTATTTCTCTTCTAAATTAAGAGAAGTTCGTGCCTTGCAGGCCGCAGGTAAACCCATTATCAATTTAGGAATTGGTAGCCCAGATTTACCGCCACCGCCACAGGTGATTGCCGCCTTAAATGAAGGTTTAACTCAAAATGGTGCGCATCAATATCAGCCGTATAAAGGAACAGCTGATTTTAGGAATGCGATTGCCGGGTTCTATCAAAAGTATTATCAGGTATCATTAGATCCTGAAACCGAAACTATCCCATTAATGGGAAGTAAAGAGGGAATTTTGCATATTTCTATGGCCTATTTAAACGAAGGTGACGAGGTGTTAATTCCTAATCCTGGGTATCCTACCTATACTTCGGTTTCGAAATTGGTTGGTGCGAACGCGATTTTTTATGATCTAAAAGAAGAAGGAAACTGGTTGCCGAATTTCGATGAATTAGAGCAGAAAGATCTAAGTAAAGTAAAAATCATGTGGGTTAATTATCCGCATATGCCAACAGGAGCATCGGCTACAGATGAAGTTTTTGAGCAATTAATTGCTTTTGGAAAAAAGCATCAAATCCTTATTGTAAATGATAATCCATATAGTTTTATCCTGAATGAAAACCCTAAAAGCATTTTAAAGGCTGAGGGAGCTAAAGAAGTCGCGTTAGAACTAAATAGTTTGAGCAAAAGTTTTAATATGGCGGGTTGGCGTGTTGGAATGTTGAGTGGAAGCGCTAAGAACATCGATACGGTTCTAAAGGTTAAAACCAATATGGATAGTGGGATGTTTTATCCTGTGCAAGCTGGCGCTACTGCAGCATTGAAATTAGATAAAAACTGGTTCGATTCTATGAATTCGGTTTATAAAGGCCGAAGAGCGAAAATTCTGGAGTTAGCAGAAGCTTTAGAATGTACCCCGGGCGAAGAACAGGCAGGAATGTTTATTTGGTGTAAAGTTCCTGAAGGAAAATCTTCTGAAAAATTTGTGGATAATCTATTGCACGAGCATAGCATCTTTACTGCGCCAGGTTTCATTTTTGGAGATATGGGCGAAGGTTATATTCGTTTCTCATTATGTACAGACGAGAAAAATGTAGATGAAGCCATTAA
Organism: Zunongwangia sp. SCSIO 43204; assembly: GCF_019904275.1. Classification (GTDB taxonomy): domain Bacteria; phylum Bacteroidota; class Bacteroidia; order Flavobacteriales; family Flavobacteriaceae; genus Zunongwangia; species Zunongwangia mangrovi. The sequence continues at coordinate 1,873,732 of NZ_CP063204.1, forward strand.
ACGAATTAAGGGATGAAAGTAAGTGTAATTGGTGTAGGTCTTATTGGTGGTTCGTTTGCATTGGCAATAAAAGAATCTTTTCCTGAAAGCAGCATTTTTGGTATCGATAAGAGCGAAGCACATGTGAAGGAAGCTTTGGAGATCGGTTTTATCGATGTTGCCGGAACAATGAAAGATCTTGCCGACAGTGACGTTGCAATTGTAGCGGTACCGGTAGATATAAGTATCAAGGTTTTAAAAGAAGCTTTAGATCATGCCGGAGATAATACTTTGGTAATCGATGCCGGTTCTACTAAATTCAAATTATGTGAAGCAGTAAAAGATCATCCAAAACGAAGAAATTATTTATCGGCGCACCCTATTGCGGGAACAGAGTTTTCAGGACCTTCAGCAGCTATAAAAGATTTATATAAAGAAAAGACCAATATCGTATGTGAAGTAGAAAAAACAGCTTTTAAACTTCAGGAGCGAGGCATGGAAATCTTCAGAAAAATAGGAATGCGTATTCGATATATGGATCCAGAATCTCACGATCGTCATATCGCTTATGTGTCACATTTGTCGCATATCAGCTCTTTTATGCTAGGAAAAACAGTGCTCGAAAAAGAGAAAAATGAGCGTGATATTTTCGATTTGGCGGGTAGTGGATTTGCTTCAACTGTAAGACTGGCAAAAAGTTCACCGGCAATGTGGTCGCCTATTTTTCAGCAGAACAAAGAAAATGTGCTGGAAACATTAAATGAATATATTCAGAATTTAAGCTCTTTTAGAGACTTGATCGCCAACGACGAATTTGGCGAAGTGTACAACGAAATGGAACGTACAAATCATATAAAATCAATTTTAAACGGAATTAGCTAAATTTTTTATCATGGAAAACAAGAAAGAATTAAGAAACTGGTTAGACGCATTCGGATTAGATCATCCGTTGGTAATCGCAGGACCATGTAGCGCAGAGACTGAAGAGCAGGTGCTAAAAATTGCTCATCAGTTAAAAGATACCGATGCTACAGTTTTACGTGCTGGAATCTGGAAACCAAGAACAAGACCAGGAAACTTTGAAGGTGTTGGTGCTTTAGGTTTAAAATGGCTGCAAAAGGCTAAAGAAGAAACTGGAATGTTAACTACTACAGAAGTTGCGAATCCGCATCACGTAGAGTTAGCTTTAAAACATGATGTAGATATTCTTTGGATTGGAGCAAGAACTACTGTTTCTCCTTTTATTATTCAGGAAATCGCAGATGCGCTTAAAGGTACAGATAAGCCTGTTTTAATTAAAAACCCTGTAAACCCAGATTTAGCCTTATGGCTTGGTGCGGTAGAGCGTATGTACACTGCAGATATTAAAAATCTTGGGGTGATTCACAGAGGATTCTCTAGCTACGAAAAATCGAAATATCGTAATAATCCAGAGTGGCAAATTGCGATCGAATTACAAAATAAATTCCCAGACCTTCCTTTAATTTTAGATCCTTCGCATATTGCAGGACGTCGTGATATTATTTTTGATCTTTGCCAAACTGCGCTAGATCTTAATTTCGACGGATTAATGGTAGAAACTCATTGGGATCCAGATAATGCATGGAGTGATGCTAAACAGCAAATTACTCCAGAAACTTTAGTGCAGATCATGAAAGATCTTAAAATTAGAAAAGAGGTTTCTGAAAGTGAAGATTATCAAAATAAATTACAAAATCTTAGAGCTAAGATCGATATTGCAGATAATCAATTGATCGAGCTTTTGGCAAAACGTATGAAAATTTCTGAAGATATAGGTCATGTGAAAAAATCACAGAACGTAGCGATTCTTCAGACAAAACGTTGGAACGAGATTTTAGGTAAAATGGTTTTAGAAGGTGAGCAACACGGACTTAGTGAAGAGTTTGTTTTAAAATTATTTAAAGCCGTTCACCAGGAATCAATTAATCACCAGCAAACTATTTTAGATAGTTAAGCATTAAAATGATTTCTTGATTTTCCAAAATAAGATAATACCTCGTGAAATTGTGTAATTTTGCGAGGTATTTAATTAGAGGGAAAAATGTAAATGAGAGGAACGGTTTATAAATCTACAGGGAGTTGGTATCAGGTAAAGGCTGAAGATGGGACGTTTTACGACTGTCGTATCAAAGGGAAATTCCGTATTAAAGGGATTAAAAGTACTAATCCTGTTGCTGTTGGAGATAAGGTAGAGTTTGATCTTGAAGAAATTTCAGAGCAAACTCAGGGCGTGATTAAGAAGATTAGCGATCGTGATAATTATATTATCAGGCGTTCTGTAAACCTTTCTAAGCAAACACATATTATTGCCGCCAATATCGATCAGGTTTTTCTGATGGTTACCTTAAATAATCCTCCCACCTTTACCACTTTTATTGATCGTTTTTTAGTTACTGCAGAAGCTTACCATGTAAAAGCAGTGCTTCTTTTCAATAAGATCGATACGTATAACGAAGATGAACTTTTGGAGATTAAATTCCTGGCAAAAATGTATCGCGAGATTGGGTACGAGTGCGTAGGAATTTCAGCAAAAAGCGGTAAAAATGTATATAAGGTAAAAGAAATGATGTTGGGGAAAACCTCGATGTTTTCTGGACATAGTGGTACCGGTAAGTCGACGTTGATCAATGCTTTAGAACCTTCCTTAAATTTAAAAACCTTAGAAATTTCAGAACAACATAAACAAGGACAACATACCACGACTTTTGCTGAAATGTTCGATCTAAGTTTTGATGCCAGGATCATTGATACTCCGGGAATTAAAGGATTTGGAGTTGTAGATATTGAAAAAGAAGAGCTTGGTGATTATTTCCCTGAATTTTTTGAATTAAAACAAGATTGCAAATTTCATAATTGTCTTCATCTCAATGAGCCAAAATGTGCGGTAAAAGATGCTTTGGATGATGGTGAAATTCCGTGGTCGCGTTATAAAAGTTATTTGCAAATTATTGAAGGGGAGGATGATCCTTATCGCATAGATCAATACAAAAAATGAGAGTAGTACTACAACGAGTAACAAAAGCTTCAGTTACGATAGAAAATAAATTAAATGCTGAAATTGGTTTAGGACTTTTATTATTAGTTGGTATTGAAGCTGAAGATACTTGCGAAGATATAGAATGGCTTTGTAGAAAGATCGTGAATATGCGAATCTTTAATGATGAAGACGGCGTGATGAATAATTCACTTTTGGATATAAATGGTGATGCTATCATTGTTAGTCAGTTTACTTTACACGCCAGCACCAAGAAAGGTAATCGGCCAAGTTATATTAAGGCCGCTAAGCCAGATGTGGCCATTCCGTTATATGAGGAATTTATTCAGGTTTTCAAAAAATATCTTGGAAAAGAAGTTGGTACCGGAAAATTTGGCGCCGATATGAAGGTAGAATTATTAAATGACGGCCCGGTAACTATCTTAATAGATTCTAAAAATAAAAGTTAAAAATTCTTAAAAATTTAATATATTGCAAAACGAATATTACCAGTTTTTGCAATGAAATCTTTTTTAGTGAGCTTTATGCTCTTAAGCGGAATCCTGTGTTTTGCCCAGGAATCGTATCAAAGTATCATTCTTAAAAAAGAACTTACCGAGCATGCTAATGCGGTACTTAGGGATGAGAGCATCCTAGTTGAAGTTGAGGATGTAGATAAAATGACAGTTACCACCAGGCGAGTGGTTACCGTATTGAACAAATACGGAAATGGTTTTGTTAGAGCCTATGATTTTTATGATGATGGTGATGCGAAGATAAAGTCGCAGTCTGCCTACGTTTATAATAAAATGGGAAACGAGATCAAGAAGTATAAGCAGCGTGATTTTAAGGATCAAAGCGCTGTTGGGTCTTCTAATTTGTACTCAGATAACAGGGTGAGCTACCTGGATTATTCGCCTATGAGCTATCCTTACACGGTAGTTTACGAGAGCGAAGTACAGATGTCTACCACAGTTTTTATTCAGCCTTTTCAGCCTGTTGATGCATATTATGTAAGTGTTGAATCTAGCGAATATCAGCTAAAAAATCCAAATCATATACCACTCCGTTATCTGGAGTCTAATTTGGATAGTATTCAGGTTGAAAAAAATAATACTGATTTTGAGATCAGCTACGCGGTAAAAAATATTCCGGCTTATAAATACGAACCTTATAGTCCGCAGATTTCAGAATTAACTCCGAAAGTGAAAGTTGCTCTTGATAAGTTCAGTTTGATGGGCGTAGAGGGAACTGCAAATAATTGGACAGAGTTTGGTAAATGGCAATACGAAAACCTAATTAAAGGTAGGGACGAATTATATTCTTCAACAATAGCCGAGATCACAGCGCTGGTTAAAGACGCTGAAACCGATTACCAAAAAGCTAAACTAATTTACGAATATATGCAGGGAAAAACCCGGTATATAAGCGTTCAGTTAGGAATTGGTGGTTGGGAGCCTATTTTAGCTACAGAAGTAGATCGCGTAGGCTATGGTGATTGTAAAGGATTAACCAATTATATGAAAGCCTTACTGGCATCGCAGGGAATTAAGTCTAATTATGCGGTAGTTTATGCCGGGGATGAGCAAAAGGATATTGATCCTAAATTCGCGTCGATGCAGGGAAATCATGTGATTTTAAATGTGCCAGGAATTGCAGAAGAAGATGTTTGGCTGGAATGTACAAGTCAGTCTTTACCATTCAACTACTTAGGCGATTTTACAGATAATCGTCATGTATTATTGATCAAAGAAGATGGTGGCGAGATCGTAAAAACTCCAAATTACGAATGTGATATAAACCTGGAAGAAACGCTTTGCGAAATAGACCTTTCTGAAGATGCTTTTACGGCTAATATTAAAAAGCAAAGTAAAGGAATCCCATACGGAAACAATTATCATATCCAGGGACAAAAAGATAAAGACAAGAACATTTATTATAAAGAAGTTTTTGGAAATCTTCAGGGGATTCATTTTGATCACCTAAGTTTCGAGAATGATAAAGAACAGGCAAGTTTTTCTGAAGAGTTAGAATTTACCGGAAAGAAATTCTATACCACAGCGGGAAACCGAATATTACTTCCTCTAAATTTTATAGAACCTGAAATAGACATGGTATCGCGTGACGAGGACAGGCATTATCCTGTAGAAATCTTGCGTGGTTTTACAAATAAAGATCAATTTAATTTTAAAATTCCTGAAGGTTATGCGGTGGAGGCCCTACCCGAAGCGATTAGCATAGAAACCGATTTTGGAAGTTTTAAATTCTCTGTGGAATCCTCAAAAGACGATCCAGATGTTTTAGTGGTTAAACGTTCTGTAAGCGTTAATCAGGGGCACTGGCCGGCAGACAAGTTTGGAGATTTTAGAGAGTTTTTAAACAAAATCAACATGTTGAGCAATCAAAAGGCTGTTTTGGTTAAAAACAGCTAAAAATTATTTTACTATGCGTTTAAAATTTTATCTAATTGCATTTCTCCTGGTAGGAGGTGCGATGCAGGCACAGAACTACAAATTTGGGAAGGTTTCTAAAGAAGAAGTAGAAGAAACCGAACATCCTACGAACAAAGATGCCGATGCAGCGATATTGTATAAAAAACAATATTCTTTTTACGATTACAATAGTACTACAGGACTATCTTTAGTTACAAGGTATCACTATAGAATAAAACTTTATAATGAAGACGGCTTCGATTGGGCAACCGTGCAGTTAGATGAATATAAGAGCTCGAACGACGAGGAAAAGATCTACGGAGTTAAAGGTTATACTTATAATATCGTAGATGGTAAGCTGGTAGATGAAAAGTTACGGAAAGATGAGATCTTTGATGAAGAGATCTCTAAGTATCGCGATGCTATTAAGTTTACCATGCCTTCTTTACAGGCGGGTAGTGTTGTAGAATACGAATACGAAAAAAGATCACCATTTTTAACTTCTTTGGATGATACTGAATTACAGGCTACTATTCCTATTAAAATGATGGAAGTGAAAGTAGAGATACCAGAATTTTTTGGTTTTGTTTCTCATTATAATCAATTAGCTTCTTTGTTTATTCCAATCGATAAAACTTCAGAGCCGTTTAATATGCATACGCAGAATAACGACTACCTGCAAACGGTTTATACGATTACAAAAGAAAATATTCCAGCCTTAAAAGAAGAAGTGTATGTAGATTACCTGTACAACTATGCGGCAAGGATTAAATGGGAATTGCAGTATACTAAATTCCCAAATCAGCCTATGGATTATTTTAGCCATAGCTGGGAAGATGTTTCTAAATCTATTTATGATGATGGTGGGTATGCTACAGAGCTACGAAGAAGTAATTTCTTTAAAGATGATGTAGATGCCATTTTAGATGGAGCTTCTTTAGCTGAAGAAAAATTAGTGAGAATCTATAATTTCATCAAAAGTAAAGTTGCGTGGAATGATTACATAGGATATACAGCAGAAAACGGAATTAAGAAAGCATATAAGGAAGGGAGTGGAAACACAGGAGATATAAATCTTCTTTTAATTGCTATGTTAAGGTATGCTGGTTTAGAATCGCATCCAGTTCTTTTAAGTACAAAAAGTAATGGTGTGCCGGTATTTCCAACAAGATCTGGATTTAATTATGTAATCGCAGGAATACAATTTGGTGAGCAAACATTGTTGTTAGATGCTACAGATAAAAATGCCGCTCCAGGTGAATTACCAGAAAGAGCAAGAAACTGGCAAGGTAGGATTATTAAGGATGAAGGCAAATCTGACTGGGTTTACCTTTTACCAACCTATAAATCTAAAGAGCTTAACTACATGAATCTTCAGATCACTGAAGATCTTAAATTAAAAGGCAAATATACTGGTATTTATGATAAACTGGTTGCCAAGAATTTTAGAGATAAATATAAAGGCATAAATGAAGAAAGTTACTTGGAGTTACTTCAGGAAGGGAAAGGAGATATTTTAATTTCAGAGTTAACCAAGGAAAATGAAGATGCAATTGGGCAGAATGTAAAAGAGGTTTATCAATTTGAGATCAATAATGGGATAGAGGCAATTGGCGACAAACTTTATATAAATCCTTTACTGTTTTTATCAGAAAAAGAAAATCCTTTTAAAGCTGAAGAAAGAACATATCCAATTTATTTGAATTACCCGGTAGAATATGCTTCAACCATTAATTTTATGATTCCAAAAGGCTATAAAATTGAATCATTGCCAGAGAGTGCTATGGTAAATATGAACGAGGAAGATGCCAAGTTTAAATATTTGATTACCCAAAGTTCCAATTTCCTGAGATTAGAGACTTCGATAGATCTAAATAAGTCTGTTTTTTCAGCAAATGACTATGAGCATTTAAAAAACTTTTTCGATGAAATTGTGAGTAAACATTCAGAAGCTATAGTTTTGTCTAAAATTGAAGAAGACAATGGATCTACAGAACTCACAGAAGGCCGTCGATAAATGGATAAAAGAACACGGTGTTCGATATTTTAACGAATTAACTAATATGGCGCAACTCACCGAAGAAGTTGGTGAGGTTGCGCGTATTATTGCTCGTCGCTACGGTGAGCAAAGTGAAAAAGAAAGCGATAAAGCTAAAGACCTTGGAGAAGAGCTTGCAGATGTTGTATTTGTAGTGCTTTGTCTTGCCAATCAAACCGGGGTAGATCTACAGGAAGCTTTCGATAAAAAGTTAGATCTTAAGACCAAAAGAGATCACGACAGGCATCATAATAATGAAAAGCTGAAGTAAAATGAAGTTTAAAGAAATTATGTCCAGTAAGAAATACTGGCGCTCTGTGGTTGTTCTTGGTTTTTTATTCGTGCTTATCTACAACATCGTAATGATGGTAATCGATTATGGCGGTTTTGCTTTTAAAGATTACTATCAGGATAGGATGGCAGACGGGAAAATGATTACTTTTGTTGTTGGTCAGGTTCTTGGAATGATCGTTTATGGGATGATAGTATCCTATGGTCAATTCCGAAGAAAAGAAAAAGATCAGCTTAAAAAATAAATCAATAATCTCCTCTTCCATGAAATTTAAAGTAAAGCACTCACAGGATACTGTGACCGGAGCGCTACAAATAACGGGGTCTAAAAGTGAATCGAATAGATTGCTAATTATCGAGTCGCTTTTTAAGAACCTGCAAATTTCTAATCTTTCAAATAGTGACGATACCCAGGTGATGAAAAAAGCTTTAGCTTCTAATGAAGTTGAGGTAGATATTCACCATGCTGGTACCGCAATGCGTTTTTTAACGGCATATTTTGCTGTGCAGGATGGGAGAGAGACGGTTTTAACCGGTAGCCAGCGTATGCAGGAGCGTCCTATTCAATTACTGGTAGAAGCGCTTCGATCTATGGGAGCAGAAATCACTTATGAAAAAAATGAAGGATATCCGCCAATCCGAATTCAGGGTAAAAAACTTCAGGCAAATTCTGTGAGTCTTCAGGCAAATATCAGTAGTCAGTATATTTCAGCATTGATGCTTATTGGAGCATCACTTCCGCAGGGATTAACTATAAATCTTGAAGGACAGGTAACCAGTACGCCTTATATTTTAATGACCTTGGAGATGTTACAGCGTTCTGGGATCCAGGGAAGTTTTAAAGAAAATACTATTCAAATAGAAGCTTGCAGTGAATTATTACCAAAAACGATTCCGGTAGAATCAGATTGGAGCTCAGCTTCTTATTTTTATAGCATAGCAGCACTTGCTGAAGAAGCTGAGATAAAATTGTCGAATTACCGGGAAGAAAGTTTGCAGGGTGATTCCTGTCTTGCGAATATCTATAAGCAATTTGGGGTAGAAACAAGTTTTGGAGAAAATAGTATTACACTTAAAAAATCAAAATGTTCTAAGCCGGCGAGCATTACTGAAGATCTTAGAAACTCGCCAGATATTGCACAGACTATTGCTGTGACTTGTCTTGGTTTAGGGACAGCTTGTAAATTAACCGGCTTACATACTTTAAAGATCAAAGAGACCGATAGATTGGTCGCTTTAAAAAACGAGATCGAAAAGCTAGGAGGAGAGGTGGTGATCTCTAACGATCATTTAGAATTAAAAGCCTCTGCCACTTTAACAGAAAATATTGCCATAGCAACTTACAACGATCATCGAATGGCGATGGCATTCGCACCTATAGCATTAAAAGTACCGGTAATTATCGAAGATGCTATGGTGGTTTCTAAAAGTTATCCAGATTTTTATAATGACCTGGAAACACTAGAATTTACTGTAGAAAAAGACTAATTTTAAATTAACGGCCAAATATATTCGCAATTACTTGACAACGCCTGTTTTGAGATTGTATATTTGCAGCCTTTAAAATTTCAAATATGGGAATGAAACTTTCAAACTTCAATTTCGAACTTCCACCAGAATTGCTTGCTGAGTATCCTGCGGAAAATAGAGATGAAGCGCGCCTAATGGTTCTTAATCGAAAAGAGCAAACAATAGAGCACAAACAATTTAAAGACCTTATTAATTATTTTGATCCTGAAGATGTAATGGTTCTTAATAACACAAAGGTTTTTCCTGCTCGTTTGTACGGAAACAAAGAAAAAACAGGTGCAAGAATTGAAGTATTCTTATTAAGAGAATTAAATGCTGAAACTAAGCTTTGGGACGTTTTAGTAGACCCTGCACGTAAGATTAGAATTGGTAATAAACTATATTTTGGTGAAGACGAAAGTTTAGTTGCCGAGGTTATCGATAATACAACCTCTAGAGGTAGAACACTTCGTTTTCTTTATGATGGTTCTTACGAAGATTTTAGAAGAAAGCTTAAAGAACTAGGAGAAACTCCGCTTCCAAAATATATCAAGAGAGATGTTCAACCTGAAGATCAGGAGCGTTATCAAACGATCTATGCTAAAGAAGAAGGGGCAGTAGCTGCACCAACAGCAGGGCTTCACTTTTCTAAGCATTTATTAAAGCGTTTAGAGATTAAAGGAATTAATTTTGCTGAAGTTACGCTTCACGTAGGATTAGGAACTTTTAGTCCGGTTGAGGTAGAAGACCTTAGCAAGCACAAAATGGATAGCGAAGAAGCATTTGTAAAAGCAGATGCGGTAGATACCATTAACAGAGCAAAATCTGAAAAGCGTAAAGTTTGTGCCGTTGGTACAACAGTAATGAGAGTTTTAGAAAGTTCTGTTTCTTCAAATCAAACTTTAAACGAGTTTGGTGGTTGGACCAACAAATTTATCTTTCCTCCTTACGATTTTAGTATAGCGAACTGTATGGTAACAAACTTCCATACGCCAAAATCTACATTATTAATGATGATCTCTGCTTTTGCCGGTCATGATTTTATGATGAGAGCCTACGAAGAGGCAGTAAAAGAAAAATACAGATTCTATACTTACGGTGACGCAATGTTGATCTTGTAAGTTTTTAGAACAAATTTTTAAAAGCCACAATTAATTAAGATTGTGGCTTTTTGCATTTAAAAGGGCTTATATAGAATATCCTCAAAATCTTTGTAATTTTGCACTGTGAAGAATAAGAAAAAAGATATACGAGCTTTAACCAAAAAGCAACTGCAGGAGTTTTTTGTAGAAAACGGTGATAAATCCTTTAGAGGTTCACAGGTTTACGAATGGCTGTGGAGTAAGGGAGCGCATACTTTCGAAGAAATGACCAACATTTCTAAACAAACCCGTACGATGCTTGCCGAGAATTTTGTGATTAATCACATTCGTGTAGATCAAATGCAGCGCAGTAGTGATGGTACTATTAAGAATGCGGTAAAACTTCATGATAATCTTACAGTAGAATCTGTTCTTATTCCTACTCCAACTAGAACAACAGCCTGTGTTTCTTCCCAGGTAGGTTGTAGTTTAGATTGCCAGTTTTGTGCAACAGCACGTTTAAAACGTATGCGAAATCTTAATCCCGATGAAATTTACGATCAGGTTGTTGCTATAGATAATGAGAGTCGCCTATATTTTGATCGTCCTTTAAGCAATATCGTGTTTATGGGAATGGGAGAGCCGCTTATGAATTACAATAATGTGATGAAAGCGGTCGAAAAGATCACTTCAGACGAAGGTTTAGGAATGTCTGCTAAGCGAATAACTATTTCGACTTCTGGAGTGCCTAAAATGATCAAAAAACTGGCAGATGATGAGGCTAAAATTAAACTTGCTGTTTCTTTACATGCAGCAACCGATGAAGTTCGAACTAAGATCATGCCTTTTAATGAAACATTTCCGTTAGAAGATCTTAGAGAAGCTTTAGAATATTGGTATTCTAAAACCAAAAGCCGAATTACCTACGAGTATATTGTTTGGAAAGATGTAAACGATACCCGTAAAGATGCTATGGCATTGGTAAGATTCTGTAAATATGTGCCTTGCAAAGTAAATCTTATTGAATATAATCCAATAGATGATGGAGATTTTCAACGGGCATCTTCTCAGGCCACAGATATGTATCAGCAATTATTAGAGCGAAACGGAATTACAGTAACGGTAAGGCGATCTCGCGGAAAAGATATTGATGCAGCTTGTGGTCAATTAGCAAATAAATCGGCTTCATAAATGATCTTCAATTTCCCTAATTAAGCTATCTTTGCGGACTTTATGAAGATAATCTCTCAAATAAAACTTCCGGTTGAAAGAGAAATGGAGCTTTTCGAGAAAAAGTTCTTCCAATCGATGTCTTCTAAAGTTGCGCTCTTAAATCGAATTACGCACTACATCGTAAATCGAAAAGGAAAGCAAATGCGGCCTATGTTCGTCTTTTTGGTAGCCAAGATGGTTTCTGAAGGAAAAGTGAACGAGAGAACCTATCGAGGTGCTTCAGTGATCGAACTTATTCATACTGCGACCCTGGTTCACGATGATGTTGTGGATGATAGTAATCGCAGACGAGGATTTTTCAGTATAAATGCTTTATGGAAAAATAAGATCGCCGTTTTGGTTGGTGATTACTTGTTGTCTAAAGGATTGCTTCTTTCTATCGATAATAACGATTTTGATTTGCTGAAGATTATTTCTGTCGCGGTTAGAGAGATGAGTGAAGGTGAACTATTGCAAATTGAAAAAGCCAGGCGTTTAGATATTACTGAAGATGTGTATTACGATATAATTCGGCAAAAAACAGCAACGCTTATTGCGGCTTGTTGTAGCTTAGGCGCTGCTTCAGTTAAACCTGATTCTGAAGAAGTAGAAACCATGCGCCGATTTGGTGAACTTATTGGAATGGCTTTCCAGATAAAAGATGATCTTTTTGATTACGGCGAAGAAAAAATAGGAAAACCAACCGGAATCGATATTAAAGAGCAAAAAATGACGTTGCCGTTAATTTATGCGCTTAATAATTCAGATAAGAAAGAAAAGGCCTGGGTAATCAATTCGGTTAAGAATCACAATAAAGATAAAAAGCGTGTAAAAGAGGTGATCTCTTTTGTAAAAGAAAAGGGTGGTTTAAAGTACGCCACTTCTCAAATGATCGCTTTTCAGGAGGAAGCTTTAAAAATACTTGAAGAATATCCACAATCTCAGTATAAAGATTCTCTGGAATTGATGGTAAATTATGTAATTGAAAGGAAAAAATAAAGGCTGCAAATTTGCAGCCTTTTTAGTTTTTAGATGATACGATTATAGATCGTCATTAGCTTCTTCTCCATTCACATCGTCTGTTTCGTGAATTTCTTCATCAACTTCTTCTTTTACCTTATCGGCACCTTCTTCAATCTTTTCTCCAGCATGCTCTACATTATCTTCGATATCTTCTCCGATAGCTTCAATAGCCTCTTCTGTCTTTTCTCCGGTAGATTCTCTACAGGACTGGAAGGTAAATGCAAAAGCTGCAACAAAGACAGATAAAATTAATTTTTTCATGATTATTTAGTTTTTGATTGGCACCGCCAAAGGGTATAATACCCAGAGGCTTGCCTCGAAATTAAAAATTTGTTTCCAACGAATGTTTCGAGGGCTTGCCCCGAGGTAGTTTACTTTTATTTAAACCTAAAAAAAGCCACTACGACGAGTGGCTTTTTTATAATTTTCTTCAAAGGAAGAGAGAATTACATGTCGTCGTTGTCCTCTACTTCGTCTTCAACTTCTTGTCCTGCTTCTTCGATTTCGTCACCAGCTTCGTCAATTGCGTCCTCAGTTTCTTGAGCAGCTTCATCAACTCCGCTTTCTACATCTTCACCCATTTGTTCCATGGTATCTTCTGCACTTTCTTCAGTAGTTTCTCTACAAGAGTACATAGAAATTGTCATAGTTGCTACAGCAAATAATAAGAATAATTTTTTCATCGTTATAATGTTTAATTAGTTGAACAAACAAATGTAAACTAATTTTCATTACATGATAATAGTCTTTTCCGTTAAATATTTCCAATAACGTTTTGGTACATGTTGCAGGTGTAATTTAGTGTTTTTTCGGGATTTTATGTTGCTAGCGTCGAAATATGATTTCCATAATTTTTGAAAGCTTATTTCGTCTTCGTGAAGAATATTCGTGTTTTTTTTTGAATTATTTTTAAAATCTAGGCTGATTGGTGTTACTTTATTTAAGTTGTAATAAAGCCCAAATTGTCGTTTTTCATCATAAATTATCCATTGTTGATCGGCATATCTATTCTTAAAATGTTTTAAAATTAGGGGTAAAACGTTAAAATCAGGGGCAATTTTTGTGAAAAAAATTCCATCTTTTAGCAGTTCAAATCTTATAAAAGCTTCCATTCTATGCTTTTCGCGACCAACTTTTCTATCTAATTGGGCGATTTTGAGTATTGGAGGATGTGAAAAATCATCTGAAAGATCTGTTTTGTGCTCAAAAATATGCTTGAAAAAATCTACAATTAAGAGTTCTACACCCGGAATTTCAGACAAAAATGCGCGATAGATTCGGTGAACAGCTTTTTTAGAAGTATACTTTTTAAAGCTTTCCAGAACTCGCCCAGATTTTTCTTCGTCTGTAATTACATGTTCTTGGTTTGCAAAAAAGTCATTTTGATTATAGCCTTCTGGATAAATACTATATTCGGTTAATTTTTCTTCATAGATCTGGAAGATACAGGTTAGCAAACCTTTAAAAGTCCCATCGTAGATTAAAATCTTAGGATGCATGGTCAAATAGGTTTAGCTGAGTAGAATAGTCTTTCCTAAATTTACTAGAACTTGTTTTTATAATCTTCGATTTTATTTGTTCTGGGGTCCAATCTTTTCTTTCCCATAATCTAGAATCGCATACTATAAAATATTTTGCTCTATTTAATGCGATTCCTATAGCTTTTAAATGTTCCCAGTTTAACTTACGATATTTTCTGGCTTGTAAAATCTTAAAGACAGATCGCATTCCCAGGCCGGGAATTCTAGCAAGCATAGATTTATCTGCAGTATTAATATTTACAGGAAATAAATGTTGATTACGTAAAGCCCAACTTAATTTTGGATCGATATCCAAATCTAAGTTAGGATGATCATTATTTAATAGTTCTCTTATATCAAAACCATAGAATCTAAGAAGCCAATCTGTTTGATATAATCTATTCTCCCTTAGCATAGGAACTTGAGAAGTTATGGCTGGTAGCCGGGGATCTGTCGTGATAGGGACATAGCCAGAATAATAAACACGTTTCATATTATACTGCTTGTAATAGTTATTGGCAGAATACATAATATCACGGTCACTTTCTCCCGTTGCACCTACGATCATTTGGGTGCTTTGACCTGCCGGAGCATATTTTGGAGTACTTTTTATAAATTTCTTTTCGTTTTTAAATTGTATGATCTCATTTTTAACCTTTAGCATGGGTTTCGTGAAATCTTCATGTCTTTTCTCTGGAGCGAGTAATTTCAAACCAGAAACTGTAGGTACTTCGATGTTTACGCTTAATCGGTCTGCATAAAGTCCGGCTTCACGCATTAGTTCATCACTGGCTCCCGGTATGGATTTTAGGTGTATATAGCCATTAAAATTTTCTTCTTCTCTAAGTTTTTTAGCCACTCTAATTAATCGTTCCATCGTATGATCCGGACTTTTAAAAATTCCTGAACTTAGAAAAAGCCCTTCAATATAATTTCTACGATAAAAATTGATAGTAAGATCGACTACTTCCTGAACCTTAAATGCAGCTCGTTTTATATCATTACTTCGTCTTGTTACGCAATAAGCGCAATCGAAAATACAATGATTGGTAAGTAAGATCTTTAAAAGAGATACGCAGCGTCCATCTTCAGTATAACTATGGCAAATTCCCATTCCAGAGGAATCTCCAAGTCCGTTTTTAGTATTCTTTCGATTACTACCGCTGCTTGAGCACGAGACATCGTACTTTGCTGCGTCTGCTAAAATTTCTAATTTCTTTTTAATTCTATCGAAATTCATTCTACCAATTTTTCCAAAAATAGGAAAAAATCCAATTATTAGGATATAATCCGTTGTTAAACTTTTGAAGTACTATTTATACCTTATTTAGGAATTTAATGTCGTAGTTTTGCGGTATGGAAAGAGAGAATTTTAACTGCACAGATCGATTTTTTTTGAAGTCTAAAAAAATTGTTTATGTATTTATAATCAGTATTTTATGTGGGGTTTATTCTACTGCACAACAGTTGAATCCACCCATACAAAGTTATTCTTCGATTGAATATGACGCGGCTAGTCAAAATTGGGATGTTTCTATAGATGACTTAGGTGTTATTTATGTTGCAAATAATCGCGGTCTATTAGTTTATAATGGTCAAACCTGGAAATTATACAGTCTCAATTCTGGAGCAATCATTCGTTCCGTATATACTTTTAAGGATAAGATCTTTACTGGATCTTATAGAGAATTTGGTTATTGGAGTCGAAGCGATAAAGGGAATTTTAAATATCATTCTTTAAAATCGCTATTTAAAGATATAAATCTTAGCGACGAGGAATTTTGGGGAATTATCGCATATAAAGAGAATATTTATTTTCGATCCTTTGGGGGATTATATAAATATGATGGAGAGTCGATCGATAAGATCGCAAGTGGTGTATTTACGAGTATGCAGCATTTTAAAGGAAAACTTTTAGTTGCAAAGGGTCAAGATGGGCTCTTTTACCTGGATAATAACGATAAACTTAAATTTTATCAGCCTTCAGTATACTTGAAAGGTACTACCATTGCTGATATCGAGCTTCATAACCAACAACTTTATGTAGGTAGTAGAGAGAAAATATATTCTCTAAACACCCAAAATAATCAGTTTGAATTATTACCAGAAAAGGTAAATCAGTTTATAGGTAAGTCTGAATTAAATAAGATCATAAGTCTGCCAAATAACGATCTTATGATTGGAACCTTAAAAAGCGGACTTCTAAAATGGAATAGTCAAAACGGGAATTACCAAATTTTCGATAGATCTAATGGCTTACAGAATAATACTATTCTTTCTATGGATTATTTCAAAGGAAATCTTTGGTTGGGACTTGATAACGGAATTGATCGAATAGATATAGATTCGCCCATAAGTTTTTATACGGATACTTCTGGAGAGTTGGGAGCGGTTTATGATCTTGTGAACGATTCAGATCAAATGTTTTTGGCCAGTAATACTGGCGTTTATCGATTAGCCGATGATAAATTAAAAATTATCGAAGGAGCCGAGGGCCATTCCTGGAATTTAGAAAAACTTGAAAGCGAAATATTAAGCAACAGTAATTCGGGTACTCTTAAAATAAATAGTGAAAACGCCGAAATTATAGATAATTCCACAGGAAGTTTTTATACAGAAGTGTCACCTTCTGGTAAGTATCTTATCGGAACCTATACAGGTATCATTACATATACAGATGATCATTTTTCTAAAATAGACAGTTTAAATTTTCCCGTCCAAAAAATAATTTTTGAGAATGAAAATACCTTATGGGCTGCACACCCCTACGAGGGTGTTTATCGTGTTATTCTTTTTGATAGCCTAGGAATAGCTGAATCTGTAAAAGAGGTTTCTGGTTTAAAGAATGCATCGCTTGTAAACCCTCAAATATTTAAGATCAATAATCAAATTGCAGTTTTTTCTGATGATAGGTGGCTAAAATACAACGCATTTAGTGATAGTCTTGAAGATTTTGAAGAAATAAATAAGTTTAATGGATATAAGCTTTTGGAAGAAATAAATGATGAATATTGGTTTATAAATACCAAAACAAATGATCTTTTGTTTACAAATTTGAAAGAAAAACAGTTGATCTTACCTTCCTGGCGTTTGGACAATCGTTTAGTAAAGGGCTATGAGCAAATGACGGCGGTTTCAGACTCTGTGTTTTATATCAGCTTAAAAGATGGTTTTGCACGTTTAGATCTTAGCAAACTTTTAAAAGAACAAGCTGGATTGTTTATTTCTGAACCTTTTGTTACTGGGCTAGAAGATTTAGAGAATAAATATGCTTTAACTGAAGAGGCAGAAATTCCTTTTAAAAATGCCAGTTTAATAAGATTTGATATAGGTCTACCTTTTTCTGATGCACGAGAAATAGGATATCATCTTATTGGAAACGATACGATCTCTGGGATTGTTGATAATGGTAAACTTGAATTTCAGAATTTAGATTATGGAGAATACGATTTAGCGCTATACCCTTTAGGAAGCAGGTCTGATAATTCTAAAGTTTTCAGTTTTTCGATCTTACCGCCATGGTACCTATCTCTTTGGATGAAATCAGCTTATCTTATGTTGTTTTTATGCGGAATAGCTCTGATTTTTTTGTATAACAGAAGACGTCTTAAAAAGCATCAACTGCTTATCGAGCAAAAATTTGAAAAAGAGCATAAAGAACGTATCGATAGATTAGAACGTGAACGTTTAATGGACGAGATCGATATGAAACGTAAAGAATTAGCCAATACAACCATGATGGCGGCTAAGAAGAACGAAGTGCTAATGGAGATACAGGGAGAACTAAATAAAGATAAGGCAAAAATTAACCAATATCGTCTTAAGCACATTATGAATAAAATTAATGGAGCTGTAAAAAGTAAGGATGAATGGCAGGTTTTTGAAACGAATTTCAATGAAATTCATGAAGATTTTTTCAAGGACCTTTTAGATACTTATCCCCAGCTTACCAGTAAAGATCTAAAACTTTGTTCTTACTTAAAGATGAATCTTACTTCAAAAGAAATTGCTCCGTTAATGGGAATTTCAGTTAGGGGTGTAGAAGTACAT
This sequence comes from Zunongwangia sp. SCSIO 43204, assembly GCF_019904275.1. Lineage (GTDB taxonomy): Bacteria > Bacteroidota > Bacteroidia > Flavobacteriales > Flavobacteriaceae > Zunongwangia > Zunongwangia mangrovi. The sequence continues at coordinate 1,891,863 of NZ_CP063204.1, forward strand.
CGCTATCGTCTTCGGAAAAAAATGGATTTGGATAAGAACGAGAATCTGACAAATTTTCTTATTAAAAATTTCTAAAATTTTAAAATTTAGCCTTCTTTTTTAGAATTCAGCACTACATCATTACTACATCATACATTAATTTTGGTATTTTTTATTTACTTCAAATTAGTTTTAAATATCTGTATTTCAGAGATATATAAATTAAAATTCAATGATGTATAGGATGTGTACTACATCGTTTGCGAAAAATAAGCACCTACCTGTATCTTTCGGCAAAATTAAGTAAACATCAAACCGTATGAGATTCAAATTAATTACTGTTTTCGTCATGCTTTTATCCTATATAGGTATGGCGCAGGAGACAAAAACCATTAGCGGTACTGTATCAGATAGTACAGATGTGCCGTTACCTGGTGCCCAACTAAAAGTACAGGGGAAGGAAATTTTTACCGTAACAGACTTTGACGGTAACTTCACTCTGGAAGATGTAGAGGAGGGCGATGTATTTAGAATAACTTTCTTAGGATTTCAACCAAAAGAAGTAACTGTAGGAACAGAGAATGAATATAATGTAGTACTACAAGAAGAAGCTGCGTCTTTAAATGAAGTTGTAGTAATTGGATATGGAGAGGCAGAGTCTCGAGATCTTGCCGGGACCATAAGTAATTTAAAGGCCGAAGAAATTAATGATTCGCCAACTACTTCAGCACTACAGGCAGCACAAGGTAAGTTACCGGGTGTTCAGGTAATCAATAATGGTTCCCCTGGTTCTGTTGGTAATGTGAGAATTAGAGGTGCAATTTCAGTTCTTGGTGGAGCAGATCCTTTATATGTTGTGGATGGTGTGATCACACAGGATATTAGTGGTATCGCCAACTCAGATATCGAAAGCTTCGATGTTTTAAAGGATGCTTCTTCAACTGCTATTTATGGTGCTCGTGGCGCAAACGGTGTAGTTTTAATCACCACTAAATCAGGTAAGGGGAAGATGAAAGTTTCTTTATCTTCTACTACTGGTATCAATACTTTAGTAAATGGTGTTGATATGGCAAATGCGCAGGAGTATGCACAATATACTAACGAAGCTTTAACCAGAACAGGAAATGATCCTGCATTTACAGCTTCAGAAATTTCTGGTTTGCAAACAACAGATTGGATGGACCAGATCACGAGAGAAGGTCTTTTCCAAAACTATAATTTATCGGTTTCTGGAAGTAAAGAAGATATCGATTACTACGTATCTGCAAATTATATGGATGAAGAAGGGATTCTTCAGGATAATGATTACGAGCGATTAACTGTTCGATTAAATAATACTTACCATTTAAGCGAAAATATAAGATTTGGGCATAACGTAAGTTTAGTGAGACAAAGAGGTTTTAATCCATCTTTTTCAAACTTTACTAACGCCTACAAACAGGCACCACACATTCCTGTTCGCGGTGAGGATGGTAATTATAGAACTACTAACCTAAATAACGTAGGTAATCCTGTAGCGAACATCGATAATAACCAAAACGTAAACGAGCAGGTTAGAATTTTAGGAAATGCATGGGGAGAAGTTGATATTTTCGACTGGTTATCTTTCCGTTCTAGTATTGGTGTAAATGTTCTTAGAGAAAAGAGCAGAAACTATGGTGCTAGATACATCGTAGGTAACGAAAGTGGAACTCAAATTCTTAACCAAAATCAGGTTTTAAACGTTCGTGATTATGATGAAGAACGTTTTAACTGGGATAACTTCTTAACATTCGATAAGAAATTTGGTAAGCATGATGTGAACCTTACTTTAGGTTTAACTTCAGAGCGTTTAGCGTCAGAAGCTTTTGAAGGTTCCCGTCGTGGTGTGCCACCATCTGATAATCTTTTATACTTAGGAATAGGAGAACAGGAAGGACAAACAATCGATCATGTAGGTGACCGTTCTACACGTTTGGCTTACTTCTCTAGATTGTTATATAACTTTGATAAGCGTTATGTATTTAATGCAACTATTCGTAGAGAAGGTTCATCTAAATTTGCAGAGTCTGAAAGAATTAGATATTATCCTTCTTTTGGTGTAGCATGGAACATCGATAACGAAGATTTCTTTGCAAACCAAAATTTCTTAAGCAATCTTAAAGTAAGAGGTAGTTACGGTTTAGTAGGTAACGACCGTATCGATTCTGGATTATTTCTTCAATTGATCGACTTTAGCGCTTATCCATTTCCAAATGGTGTAGCGATAGGGGGATCTTCAATTCAGCAATATGATGAAAATCTTACCTGGGAAACTACAACAGAGCTGGATCTAGGTATCGAATTTGGAATGTTGGATAATCGCTTAACAGGTGAATTTACCTATTATGATAAAGAAACAGAGGATATTTTATTCCCACTTTCTTTACCACAAACATCTGGTGATGATAGTTTCGTAACCAACGCCGGTAGTATTGAAAATAAAGGTATCGAGTTCGCTTTAAATTGGAGTGATGCTTCAGAAAGTGGAGACTTTAGTTATAATGTTGGATTCAACATCACTAAAAACGAGAACGAATTAACCAATATTAACCCGGTTGTAGAAAACGCTATTCCTTTTATAGATAGTGGAGATCTAGGTAATGGTCAAATCGTTACAAGAACTGTAGAAGGTAATGAACTTGGAACTTTCTGGTTATATAAAACAGATGGTGTTTTCACAAGCCAGTCAGAGATCGATAATAGTGCACAGCCAGGAGCACGTGTAGGAGACTTTAGATATGTAGATACTAATGGAGACGGTTCTATCACTCAAACTGATAGACAATATATGGGATCTTACCAACCAGATTTTTATTACGGAATCAACTTAGGTGTAACCTATAAGCAAGTAGATTTCTCTACTTCGTTATTCGGAAACGTTGGGAATAAAGTATTTAACGGTCTAAGAGCACAAAGATTTAGTGGAGAGAATATCGATGCCGACCTATTTGGAGAAAGATATACAGGTGGAGATAGCGGTAACGGAGGTCCTGCAGCGTTTAACGCGGTGCCACTTCCTTCAGATTATTATCTGGAAGATGGAGACTTCTTAAGAGTGAACAACATTACTGTTGGATACAATTTTAGTGATGATATTCTTGAATCGATTCAACTTTCACGTTTAAGAGTGTATGCGACAGCGCAAAACGCACTAACGTTTACAAAATACAGCGGATTTAATCCTGAATTACCAAGAGGTATTCTTGATAGCGGTTTAGAATTGGATGCTTATCCAACAACAGCAAAATTCCTTTTAGGATTAAATATTGACTTTTAAAAAATACTATGACAATGAAAAATTTAAGAATTCAATATAAAACCATGACGAAAGCTTTAGTTGCAGTTTCTGCACTATTAGCCATGTCATGTTCAGATGATTATTTAGATGTAGCGCCAGAAGGGCAAGCTACAACCGGCAGTGGATATTTTCAGGGAGAGAATGTAGAGCAGGCAATCGTTGCTTCTTATTCCCACTTGTTGGATTGGAGTCAGCATTCTTTCTCATATTCTGGTATTTTCAGTATTGCTTCAGATGATGCAGATAAAGGAAGTGCGCCAGGAGATTCAGGTACAGATAAAGATAAACTAGATAATTTTACTCATGAAGCTACAGATACTTCTGTTGGTGGTCTTTGGGGAGCAAATTATCGCGGAGTAGCCACTGCAAATACAGGGATCGATATCGTAAATGAGCCGGCAAATAATTTATCTGAATCTACTATTGCAGAATATCAGGCAGAATTCAAATTCTTCAGAGCTTACCATTATTTTACATTAGTACGTGTATTTGGTGGTGTGCCAATAATTACTGAAGAAACAGATCCTAACGACCAGGAAGCTTTACTGGTTAGAGATAGCCGTGAAGATGTATACGCTTTTATCGTAGAAGATCTTACTGAAGCTGCAGAAAATTTACCTGAAACTCCTGCACAAGTAGGTAGAGTTACACAAGGGACTGCAAAAACCTTGCTTGCAAAAGTGCAAATGTACCAGGGGAACTGGCAGGAAGTTCTAGAGCTAACTAACGAGGTGATCGCTTCAGGACAGTATGCATTACATCCTAACTACGAAGAACTTTGGAGAAACCAGAATGAGAATACTGCAGAGTCTATTTTCGAGGTTCAGGGAAGTGCTTCAGAAAATTTAGGAATTAATAATATGGCCGTTCACCACGGAGTAAGAGGCCAGTGGGGATGGGGATTCGATGTTCCTTCTCAAAGCTTAGTAGATGCTTACGAAGCTGCAGACGATCAAATTCGTATGGATGCAACCATTATTTTCCGCGGAGAAGAAATGTACGACAACTATTTATATGAAGATGATCCTAATCTTACTGCCGTAGTTAGTGAAGATGCTCCAAACCCATACTATAGTGAGAAAATGTATTTTGGGCCGGAGAATGCCAATGCTACAGAAAAGAATCTTATCATTTTACGTTATGCTGAAGTTCTTTTAATGAATGCGGAAGCAAATAACGAATTAGGAAATTCTGCTGCTGCTCTAGAAAGTTTAAATATGGTAAGATCCAGAGTAGAATTGCCAGCCATTACCACTACTTCTCAATCTGAATTAAGAGATATTATCTGGAGAGAAAGAAGATTGGAATTTGGTATGGAGTTCGATCGTTATTTCGACGTGATTCGCCAGGGTAGAGGACAGGAAGTTTTTGGACCGCTTGGATTCCAGGCCAACAAAAATGAAGTTTTCCCAATACCTCAGGATCAGATAAGCCTTTCAGGAGGATTATTAGAACAAAATCCTGGATACTAATAAATCTATTAAAAGGTGTTTCGGGAGTTTCTCGAAACACCTTTCTTATTTTAAGCTTAACCGATGAATCTAAAAAAACACCTTATATATCTTCTGTTTTTAGGTTTTGCATTCACCGCATGCAACGACACTTCAAAAAACAATTCAGAAGAGACTTCACCAAAAACTGCTCAGGATTCAACTAAACTGAGTGAAGAAGCCTTGTTGGACACCGTCCAGAAGCAAACATTAAAATATTTCTGGGATTTTGCTGAACCTAATAGCGGGATGGCCAGAGAGCGATATCATCCAAACGGAGATTATCCAAATAACGATCCGGATATTGTAACCACGGGAGGATCTGGATTTGGATTAATGGCAATAGTTGCGGGGATCGAAAGAGGATTTATTCCGCGAGAAGAAGCCGTGCAACGCTTATATAAAATTGCCACTTTTTTAGAAAAAACACCAAAATATCACGGTGCTTTCCCACACTGGATAAACGGAAGAACCGCTGGAACACAAGAATTTGGTTCAGATAGTAAAGACAACGGAGGCGATATTGTAGAAACTTCGTTTTTAGCGCAGGGATTTATTGTGGTGCGCCAGTATTTGCAAGATGGAAATGAAGACGAAAAAGCTGTAGCAGCCAAATTCGATAAATTATGGCAAAATATTGAGTGGGATTGGTACACTAATAATAAAAACGGAATTTTTTGGCACTGGTCGCCAGATTATGAATTTCAGAAGAATTTTATGATCGAAGGTTATAACGAATGTCTTATTACTTACGTAATGGCTGCCAGTTCACCAGATCATGCGATCAAACCTGCCGTTTATCACGATGGTTGGGCAAGAAGCGGAAATATTACAACCGATAAAAAAGCATACGGAATTCCGCTAATATTAAAATTCAACACAGTTGGCGATAAAGCAGGGCCGTTGTTTTGGGCACATTATTCATATTTAGGCTTAAATCCAAAAGGACTTAGCGATCGTTACGCCAATTATTGGGATCTAAACGTAAACCATAGCAAGATCAATTATGAGTATGCGCAGGAAAATCCTAATAATTATAAAACTTACAGTGAAAATAGCTGGGGATTAACTGCAAGTTATACTAAAAATGAAGATGGTAGCGTAGGTTACGCAGCACATTCACCAGATGATGATCACGGAGTGGTTTCTCCAACTGCTGCCGTAAGTTCTATTCCTTATACTCCGGAAGAAAGCTTAAGAGCGATTAGATATTTTTACGAAGATCAGCACGATTTGCTTTGGGGACCTGCCGGTTTTTACGATGCCTTCAACTTAGATGGTGGCGATTGGGTTGCTGAAAGATATTTAGCGATCGACCAGGGACCAATGATGGTGATGATCGAGAATTATCGTAGCGGACTTATTTGGGATCTATTTATGAGTGCTCCTGAAGTTCAGCAGGGATTAGAAAAGCTAGAGTTTATCCGTTAAAAAATTGATGATGAAATTATCGAATATCGCATTACTAGGATTATTTATTTTCTTCGGAATTACTGCGGAAGCTCAAACTGCGGGTATTTCAGAAAATCAATTTAAAGAGAAAGTAGAGATTCCAGTAGATATGGGATATCTTCTGTATAAACCTGAAGCCTATAAAAAGTCCAAGGAAGATTATCCTTTAATCGTTTTTCTACATGGTGCCGGCGAACGAGGTACAGATCTTCAGAAGGTAAAAGTTAATGGGCCTTTTCAATATTTAAAAGAGGGAAATGAGATTGATGCGGTAATGCTAGCGCCGCAATGTCCTGCTGAAACTTACTGGCAGCCAGATGAAGTAGCTGCTTTGGTAATGAAAATTATCAAAGAAGAACGAATCGATCCAAGTAGGGTTTACTTAACTGGTTTAAGTATGGGCGGTTATGGCGTTTGGGCTACAGGCGGTAAATATCCAGAATTGTTTGCTGCAATGGCTCCGGTTTGTGGCGCGATCTACAGGCCAATTTATCGAAACGCGCAACATCTTCAAAATATGCCTATTTGGGTATTTCATGGAGCAATGGACGATGTTGTTTTGCCAGAGAACAGTAACAAAATGGTGATGGCGTTAAAGCAATCTGGAAATCAGGATGTAAAATACACGATCTATCCTTTTGCAAATCACAATAGTTGGACAGAAACCTATAATAATCCAGAATTATACGATTGGTTATTAAGTCAGAAAAAAGAAAAATAATGAAACTTAGATTCCTGTATTTCGTTGTTTTGATGAGCTTTTTTTCCTGTAAAGAAGAAAAGGGAAATGCTGCTGAAGAAAAATCTGCATCTAAAAAGCCTAATATCGTCTTTATAATGGCCGATGATCATGCGGTAAAAGCGATAAGCGCTTACGGAAGTGAAATAGGGAAACTGGCGCCAACACCAAATATCGATCGATTAGCTAAAAACGGAGCAATATTTCGCCAGAATTACAACACAAATTCGCTTTGTGGGCCAAGTAGAGCGGTGATCTTAACCGGGAAGCATAGTCATGAAAATGGCTTTAGAATGAATGGGGAAAAGTTTGATAATTCGCAGCAAACCATGCCTAAGATTTTCAGAAATAATGGGTATCAAACTGCGGTGATCGGGAAATGGCATTTAGCCGGAAAACCAACCGGATTTGATTACTGGAAAATTTTAGAAGACCAGGGGAAATATTATAATCCCGATTTTATTACGGAAAAGGATACTGCCAGAGTTGAAGGTTATGCAACAGATCTTATTACAGATTACTCGTTAGATTGGTTAAAACAACGAGATACGTCGAAGCCGTTTTTCTTAATGGTGCAACACAAAGCACCGCATCGTAACTGGATGCCTGCTTTGCGCCACGTCAATAAATATGATTCGGTTCAATTTCCTTTGCCAGATTCGTATTTCCCAGATTTCGAAAACCAGGAAGCTGCTGAAGAACAGTTGATGACCATTTACGAGGATATGTACGAAGGTCACGACCTTAAAATAAGTAAGGCTAAAGGAACAGATGAATTGGCAAGCAATCCCTGGATAGACGATTTTGATCGTATGACCGATGAACAACGTAAAAAATGGAACGAGGCCTATCGCCCAGAAAATGATGCTTTTTGGGAAAAGGATTTGCATGGCGAAGATCTGGCCAGGTACAAAGGGCAGCGTTATTTAAAGGATTATATGGCAACCATAGCTTCAGTAGACGAAGGAGTGGGTAGAATTTTAGATTATTTGGAATCTCAGGGACTAGATGAAAATACGCTAGTGGTCTATACTTCAGATCAGGGTTTTTATCTGGGTGAAAATGGATGGTTTGATAAGCGATTTATGTACGAACCATCATTTAGAATGCCATTGCTAATGCAATTTCCGGGGAAAATTCCGCAGCAATCTGAAGTAAATGCCATGACTCAAAATCTCGATTTTGCCCCAACATTTTTAGATGTTGCAGGAATTGATATTCCAGAAGATATGCAGGGAATCTCATTTAAAGATGTGGTTTTTGGTCAAAAAGAAGAGCTGGATCGTGATGCCATTTATTATCATTATTACGATTGGCCGGCTTTTCATATGGTAAAACGTCACTACGGAATTAAAACCGATCGCTATAAGATCATGCATTTTTATGATGATAATGATGCCTGGGAATTCTATGATCTTCAGGAGGATCCAGAAGAAAATAATAACCTGATCGATAATCCAGATTATCAGGAAGAAATTGAAATGATGAAGCAAAAACTGGATTCTGTTCAGCAATATTACAACGTAACTGAAAAGGAATTTGAAAAAGCTTCAGAAAAAAGTATAGAAAATGCCTACAGAAATTTCGAAAGAATGCGTGGCAAAGCTATAGAATAATTGTTAGTACAACCCTAAATAGAATTACATGATAAAGAAAAGTTTAATCACATTTTCGCTAATTACAGGATGCTTTTTTGCCCCAACAAAAAGCCTACAAGCGCAAACTGATGAATCTAAAATGGATGCAAAGGTTGATGAGATCTTAGCTGAAATGACCATCGAAGAAAAGATAGGTCAGCTTAACCTACTTAATCCTGGAGGCGGTGTTGCTACCGGTGCAGTGGTAAGTGATAATGTGCAACAAAAAATTAAAGACGGGGAAGTAGGCGGACTATTTGGTGTTGCCGGTCCCGATAAAATTAAAATTGCACAGGATTATGCCGTGAATGATACCCGATTGGGAATTCCGTTGCTAATTGGTTCAGATGTGATTCATGGTTATAAAACCACCTTTCCAATTCCTTTAGGAACTGCAGCAAGTTGGGATTTAGAGATGATCAAAAGAACTGCTGAAATTGCAGCTCAGGAAGCTACGGCAGATGGGATCAACTGGAATTTTTCACCGATGGTAGATATCGCTCGCGATCCAAGATGGGGAAGAATTGCTGAAGGTGCCGGTGAAGATCCTTATTTAGGTTCTCAAATCGCAAAAGCAATGGTAGAGGGTTACCAGGGTGACGATCTTACCAAAGAAAATACGATGATCGCTACCGTAAAACATTTTGCTTTATACGGAGCTTCAGAAGCAGGTCGTGATTATAATACGACCGATATGAGTAGAGTAAAAATGTTCAATGAATATTTACCTCCTTATAAAGCGGCGATCGATGCTGGTGCAGGAAGTGTGATGAGCTCTTTTAACGATGTAGATGGTGTGCCGGCAACCGGAAATAAATGGCTGCTAACAGATCTGCTTCGTGACCAGTGGGGATTTGATGGTTTTGTAACTTCAGATTATACTTCTTTAAACGAAATGATCGCTCACGGAATGGGAGATCTTCAGGCGGTTTCAGCATTAGCTTTAAAAGCCGGCTTGGATATGGATATGGTAGGAGAAGGTTTTTTACAAACGCTGAAAAAATCTTTAGATGAAGGTAAAGTAACCGAAGAAGAAATTACCACAGCTGCACGCCGAATCTTAGAAGCGAAATATAAGCTTGGTCTTTTTGAAGACCCTTATAAATATTTAGATGAAAGCCGACCAGAAAAGGATATCCTTTCTGAAGAAAATAGAGCTTTTTCAAGAAAAGTAGCGGCGCATTCTTTTGTGTTACTTAAGAAAGATGCCGGAGTTTTTCCACTTAAAAAAGATGCGAAAATTGCCCTTGTTGGACCTTTAGCCAATAACAAAAATAATATGTTAGGAACCTGGGCGCCAACCGGTGATCCACAACTTTCTGTTCCGGTTTTAGAAGGAATAAAAAATGTAGCGCCAAAGGCTAAAGTAAGCTACGCGCAGGGAGCAAATATTACGAATGATGCCCAATTAGCTGAAAATATTAATGTTTTTGGTCCTCGTGCTGAAATTAGCGAGACTTCTCCTGAAAAAATGTTAGAGGAAGCTATAAAAGTGGCTAAAAAATCTGACGTGATCGTGGCGGTTGTTGGAGAAGCAACAGAAATGAGCGGAGAAGCTGCCAGCAGAACTAATTTACTGATTCCTGAAAGTCAGAAAAAAATGATTCGCGAATTGGCCAAAATCGGTAAGCCTATGGCACTGGTTTTAATGAGTGGTCGTCCTTTAAATATTTCAGAAGAATCTGAAATGGGTCTTGATATTCTTCAGGTTTGGCACCCAGGTGTAGAAGCAGGAAATGCAATTGCCGATGTTATTTTTGGAGATTATAATCCTTCAGGAAAAATCACAGCATCGTGGCCAAGAAATGTTGGTCAGGTTCCGGTTTATTATTCAATGAAAAGAACAGGAAGACCAGGTTCACAGCCAGGATTTGAGAAATTTAAGTCAGAATTTTTAGACACTCCTAACTCACCATTATATCCTTTTGGATATGGTTTAAGTTATACCGATTTTGAGTATAGCGATGTAAAAGCCCGTGCAGACGAATTAACAATGGATGGAACGATCACTTTAAGCGCAACAATTACCAATACTGGTGAGTACGATGGTGAAGAAGTAGTGCAGCTTTATATTCATGATAAAGTGAGAAGCATCACGCCGCCAATGAAACAGCTAATAGGTTTTGAAAAAATTATGTTGAAAAAAGGCGAATCTAAGACCGTAACTTTTGAAGTAAGCGCAGAAGATCTGAAATTTTACAACAGCAGTTTAGAACATGTAGCTGAGCCAGGAGAGTTTGATTTCTTTATTGCAGGAAGCTCTGATGCTGAATTTGAAAATACATTTATACTAAAAGAATAAGCTTAGGTGTAATTAAAACATAATCGATCCTAACCAATTTGATTATAATTTCCGAAAGAAAAAACCGATGATCTAATCATCGGTTTTTTTGTTTTTTAATGAGGTATTTCGCTTTTAAAATGTATGCTCAATTTGTTGATTTTCGCCTTTTAAAAAGACATCGTCAAAATATTGAAAAACCATCTGTAAATGATCAAAAGGAATTCCTGAAATTTCGTGTCCTGCTTCAGGGAAAGTATTTAGCATGTAAGAAGTGTCGAGTTCCTTCAGTTTATCGGCTAAACTTCGGGAACCATCTAAAATTAGATAACCGAGTTCGTCTTTATCACAAAAATGATGAGGTGCGGTAGCATAAGGCACCAGATTATCTGCCGTTCCGTGGAAAAATACCGTTGGTACAGCGTTTTCTTTACTAATATAGCGTTTATCGACAATCGCCCCGGCCAAAGATAAAATGCCCTTAAATTTAAGATTCTCGTATTTTGAAGCATCTTTAAAGAGCAGATCACGATTAAAAGCTGCGCTTAAAACAGCTTCAGCACCCGCGCTACTTCCGCCAATAATCATCTTTTCAGGATCTATTTTGAATTGATCTTTTTTGCTGATCATAAAGTTCACGGCATCCAAAAAATCTTCAGCAGCGAGTTTGAAAGTTTCGATCTTTTCTTCAGTTTCAAAATCACAACCAAAAGACTGGTCTTTTCGGGTTAAGCGATAGGATATTTGAACGGCAACATAGCCATAACTTGCTGCGATTTTAGCCAATTTTACCTCGTCTTCATTTCGCGGACTGCCAAAACCAAAACCACCGCCGTGCATGAAAATAAAAACGGGTCGGTTTTTAAATGAATTTTCAGGTTCATAAACGTCTAGGTAAAGTTCCTGGCCGTCTTTTTCAGCATAAGTAAGTGTTTTTCGAACTTTAGGTTTATAAATACTGTCGGTAAAATGTTGTTGTGCAGAAACTTGCAGGCAAAGGAAAAGTATAGCGCCAAACAAGATTCTTTTCATATTTAAATGCATAATAAACTGGTAGTATGTTAGAGTTTCAAATTAGCCATTTTTGAAAGAATTTTAAGTGGTTTTTTCGATTTTAAAATTTTATCTTCGCACTTCAAATTTATTACGATGAGCTTAGAAAAAGACGTAATGACTCAGATGAAAGCTGCTATGAAAGCAAAAGATTCAGCAGCTTTAGAAGCTTTAAGAGCAGTGAAAGGAGCTATTCTTTTAGCAAAAACAGAAAACAGTCAGCAAGAACTAACTGAAGAGCAGGAATTAAAAATTGTTCAGAAGTTAGTAAAGCAGCGTAAAGACAGCGCGCAGGTGTATAGAGAGCAAAATAGAGAAGATTTAGCTGAGCCAGAAGAGCAACAAGCTGAAGTTATTTCTCAGTTTTTACCAGAGCAATTAAGTGAAGCTGAAGTTGCAGCAAAAGTTGAAGAAATTATTGCTAAAACTGGTGCTGACGGAATGAAAGATATGGGTAAGGTAATGGGAGTTGCCTCTCAGGAACTTGCTGGTAAAGCAGATGGGAAGACCATTTCTGTAATTGTAAAGCAAAAGCTTAGCAACTAAAATATTTTTTCCGACGAAGTCGGAAAACGGCCCCGTGGCGCAACTGAATAGCGCATCAGATTTCGGCTCTGAGGGTTGGGGGTTTGAATCCCTCCGGGGTCACTTGATGGGACAAATTCAAAAATGATGAATTTGTCCCTTTTTTATTTCCTTTTAAGTCTTTGTTTATCAGTGTGATATACTTGATTGCTTCATTAACTCGGGTGGTTCGATATTCAAATCCGTCAAAAGTCAGATTTTCAGGAAAGACCGAACCAATGATCTTTCTTTTCTGTATAGTATTCCCAGATTGATAGAGAATATTAAGCTTGGATAGATTGCTGATAGCCTTATTCCACAGGGGTTCCACGTTTTGCGTGTCTGTAATCGAACTTGTGAGTTTGGCTTCCAGCCTGTTTATTTTTTTATCGGCATCCGCTTTCATAATTCGGTAATCATCCGCTTCAATATCACCACATAAAAGCAGTTCCCTGGCTTTACTCAGTTTATTATTTTCATCCTGTAAACGGATTTTGAGTTGTTGTTTATTTCCGATCCTGTCTCTGGTTTTTGATTTATATACGGAAGTAATGACCTCTTTAAATAGGTTGAGCCTAGGGATGGAATACACATATTTCTCGATTTCAGAAACCATCCTATCGTTCATATACTCCGCTTTTTGTCTGAATTTACAGCCACCGGAACAATGGTAGTAATAGTAATATTTGGAACGCCCTTTGGATTTACTACTAGTTAACATACGCCCGCAGTCTGGACAAATGACAAAACCGCGTAAGGGATAGCGGTCATCTACTTTTATTTTGGTACGCATTACTTTTTTACGACCGTCGAGCACATCCTGTACATCATAGAACAAAGCTTCGGATATCAAGGGTTCGTGCTGTCCTATGACCAGCTGGCTTTCTTCATCTTTATACTTAGGGATGAAAATTTTCCCACAATACATTGGATTACGAATAGCCGTCCAGAAATTATTTTTACTGCATTTAAGCCCTTTTTCTCTAGCTTTTTTCCATATTTGCTCGGTGCTAAAAATGTTTTTTGCCAATTCTTTGAATACCCATTTCATTATGTCACTCTGGACTTCCCTTGGTGCAATATATTTTCTACCACTCTCATCAATTTTGTTTTTATAACCGATTGGAGCAAGGCCCATCCAGCGTCCTTCTTTTTTAGCCCTTCGCATCCCGTGAAAGGTATTTAGAGCTCTTCTGTCATTTTCCACTTCAGGAGCAGCCAGATAAAAGGCGAGCATCATTTTATTTTCAGGAATGGATAAGTCGAGTGGTTGCTCTACTGCCTGCGGTTCTACCCCCAATCTTCTCAACGTACCGATCATCTGATAAGCATCTCCCGCATTTCGGCTGAACCTGTCCCATTTGGTAAACAAGATCAAATCGGACTGCCCTCTGGATTTACGAAGAATGCCCAACAGTTTTGTCCAGGAAGGACGTTTAAAGGTTTTTGCAGAATGATCCTCATAAATCACTTTTCGTACCTGAATATGGTTGATCTCACAATACTTGCGCAAACGCTCTTCCTGATCCCGTTGTGAGTATCCCTTGTCGGCCTGTTCATCCGTGCTTACCCGTATGTATAAATCTGCAATTTTCATCTTTTGAGTGTCTTAAGGTTGTACCATCTAACAGCCTGATTTCGTTTATAAATATACGAAATTCAGGCAGGTTTTGCCAGATACTGATCTACTACAATATCCGCGATCTCATACATAAAATCCAGGATTACTTTCACCTGTTCCGCTGTTACTTCTATACCATCTTCTTTTAATAGTGCTATTGCCTTTTCCGGCGGAATTCTTTTTACTTCATTTTCCATCTTGCACCTCCGCTTTAAAACAGCAAAAGCCCCGAAGGGCCTTGTACCGAAAAATTAATTCATTCTCTACCCATCGCTTTCGGGAAAGTAAATTTTACTCCCCCTGTTTTTATTAAATGAGGGTTCATACCGTATATACCCGTAGGCATTGAGATCCTTTACACATTTATGATAGGTCATGGCAGACGATATTTTTGCAATCTTCATAATGTCATAACTAAATGCCACTATTGGATTGCTATTGTCCATCTGCGCCCGGTACTCCAACAGGGCAGCATAAATCCCTATATGTGTAATGCTGATACGGCCATCCTGCTCAATAGCCGTAAAAAAATCAGATAAAGGCTTTAGCTGTTCCATATCGTTTAGGTTATGGTGGGTCTCTTTCTTTTCTTTTTAGCCTTCGGTATATCCGGAGCCTCGTCGGCAATCGGCTGCTCCTGACCTTTATGCTCCTGTTTAGCAGAACTGCTTTGTGCTTCCGATTGTTTTTCCGTCTTGGACTGGCGGTTATCCATCCGTTGCATATTACTGTCATAGATATTGATGGTCTTAAACCGTGGATTCGCCTCGATGTAATGTTTCTGCTCCGAACCTTCCTTTTGAAAAGTTGCCGATTGCAGGTTTCCTTTTTTCAGGGAATCGACCAGGTTGGATTTATAAGTTTGGTTCTCCAGTTCTTTAATGGGATGTTTAGCGAGTGTTGCTTGAAGATCGTATCCATAGTTTTGATGGTACTGCTTTATTTTAAAATTTCCATTGTGATCACTCTGTTTAAAATCCATCTGTAACCAGGTATTGTAGAGTTGCCCCTCTTTGTTGGTCAGATCTTTATTGACCGATCTTCCTTCCATCAGGTTATAGGCTTCTTTCAGGGTAATGTTATTGCCTTTGTTGATATAGAAGGTCTGTTTCATCGCCTCATCAGTATTGTTTTCCTTTTGGATACCTACCTTATAGGAGTTAAAGAAATACATATCCGTTTTTTGGGACTTACTAAAATGAAGTGTGGAATCTACCTTGTCGTTACCAAACTGCGCTTGGTGCGGGATCTTGAATTCAGGCTGTCCCTTTGCTATTTTTTGCTTTAGGACTTCTTCGAGTCCTTCTCCAAAGCCAGTATATTTAATCTGGTCTTTCAGGTATTCTAAATTCTTCTGATTCATGATAATTGATTTAAAAGTTATTGATAGGTGTACTTCCTGTTGATTGTAATGTGGGAAGTACTGCTGCTTTAATAATCGTCCTGTTTTTTACACTAAGCTTAATATGCCTTCCCCCGTTTGCTTCAAACAATTGAATGGCGAAGTATTTCTTATCGGGAATGGTAAACTTGGGAACCACAATCACCAAGGTCTGTGAAGACTGGCCGTCAATTTTTGTCACCTTGTTTTGGATGTGTACCGGGGTAATTTCAATTTCCTGTGAAGCTGTACGTTTAGCCTTTTTCTGGTCCCGGATAAAAAAACGTAATTGGTCAATATCATAACTGATATTGGATGTGTTGGTAATGGTTAACCGCAGGTACATCAGGTTGTCCCGAATGAATATCCCGTTCAATCCGAAACGGATACCATATTTACGGTGCTTTACCTTACGCCCCTTGTATTTGGAATACAGGGCATGTGTAGCATAGGTAGTGACTTCAGCTTCATTAACCGATCCGGGTGAAAGGAAAATACTGTTTTTGTTATCCATTTCCTTCATGGAAATATTCAACACGGACGGCTCGGTCGTATAGTCAATCACAAAGGAATTTAATTTGCCGTCTGCGGTAATTACCGTCAGGTTGGTCTCCGGGAAACTGTCCCTTGCCGCTTTGAGCTGTAGAATATTGGCAGCCCCTTTGGCTTTTTGTGCCAATACATCTTTACTGCCCCTGTCCACACCTACAATAGCACTTGGAAATATAATATTGGTCGTTTTAAAATAGGTAATCTCCAAAGGATAGGGAGCGATGGATTTGGGCTCAAGCTTAGTGATGCTTTGAGCGTTTACATTCAATCCGAAAAGGAACAGGAAAAATCCCATCACTATATGTGCATTTATCTTTTTCATCTTTATGGAATTTTAAATGGTTATTATTTATTGATTTATTTTTGTTTCTCATCACGGAGCAATACCTGATAGCCTGCTTTCAGGCTTACTTTTATCAGTTTTACTTTTTTACTGAACAGTGATTTAGCCGTTTCTATACCGGCACCTGCGGCCTGTGCCTGCCAGGAAGGGTCAAGAGAGGTCAATCCGATGTTTTGCATGGAGCGGTCAGCCGATTGTTTGGCGACATCCCGTGTTATGGCTCCGGGAATGTAAATCCCGTCCAGTCCATCCATATCGTACACGGAGAGTTCTACCGGGAAAAGGGAATTACCATTTCTAATGCTGTTGATCTTGATATGCAGCCTTTCCCCGCTAAGGGAAGCGATTCCAAATACAAAGTTGTCTTTGGGAATATGCACCCCGTTAATGAATACATCATTGATCAGGCGAAGCTTTACGGTAGACCCGTTCACTACGATCTGTGATTCGTGAATAACCGCCTGAATGGCATTTTCCGGTTGTTCAGCAATTTGGTCATCGTCCAGGGAATAAAATCCGTTTGCTGTAGGAACAACAAAGTGTCCGGTATGCATCAGGGAAACCCTATCGTCTTCCTGTTCGGTGGATACTTCATACAATTGTTCCCTGCGAGCCTCCGATAGTTGTTTTAATTTCTCCTGAACCCGCTCCGGATGCTGTACATCCAGAATCTTTTCCAGCATGCTGTTGAGTTGTTCCAGTTCCGGGTCAGGTGCTTCCGGCTGGGTCATGGTGTGCATCATTTCTTCCAGCCTGTCCACATCACTGGAACTCACCGAGGTATTTCCATAATTGGTTTTTGTTTCCTGTTTCGGGGAATCTTCAGGAAGCTGGGTTCGTTCCACTGGTTTGTTCAATTCCCTGTTTAAAGCTTCCAGCTTTTTATAAATTTTATCCGTATTCGGATCGTTGCCCTGACCGCTTCCGTAGAGGGAAGTTTTCAGTCCACCGGAAGATAGTTGACCGGGTTTTACTTCCTGTTGGGGTAATACATCATCCATATCTGAAATCACACTGTTTTTATAGTTCGGATCATTTTTACGGAGTTCCCTGAATTTTGCCGAATCCTGTTCTGCCCGGTTGTAATAGCTCATCTTATCCATTTGCTTATCATCGGTCAGTTTTGCTTCCGGCAGGTGAAGGTTAAACCCGTTCTGTGGAGTTTCCTGTGCCTGTAGTTCCTGTACCTGTCCGCCTCCCAATACCCAAAATATCAGAGTGGTGAAAGGAAGTACGAGCAGCGGCAATACCAATAGGAACTTGCGTTGTCTTTTCATTTTTGGTGTTATTACCTGTTTTTCCATGATTATTGATTTTTAAAGTTTTGATATTCTTTTTCGATATAGCGAACCGAATCCATCAGTCCCGGACGGGTTGCTATAATACTGTCATAGATATTTCTGCCCGATGGACTTCGGGCAAGGCTATCCATATACAACCGGAACTTTTGGATGCGCCTGTAATCCTGTTTGGATACCGGAGGGAGCGGTGATGCTATAGCTCCGGATTCCGTAAGATGCCGGGGACGTTTGATCGAGGTTACTGTAAAGGCATTGCCCTTACTTTTTCCCGTGATGGCGTGTACCCCAAGGTAGATACAGTATCCACTGGTGAGGCTTATAAAAACGACCAGTGCTATGGTTATTGCCCGCTTGGAAATACGCTTTGTCTTATTCGACATCCATTTTGCCCATGCTTTTTGCAGCCATTTGTATAAGGCAAGTAATCCCAGGATTAACAGTCCGTTTTTAGGAGCCTCCTTTTTCTGTTTTGTATTTCGTTTCATTTGTACAAAGTTTTATAAGCCACTCAATTGACTTTGTTTGTATTAATTTTGAATAAATGTCCATTATGGGCTTAATACCGTCTGGCGGTCGTTTTCAAATCCTTGTTGGCGATGGTTGCCCAGCGTTCTATCAGAAAACCATGCGGATTATTATCACTTCGGGATACATTACGCAACGCCCCTTCGGTAATCAGGCTTCGGGTAGTGATACTGGTCGGACGGATTATGCACTGGGTAGCATAGCACCGAAATCTATAGGGGTATTCATTGATGTCCACCGCCACGCTATCCACATGGATGGTCTGGTTAACATTTCCGGAAATAAGCCCGGCATAATATCCGTTCTCCTTCAGGTCATCATAGATCCGTTTGGCACTGCCATCAGCCAGGTATAAAGCTTTGGTAATGTTTGTTGCTATCGCTTTATCATCAGGGTCAAGGGTAAAGAACAATTGGTGGAAGGTTTTCACATGATCCCGTGCTTCCACCGGGATATTGTCCTTACGTCCGGCGGAATAGGCTTCGAGTGCCTTGCCATTGGCAAGAATGTAAATCCTGTCCTGCATCTCCGATACCAGACTGAAACTCTTATACAGGGCAAAGCAGGATAGTAGCACCGAGCCTATAATAATAAGCATGGTAAATCCCCGGATATGCCGAAAAGCCGTATCTATATTTTTCATTTTTTTAAACATGATTTCTCCTTTTTGGGGTTAAGAATTACCTTTGAGTTTGTCATTCATATAGCCGGAGCCACCGCCATCCGAATTGCCATCCTTGAAATAAGGATTGGTTGTACCATTGCTGGCCATACTCTGGGAAATACGACTTGCAGCATTACCCATTGCATCCGCTGCCATGCTGGCTCCGCCTGTAGCTGCTCCCATAACCGCTCTGGAGGAACTGCTGAAGATACTGGTGACTTTCTGTCCCAAAGCACCACCACCTCCTGCATGGACAATGTAATTGGCTACCGAAGGCACGGTAAAGTATCCCACAATGCCAATAATCATAAAGACCAGAAACGCCATATCCGTCCGGCTGAAAAAAGTATCCCCGTAATCCTGTACCTGGGCAATGTCCATTTCCAGCATTTTCTCCTGGATTTTTCCGATAATGCTCCCGAAAATATTGGCTACCGGAAGCCAGAGAAAAATATTGATATAGCGGGCAATCCAAACCGTCAGGGTATGCTGGAACCCGTCAAAGACGGCAATCCCAAATACCAGCGGCCCCAATATGGCAAGTACCACCAATTGAAAGGTGCGTAGCGTATCGATACATAAGGCTGCGGCTTCAAAGAGTACCCGCAGTACTTCACTCATCCATTCCTTGACCGAATTGCGGAAATTGTAAGAGGCTTTGGACATGGCAAACTTGATGTCGTTGCCAATCCCTTCAAAAAAGCCTTCATCGGAAGGACTGGCATTATCATGGGTGTATTTATACCACCTGTCCCGGTCACCGTCACCGCTTTCTCCTACATACATCTGCCATACATCCGTTTTTTTGATAGCTTCTTCCTTCTTTTCCAAAAGCACCGCAATTGCCCTGTCGGAGCCTTCCACCATCGAAGCGGTAGCGGTCACCGTGGGTTTCATGATCCCGTTGATCAATCCCAGAACGGAAGGGAATATCAGCACACAAAACCCGATGACAAATGGGCGAAAAAGCGGGTAAAAGTCGATAGGTTCCGCTCTTGACAAATGTCCCCAGACCCTGGAAGCGATATACCACATGGCGGCAAATCCCGCCAGTGCCTGTCCCACGCCGATAAGCTGACTGCACAGTGGCATCATTTCATCATAGAGCCCTTCCAATACGCTATGCAAGCCGTTCATCTCACCGGCAATTCCCTGTGCACTACCCATAAAAGGCAATAGCAATCCTATAACCGCCAGCCAGGCGGTTTTTCTATATGTTGCCATAATTTTTGATTTTTAGTTGTTTATACCATATATATTGCGAATGGTGCGGGCATCATTTCTTTCTTTTGCCCTTTGCACCGCAAGAATGGTCGTATTATTATTAAAGTGTCTGAGGAACATTAGTTTGTCCTGCATATCGGCATAGATTCGGTCAATGGCCTGTAAACGTTCATCATCACTCATACGGGCTTTACCTGCCGTAATGATGACCAGTAATTCATCGAGATTTCGCAGGCTTTCATCAAAGAGGTTATCATACACCCGTCCGAGATACGCCAGTTCCTGCGGATTGAAATTCCTGTCACTTTGAAATCGGTCATACGCATTCCGGTATTCCCTGACCAGTATTATCTGATAATTCACAATATCGCCCACACGTTTGTAATTGCGAACGGTGGGGCTTACTTCCATCAGCCCGTCCAAAAAAGCTTTGTGCAGGCTAAAGTTCCCTTCCGATATATCCTTGATGGTATTGTAACCCCCTTCCAATATCTGGTAGCCTTTTTTCATATCGCTCAATATCTGTTTGAACTGGGTCAGTTTTTCTACATTGAGCAAGAGCTGTTGTATCTCTGCGGATTGCGCTGATGCCCTGAAAGAGCAGAAGAGCCCGCAGATCACAAGTCCTATAAGTATTTTGGTCTTTTTCATGGGTTTTCGTTTTGAAGGTTCCTGAGTGTTTTGCTGTATTGTACTTCATGGTATTCCCTGATCCGAACGGCTGCCATGATCTTGGCTTCATTGCCGAAACTTTGGGAGAAGGTGTAATTGTCCTGCATCCGCAAGTAAAGCTTGTCGATACGCTTCATACGCTCATTATCTTCCATTTGCAATTCGGCATCCGTGGTTATTGCAATAAGTTCATCCAGTGCCTGTTCACAATCCTCCAAGAGCCGGGTAAAAACCCGCCCGATATAGTTGAGTTCTGCTTCGGTAAAAGCATCGCTATTGTGAAGTTGTCCATAGGTTTGCCCGTAATCCTGAATGATGCGTATTTGAAGGGCGATGATGTCTGCTACTTTTGCATAGTGTCTGATTTCAGGGTTGACTGTACTTAAGGAATTTATGAAATCACTGTGCAGGTCAAATTCCCCTTTGGTAAACCCTCCGATGGTGGTCAAACCTTCTTTGGCAATACGATAGCCTTTTTGAGCATATCCGATATATACCTGTAAAGCGGCAATCTGCTGAAGCAGGTATTTCTTCTGTGTCTTTTTCTGGCGGAACCACTCCGAAAAAGTCTGTGCGTGGACGGTTCCTGCTGCCATAAACAGCATGAATCCTATTAAAATTATCTTTCTCATAGTTCGTGTTATTGAGGAAGTCCATATAACTTTTTCACGGTTTGCACTTCAATGGAGGTCTTTGCCCGGGAAAGGCTCAGCAATACATTTTGCTGATTAAAGCGCATCAGGTCATCATAATTGGCATCAACCTGATCGGCTGCATTGTTGATGATTTCCAGTCGTTTGGCATCGCTCATCGTGGTAGTAAAGGATTGGACGATCAGGGTAATCTGGTCGATGTTGTTCAGGCTTTCTTCCAGGATTCCTGAGTACACCTCTGACATATATTCAATCTCATCCAAGGTAAAGTGGTCATCCTGCTGAATAAGCTGCCAGGCATGCTGGTATTCATTGACCAGCCGGACCTGTTTTTGGGTGATATCCCGGATACGCTGGTAATAAGAAATAATCGCCTTTACCTTAGCCAGCTCTTCGTAATACTCCCGATATTGCTCTTTTTGTTTTTCCGTCCACTCGGAAATTTCATCTAGTTTGAGTTTGGAAAGCGTGTTTTCCAAGGTCTTCTGGGCGTTCTGTAACCAGATGGTCTTGTTCTGTAAGCGCTGAATTTTTAAATCCACCGCTTTGATTACTTTTTTGATACCTGCTTTGATGATTTCTACGATCGGTATTTGCATAGCATTCGCCTGTTTTACAGGTAGTACCGTAAAGGAGATACAAAGGGCAAGCAGTAACATTCTTGCATATTTTTTCATGGTTCATCATTTTTTAAGTTTTAGATCTTCCGCCATTGCGGCAATGCCCTTGCGGATATCCCCGCCAAATTTTGCCGCATATTCCATCAGTTTCACCTTTTCAGTCTGTTCGGTGGTGTACGCCAGGTATTCTTCCACGCTGACTTCAGTGCGGTACACTTTACTGAGCATTCCACCCAGACTGATAAATACCTCTTTGTATTTTCGGGTGGGGTCGTTGGCTTTATTGACCGACAACACGAGGGCTTTTTCTTTTTCCGTTAACCCTAAGAGTTCCTGTATCTGGTCGAATTTGTTTTGGTACTTGCTCTGATCGAGCAGTATTTTGCAATCGCTGTTATTGATGATTGCCTGCTTGACCACGGGAGAAGAAATAATATCCTCTACTTCCTGGGTCACCACGATAGCCTCGCCAAAGAATTTCCGTACCGTTTTAAAGAGGTATTTGATGTATTCCGCAAAACCTTCTTTCATCAGGGCTTTCCAGGCTTCTTCAATTAAGATCATCTTTCGGATGCCTTTCATTTTACGCATCTTGTTGATAAAGACTTCCATGATAATGATAGTCACTACCGGGAAGAGGATGGGATGATCTTTAATATTGTCCAGTTCAAAAACGATAAAGCGCTCCTGTAAAAGGTTCAGGTTTTCCGTAGCATTGAGCAGGTAATCGAATTCCCCGCCCTGGTAATACGGGCGGAGTACATACAGGAAATTATCCATATCAAAATCCCGGTCTTTTACCCGATCTTGTTGAAGTACCGATATATACTCATCTCGCAGGAATTCATAAAAACTATTGAAACAAGGAAAGACCGATGGATTTTTTTCAAGATGCCGGTAGTATCCGGTAATGGCATTGGAAAGTGCCACATACTCACTGCGTTTAAAGGCTTCATCATCCTTTTTCCAAAGGGCGAGCAGCAGTGTTTTGATACTTTCTTTCTTTTCCGTGTCCAGGTGGTCACCCTCCCCAATAAAGAAGGGGTTGAAACGGATTGGGTTTTCTTCACTGTAGGTGAAATAGTAGCCGTTGACCATATCACACAAGCCTTTATAGCTATGTCCCACATCCACCAGTACAACATGGGTTCCCTGCTCGTAATAGCTGCGTACCATGTGATTTGTAAAAAAGGATTTTCCGCTCCCGGAGGGACCCAATATAAACTTGTTACGGTTGGTACAAATCCCCATTTTCATGGGCTCATCACTAATGTCCACATGCACGGGTTTGCCCGTCATCCGATCTCCCAAACGGATACCTACAGGACTTAAGGAAGTACGGTAACCCGTTTCCAGATTCAGAAAACAGGTCGCCTGTTCGGCAAAGGTGTCGAAGGTATCATTCATGGGAAAGTCAGCAGCATTGCCCGGAATACCCGCCCAGAAAATTTGGGGAGCTCCGATGGTTTCCTGTTTGGCTACCGCATCCATTTGCGCCAGTGCAGAGGATACTTTGTTTTTCAGGTCTTTGAGTTCTTCCTTATCTTCCGTCCATACCAGTACATTAAAATGGGCTTTTACCGGAAGGCGTTGCTGACTGATAGCTTCATTTAAAAAATCATTGGTCGCATCACGGGCAATCATATTTTCACGGCTGTAAGCGGAGAGGGATTGCAACCTTAGCCTTTTGGATTCCAGTTTTGCAATAGTTTTCTGAGCATCCTCGATAAAGAGGTACTGATTGTAAATATGGTTACAGGATAACAGTTGTCCCAGCGTAGAGGCAAAACCGATACTGAATTTGGTTTTGTCCGTACTGTACTTATCGTAATTGATACGACTGCCACAAAGTGCCGGCAGGTCGGCAGCATCCCCCAAGGTATAAAGTTGGCAATGTTTGGAGCCCACCTGTAAACCTTCTTGGAAATTGATGTCTCCCATAAGGTAGCTATCAGCACGCTCGGACAGGTAGCAGTACTTTTCAATGATACCCATGGTGCGTTTACCGCTCCACAGTTCCTTTTTCCGTAACCGGGTCAGTTTTACAAAGCCGCTGTCTTCGATGATACGTTGAAACTGGCCGGTACTGTCCAGAAAATCCTGTAACAAGGAGGGCTTCAGCGTTTCTTCCGGTACGATGCTTCTGCGCAACAGGCTGGAATAGGCAGAAGTTGCCGTTTTGCGGTTATCTGGTTTTTTGGTCAGCAGGATATAACAGCTATGATCCAGAAAGGGGCGTTCATTAAAAAAGCGCTCACTTGCCCGGCTTAAAAAGGTATCCGCTTTGGTAAAATCAGGCTGATGCCCGGTTTGCAGAAACCAATCCTGTTTATGCAGTACACTGAATTTGGGCAATACCTTAATGGCTTTTACCCAGGCCTGATGAAAAGCTTCATATTCCTGATCGGAAAGGGTAAAGATCTCTGGCAGGTCTGCTTTAAACACGACGGTGACATCGCCTTGTTTGCTCAGGATGCAATCGTGTTCCACATCCATAATCGGTAATAGATCATCCAACATTTTTTCCATCTTCATTTTGTTTTTTATCTTTTTAAAAAAGCCCTGCGGCTATTGGATCGGATTGCTTTGGGAACCTGTTTTCGTGCCAGGGTTTTCATAAGTCCGTGTTCCCCGTATTGATGGCTCATTCGGTAGATCTTCATCACCAGCAGGGTTCCTGAGCCGAGAATAACACCGATACATACCAGTGTGGGTAGGCCGATGATATACATGATGGCAAATACGATGAGCAATCCTACCACACCGCCACCCAAATACCAGATATATTGGGCTTTTAATCCCTTAAATTCAATACTGCGGTTAATTCCTTTATTGACCTGATATACACTATTTGCCATACGTTTCTTTTTTTAATGTTACAATCGCATCCTGCTATGGGGACGCTCCGATGCCGAAGCAGCTACCACAGATTCTTTGACGGCATGCCCGTTTGTTTGATGTTCCCCGAGTTTGATAACCGGGGTTTGTTCTTGATCCGGTTCATTGGGTTGGTGTTGCTTTAACTGGTTTTCCTGAATTTTAATAGCAATCTGCCGTTCCAGGTTAGCGAGCTCTGTTTTCAGCTCCCGTAGTTCGTTCTCCTTGGTAAAAGGTTTGGTAGTGAGTTTTTCAATCTTGGGAAGTTCTGTTTTCAGATCGGAAAGGTTCCGCTTATACCGCTCTTTAAGATGCTCCACCCGATCAATGGCATTTAAAAAATGCCGTGCTGCCAACTTCGGATTATCCATATTGGGCAAACCGTTATTGTAGGTATATTTGATCCCCTCACTTTCCCTTTGTGCATAGAAGCTATTGGAATACCGGTATTCGAACAATCCGTTTTCTTCGTAGGCTTCCTGTTGCCTGCGGATGTATAACTGAAAACCGTACAGGTTGCCAATTTTTTCTTCGTGCTGCCCGGCTTGTGGCTTCCAGTTTTGATACAACTGGATAATGTGTTTGCCTATAGCTTCACTGTCCCGACTCGCTGTTCCGTCCAATTGAATGGGGTTGGCTTTGGTACCTTCTTTGGTCATCTGGAGACGGTCTTTATACACGGCTGCATCGGCGGAGATCTTTCCGAGTGTTTTTTCAGTAGAAGCATGATTGTTTTGCAGTTTTTCCAACTGGTATTTATGACGGGTGAGTTCCCTAAAGTGGGAATGTTTCAGGCTTTCCATCACCGCCACTTTCTTTTCCAGTTTGCTTTTTTCCAAAAGGGAGGTATCCCCGGAAAGGATGGCAATATATTCGGAGAAGTTCATACCGCTTTTTTCATCCACAGCCCCTTCATCAATGGTACGGACATTGAGTTCGCTGTTCTTCATTTGGGAAATGAAGGTCTGTTTGTTTTTAAGCAGGTTGAATTTATAATTATCCAGTGATTGCTCCACGGCATAGACATAATTCTGTACCTGATTGCCGTAATGTTCTTTGGCAATACGGTTACCCTGTCTCGCCCCACGGCCATTGCGCTGTTCCAGTTCCGAAGGCTTCCAGGGAATATCCAAATGGTGCATCGCCACCACACGCTCCTGTACATTTAAACCGGTTCCTGCTTTTTCCGTACTTCCAAGTAGGATGCGGATTTCACCCCGGTTCATCTTACGGAACAGCTCCGGTTTCTTGCGATCCGTCCAGTCGTGAATAAAAGTGACTTCCCGGGCTGGGATATTAAAATCCCTCACCAGTTTTTCCTTCAGGGTATCATAAATATTAAACCGATCCGGTTTGGGAGTTCCGATATCCGAAAAGACAATCTGCGTCCCTTTATGAGGCTGGGTGTGGTGATAAATTTCAGCGATCTTTCTTGCGGCGGTATTCACCTTGTTATCCGGATGGTCTCCGTATTTCCAATCATCTACCAACCGCATATCCGCTGCCATTTTCTTGGCGTAATTGGTTGCTATAAGCATTCGCCCTTTATCTTCTTCCGGGGTTAGCCTGCCACGCCCGATCAGTTCTCCATTCCCGGTCTTGGCAAATTGCATCAGGTTTTTAATAAAGACCGATTGCTGGGGTGTAGGCGGAATATTGACCAGGGTTTCCCTGAGTTCCGGTTTATCCAGGTTGATGTGTTTGGCGGTTTTGTAATCGGTAATTTCGTTATAGAACAAAGCCAATTCAGGGACTTTGATAAAATGACGGAAGCGTTCTTTGGCAATGATCTCATTGGTGACACTAAACTCAAAGTCGGTGGTTTTACGGGCAAATACCGCTGCCCATCCGTCAAAATTTTCAATACGCTGGCGTTCCATTTCTTTAGGGCGCAGGTATTTAAAAAGCAGGTACATTTCCGTCAGGCTGTTGGAAATCGGTGTACCCGATAAGAAGGTCACACAGAGATCGGAATTGAAACGCTCCTGCAAGGTGCGCACGGCAAAAAGCATGTTAAGCGCCTTTTGGCTCCCCGCCATATTTCCCAATCCGGCCACCCGGTTATGGCGGGTGGTGAAGGTCAGGTTTTTGAATTTATGGGATTCGTCCACAAACAAATGGTCAACACCCATTTCCTTAAAGTTGATGCCGGTATCCTTCTTTTCTTCAATGTCTTTGAGTACCGTTTTTAATTTTCCTTCCAGATTGTTTTTTCGGATTTCCAGCCCTTTGAGCATCTTTTTGGAAATCGCCCCGCCCAACTCCCTGACCGTATTCAGGTCACGCTCGATATGATCCAGTTCCGTCTGGAAGATCTGTTGCTGCATTTCCGGGGACTGTGGTATTTTACCGAACTGGTCATGGGTAAGAATAATACAATCCCAGTTGTTGTTTTTGATTTCATGGAATAAGCGCAGCCTTTTAGCCGGGGTGAAATCGTTTTGCCCCGGGGACAATATCCGGGCATGGGGATAGGCTTTACGATAGGTTTCCGCAATTTGATTGATATTAGCTTTCAGGGCAAGGATCATCGGTTTTTGGACAATACCGAGACGTTTCATTTCCTGAGCGGAAACAATCATGGTGAGGGTTTTTCCCAATCCCACTTCGTGATCGATAAGTGCACCCCTGTTTTGGATAATGCGCCAGGCAGCATTTTTCTGACTGCTGTACAAGTCTTCAATGCCCAAAGCCTTTTTGTCCAGTCCGGGAAAGTTCAGGTGACTACCGTCAAATTCCCGAAGTACATAACAATTGAAAGTGTCATTATACAGGTTTTCGATATGCTTTTTATCGGTATCCGGCAGTTCCTTGAGCCAGTCTATAAAACCGTTGCGTATCTGGTCGATCTTTTGGTGTGCCAGTTGAATGGCTTCATTATCGGGAACCCGTATGCTTTTTCCATCCCCAACGGATACCTCATAGGTAAAGAACGGGGTTGTATTTTCCAAAGCATGTTCGAGCAAGGTATAGCCGTAGGTAGTCCGTCCACTTTTCGGGGTAACCGCAAATTCCCGGGCTACTTTGGTATTCATCCCGGTGGTTACCTTAAAGGCATCCAGTGAGGGAAAATAATTGATATCCGTTTGTTGCTCGAAGAGTTCCGCAGCAAAACGTTCGTAATAGCTCACGGGAATCCAGCGTTCGCCCAGGTTAAAATCCAATAGTTCGAAAGAGATACGTTCGGGTTGAACTTTTTCCAAAGCGTTTAAGCTTCTCTGTGCTTGTGGGATATCATTTTCAGCACCTACTTGTTGTTTTGCCTGTCGTAATTTTTCCACTACGTTACCGCTCAGGAACTGATCTGCGGTTTCCCAATCTTTGCTTACCGGGTTCAAGTAAATATGTTCGCCCAAACGGGCAATCGTTTCCGGTTCTTCCAATCCCATGGCTGCACCAATAAACCCAATATCCACCTTTCCGGTATCGTCCAGGCTGTGTGCCAGGGCTTCAATCGGGTCATCGGTGACAAAACGTTTTGTGGATGCCTGAGCAGTAGCGGTCAGCATATCGGACTTGACAAAATGTTCACCTTCCCTGCGTTCCAGGGAGGATAACATGGTCAAACCGAAAGCGGTATCTTCCAATATGCGTCTACGGTTACCTTGGCTGTTTAACTGCCCATATTGGGAAATGAACCGGTCGTAACTTTGGTTCAACTCATCCCGTTCGGTTTGGGGAACCGGAGTTCTTGTAGTTTCTTTTTCGGAGATTTTTAGGTACTCATCCCGAAGGGTTATATAGTGTTCATAGAAACGCTTATCGGTTTGCATACCCAAGGGTTGGAACACCGCATTTTTAAAATCATTATCAATTTCGGAAAGCGTACCCACCTGTCCCTGATAAACGATCAGTGTACCTTCTTTATGAAAGGGGTGTATATTGGTAAAGGGACGTGCTGCCTGCCCGTTTAATTGAAATATTCCTTCTAAGGTTTGATCACCTTCGTAAGTAAACGCATGGCCAAACCCTTGCAATTCCCCGGACAGGTTTTGCAGTTCATGTCCCAATAAGCGGGCATCCATCCAGTTGGCGGAGAAATAATCAATCTCCTTGACGTTGGAATATAGTTTATATAGGTAGCGATTGGATTTTTGTTGTTTGGCTGCCAAGAGTACAATACTCTCGTGCGTAGGCTTATCAGTAGTGCGAATGGTACTGATAAGCCGTGCACTTTCTTTTCGAACGACGGTTGCATCCAAAGGGTTGATATAGGCTATGGCACGGTTGATCTGTTCTGCCGGTGCCGTATCAAAAAGCCCTAACTGTACTGAAACGGTTTCCGATTTGTTTTCGGGCATCGGAAGATAGGTCAGTTTCCCGCCACCAAATCCCTGTTTTTCTATTGGCAGGGATTGACTTTGGAAATAACGCTCGCGATTTAAACGGGTATTAAAACCTTCGGTAATCGTCTGTCCGAGTTTTTCACGAATGGCATTAAGGTCGCCTTGCTGCCATACGGTTTCATGTGCCTGTCCGTATTGATTTTTACCCGGTTGGAGGGTATTACCCGTAATAATGTCCCGATGCTGTTGGATATAACTATTGCTATGATAGGTTCCATATTCATTCTCTAATGGTATGGTAGTCATCAGTAAGGCTTCTTCTTCGGATAGGGTCTCTTTTCTTTCATTCTTTTGTACAATCAATAGGTGGTTGGGAGCTTCGGTATTGCCCGTATCCTTCATCAGGTTATCGGGCATAACGGACAGGCTTATAAAATCCGCTTTGCCAAATAAGTATTCCCTTGCTTTTTGATTGGATGGGCTATTTAGGAAAGCATCGGTGGTAATATAAGCCATGAGACCGCCATCAGCCAGTTTGTCAAGTCCTTTGGCAAAAAAGTAATTGTGTATTTTTCCGGATAATGCTTTATCGGGATACGCCTCATCATATACCGAAAAATTGCCGAACGGAATATTGCTGACGATAAGATCATAACTGGAATTGTCCGCAACAGGAGCTTCTTCAAAACCGGTGATATGAGTTTCTGCCGGAACAGGCAGTGTACTGTTGATTGCGGAAAGTACCAGTCCGGAAAGGGTATCTTTCTCTACAGCGGTAATCTGTTCTAATTCAGGAAAAGCCCTTACAGCTTCACTAATAAAAATGCCGGAACCTGCTGAAGGTTCGTACAATCGTTTGGGTTGCAGGTTTTGAGTTGCAAGGACAGTATATAAAGTTTCGGGAACTACCTGCGGGGTATAAAAGGCGGTCAGCACACTATTACGCAAAGAAGAAATGATTTCCCGATATTGAGTTTCACCATAATTCTCTTTCAGCAGCTCATGAAGCTCCATAATACCTGCATGGTGTTTCAGGTCTTCTTTGGTAGCCCCATTAGCTGACCATTCTTCCTGTGTACCATAAGGGTATAGGATAGTCTTGATCCCTCCAAAACCTGAGAATTTTTTCAGGTTCGAGACTTCATCAGAATTTAGTTCCTTTCCGTCTTGATAGCTCAGGGCGATCCGGATCGCCCTGATATTGTCTTGTAGTTTTTCTGAAATATTGTAAGCCATATCCACACATTTTCATTCGCATAATTCCTCTATGGCTGAAAAGCTGTCATCTTTACTTGATGACCGGCTTTTTCCTTCTCAGTAGTTAATTGAGATACTCGTGTATCTGACCAATAACAGTATATCTCAATTGCCTGTCGTCTTCATTTTCTG
The DNA here is from genome assembly GCF_019904275.1 of Zunongwangia sp. SCSIO 43204. Lineage (GTDB taxonomy): Bacteria > Bacteroidota > Bacteroidia > Flavobacteriales > Flavobacteriaceae > Zunongwangia > Zunongwangia mangrovi. Next base: position 1,922,485 of record NZ_CP063204.1, read on the forward strand.
TATTAAAGCCGTAACCGTCAAAAATGTCCTTGCAGTAAGCAATCAGGTTGACGACTTCATAGGTGAGCGTTCCGCTTTCCCGTAACCGCTCGTAGTCGGCAGTAAATTCTTCCTCAAGTATGGAAAGGAGGTAGTGGTAACGGGAAGGTTTGAGTTCTTCAGTCATCTGCTCCAGGCATAATTCCTCCACAACATAACCAGGTCGGTTTTCGGAAAGTAATTGTTCCGCCAAAGGCATAATATCCTTTACTTTTGAATCCAGATACGTGGTTACCGAATAGTCTTCCTGCAAATTGAACATCAATTCAGGATTGTTGTGGACGATAAACGCCCACAACTTTTCTTTTAATAGCGTCTGCATACTTCAGGAATTTTAGATACCGAAGAACGATTGGATCACGGTAGCCACAACCACCAGGAAAATACAACTGCCAAACCAGGCGGCAGCCACTTTGCCGGTATCCTGATCGCCATTGTTCCATTTTTGATACACTTTGACCGCCCCGATTAAGCCGAGGATCGCTCCCACGGCATACATCAGGTTGGTACCTGCGGCAAAGTAGCTGCGTACTTTGGTATTTGCTTCGTTAATTCCCTCAATACCATCCTGAGCATAAGCACTGTATTGAATGGCCAGTAATGCCATAACGGCACAAATGGTGATCACCTTTTTACGGTTAAACTTTGTTGTTTTCTTGCTGCACATTTTCATCATTCATCATATTTAGGTTACACTTAAATTTTTTAAAAAAAGCGGAACGCTTTCGCTGTCACTTACCCATCTTTTTCAATCACTTTTGCCCTTCGGCTCGGGGTTGGGCAGGAAAAGACGTTCCGCCGGGATTATTGCCGTTCTTCACTCCACAATGCATCCACTTCTTCCTCATTGAAGGCCACAATCCCTTGTTTTTCGCATTCCGATACAATCAGTTCATTTACTGAAGGGCGAAGCCCTGATGTTTTTACGGAGGGAAATTCTTTGAGGACAAGGCGTAGGTACTGCCTAAATTCTTCCTTGACAAGTTGTTTACCAAGCGCATCGGTAATGACCGTTTGGATCTTTTCGATCAGGTGTTCTACTTCTGCGAATTCGTCATCGGTCTCCTCATCGGTAGTTACCGAAGTATCTTTTGAAACTTCATTTTGCAAAGGTTCATTTTGCGGAAAACCAGATGGCTTTAAGGTAAGCTTTCGTTTGCCTGCTAACAGGGCTTTAAGGTCACTAGAAAAATACCGTACCCCAACAAACAAATAATAAATAGCTAGTAGTATGGCGACCGCCAACAGGTAGTCTGTCCATGAAATCTGGGTAAACATAAGCTGTTTTTTATCGTTACTATTAAGCCCATCAATCTTGTGACGGGGTTTTTCTATTAATTTCGATAACAAAGAAACGCACGAATGCAAGCTGCTACAAGTCCAACTTTTTGTTGGAACCTTTTTGTAACCATTGGAACCTTAGCGAAATAGATGTCTTTCGGGAAGAGATTATTCAAAAAAAAAGAGAACATTCTTAAAAAGTTCTCTTTTGTAACTATGATATGGAGGGATGATTTTATGGCTTTATCAATTTCCATTTACCATCTGTGAAAAGAAGTGCAGCGGAGCGGTTTATTGGTTTGGAAAAATCACGTTTCATCAAGGCCGAAAATGGAGTGATATTGGTACAGGTTACGGTATAAGTCACCGGGATAGTTGTTTTTCCATTGGATTCAGAACTATTTCCGAGTTTGATATCACTTATGGTTTCTTCTGCAATCTTTACTTTTTGAATGTCCAGCTTCCTTTCCTTTTCTGTAGGTTTGATCAGGTACCGCTGGGCTGCTTCGGTAAAAGAGATTAGTGGTGAACCGATATCTTTTAATTTTTGTGTTTTCTGAATAGTAACCATTCTTTTCTCATCAAGTTTTAAATCCAGCAACTTATTAGCATGAGCAGGATCGCTACAAAAGATTTCATAATCAATAGTACGTGGATAGTTCAGATCATCATTGATCATTTTTAAGACGGTCTCCTTATCAGGTTTTTGATTTGTTTGGCATCCAATAACAGGGATGATCATGAATATAAGAAATAGCTTTTTCATGGTATAGTGGTTTTAATATTCTTTGATTTTTTTAATAATCCGCTCTAATGTTTCAACGGCTATTTGTTTATCACGTTCTTCTGCTACATAGGATTTGCTGCGCATGCCATCGTAGGACAGGTCTTCTTTATAAGGAGTTGATAAATTGGGTACTATAGTTTTAAATACCTGACTCATGGATTTTGCAACCAATATTCGTAATTCATCGGAAGCGCGAAGGATAAGTCCCATTTGATCGGTAGAAAGCATACAAAGAACTTTCTGCTTTTCCTTTGCGGTTGCTTGCTTGTCTATCGGGTTTTTCTTTTTGCTTTGTAGCGGAACAACTGATAGATGTAATTTCTTTTCCAGGTAAAGAATTTCCTGCGTAAACCAATTCCCCAAAACGGTTTCCAAATCATGGAATTTCGGATTAAGGATCATCTCCGGCTTACGATGTAATTGATTGAAGGCTTTGTAATAATAGAGTAGTGTATCCATCTTTTCAATGGTACTGTCATGTCTGTTTATTCGTTTGGCGATATGATCCGTAAACAGGTTCATATAGGCCTTGCTGTTAAAGTTTAAATAGATTAGGAATTCATCCAAAGCGGAGTACGCTTCTACTTCTTCTTTATTATATTCAAGTCCTCCAAGTCCTTGAACAAGTGTTTTTTTATAAAAAATATCACGAAACGTCACTTCATAATGAAGTTGTGTGCTATTTATAAAATGATATAATCTTTTAAGAATGATATCAAATGCGGGATGTGTTTTAAGCTTCAGACTGGCATTTGATTTAAGCTTATCTAATTTTTTCTTTAGTTCTTTTTTGGTAACGGAGAGATACATCTCTGGAACCCTTTCGTCCAGGATAAGATTAGTAGAAAAGCGGGTTTCAATAAAAGATAGCAACTCATCTATGTTTGAGAGTAGTACTTTAAAGACTTTTTTTAAAATAAGCTTTCGAGAGGTGTCTTCTTTTTGATTTTCGAGTGTCTGATCAAGTAGGGCAATAAGCGATGAATGATACTGTTTGATCAATAAAGCAATTTCTGCCTCTTTCGTAGTGGAAAATACGTGGGTTTTAATAAGTTTTTGAAGACGTAGATTTTCTTCAGGAATACGATTAATAATATTATTAAATTGCTCATTAGTTATAGCCCTCACTTTTGTCTTGGTAGGATTGAGTGTGACTGTGATTAATAAATCAAGCCACTCTAGCGGATATGATTGAACTATATTTTTCATTGTTAATTTAGAATTTTAGAGAGCTGATTTCATAAAAAATTAATCGCTATTGAAAAATTTAGTTTTTACTTATAATGTTCGCTAAATGTGAGCATAACTTCGGTATTTTTTGAAAACAAATAATGCCTTTGTTGTGCTATTTTCAATAGGGCTTTTTAACGGGTAAATATTAAAAAATATACTTCAAAGGGGGAGGTCTCAATCTTTTCTAAGCCAGTCCAGGGCTTCAAGACTAAAGTTATCATCTGCCTGAATATAGGCTACTTTTGGGATTAATTTTGCTCCTAATTTTCTTTTTTCGAAACTCGCGCTAAATCCTAAATCGACTTTGGTACAATTAAGCTCGTTAGCTCGTTTAATAGTTTGATATAGTAGTTGTCGATAGGTGTTATATTTCTTGTTATGATCATAATCCATTCCTACTAAGCTAGGGATATACGTACCTCCCGAATAGGTGCAAAACATGACACCAATCGCTTTTTTTGAGGGCTCAACCTTTGCATTCAATGTGAGGACTAAAAACTCCCAACTTTGATGTTTCCCCATTTCCACAAACAATTTTTTTGGAAACATAAACGTATTAATCCCTAAGTTATGGCGCCAAACCTGTTGGAACAATCTATAGAATTGATCAATTTCAGAGGGAGATGGATCTTTAATTATTGATAGGGTAAAATAGTTTTCAAAAGCTTTAATCTCTTTTCTAAAATGCTTTCTGGATCGTTTACTAAGCGTATTCAAATACTGCTCTTCACTCTTCCAATGGATATTGGTAAGTACACAAGCATCGGGCATAGCTATGGAAATAAAATCCTGCTCATGGAGGAAAGTGTTCAGCGTATTTGTTTTTTCAAAATCCCTTAACATAATAAGTTGAGCATCAACTTTGGTTTTTATTTCCTCAAGTTTCTCGAGAAATAATCCTATGGCTTGAAGATGCTTTGGATGAACATCGTTTAAGAATAAATGAGCTCCCTCTGAAAAAACAGAGCCTAGGGATAGCGCCACATCGGTCATATAATAGGGATCTTCTATCCGCAATTCTTCGATGGCTTTTGAGGTATTTACCTCGGAAAGCATGTCATTTTTTAAGAGTGCACTGGTAAGCGGGGCTGCCAAAATTATCTTGGCGTCTTGATCCTTTATCGTGATATAGTGAAATCCCCAGTTATGCTCCTGTAATTGATTGTTGGTAAAGACCTTTTCCAAAAATGCAAGACCGTCCCAGTCAAACGTACCTTTTCCGGAAAAACAGCTATCCCATTCCGTTTTATTGATATGTTGAATACTTTCGCTATATTCCAGTTGTAATTCTTCAACCGGTGTAGCTACAGTATGATGTTCTTTAGTTTGCTGCATTCCAAATGATTTGTGAATCTTGCTTAGGTCAGTATGGGTTTCTGTCATTGCTATGGGAAAATAATGGGTCATCGCATCCACCAATGCCTTGATATCCTTCAATTTGTTATGCCTGGAAATCGTTATCCTAACCCCGGTATTCTTAACAGGAACAGCCGGAAACAATCCAAGGTTTACAAAAAATCCGGCATCGATCATTTTCTTTACAAAATTATATCCGGTGGCAGGTCGTCCGGTGCCAATGTAAAATACCGGGGAGCTGTTTGTATGTATCAGCGGCAAATCTGTTAACTCTACTAAATGATTGAAGTAATTGATTTTTTGTTCCAATTCTGATTGTAATGCATAGATTTCTGGCGACAAATGGATATTGGCCGAAGCAGTTGCGGCAGCTACAGAGGCTGGTTCCAGCTGGGCAGAAAATGTAAGTGGCCCTCCAAAATTTTTAATCTTTTGATGTAATTTCTTATCAGGGCAAACTAGTACTGCGCCACTGGCTCCAAAAGTTTTACTCAGTGTACCAAACAGTAGTATATTTTGGGGAAGCTCTTTTAATACCGACATCACATATCCCGTACCGTGTAGTCCTTTCCAGCTCATTCCGTGGACATCATCAATATAGAGATGTAACTGAGAATATTTTTTCGATAACTCCATTAAATCCTGTAAAGGGCAAAAATCCCCGTACATAGAATACACCCCATCTGCCATATACCAAATTTTCCTGGCTTTATTTCGTAATGCTTTGATAGCATGTTCCAGCATCTCTAAATTACTATGTCTAATCATTCGTACCGTTATTCCTTTTGATTTTAATACCTCGGTCGCACTTTGAACACTCCAGTGCACCTGGTGGTCCAGTATCACGGCATCCCCGTACCGAACAGCCGTCGGAATTACGGCTAAATGCCCCAGGGTACTATTTTTTGTGATAAGTATGGGGTGTCCATACATTTCGGAAACCTTTTCTTCTAGCGGCGCATAGAGCGGATGTGAAATATATGTTTTGGATAAGGGAAATTGTGTGCCATACTTTTCAATAGCCTCTTTCGCGGCATTTTTTAACCGTCTATCTTGTTCAAGACCCAGGTAACCTGTTGTTCCGAAATGATATGCCGATTTGCCATTAATAGTTATATGCCTTCCATTTAATGCCTCGCCCGTTGCCTGTAAATGGATGACCCCGGCATTGGTGGCATTAGTGATGACTTCATCAACGGTATCTAGGAAATTATTGTGTTTAACCTTCGCCATAACTTTTTGATGTGAAAATTTTCCTTTTTAAGCTATGATAAATATTGATCATAATCCTGACCGTTATAACAAAAAGGCTTTTCGGAATAGTTATTCGGCTTTTCGTTCAAATACCATTAAAATCTATGAGCGTAGCTTTCTTTTACTTTATAATGCCTGGATACCGGGCTATTGAGACATATTGATTTTTTATTTATATTAGTGATATTCAAATTTTTACGGGATGATGGTGGATGGTACATACGCAAAAATGTGGATTTCCCATGGAATTTTCTATTTTATCTATAAAGAGATATATGAGATTGATGGGTCTATGGCTAAGACGATTGTAAGTGAACGCTTACAACTTCAAAACGAGAATTCCTATCCTATATTTTGCGATTTACGAGGCGTGACCACAGCACAAAAGCAAGCCAGGGATTATTTGGCCATTGAAGGTAGCAATTTGACTAAAGCCCTCGCTCTGCTGGTAGAAGATGAGCTTGCCATGAAGGTTGCCCGCCTCTATGTAAAAGCAAGCGAACCGCCATATCCTACCCGGATATTTACTGATAGGGACAAGGCACTTTCGTTTCTACAGGACTATATAAAGTAACCCATACTAAAAACTATAATTATGAAAAAACAAATGAGTAAGGAGGATAAAATGAGATTCGATTCGTTATGCAATCAAATTATCGAGATTGCCTGTGGTAATTTTATGTTTCGACAAGAATCATCTGGTGGTAGAGATCCTTTTGATACTATTTCATTGTTATTGAACATGATGTCTGAGGAGATTGAGGATTCCTGTTTTAACCCCCAGCAGTCGATGGAACATCCCGAATTACATTTTGTAATTTTTTTGGATAAAGAGTATCACATAAGCTCGTATACTTCCGAAACCCCTCAAATACTGCAATGGGATAAAGAATACTGGGGCAGGCCAGTATCGGAAATTCTTTCAAATATTTCGGTTAACATGTTAAAAGAGGAACTGCGTTTAAACGGGGATAAAAACTATCAGCGATTACTCTTCCTAGATTTTGTAATTAAAAATAATAAATTCTATAGAACTTCTTGCACTGTACAGAAAATGATAGGCGTTGATTCGGATATTTCTTATGTAATTAATGTTTTTCGTTTCAATAATAAAGAAAGGGAAGATGGGGAAAAAAGGGCTACTGCCCGCTCATCGAAGTCAGAAAAAAAAGAAAGTACCGCAACAAAATCCCTGGTTAAGCAAGTACGTCTATATATTCTTCGAAATCTTCATAAGGAACTCCCTTCCCTTAAAGAATTGGGACTTATTCATCGTACCAATAAAACGAAGCTCAAAGAAGAATTTAAGAAGATGTATGGGACCACAATACCCAGGTTTCATATGCAAAAGAGGCTGGAAAAAGGCGCACTATTAATCCGTACTACAGAAATACCGATTTCTATCATTAGCCAAAAATGCGGTTTTAAAGATCATTCTCATTTTTCCAGGAAGTTTAGGCTTCAATTCGGAGAGACTCCTTCGCAATACAGAATAGAAAATTCCTTGTCATCATCATAACAGAATAGCTTTTAGGCTTTAGCGACCATTTTATTTGAGGTTATTTGATGAAATTTACTATTGTAAATGATCGTAGCCTTTAATAGGAACTACTTTCGACTTCCAGTGATGTCCTGGAAATTTACACCAAAGAAGAATGACAAATCTTTTTGCGCAGAAAGTAGGAGAAGCCGAAAATCCTTCAAAGAGTAGGTATATATTAAAACTTAATACCATGAAAAAGTTATTTTTAATTCCAGCAATGGCACTTCTTGTTGTTTTAGGCATGTCCTTTACAACACTTGTAAGTGAAAACGATCCAGAACCAAATGTACAAGCTCAAGACTATGTTCTAGTAAATGGTAATTGGCAGGCCATCCCAGAGCAAGCATGTACGGGAGGCGATGCAACCTGTCAAGTTCAATTTGGACAGGACGGTCCCGTTTATGATTTATACGATGAAATGGATCTGAACTCACTAAAGCAAGACAGTGAAGGAGGTCCAATTATAATTCAACCTTAGTATACGTTGGAATGGAGATAAAGCACATTGGCAAAGACTGCCAATGTGCTTTTTTTAATGCCTATTTGTAAGGCTCTAGTACACCGTTTCTTTTGGTAGGATAAGAAATGTTTGCTGATATGCTGTAATAAGGTAATTCTGAATAGCTTCATTGACTTCCTTCAGGGATATGAAATTCTTTAAAAGCGAGGGATATTGCAATATCCAATCCTCTGGGTTTTCTTTATTTTTAATGGCATTTTTAAGGTAATCTGGCCAGAAATTGAAATAGCCAAAACTATTGATGTCGCGTTGATATTCGTTTAGTTTTAAATTTATTGTAGCATCCAACCAGCCCTGATCGACCCCGGTTTTCTGGAATTTCATAACCTCCTCTTCGGCATAATCAAGCATACGTTGTTCATTGCCCAATTCACTATCAAAATTGATGAAAAATGTGTATATCCCTTTTTTCTTATCCAGCCAGTATCCACTAGCCCGTGGACTATACGATCCTATTCGTAATCTTTTATTGATCTGTTCATTAAAACCCGAATTAATGATATCTAATATCACCTGTGATTTGCTATCGACCGGAGTCTTGATCTTTACGGGATAATAGACTTCTGCAAAAGCCTGATTTAATCTTTCAAGTCTGATGGTATCGTTTCGTTTTCTTAAACTGAACGCTTTTGAAACAGGCGGTAGATCATCTTCTTTTTTGGATACAGGCAAGGCTGCAAAATACTTCTGTACTTTTTTAAGCAGTAAGTCAGTAGTAAAGTCTCCGCTTATAATAAAGGTGTAATTCTTAAAATCGGAAAAGTGTTTTTTATATTCACTAAGTAAAAGTTCTCTGCTTATGGTATCTAAAATTTCTTTGTCAACAGATGGGGCATCCGGATACCAGATTTTTTTAATTTTCCCTCGAAAAAAATCCGATCCTCCCCTGATGGCAAGTAAAGCTTTTTCTTTTTCCTTCCAGGAAGTAAAGGCAGCCGTATCCTTATCAGGTTCCTCTATTTTTAGAAAAAATAATTTAAAAAAATCTTCCAAATTTTTCTCCTTAAATGTTCCTTCGATAACAAAGTCGTTTTCATCCGTTCCAAAATGGAGTTTTAAATGATGCGCTTCTAAATAGTGAGCCACCTGAAATTTATTAAAACCTCCGGTTCCAGAGTAAGAAGCATAAGAATGTGCTAATATTTTCGATCGTATATTTTTATTGTTATGGCCGGTAACCAGTGGTTTAAAACCCAAAATTTCTATTTGGTTTTTAAATACCTCTGATCTTGGTTTGGAAGGCTTTAACCATACATCAATTCCATTAGTTAACTTTACCCGGGTAACCCCAATGAGGTTTGTGGATGCATCACCTATAGTATGACTGCCACCACTATATTTTAAAATACTATCAGATAGTTCAATGTTAAGGAGGGGCGGATTGAAAGCGATAGGGGTATTAGAAACCTCTTTTAATAGGTCTATCATTTTCTTTGTACCCGGTAGATTATTTTGAGGGATATTAATGAAAATAAAGTCCTTATTTTTAAGTAGATTGGCCTTCTTATCAGCAAATTGCTGTACCTCGTTTACGTTTATATTAGATAAAAGATCATAAAGTTCTTTTTGTGTTTTCGTAGAAGGCACGGCAGATCCTTGAATAAAATTGTCAAGGTAAGCCTCGACAAGGTTTACATTGTTGTTGTAAGCCATGCTAAATTCTGATTTTAGGGTTTTCCCGGCTTCATGTACTTCATGATCTGTTATCCCTGAAAATAATGATTTATATGCCGTTAAGGCGGCATGAATCTTTTTATCAATAGCTGTGGGATCATCATCTAAATTTACCTCCATAGCCGACACTACTACCTGTTCTTTAAAACCATTAGAAGTAGTATGCCGGTTTATATAATTAGAAAAAGGAGGATCATACTGCTTCTGAAGTACTTGCGACCTGTTTTGCGCTATATAATTAACTATCTTTTGCAAAAACATATGGTAATAGTCCCTTTTTGAAATTTTATTGTAATCGTAATTTTTCTCCTTTATAAACATCGTTAGCCTTCTCCCGGGATCAATACTATCTTTCAATGTTGCATATTGATTATTTCCTTTAAGCTCAATTGCGAATTTTTTTATAATATCTTCATCATCTTTCTGGTTTTTTGGATTTTTTAAATCCGAAAAATTTTTCTCAATCAAGATTTGAATACTGTCAAGATTTATATCCCCAACAATAATCGCAGCTTGCCTATCAGGCCTGTACCAATCTTTATAGAATTTCTTTAATGGGCCCATGTTTAAGTGTTTAATATTTTTCACTATGCTTTCCTTGGAGTATATTGGAAATTCAACATTTTGTAATAGTATTTCTCCATACTTCTTATTCAGCCATTGCTGATAAGGATTCTTAGTTCTCATTTCCCCCAGAACGGCGCCCCGTTGAACAGCTACCTGAGATTGATCAAACTTTATTTCTGCTGCCCAGGATTTTAATGCATTTAATCCTAATGCTATTTTTTCATTATTAGCATCGGGGATAACGATCTGGTATTTCGTAACAACTTGTCCTGTTTGCGCTCTAGGGATCATCCCTTCATACTTTACCCTGGCATGAAAATCAGTTGGATTCTTATTAAATAGCGCTACATGTTCCAGAAGATGGGCATATCCTTCCTGGGATCGCGTCTCGAAAAAGGAGCCTGCTTTGACGGCAAGCTTCATATAGACTTCCTTTTTAGGCTCCTGAGTTTTCTTTATATAATACGTAAAGCCATTATCCAGGGTTCCATACCGCACACTACTATCCAATGCGATGGGATCATTAGTTACTTGAGGTGGGAGGGATTGAGCAGTCAACCCCCAGGTATGAAGTTTAAGGATTAGGATCATCGCGATAGATATACATTTTTTAATAGCCATCATTCTGGGTTAAATTTGGATTTTTAATAAGCTCCTGGGTGGGAATGGGATATAAGAGATCACCGGAATCCCATAGTGGGTCTGACCCGAAAATAGACTGCGCTCTTTTGCTTCTTTTAAGATCGAGCCAACGATGGCCCCACTCGGTAAAAAGCTCTTTCTGTCGTTGGATAAATAGTTCATCCAGTAGCATTGTTTCTGATTGTGCTTCAAAGGGGAGCAAGTTTGCCCGTTCACGGATGATATTTAAATCATTTTGTGCTTCAGACAATTTTCCTTGATGTACCCTTGCTTCGGCCCTTATTAAATATTGCTCTGCTAATCGTAACACCATTGAATATTCTATAATTGGAAAATCGGAACTGGTGCGTATTTTATATTTATGGGCGAAATACGCGTTTAGGGATTCGTTATATCCAATCCAGTTTGCAAGACGTTTATCTTCTTCCTGAAATGTATTTACAAGTCCTTCTCGCAGTTGTATACTGGCAAAAAATGAAAAGACAGGATCGATAACAAAAATGTTTCCGTCATTGGTATTAGTGGCTATCCCACCGCCGCCAATGGGCGAAATTTGCCAGATGGCCTCACGACTATTCGCTAGAAATACGGTATTTAAACTATCCAGTATTTGATAAGTGGAAGATTCGTTTATCACTTCAGTACTAAGCATTTCAGCCATTTGCCATTCCTCATTATATAAATAGACCCTTGCCAACAGTGCCGTTGCGGCAAATTTATTTGCAGTGATTCTTTCTCCAGTGCGGTAAGAGGGATTTAAAACTTCAGAAGAAAATTCAAGATCATCAATAATTTGTTGATACACTATATCGATACCGGCATTTTCAGCAAGGGCATTACGCTCATAGTTTGTGGTAAGGATTAAGGGAACCGATCCATAAAGGTTCACCAAATTAAAATAGGTAAAAGCCCTCACAAAACGAGCTTCTCCTTCCAATTGAATGGCCAGATCGGGACTTATTTTCTCTGAATTGTACAGTCCTTCCAGGAATGCATTGGTCATATAGATGATATTATAGGCACTGGACCATAATTCCAGATTATAGGAATTCTCTGGATTAATTTGGTGTTCCTGAAACTCCATCCTGTCCAGATTGGAAGTATTAATGTTTTTGAGATTATCTGACGATAAACCGGATACTACCGAAATGCTATTCCAGGAGCCGTTTGAGAAAGCCGACAGGTACAATTGGTTGTAAATACCTGTTAAGGCACTAATAGCGGTTTGCTCACTATCAAAGACCTGGCTTCGTACCAGTTTATTGGTAGGAACATCTATAGATACCAAATCCTCACAGCCAAAATGTAGGACTACAGTTAGCGCAAAAAGTATTTTAATGATTGTTCGATTCGATTTCATATACTGGGTTTTAAAATTTTAATTGTAATCCTCCTGAGATGGTACGAAGATTACCAATAGATGATCCGCCTACCGGAGATTCCGGGTCTAAGCCTTTATAAGAGGTAAGCGTGATAAGGTTTTGAGCATTAAGAAATAACTGGCACTGTTGAAGCCCTAGTTTTCCGGCTATTTTTTCCAGGTTGTAAGAAGCGGCCAGGGTTTTTAAGCGTAGGAATGAACCATCCTGATTAAAGACCGAACTATTTAGCGCATTGCTGTATGCCACGCTACCCTGATAAGAAGTAGTGGGAATTTGCAAGTTGGGCTCACTTAGATAAAAAGCTAGTATATTACTTGTGCGGCCGGCATTAAGATAAGATAGTCTACCGGGTTGTTTTACAAACTCCCAGAGGAATTGAAGATGAAAATTTTTATAGGTAATATCATTGCTAATGCCACCAAAGAATTCGCGGTTACGATCTTGAATATTTATTCTGTCTTGTATATCTAGCCTTCCGTCTTCATTAACATCTTGAAAAGTGTATAAACCGGTTTCCGGGTCTACTCCCGTATAATTGTAGTTTAAAACAATGTTAAGCGGATACCCTACTTTATATACATTGGCATAGGAAGATTGTTCTATCTCTGGATAACTAATAAGCTCATTTTTTTGTCTGCTAAGGTTAAAAGAGGTTGTCCAACTAAAATTGTTATGACGAATATTGTAGGTGGTAAACTCCACTTCAATCCCCCTGTTCTCGACAGTAGCAGGAAGGTTTGCCTGTACCGTCTGAAATCCTGTGATGGCGGGCAGGGGATAGCCTACCAATTGATTGGAAGAACGATTGCGGTACCAGCTGAAACTAAAATTTATCCGATCATTTAAAAGGCCCAGTTCCACGCCGGCTTCTAATTTCTTGTTTACCTCCCAGGAATAGTCTGGATTGGCAAGGGAGGTGGGGTATAATCCCCCGGGGCCCCTGGTCGCTTCATAAGCATCCAAATAGCCATAATCACCAATCTGGTCATTTCCTGTACTTCCGTAACTTCCCCGTAGTTTTCCGAAGGATAAAAAGGGAAGCTGATTTTCGATAAATTGCTCTTCGGTAAAAATCCAGGCTACCCCTACAGCACCAAAATTAGAAAACCTGTTGTTGGGGCCAAAACGGCTGGAACCATCCCTTCTTGCGGTTAGATTTACATAGTATTTTTGATCCCAGTTAAAACCAAACCGGGAGAACAAAGCGGCATAGCGGTATTGGGTACTTGCACTTTGGGCATTGATGATCATTTCAGCTGCGGCCAGATTCCCTATAAGGGATTCTGTAGCATAGTCCGTTCCCTGCAAGCTCTCGCGAGAAGAGTTTTCTGCCTGTAATGTGGCTCCCAGTATAAAATTGCCTTCCAATTGTCCAAATTTGGAATAATAAAGAAGTTGCGGCTCTATTATCCAGGAGGTCCTACTGGTGTTTAAGTGGGCAGACCTGTTTTGGGGATTCTCTGCCGGGTTATAGGATCTTCCCGGTAATTTTCTTAACTCGTCTGTGGTATAATTGGTGTACCCCAAACTGGTTTTTAACTCTAAACCTTGTAAAATCTCATAAGAAAGATAGATATTGGCTATAAAACTACGGGTCTGTGTATTGCTCTCATTAAAATAGCCCTCTAGCGGATTGGGAATGCCGGCAGCACTCCAATCTTCCCAGTTTAATGATCCATCCGGGTTAAATACGGTGGGGGCATTAGGGGGTAACAAAAAAACAGAAGGCCCTAAATTTAAGTTGCCGGCCAGCTCATTATGGTCAATCCCATAATTTATGGAAGTTCCCAGATTAAACTTTTGATCTTCCGAATAATGATTTAAGCTAAGATTGCCGGTAATTTTATGATAATTATAATCTGCCGGATAAATAGTACCTTGCCGAAGATAAGAACCTCCTAATCTATAAGTGGTATTTTCACTGCCACCTGTAAAGGAAAGATTGGCATTGGTCGTTTGTGCTTGCCCGCCAAATACAAAATCCTGCCAGTCGGTATAGCGATCCTGGTCCCAGAGCAGTAAATCATAAGCATTCTTTACTGTGGGGTCTATCCCTTCATTTTCAAAAGCTTGCTGTCTTAGTTGTAAATACTGTGGGGTGGTTAGTAGATCTAACCTCCGCGGTACGGTAGAGATCGCGGTATAGATTCTGGCTTCCAGACCGGTACCGATTTTATTTCCCGATTTGGTGGTAATAAGTACCACCCCATTGGCACCCCTGGAGCCATAGATTGCCGTGGCATCAGCATCCTTTAAAACTTCGATGCTTTTTATATTTGAAGGATTTAGATTATTTAAAGGATCGATACCTGACGAACTTAATAGGGAATTGCTTTCGGTAGGGATGGAACTTATAGGTACGCCATCGATGATATACAAAGGATAATTTCCTTCTTCCCGAAGGCTGTTTGTTCCCCTGATTCTTATGGTTGCAGCCGCCCCGGGGTTCGCGCCACCCATAGTAACCTCTACCCCAGCCATTCTGCCCTGTAATGCTTGCAGCGGACTAATGACCGGCTGGTTTTCGATTTCCTCGGCCGTAACTCTCGCAATATTTCCTGTGCTTTCCCTTTTGGTGGTATTATAATAACCGGCATTGATTTTCACTTCGCCAAGAGCGGCGATATCGTCTTCCAGTTGGATGTTGATTACCTCTCGACCGTCTATGGGTACTTCCCGGGTTTTATAACCGATATAAGAAAAAACCAAAGTAGCGTTTGCGGGAGCGGTAATATGATATTCACCGTCTAAGTTCGTGACCACACCCCGTTTGGTATCTTTTAAAATAATGCTCACGCCGGGAATGGGAAGACCGTTTTGATCTGTTACCGTCCCGGTAATTTGTTGTTGTTGCAAGAGCAGGGGAGTAGGGTTTGCTGCATGTGCAGCTTTAGGTAGGAACAAGAGTATCCCACCTATAATTATTAGCGCCACGTATATATGGCACGAGTAATTATTTTTCATAATTTTACGTGTGATTTAAATGAAACAATGTTTTATTTAAGCTTAAGCCTTCCCCGTCCAGACGCCAATCTCGCGGGAAGGTTCTTTTAGCTGTTGCCATAAAAGACTAATTCTTACATTTTAAATTGAGTGTTTGTTAAGTTTATATTCTTATAATTGTTGATTTTAAAAGTTAATATTTGTTTTCTTTCATACCTGTGATGGCAGACCTGGAAAGTTTTTCTAAAAATTAGCGGCTAACTGTTTACTTTTAGCGCCACTAATTACCAGCCACGATTTGCGTTTCACTTTTAAGACTTCCTAACTCAATCTTTAAAAACCGGCCCAGCTTGCCTGTAATAGCAAATATTGGATTTGCACGACAAAGAAAAACGTCCTATTTTTAGCATTGCGAGTACTAGAAAAATATGGAGGTCTATACCCTCATGGCTATACCCATGTGGTTTGCACAGGTACCAGACCGGTAACACCGGGCAAAAGGCAGGGCTTTTTGACACCGGCTACGCCCAAATTATTCTAGTGGACGCTTGATGTTTTTTGAAATAGGTTGTAACGATTGGGGCTGTGGTTTACTGTTATGAAAGGAGAAAAAATACTTATGCCGCAATATGCCGCAAAAGTGTTTAGCAGGATATGTGGTTCTCGTTTTCATAAAAATCATTTATGGTTAACGAGTCTCTGTTACAAATACAAAAGGCTGGGGCTATTCCCTGTCTTTGTCCAGGCACTAGCACTAGCCCCAAACCCGACATTCGATAGACACCCAGCCCAAAGAGTTGTGCAAAAGTACACAATATCTTTAGACATGGGTTTTTAATCTACCGCCTCGGATTTGAGTATGAATGTGCTAGTTTCGGACTCAGAGGCTCTTAAAAACTCATGCTCACCAAATTAGGTGATCATTTTTTATTTTTCATTCCAACTCTCAGTTGGTTGAGAATCAAATATAAAATAATATTTAAAAACAGCAAAAATATTTGCTGTTAATTTTTGATTTAAAAATAACAAATTGAATAACAATATATTAAGTACAGATTTTTTCCTTAAGTTTATTTTTAAATTAATTTCGAAGGAATATTCCGGAAAGTCTAAAAAGAACTTAGAAAATGTTATTGAAGATATAGTTGGGACAAGAAACCTTGTTTTAGCCGAATCTTTTTATAATGTTACGCAACTACTAAATATAAATATTGATGTTGTGTGTGATAAACTCTTTAAAGATTATAAATTCAAAAGGCTCCATTTAATATCTGAATCTGATAATAAGTTAAAGAATTTTTTGTCACCCTTCGTAAAAGGCTCAAAAGATATTGCCCTTGCTGCAAATATTGAAAATACCAGATTTAGCAGATTGTTAAAAGGTGAATTTGTTCATCTATACCCTAGTGAAGTATATGGTATTTCTAAGTCACTTGATATCAAACCAAGCCAACTTTTTAATTATTTGTATGGTGACGGAGAGCGACCGAAGATAGAAATATGATCACAAAATACTGTCCAACCTTCAGCTTACGAAATGATGCAATTTTTAAAAGTAAATATTAAAAATTTGAAAGATAGGAGTCGTTAACTAATCATGTTTGGAGTTTAAAGCAGTATTAAAAAAACATCAACTCATATTTTTGTTTATTGTGATCAAAATTTAAATAATCTAATGATTGCATTTTATGTTATCGATTGAACTTAGATAATAATGATTTAAATATTAAGATCAGTATACTTATCCATAATTTCACCGGTCACAAAACTTTTAAGACCAATGATTTTATTTTCCCTATTATTATATTCTATTTCCACAAAAAATTTGAAAAGTGCGTAAACGGCAAAACGGGAATTCCCCGCTATTATCATATCCAAGAAATCCCCCTGGGTAAATAATAAATCGTATTGCTCATGATCTGATAATAGTTTATATTGGTAAAGTGTCAAAGCCTTCATAATCAAAAATCTATTAAAAGTAAAAGTAATGAAGCATGTTAATATCTGTTGCTATTAGCAAGATTTTCTAGCATTAATCCAAATCTAGGATTGTAATGATTTGGTTATAATAAGCTATTTGCGCATATATTCCTGCCATTGTACAATCAGATATTTATTTTTACCTGATTTTTTTAGGTCTAGAAAACCATAATCATAAACAAAAAAGTATACATCCCCTCTGGAATTTTTCCAATAATGAGTGAAAAAACCGGGATTAAAACCGTCGTTTAGGAGTGCTGATTTCCTTACCGTAGTATACCCTTTGTAATTATAGGTTTTTAAAATCTTTCGGTTTATTTTTAGTTGACGATCGATCTCGAAATAAAAAGCCTCTGTTTTTTGTCTTGTTTCATACTGGTGAACGGATTTACATTTGGTCGAACAAAATTTTTTATCCGACCTACCAATAATACGTGATTCACAAACCGGGCACCTCTTCATAGCAATAAACGTATATTATACGACTAATATACCGCTAATATTTTTAAAATGCTGTAATATTGAACAATGGGTTCGATTAAAAATATTACACTGTATAATCTGATGATCAATAATCAGAAGGTGATTGGTATCAGGTTCGCTCCAGATAAGGTTATACAGGCACTTATAAAAAGTCTGGATAGCCCAAAGTGGAGCCCTAAGTACCACTTGGTCTATATCCCCAATAGCAAAGAAAATCTGGCACAATTGAATAATACGTTTAAAGGAGTTGCCTGGATCAATTATAATCGTTTCTTAACCAACAGGCCTATAAACACCGGTAATGAAAAGGTAGATGCGGATTGGTTTCGTCACAGAAGCCTCCCCGATAATTATCGCCGTTGTCCTGAAGATTACCTGCTTAAATTAGAATTGAAACGTTATGCCGTAAATACAGTACGAACCTATGTGAGTTTTTTTGAACAGTTTATCAATTACTATCCCGATAAAGACCCATATACACTAAATGAAACGCATATACGCGCTTACCTGCAAAGGCTCATTCGCCAGGAAAAGTCAAACTCCTATCTCAACCAGGCCATCAATGCTATAAAATTTTATTATGAAGTGGTATTGGGTATGCCCAATCGTTTTTATGAAATCGAACGCCCCAGAAAAGCATATAGGCTCCCACAGGTTATTTCGAGGGAGGAAGTGCTATCCATAATAGCCCATACCAACAATCTAAAACATAAATGCATCGTCCAGCTTATCTATGGTTCCGGCTTACGAAGAAGTGAATTACTGAATTTAAAAATCAATGATATCGATAGCAAGAGAATGCTGGTAAGGATAAAACAGGCCAAAGGGAATAAGGATCGACTAAGCCTATTATCTCATAATGCATTATTAAATTTAAGAACTTATTATAAAATCTGGAAACCAAAAGAATATCTCTTTGAAGGTCAAAAGGGGGATCGGTATTCTGGCCAGGCCGTAGTAAATATCATAAAGAACGCGGCCCTAAAAGCTAAAATTTCTGTTGCAGTAACCCCGCATATATTAAGACATAGTTTTGCAACGCACTTGTTAGAGGCAGGAGTAGATTTGAGACAAATACAAGTGCTACTTGGGCATCAATCCACAAAAACCACTGAAATTTATACGCATGTAGCCACAAATACTTTTAAAACAATAAAAAATCCTCTAGATTAGTGTTTTAACTAAAATGGATATAACACAACTTGTTGTGTTATCCGTACGTTGGCATTCATATAAAAACAACACAGTGAAATTCCTTGAAAAACACTAAAACATATAGACCAAGTTATCGGCTTAGTAATTACATTGATTTAATTTGGATTGGAGGAAACGTAGATTACGAAATTCAATCAACGCACCACGCACCAATGTTTACCGAATTGATATTTAATTATGGCGGCACATTTTCTGTGAATGGACAAAATGTTAAGGAATTCAATTTTCAAAACAACAAACAAATACTTTCAGGATTAAAAACGGAACCTTTTCTTACTCAAACATCAGGGGAATACTTAAATGTAGGACTCATTTTGAAACCGTTTTGTTATGGATTAATTTCAAAACAAATTGAGAAAAACAACATTCAAGATTTATCAAAAATCTTGTTCGAACAGTTTTTTGTTCAGCAAAAACCAGATATAAGCAAAATTGAAACGGAATTATCAAAATGGTTTCTAAAGACAAGCATAGATAATCATTTCGTGAAATTTGAAAATTATCTAAATAAAAAACTATCTGAACCTTTAAGAATAAAAGATTTTAACGAATTGATTTCAATCTCGCAGAAAAGTTTCATTCAAAAGTTCAAAAATAATTTTCTGATTACACCAAGCGAATACGTAAAACTAAAACAAGTTAACCACGCCATTATCAATCTTAAAGCTAAAAAGTATATTAACTTAACAAGTTTAGGACTGGAATGCGGATTTTACGACCAATCACATTTCATTAGAACATTTAAAAAGTACAGCGGATTAACGCCCAAAAAGTTTTTAAACAGGGTAAATTCTGTACAATTTTAGAAAATTATTATCGCATAATTTTGCATTAAATTTCTAAATAAAGAACAGTTATGGATAAAAAAAACAAGGTGTTTATCGCAACTAGCTTAGATGGGTATATCGCAGATAAAAATGGTGGACTTGACTGGTTACATTCAATACCAAACCCTGAAAATGATGATATGGGTTATGCTGCGTTTAATGAAAATATAGATGCACTTGTAATGGGAAGAACAACTTTTGAAACTGTAATAGGTTTTGATGTTCCTTGGCCATATAGCAAACCAGTTTTTGTACTCAGTAATAGTATGAAAGAAATTCCCGAAAGCCATAAAGGCAAAGCATTTTTGGCAAACGGAACTTTGACACAAATTTTGGAGCAGATACACGCAAAGGGGCATTTTAACTTATACATAGATGGAGGAACAACAATTAGCAATTTTTTAAAAGAAGACTTAATTGACGAAATGGTATTAACCCGAATTCCAATTTTATTGGGCGGTGGACATTCTTTATTTTCAGAGTTATCAGAGCAATTAAAATTTAAACTGGTAGAATCAAAGGTATTTCTGAATCAAATAACACAAAGCCACTACAAACGTGTGAAATAAAATACGAAATGCCAACAATGTATAAAAGTAATAGCGGTTTAGGTGCAAACTCGAACCGCTATTTCATTTTATTTAAGTATCTTACAAGCCTAAAAGCAAGTGCGAAAACCCGCTACTACTTTTATACGAGACCGTTGTAAAAAATAGCTCCTGACCCAATCTCCCTCTGAAAATAGAACTGTCCGCAGAAAAAATTATATTCAAAATTCGATAAAATCAGAACAAATTTTTTAGATTTTAAAGAAATGAAAAACTGATAAAATCACTTTCTGAAAATCTTTTAAAACTAAAATGGAACTAAATGGATTAGCAACAACGCGAACAAATAATAAGAAAAAATAGTGGTGAAATTATATAAAATCGGACGCTTTTTCACTGAACTGTTTAAAAGATCTTGTCGTAAATTCAAATTCGGTTTAAGTGCAAATTAAGAACTGAAAAAGCCGATCATAACTCAGAACCAATCTCTCCCAAAAAATTATAATTGAAAAATTCAGCTAAAAATTAAAATGCAACGCTGGAGAAATTTAAAATTGTGAATTTTTACTATCAATTTTAAACTTGAAAAACCTCTCTCTCATTTTTTGAAAATAAAAGTAAAATCTGATCAGAGCTAATATTCGATAAATCCAACAATAATTTTTAAAAGAATAAATAAACGGATAATTTTATATCAGAGCGTATCGCTACATTTTACAACAACGATTAATCGCAAATAGCGGCATTTAGATAAAAAAGTGTTATTTTAGAAACCAAGCAAGAAAAGGCTAAACCGACAAATCCGCGTTCCTTATTCCGCTACTTGCGATAATCGTATTCCAAGGTTAAATCCAAGTTTTTTCTATTATTTTTAGGCTGCAAATTTTTGTAATTCCACATATGGAGTTCCTCTCTTTACTACTGCAAAAACTCTGGATAATAGCTTATTGCGAACATTATTTAGCGCAATCATTTTGAGTTTACCTTCCTCTCGCTTTTTCTTATAATACTGTCTCAATTCACTGTCATATTGAATGGCGGTACAGGCTGCCATGCTAAGTAGGCTCTTCATTTGCCGATCTCCAATGGGGTGGCATTTCCGTTTTTTGTGAATGCTACTTCCCGAACTATGGCCAAAGGGTGCCGTGCCACAATAACTCGAGAATTGTCGCCAGCTATCAAATCGTTTAAAATTGTCAGTGTGGTAAAGCAATTGAGCACCTACAATCAATCCTACACCTTTTAAAGAGGTAATCAACCTATAATTATGCGTTAATGTATCAGAAGTTCTTATAAGTGATTTTAGCTGCTTTTCTATTTTATTAATTTGTGAAGTCAGATGAGCTATAGAGCTTAAAAGTGTCTTGCAACAGGTATCTGTCGAACTACTGGTCAATAATTTCTTAAGCTCTGAAAGGGTATTCTTCAATCCTGTACGACTACGAACTAGCTGATCTCGTAAAGCCAGCAATCTACCTACTTCCAATAGTTCATTATTTTTAAGCTCACTCGGAGAAAGCTCCTCACGGTGAAGCCACCCATACCGTGCAATCATCTTTGCATCTACCACATCATTCTTCTCTCTTATTACTCCTGAAGAACGTTTGATCACTATGGGGTTCTCTTGTACATATGCCTGCTTCTTTGATGATAAATATAATGCTAACTTCAAGGAATAATGACCGGTATTTTCAAAACAAAAAAACACTTTTTCCTTCTCATCGTTAGCCCATTTCAAAAGGGCTTTATAACCCTTTACATCATTACTGAATTCTCGATGGATATTACGATTATAGGCGTAGCCATCTAATTTACTTTTCGAAACATCAATTCCGATTACTTCTTGGTAATTTTTCATACTTTTAAAAAATTATTATTTGAAGGGTGCATTAACTAACTCCTTTAACGGGTCCATAAAAAGACCTGGTATTCCAAATGGTTCTTGCTACCCGTATGAAGAATGGAGGACTCTTACGACTATTGGACCTGTAATCTCGAAACCGTTCTAGTTCTCCTCCTTCTTCATCTCAAAGGTATATTATTAATAAACGAAGTAAAGGAGACCGTTGTCTGCAACCCCAAAAAAAAATATTGCATTAGATTAGCAATTGGTTGCAAGCATTTAAAATTTTTCAAAACACCAAACTGATATAAATGAATAAAATCACAACGTTTTTGGATGAATATTTAGAGAAATCAAATAGAAAAGGTATTGGAGCTGTTGAAGCGAATGAATTATTAGCCAAATCAGGTATTTTAAAAGACAACGAAAGTAGAGCAGGAAAACCACTTCGAGATTTATTGCGAAAAGGAAATCTTCCTCACGCTTTTCAAATGGAAGGTAAGGGTTCAAGTTGGATAATTCCCCATTCAAATAACAATAAAAATAGGATATTAAATCATCTTTCTGTCAAAAGACAAACCAATGATAATGTAACTAATAAAACTTCAAAAAAAACTAATGAGCCAATCAGCACTTCGAAATTAAAGATACAACTTGACCAAGCAAGAAATAAATATAAACCAGAAAAAGTAAAATATTTACTTATTGCAGAAGCTCCTCCTGACAATTTGGAACGCTTTTTTTATTACGAAAATGTTTCCCAGCACGATTATCTTTTTTTAGGAATCGCAGAAGCTCTTTTTCCAGTCCTTAAAAATCAATTTATTGATAACGGTCGTAAACCCGAAACAAAAGAAATAATTTTACGCAAATTTCAACAAGAAGGATTTTATCTTTTAGATTTTTCGGAATTGCCACTCTCTTTATTAGAAAGTGATTTAAAATCACAATTACCAAATTTGATTGAGAGAACCAAACCCGTAATAAATGATGATACTCATATAATTTTAATAAAGGCTAATGTTTATGATTCAGTTTTCCATTCTTTAAATGCAAAATTCAAAAATGTAATTAACCAAAGAATAGCATTTCCAGGTCAAGGTTGGCAAAAGGAATTTCAAATTAAATTTAAAGAAGCATTAATTGTAGCTGGAATCTAAAGATAAGAGTGTTTGATATAAAACCAAAAGAAATAAAATAATGAAAAAACAATTTTTAACAGTACTGTTTTTAATAGGTTTAACAAGTATGTGTGGTTGTCAAAACAACTCGAATAGTACCGACACTAAAATAAAAGAAAACCGAGTCCAAGATTCAGTTTTAATTTTTAAAACGGATACTACAAAATTCTATTCTTTCACTGCCATAGACGAAAATGGAAAGTGGCAACCCGCAATTGCCAAAAAAGTAAATTATCATAAGATTGACCTAAAAGATAGAAGTCTTACATTCTTTTTTCAATTAGAAGGACAAGCCGATTGGGGTATAAGAAAAATGCATTTTGATTCTTTATCAATAGAAAAAACAGGAACATCATATTATTACAATTCTAAATATTTTGATAGAACTTTTTTAGACACTTTGAGTTCTAAAACAATTGCTCACGTTTTAGATGATTACAATTACATTCGTTTCATAAATCTAAAAAAAGTTGAAAATAGTGAACTGCAAAAACTTAAAATTAGAAAAGAGGATTTAGAATTATATCAAGAAGAAAAAGTTAATATAAGCAATCAAAATCAATTAGAGGATTTTGAATATTCAGATTATTGGCGGAAAGAGGCGTTTAAAACAACAATATTATTTGTTAAACAAAAATTAAAAGAAAGTACACCCAGCTGTGTAATGGTAAGTCGGAGTACTTACAATGCTAATCTTGTAAGATATATTGGTCAAAATGGGTATAGAATAAAGCTGTATGTAGAATTTGATTGTAATCAAAATTATATTAATCCATCATATTTTTGGGTAGATGCATTCTATTTAGGAAAAAACAATTGGGATTTAGCATTGATAGACCAAAAATTGACACATTAAATTAGTAACGTAATTTAAAATTAAAGGAACAAACTGTGGATAAGGGCAGACAGACAACACCGTATATAGCTCATAGCTAATTAGTTGCTTAATCGAAGTTAAGTCATATTTGCAAGTCCGCCAAATTTTTTAATTTGGCTTATTGATGAAAAAGATAATAAGAAAATTAAAAAATTTGGCTCGTGCTTAACCGAAAATTTATTGCTAATTTGCACGCTACGAGCCATATACAAACACGTTAGCAGTTATTTGAAAAAACCTATGTCAGAAAAAAAATATCCTATTGAATATACGAATGAGGAAATTATCGAAAAGATAAATTCTCAATCAAAGTATTTAATGAAAAAAGATTTGACACCAGCTGCTGCAGCGAAATATTCTGGACGAATTACTATCGGATTAACAGAATTACAAAACCGAAAACAAAACGAGCTCAATAATCTGATTGGTGGACTTAATAAAGAAATAAATTTATTAAGTAAGATAACAACCCACTTTTCTGATAAACAATTAACTTCACTTGGAGGACTTGACAGCTCTTTAGAAACTTTAAATTCTGAAGTTTCATCGTTAACTGGTAGTTCCCAACAACAAGAATTTAGACTTGATTTTCTCGGAGAACTTATACACAAGCTTAACGAAGAAATAGTGTTGTTTAGAACAGCATCTGAACGCAATGCCATTTCGGCAACTAAAAACACAAGAATTTCAATTGGACTTGTAATATTTTCAACATTAATTTCTGGAATTGCTTTATTTTTCGCTCTGAAAGATTATGAAGGAGATAAAGTTTGGGAACAAAATCAAATAAATGCGTTGATGGAATTGAATGAAAGTATAAAATCTTTACAGAAAAGTAATCTGACTAAATCAAAAAGTCAAGACAGTCTACTAATTGAATTGAAAAAAATAAAAACAGCGGAATAAAAACAACTGCTAACACCGTATAACAACAATTGCGGCTTTGTGTCCTGCGGACACAACCGCGCAAGCATAAAAGTCGGTAATTTTAGCTATCTTAGTTTTCAATCAACCCGCAACTTATTGTTATACAAAACCGTTATGCCTCACCCTAAAAGACGACACTAAATGAATAAAATACCGATAGGACTTAAAAGAGTAGCGACACTCTGCATTTTGAGACATAAAGACAAATTCCTATTGCTCAAAAGACTTAAAGAGCCAAACAAAGACAATTTCACACCAGTAGGCGGAAAACTTGACCCTTTTGAAAGTCCTTTAAAGTCAGCCATACGTGAGACTTTTGAAGAAACAGGTATCAAAGTTGAAACGATGAAATATTGCGGTATTTTGACAGAGACCTCACCAACAGAATACAATTGGACTGGTTATGTGTATATCGCAGATATTGATTTTGTTGAACCACCAAATTGTAACGAAGGGACTTTGATGTGGATTAATTTTGACGACCTATTGAATGTACCAACGCCAAAAACTGATTGGTATATTTACAAGTATATTCTTGACAACAAAACTTTTGCGTTCAATGCCGAATATGATGATGATTTAAACATTTTGTCAATGACAGAAGAAATTGAAAATAAAGTAATTATATGACAAGACCAAGAGTAAAAATTTGCTGTATAAGCAGCATTGAAGAAGCAAAATTAGCCGTTGAATACGGTGCTTCTGCATTAGGTTTGGTTGGTCATATGCCAAGTGGACCAGGTGTAATTGGAGATGAACTCATTTATCAAATTGCCAAGGCAGTACCACCACCTATTTCAACTTTTTTGCTAACAAGTGAAACAAAACCACAAAACATAATTCAGCATTATAAAAGAGTAAATACTACGACAATTCAGATTGTTGACGAATTAGAACAACGAGAGTATCAATTACTGCGAGACGAATTGCCAAATGTGAAATTGGTTCAAGTCATTCACGTTATTGACGAAAATTCTGTAAAGGAAGCAATCGAAGTATCTAATTATGTTGATGCTATTTTATTGGACAGTGGAAATCCAAACTTGTCTGTGAAGGAATTAGGCGGAACAGGACGAACTCATAATTGGGAATTGAGCCGAGAAATAAGAAAAGTAATTCCAATTCCTTTATTTCTTGCAGGTGGACTAAACAAAGACAATGTTAGACAAGCAATCGAAACTGTTCAACCTTTTGGGCTTGACTTATGCAGTAGTGTTCGGACAGAAGGACAACTTGACCGACAAAAACTTAAAGACTTTTTTAATGCAATTGGGTACTGAAACATACGACAAAAAGAAGGGCAAAGGCATAACACTGGCTATACGTAATGCGGGCAAAAGTGCTGTTATGAAAGTAATTACATTAAATAAACTTTTCGGTAGGCGGACAGTGAAGTGCCTTGAAATCCCGCACTACGCATATCCAAACCGTTGTGCCTCATTGTAGAAACC
This sequence comes from Zunongwangia sp. SCSIO 43204, assembly GCF_019904275.1. Lineage (GTDB taxonomy): Bacteria > Bacteroidota > Bacteroidia > Flavobacteriales > Flavobacteriaceae > Zunongwangia > Zunongwangia mangrovi. Next base: position 1,949,038 of record NZ_CP063204.1, read on the forward strand.
CGACCCACAAATGGCACATTTGTTTTTTTCCGACACACAAACCACCGCTCAAAAAACCAAAAGAGCCATTTTTGCCAACACACCGAAATAATTTGGTGTATAAAAATATTAATCGTAATATTGCAATGAATTAATAAAGAAGAAATGGGATTGGTCAAAACCGAAATATTCACCGAACAACAAAATGAAATTGCCCTATTTGCAAAAGCTTTTGGACATCCAGCAAGGGTAGCTATCATTCAACATCTATTCAAATTAAACACCTGCATTTGTGGTGACTTGGTTGATGAAATAGGATTGGCGCAACCCACCATTTCACAACATTTGAAAGAATTAAAACATTTGGGACTGATTCAGGGAACCGTAGAAGGAACAAGGGTTTGCTACTGCATTAATCCCGAAAGTTGGGCTAAAATGAAATTAATGATGACTGATTTTTTAAATCAAGACCTTCCAAAAGTAGATTGTTGCTAAAAAAATTTAACTCACTCAATCGTATAATCGCAATAAACAAATATAAATATGAACCTTTCAGAAGTAAAAAACAAACTAAAGCAATTGCAAAACATTGCTTTTGAATTACCAAACGGAGAATTAGTGCCCAATCACTTTCACGTTACCGAAGTTGGCAAAATAACCAAACACTTTATTGATTGTGGCGGAACTGTTCGCAATGAAGAAGTGGTAAGCTTTCAACTTTGGAATGCCAATGACTATGACCATAGGCTTCACCCCGAGAAATTATTGAAAATCATCGAACTTTCAGAAAAGACCTTAAACATTGATGAAAGCCTGATGGTAGAAGTTGAATATCAAGGTCAAAGTATTGAAAAATATGGTTTGGACTTTGACGGTAAAAACTTTCTGCTTTCTACCAAACAAACTGATTGTTTGGCGAAGGATAAGTGTGGAATTCCTGAAGATAAGCCCAAAATGAAATTATCGGAACTTCAAGCAACTCAAGCTTCTTGCTGCACGCCAAATTCAGGTTGTTGTTAAACTCAAAAAATTAGAGAATATGAAAATTGCATTGTTCAGCGACATTCACGCAAACCTTCCTGCATTGGAAGCTTTCTTTAAAGACGTAGAAAAGAGAAACCCCGACAGCATTTATTGTTTGGGCGATTTAGTGGGCTATAACATTTGGCCCAACGAAGTTGTAAATGAAATTCGTAAACGTAAAATCCCAACGATTGCAGGAAATTATGATTTTGGCATTGGACGAATGAGCAACGATTGCGGTTGTGCTTACAAAACTGATGAAGAAAAAGCAAACGGAAGTGTTTCCATTTCATTTACCAATTCCATAATGAAAGATGAAGAAAGAGCTTATTTGCGCACACTTCCGGCACATATCAAAGTTGAATTTCAGTTAAACAACGATAAACTGAATTTACTTTTGGTTCACGGAAGCCCACGAAAAATAAACGAATACCTTTTTGAAGACCGTGAAGAAAAAAGTATGCTTCGCATAATGGAACAGGCAGATGCTGACATTATGTGTTTCGGGCATACACACAAACCCTATCATCGCATTTTAAATTCGGGAACTGACGGACAAAACCATTTTCGCCACGCCATAAACATTGGTTCAGTGGGAAAACCTAAAGACAATGATGTAAGGGGTGGTTATGTGATGCTCACTATCAACGATAACAGTTCTATTCTTGACAAAGACAGTATTCAGGTAGAATTTATCCGATTTGACTATGATATAGAAAAGGCTGCAAAAGCAGTTGAAGAAAGTATTTTACCAAACGACTATGCCGAAAATCTAAGGCGAGGATATTAAAAAAGCAATTACAATGAAAATCCCACACGATTTATATTATTCAAAAGAACATACTTGGGTTCGTGTTGAAAATGGTATTGGAACCATCGGCATTACAGAGTTTGCCCAGAGCGAATTAGGTGAAATCGTATATCCGGACTTGCCAAACATTGACAGCAACTTTTCTCAAGACGAAGTTTTCGGTTCTGTGGAAGCTGTAAAAACAGTAAGCGATTTGTTTATGCCTATATCAGGTAAAATTATTGAAACAAACCAAATATTATTAAAAGCGCCCACATTAATAAACGACAATCCATATGGAGATGGTTGGTTGATTAAGATAGAAATTGAAGACAGCAACGAGCTAAAAAAATTACTCACGGCAGAACAATATGCCAAAACTTACAACCCTTAATTATGGCAACAAAAAAATTAAGCTTTCTTGATAAAAACCTGACGCTTTGGATTTTTATTGCAATGGCAATAGGTGTAGGAATTGGGTACTTTTTTCCGAGATTCCCTGATTTCATCAACTCATTCAATCAAGGAACTACTAACATTCCGATAGCTATTGGGCTTATCTTAATGATGTACCCACCCTTAGCGAAGGTGAAATATTCATTATTGCCCAAGGTTTTCAGAAATACTAAAATTCTTTCCATTTCACTTGTTCTGAATTGGATTGTAGGCCCCGTTTTGATGTTTGCTTTAGCCATCACCTTTTTGCGGGACTATCCCGAATATATGGTTGGACTAATCTTAATTGGTTTAGCCCGCTGTATTGCAATGGTGTTGGTGTGGAACGACCTTGCAGAAGGGAGTAGCGAATATGGAGCAGGTTTAGTAGCATTGAACAGTATTTTTCAAGTGTTTGCCTATAGTTTTTATGCTTGGATTTTCATAACGGTTCTTCCGCCTTATTTTGGCTTTGAAGGAGCTATCGTTGACATTTCAATCGGAACAATTGCTGAAAGTGTGGCTATTTACTTAGGAATTCCTTTTCTAATGGGCATATTGAGCAGGCAAATTTTAGTACGATTAAAAGGTGAGGATTGGTACACACAGAAGTTCATTCCTGCCATTTCGCCAATGACCCTTATTGCCTTATTATTTACAATTTTGGTAATGTTTTCATTAAAAGGAGAAATGATAGTGGAAATACCAATGGACGTTGTAGTCATTGCCGTTCCGTTGCTCATTTATTTTGCATTAATGTTCATCATCGGATTTTTCGTCACCAAAGCAATGGGGGAAGAATATGATAAAACAGCTTCGGTTGCCTTCACGGCAGCAGGAAATAATTTTGAATTGGCTATTGCGGTTGCCATTGCAGTTTTCGGACTCAATTCAGGACAAGCGTTTGCCGGTGTGATTGGACCTTTGGTAGAAGTCCCAGCCTTAATTTTGTTGGTTAGAGTTTCATTTTGGTTGAAGAAAAAATATTTCGGAACTGCCAATGCATAAAGCCATACACATTTGCAGGTCGCACCAGCCAACGCTCAACCAAAACCTACAAAAGAGTCTGGCTTTCCCCACGCTGACTGAAAAGAGAAAGAAAAACAACGAAGGCACAACAATGTATAAGAGCAATAGCGGGTGAAGTGGTAAATTTAAAAGTCTGTACATTTAATAATATTTGGTGGTGGCGGACAAGTTAAACGCTTCGAAATCCGCTACTGCTCTTATACAAGACCGTCAGACTGTCTCAAAACCTAAGAATTTCGTATTTTTAGGATATGGAATACCAACAAGGACAAGACCGCGAACAGCTTAGTCTTTACGCAACCTGTTTGGATGATATGATTCCCCAGGATAATAGCGTACGACTCATTGATCAATTTGTCAACTTGCTTGATTTATCACAGATGGGCTTTCAAACCATAGCCACTCAAGGGAGGCCGCCCTATGATCCCGCAGATTTGCTCAAACTCTTTATCTATGGCTATATGAACCAGATGCGATCTTCCCGAAGATTGGAGAAAGAGGTTTATCGTAACATTGAAGTGATCTGGTTGATTAAAAACTTAAAACCCGATCACAATACCATTGCCCGGTTTAGAAAAGAAAACCCAAAAGCCATCCGAAAGGTGTTCCGGCAAAGTGTGGCCATCGCCCGTAACTTCAACCTGATCGGGGGAACACTTATTGCCGGGGATTCTACCAAGCTAAGGGCGCAAAACAGCAAAAAAAATAACTACAACAAAAAGAAAATACAGCGGCATTTAGAGTACATCGATAAAAAGCTCGAAGAGCATAACCAAGAACTGGCCAAGGCTGATGGAGACCGGAAAAAAACCGAAGAAATTAAAGAGCAAATTAAAGGGCGCAAACAGCAACAGACCAAATACCGGGCAATACAAAAACAATTAGACAAGGATGCTTCTTCTGAAAACCCACAACGATCGACCTCTGATCCTGATAGCAGACATCAAATTGTAAGGGGAACCGTTACCGAGGTCTGCTACACCGCGCAAACTACCGTAGATGCCAAACATAAGTTACTGATCGATTATAAACTCACCAATCAGAATGATAAAAAAGCAATGGGCTTCATGCTCAGAAGGGCCAAGTCTATTTTACGATCAAATTCCTTTACTGCACTCTATGATAAAGGCTATCATACCGGGAGCGAGTTCCATATTGCCGATAGTCTAGGTATCGATACCCTGGTGGCCATTCCGGCCATTGGACGTAAAAGTCAGGCGCCAGATCCTAAATACAATGCTGAAAACTTCATTTATAATCCTGATGATGACGCCTATACTTGCCCCCAGGGAAATACTTTATACAGCAATGGCTCCTGGTACCAAGCCCGCAACTATATGTTTAAACAATACAAGACCAAGGCCTGTAAGGAGTGCCCGGTACGCAGCAAGTGTACCACGGCCAAAGCTAACGGTAAGATTATACAGCGCACTCAATTTACCCAGATCATCCAAGGCAACGCCAAGCGGGTCGAACAAAGCGGAGAGCTTTATAAAAAGAGGCAAGCGCTGGTCGAGCATCCCTATGGCACTATGAAGCGGCAATGGGGCTTTGATCATATCATGACCAAAAGGGGCATCAAGGCAGCTTCTGCAGATTTTGGACTCATCGCATTGGCCTATAATTTAAGAAGATTGTTCAATAGTAAAATCGGCTTACAGCAACGCATCGTGGTTCTGTTTTTAACCTTCAAGAAGTATATTAAAGCTTCTATAAGAATGAATAAAGCTTTTATCCAATGCATAACAAAAAATACTGATCATAGTATAAATTTTGTTTTCAATCCTAATTTCAACTATTTTTAAAACCAAAGCAGGTAGTTTTGAGACAAACTGCCGTTGCCACACATTTGAGAAAAACATATGGAATTAGACCAATTTATTACCACAACCTTGAAATCGATTATTAAATCTGTTAATGATACAATAGAATTTGCCGAATAGAATGGAGCAATAATAAATCCAGTTATAATGGAACGAATAGAAGACCACGACTAAACAACTTCTATTTGGAGAAAGGATGGTAGAAGACATTTAACAACTGTGGATTTTGACGTTGCTGTAACTGCTTCTAATGAAGAAAACAGCAAAATAGGTGGCGGACTTAAAATTCAAGTTCTGGATTTGGACGCTTCAACTTCTGAAAATTTGACTAACGAGACAACGTCCCGAATAAAGTTTAGTTTAAAAGTGGCTCTTCCACATCAAGGGGATAAATAGTTTTGATAAATAAACTTCGATAGTATTATAGACAAAAACTATTGCATTGGTATTTTTCATATCTTTGTTCTATCTAAAATAGAATGTTTATGAATATGACAATCGAGGATTTTGACGAGAAATTAAAACCTATTAAAAAAGAGCTATTTGATAGCGAGTTTTTAAAAACACCAAGTATATACAGTTTGGAACGAGCTGGAAATACTCTTTTGGACTTAGTAAAACAGATAAGACAACAAAATAATGAATTCGACCCTTGGCTTCATTCACTTAAAATGGACTTGGATATTTATCTCGCGGATTTAGGTGGTGAATTACAGCACGATTATGATAGAGGTAATAAAAGATATAAAGGGAAATGGACGACTGAAAAAAGAAAGGTTGTTGGTTTTATCTCAAGGTTTAGACAAAAAATATTGGAAAAACAAACAGCGGAATAAAAAACGTGTGGCAATCGAGTGGATGGCTCCGCCATCAAATGACGGAGTGCACCCCTCACACCACCCAGCGTACGGGTCTCGTACTGGGCGGTTCAACAATGAAACTCATCGATTGTAGTATTCGATTAGACTAACATAACCTTTCATTTTTAAGCGTTCTACGGTAATGGTGGTACGCAAAATAGGACTCTTGGCAACTGCCCAACCGCCCATTCTGGTACGGCTCCAAGCGTAGGCGTGGTCTGGGTTAATTCCCAACCGAATCAGTTTTTTCCGTTTTCGTTCGGGCTTTTTCCAGTGGTGCCAGATGCAATACCGTAAACGATTCCGCAGCCATTCTTTATTTTTTAATTTTATATGCAATTCTTCAAAATCCTTATAAAATATTCCTATATCTAAATGTGATGTCAATTCTTGAGTAGCTACTAAGTGATTATCATTATTCACCTGTATCATTGGTAGAGATGCACAAGCCAAAGTAGAAATCCTAGCCGGATAATTTAAATCATCCCAACTCATTCTTTGTAATTTCCCAAAATTATAACTTTTAAACAAGTGTAACCATCCTGCATCATATTTAGAAAATTCCTCACACCATTTATCTTGCCTTACGGTGCTATGTATGTGCAAATATCTAGAGAAAGAAGAATTTTGTACCTCTTTAATATAATCATAATAAAGCAAATGATAGTAATTGCCATATAAATGCAAATGAATACCTCTTTTGAACAATTCAAACATTCTCATAGGATTAAGACCCACCAAGCGTCCAGGAACTACTGTATGTATTTCTTGATCTAATTCGGAAATCTTTCTTGTATAATTATCCTTAAACCAATTTTTAACAGGCAAATCTCCATCCATGCAAAAAAGGAGTTTGTCCTTAAAGTTAATAAATAGAGAATACCATTGCAGGGATTCTCTATTTATAAAGATATTTCCATCAGAATTATCTAATAAATAAATAAGTTTATTCCAATCACCAAATTGCCTACAATAAAAAGGACCTTCTTTGAAATGCCATATAAATGGAAACCTTAATTTATTTTCTCTAATATACTTCAAAACCTCGAAAGCTAATGAAACTGCTTGATAATTTAATAGACCATATATGATATCTGTCTGAATTTCATTTAATTTTTGTTGCCAGTTTATTATTGATAAATCAGTGATATTACTATATGGAAATGGCCCGATAGCATTATATGGATTGGGATTACTTATCCATAAGCCCCATAATTTATGACCTCTTTTTTCTAATTCGTAAATTCTTTCGGAATTATAAGCCAATTCACTGGAAACTTGAAGATCTGGAGTCGGAAAAGACGAAAATCTAAGAAAGTATTAAACAAATCTCGAACCTGTCTCGATTTGATGCTCTGTTCTCGCCTTTTCCAAGATTCCCCACCTATCAAAAAAATGGTGAAAACGACATATACTAAATTGATTTAAATAGTGATATTTGTAAAAAGTTTAAATATTTAAATTGCTTTTCTATGCTTCAAAGTAACCCAACCAAGAAAGGAACAGGATTAGAATTATGGGGTGATTATGGTGACTTAACAAGCCTGTATGAAACCATTCATAAAATAGGGGAGCGGTTAAATGAATATAAGAAGGAAGAGAAGGGGCAATCGGACATAATAATGGGCTTTGCTTATGAGGTCCGAAAAGCTTTCCAACATTCCAGGTTGAAAGATAAGTTTGTTTTTGACTCGGAAAATAAGGTTGAATATTTAGGCTTTAGATATCTATGGACAGACTTCCTTTATTTAATTTCCGTTCTTCGCTATAATTCAGGTTATGTAGTGCTGGATGCCCTGGATCAGGCAAATCTTCATATCCTCGAATATAATTGTAAGAAAACTTTATTTGATTATGATCCCCAGGGCGCACAACAAATTCAAAATTTCATAGATCAAAAAATTGATATACATAATGACCTGGTTTTTTTAGTGCTGCAGGCTATTAATATAGAGTATTTGAGTAAAATCCCGGGAAAAAGAAGATTTCGGGGAATACCAGATTTGTTAATTGCTTATTCTCAATTTTCACCTGCTTATAAAATGTGGGAGTCTGATATGATGAGTAGGGCTAATGAATTAGGCTGTAATGTACATGAATTAAATTATAGGGATTATCCTGAAATAGTTTGGTAATCATTAAGTAAAAAAGCAGTTTTCAGACAGAATTTATTCTGAAAATCTTAAAACCATCTAAAGCTGCTTTTAAGAATCTTAAACCTTCGCATAAGGAGCTGCATCTAAAGTTGCATTTAAGGTTCTTACGTTTAAAGTCGTAAGAAATAAGTAGATGAGATTAAAGTAACTTAATGTCGAATATCAGGTTAAATTTTAATAGAAATTAAGATGGAAGAAAATAAAAAAACGGTTGCAGAATTGACTATCTATTACAAAAAACAGCGTTTGACCAGCCTGATTTTTGATACTCAGCAGACCGCAGACAGATGCTTTGAAACTTTAAATATGCTGTTTAACAAAAAAGGAGAAAAGGAATTTTCGTTTAGCGGAGAAATCAAGACAATATATTCGGGTAGTAGTCTTATTGAGGAACTCAAAAATTGGGAAGATGGGAAAATAGAGCCTAAAGGTACGCTTCTGGAAATGATAAAAATCCTGGATCGTTTAAATTAAAGCTAAAATAGGGGGATAGTTTATTTTCATAATTTCACTAATCTTCAGAAGATTTTTATTTTTAAATATCTTACATAATTAAATAGAAATTATTTCATTTCCATCTAAGACTCAAAAAAACTATATTTGTAAAATATTCTTGAAGCGTTTTGCTTTGAGTCCGGCACTTAAACTTAGGAAATTTCGATAACAACAGGACAACAAGTGAAATACATTACCGTAGCAAAAGATTTTACCTTAATGCTATCCTCAGGAGAATTTATTAAATTTACTCCTGTTAACGATTCATTATTTGAAGATTGGCTCATAGCAAACAAGGTTCAAAATAGCAGAAAAGAAGAAGGCTGGATAACCGAATAACCAGCCTGAATACTTTACTTCCCTTTTCCTAACTCATTTAACTTTTCATTGAGTTCAATTAGCCCAGCTTTTTCGAGATACTGACCGGCAATAATTTTCAATTCTTCCAGATTTTCATCAGGGATATTGGATAAAAGTCCTTCATTTTTCTCATCATCTTTCACTACCAATCCACGCTCAATTACATGATTTATTAATTGAATTTTTTCACCATTTTTATGGTAGCTCTTTCAACCAATGGATTCTCAAGCCTCTCAAACCGGAAACCATACTTGCTATACAAATTTAACGCCTGAACCAATTGATGATTGGTGTACAGAACCAAACTATCTAAGTTCAATTGTTCAGCTTTTTCCAAGGCTTTATCCATTAATAACTGCCCAATCCTTAATCCCTGAAAACCTGGTTTAACCCCCATTTTTGCCAAGGTGTATTGTTTATCCGTAATCCTTTCCAAAGCGACAGAGCCCACAATTTCATTTTCTAGGGAAGCCAGGAAAATATAGCCGCTTTTATCCAGGATTTCTTTTCGGGGATTCTCAAAAAAAGGCTTGTCATATGCAGTGACTTCAAAATATTGGGTAAGCCACTGGTAATTGATGTCCCTAAAGGCATCTCTATGGGAATCCTCATAAGGTATTATATGTACGTTGGTCTTTTCTTGTTCCATATCAAAAATATTCTTTTGCTTGTGGATGCTTTTTTATGAAACAATTTTAAGTTCCATCGTTATCCTGTTATGTTCTTTTTCAGCTTTCTTAAGCACAAAGCCCAAATGCTCAAAGAAGCTTTTTTGATGGATTTCGCAAGTGGCCTTAATTAACTTCATTGATGGGTAACTCTGTTTGATATGTTGAATTAAATGCCGTGCGACACCTTGATTTCTATACTGTTCCAGCACGCCAATAGAGTAGATTTCCATTTCGCTGTCCGTAAAGTAAATAGCGGTGTGCCCTGCCGGTAAACCATTGACACTGGCCAGGAAATAGGTGGGTTTGCTTTTTGCAGTATCTGGGTTAATTTCTTCTTCAACCGGATGCGTAAATAGTTCACGGTGTATGGCTTTCGCCAAATTTAGTGTAAATGAATTATCACATCTTTCTATGGTTAACCCCTTATCTTTGGACTTCTCTAAAATATGGACTGCTTTTTCATTGAGCCTTTCCAAAAGGGGTTTTTCCTTCAGTCGCATCTCAACTTCGATAAGAGCAATAAAAAGGTTATGCGGATTGGCTGTTATGTCTGAGAGAGTGCTGGCAATACTATCCCAATAGGGCTTTAATTCGGTAACTATTTCCCGGCCTTTAGGACTGAGCATAAGGTTGCGTTTTCGTTCGTCCCTACTATCCTTTACGGAAGAAATAAGCCCATTTTTTTCAATTTCCTTTAACAATCCGATGGCTGCCGGATGGCTTAATCCAATTTCCTTTGCTAGTTCCGTTACACTTAATTGGTCGACTATGGACAACACAAAAATGGGGGGAAACCATTTGGTCTCAAAATTGATATCGTGTGCCTGATAAAATAAATTACCTGCATCCCTTAAGGTGTCCAATACATTTTGCAGCTTTGCCGCAATCGCCAATATTCCTGCTTTCTCTATCGTGTTCATATTATTTTTATAATCTAACAATGACTTTGCCTACCGTATGGCCGCTCGCTATTTGTGCGTGGGCTTCTTCCATAGCATCAAATTCAACTATTTTTGAAATATGTGGTTTTAGAATCCCTTGTTGCAAATAATCGGCGATTACTTTCATATCATTCTCATCGGATTGCACCGTAAATTTCAATCCTTTAATTCCATTTTTATTTGCTTTATCCGTGACTGCATCATTCTTGCCAGATGGAATAGAAATAAGAACACCTTCCTTTTTTATTAATGGAATGGAACGGTCTATTGTGTCCCCGCCAACCATATCCAGCACGATATCATAGTCTTTATGCTCTTTCTCCAACGCATCGGTCTTGTAATCGAGATGTTTGTCAGCACCTAGGCTTAAAACGAATTCCCTGTTTTTTTCTGAGGAAGTTCCCACGACATAGGCTCCTAAATGTTTGGCAATCTGAACGGCAAAATGCCCTACACCACCCGAAGCAGCGTGGATCAGGATTTTTTCCCCGGATTTTAATTCTCCGAGATAAACCAATGATTGATACGCAGTTAAAGCAGCCAGACTTGTTGCGGCAGCTTCAAAATGAGAACGGTTTGAAGGTTTTTTTACTAAATCACTAGCGGGACACGCTACATATTCGGCGTATGTCTTTCCGTGTCCGGGAAAGTTTATAAGTCCAAAAACTTCGTCGCCTTCATCAAACTTTTCCGAACGGGACCGGGTCACCACCCCCGAAAGTTCCCAACCTAAAATAAGTGGATTCTCTTCTTGTAGCATAGGATAGATTCCCTTGCCGTTTTTTGTCTTTAAATCTATGGGGTTTATACCGATAGCTTTGGTCTGCACAAGTATTTCTCCTTCCTTTAATTGCGGTAGTAGAAGTTCAGTATATATAAGCTGATTAACATTTTTGTTTCTTGATAAAATTATTGCTCTCATAATATTTTACTCGATAATCGAGATTTATATGTTCCGATCCCGATAGCTATCGGGATGCGTCGAAATCTAATAGTAAGTTTCCATTGAATACCTCGCGGGTTTGCCCCGAGGTAGTTTACTTACGCTGAGGAATGTATGCTATTCCTGAAATTTCAACCGAAGCTCCAAGTGGAAGATCCAATACGGCGATACACGTCCTTGTCGGAAATTTATCCTCAAAATAAGTACCATAGATGGTGTTGAAGGTGTCATAGTCTTTCATACTTTTTAAATAGGCAATAACACTTACCAAATTATTAAAACCTCCATCGTTGTTTTCCAGTTGTAGTTTTAGATTGTCCATCATTTGCCTTACCTCATTTTCAAAACTATCATTGGACAATTTTGAGGTTTGCGGGTTGATGCCAACCTGTCCGGAAATATAAACCGTATTTTCTATTCGTAATGACGGACGTAAAGGTGCTTTGCTTTTCATTTTTTCAAGATTTTAAAGAGTTCTGAACTAATTCTGGAGACCATAAATTTATGCGAGCTTTTTCAATACCGTTACCCAGTTATTCATAAATGCATTCCGCTTTTCTGCCGAAAGCAGTTCAATAGAAAGAAATGGGTTCAGATCTTCCAATTCAACCAGAAGCAGGGAGCCATCTTTCATTCTACAGGCATCCACTCGGGTAATTCCCGTTTTGATATTGTTCCACTGTATAAACTGTTTGGCAAACTCCAAATCTTCTGGAGTTGCCCCGTATTCTTGGAGATCCCAACGCTTTTCCTTTTGCGGTGCATACAATGCATATTGAAATTTTTCATCCAAATAGTAAAAGGAAACCTCATATTCAAAATCCAAAAAGGGTTGGATGAGTTTTCCCTCGGGCTTTGCTTTTAATAGTTCTTCCTTGGTCAAAATCTCCATTCCAATGGAATCGGCCCCGTTCTTTATCTTGACAATATACTTTTCGGAATTACCAAGGGCATCAATATCTGAAATATCTTCTACGGTAGGGATGACGGGATATTCAGTTTTCATTAAATCCAGTAAATACTGTTTTCCCTTGATATCGGCCTTACCGTCAAAGGAATTGAATATGTTGATTTTCTCATTTTGTACGACATCGACGATATGGTCAAAATAGTCCTGATACCCGATTACGGCTCCGGTATTCCTAAAGACGACCAGGTCTGCCTTGTCTAGCAATGCAATCGCCTGTTGGGGATTCCCGATCAGGATATTGAAATGTTCCCTTAGTTTAGAGGTGATAAACAGATCTTCTTCATAGTAATTTCTCCCGTTCGCTTTGAAATGAAGATCGGTCAAATACAATATTGTTTTCATAGCTAAAATTATTTATGTGCAAATTTACGTAAATTTTTACATAATATAAAATTTACAAATAACTAATGTCTTGTACTTAATGTTTTTAAAACAATAGAATAATTCATTTATGCATATAATTAATGTTTAAAAAACCTTATAGAATGATGATAAGTACTTTTTGATGGCACCTTGACGAGATAATGATTTTCATAACGCCAATCAAAATTGAAACTTAGGATAGTTTTCAAATGATAATATCAGCTGTTTAGAGGTTAAATAAGAATCATTACCCTCATCAAAATATAAAGAGGATAGTTAGAAGCCATACTACTTGTTTAACTTTATGTCAATAAACTGAATAGTGAAGATGAAAATGTGTGGTTATGGATTTCAGGAAACAAAAACTTTCCATTGTGGAAGCAAAAGAAATGGATATGGTTCAGTACTTGTCCTCATTAGGTCATGAACCTTCAAAAATCAGGAACAATGACTATTGGTATGTTTCACCATTACGGCAGGAAAATACACCCTCTTTTAAGATAAATCGAAAGCTGAACCGATGGTATGATCATGGACTTGGTAAGGGAGGTAATATTATCGATTTCGGAATTGAATATCATGGTTGCTCGGTTGGAGAATTTCTGAAAAAATTGGATGGTGGTTTTTCTTTTCAAAAGCCCTTAAAAAATACTCCAAAAATAGAAAATGCACCGGAGCATCAACTTAAAATTTTAAAAGAGGTTGAGCTTAAGTCGAATGCATTGATCCACTACCTGGAACAGCGAAAAATTCCTATTGAAATTGCAACCCGATATTGCAGGGAAGTATATTATGAAGTAAACGGGAAAAACTATTATGGAATTGGTTTTAAAAATGATTCCAGTGGATTTGAAATACGTAATCCTTATTTCAAAGCAAGCAGTTCTCCAAAAGACATTACCACAGTAAAAAATGCTTCCGATGAGGTGACCGTATTCGAGGGCTTTATGGATTTTCTTTCGTTCAAAAGTATCAGAGAAAATGAGGTAAATAACACTCCTGATTTTGTCATTTTAAATTCCCTTTCCCTTTTCGAAAAAGCACGTCCATTTCTGGAATCGCACAAGTCAATAAACCTGTATTTGGACAATGATGCTGCCGGGAAAAAAGTTGCCAGGGAAGCATTGTCTAATAGCAAGAAATATAACGATCATAGCAAGCTTTACCAAAACTACAAAGACCTTAATGACTGGCTTGTCCATATTGGAAAGCAGCAGAAGAAACGCTTAGGGAATAAACTGTAAAAGTGTTGCTAAACATTTTTGAAAATCTCACTATTTAGAAAATTGCCAAAATCCCTGAAAGTACACAATAAGCCTCTGGGAGACTTTGGCAAAACGATGAGTTTGCAACGTTCCTGCAAACGGCAAGATGAACGGTTGTTTAACAACCGACATCTTGCTGCCTATCACTCGGAACTCGTGGGCAGGGCGTATAGAATGAATTTTTGAGTTTAATAACGTGATAAAGGAGATGAAGATGGAAGGAAAAAAATCAAACAGGACACGCATTATCGGGCTGCGTTTAACGCCCGATGAGTATGAAAAAATCGAAAAGAAATGGCAAAACAGCACCTGCCGAAAGCTGAGCGAATATGTTCGTCATAGCCTTTTTGAAAAGCCCATTGTAACCACATATCGTAACCAATCTGCTGATGATTTTATGGCAGAAATGGCCAAGCTAAGAAAGGAACTAAACCACCTAGGCAACAACTTTAATCAGGCGGTAAAAAAGCTACATACGCTTGAAGAAATCCGAGAATTTAGAAGCTGGCTGATTGCCTATGAAGTGGAAAAAAGAACCCTGTTCAATAAGGTGGATGAGATTAAAAAGCACATCCAAAAAATGGCAGAAATATGGTTGCAGTAATCAAAACAGGACATTCCATTCACCGCATTTTAAACTACAATGAGAACAAAGTAAAGCAGGGAGTTGCGGAATGTATCGGGGCAGGAAATTATCCCGTTGATCCGGATAAAATGAGTTTTACCATGAAGCTGAACCGTTTCTTAAAACAGATGGAATTAAACGAAAAAACAAAACGGAGTAGCGTCCATATTTCACTCAATTTTGATGTTTCAGAGCACCATTTATCAAATCAAAAATTGCTTGAAATAGCTGACAGTTATCTGAATAAAATCGGTTTCGGTGAGCAACCTTATCTGGTCTATCAACACTACGATGCAGGACATCCGCACATCCATTTGGTAACTACCAATATTGAAGCCGACGGCAAACGAATTGACTTGCACCATTTGGGCATTCGTAAGTCTGAACCCGCTCGTAAAGCATTGGAAAAAGAGTTTGGTTTGGTACAGGCTGAAGCTCAAAAAAAAGGCAAAAATTATCAGTTAAAACCTATAGCAGTCGGCAAGGCAATGTATGGTAAATCGCAAACCAAAATGGCTATCCAAAACATTCTGGAAAATGTGTTGAATCCATACAAATATACCAGTCTTCCGGAGCTGAATGCAGTACTCAATCAATACAATGTAAAAGCTGAACGGGGAACAGAAAATTCAAAGGTTTATCAAACAGGTGGATTGCTATATCGGATACTGGATGCTGACGGGAATGCGGTAGGTGTCCCCATCAAATCTAGTCTGTTTTATAATAAACCAACCTTGAAATTTCTGGAGCAGAAATTCAAAGAAAATATGGAGAAACGAACATCTTTTAAAAGACGGATTAAAAATGCGGTGGATAAAGAATTGTTATCAAAAAAGTCATCCATTCCAAAACTAATATCTGCATTGAAAAAACAGGGTATTCATATTGTACTAAGGCAAAATGTTAATGGAATTTTATACGGAATCACCTATGTGGATCACCAAACCAAATGTGTTTTTAACGGGAGTGCTTTAGGCAAAGCCTACAGTGCCAAAGCCATTCAAGAAAGGTGTTTGCCGGAAGGGGTTTCAGGACAGGATTTGCTAAGGCATCCCGACCCGAAACAAACCATTGGGTTACAGCCACAGACTATCGCTGAGGCAGAAACCAAAGAAACTGATAAAGAGGTTCAATCTGCTACTATACCAACAGGAAAAGAAAATGTATTGGAGGTTTTAACCCAGGCAGAAAACACCTCAGATTATTTACCTAATCAGCTTAAAAAGAAACGCAAAAAGAAGAAAAAAAGAAATCTGAATAATAACCAGTAAAAAAATAAAGCTATGGCAATGCACACCGGAGAAAATGAACAGGCACTGAGAAAAATACTGGATATGACTAGGCTTATCAGTATTACCATATTAATCATCCATTTCTATTATTACTGCTACAGTGCTTTTGAACTATGGGGATGGCAAAGCACTTTTAGTGACCGTATTTTAAGCAATATTTATAAGACGGGATTGTTTAACAATTTTCACAAATCGAAATTAATTGCGCTTGGTTTTTTGGGTATATCTCTTTTAGGGGCGAAAGGGAAAAAGGATGAGAAATTAAACCATAGGACGGCTTTTGCCTACCTGATTACCGGACTGCTTATTTATTTTATCAGCTATCTGTGTATGAAGTTGAATACTCCTATAATGACGACTGCTATTTTGTACATGGCACTAACTGGAATAGGCTTTCTGCTGGTGTTGACAGGAGGTACTTTGCTTTCCCGAATCATCAGGGATAAAATTAATAACAAGGATATATTTAATAAGGAAAACGAAACCTTTCCACAGGAAGAACGATTACTGGAAAATGAATATTCCATAAATCTTCCTGCGCAGTACCAATTAAAAGATAAGCAGCGAAAAAGTTGGGTCAATATCATTAATCCATTCAGAGGGTTTATGGTATTGGGAACACCCGGTTCCGGTAAATCCTACTTTGTGATACGTCATGTAATCACCCAGCATATCCGTAAAGGTTTTACCATGTTTGTGTACGACTTTAAGTTTGATGACCTTTCCAAAATAGCCTATAATACCTGGCTGAAAAGCCAGCATCGATATACCAAGCCCCCGGCATTTTATGTGATTAATTTCGATGATCTTACCCGTAGCCATCGGTGCAATCCCTTAGAGCCTTCAGCAATGACTGATATTACTGATGCGGCAGAAAGTGCCCGTACTATTTTGATGGGGTTAAACAGGGAATGGATTAAGCGCCAGGGAGACTTCTTCGTGGAATCCCCAATTAACTTTCTAACCGCTATTATCTGGTATCTGAAAAAATACAAGAATGGTGAATTCTGTACCTTACCGCATGTAATTGAATTGATGCAGGTAGATTATGATAGCCTGTTCACATTATTACGAACCGAGAAGGAAATTGAAGTACTGATAAATCCTTTTGTTAATGCATACCTCAATGATGTTATGGAACAATTGGAAGGTCAAATTGCTTCCGCAAAAGTGGCAATGGCCAGGCTTTCATCCCCACAATTATATTATGTGTTATCGGGTAATGATTTTAATCTGGATATCAATAATCCCGATGATCCAAAGATAGTTTGTATGGGAAATAATCCGCAAAAAATACAGATTTACGGAGCAGTATTATCGCTCTATGTAAACCGGTTAATCAAGCTGGTGAACAAAAAAGGAAAGCTAAAGAGTAGCCTCATTTTTGATGAGTTCCCGACTATCTATCTGAACAATATGGATAGCCTGATTGCCACTGCAAGGAGCAATAAGGTTTCTACCTGTTTGGGTATTCAGGATTTTAGTCAGCTCCGCAAAGATTACGGACGTGAGCAGGCAGATGTGATTATGAATATTACAGGAAATATTGTTAGCGGTCAGGTTACGGGGGATACTGCCAAACAATTATCGGAACGCTTTGGAAAAATCATGCAGGACAGGGAGAGCTATTCGATTAACAGCGGGGACACTTCCATAAGCCGATCCAA
This sequence comes from Zunongwangia sp. SCSIO 43204, assembly GCF_019904275.1. Taxonomy (GTDB): domain Bacteria; phylum Bacteroidota; class Bacteroidia; order Flavobacteriales; family Flavobacteriaceae; genus Zunongwangia; species Zunongwangia mangrovi. Next base: position 1,966,725 of record NZ_CP063204.1, read on the forward strand.
ACAATTGGAAGCAGCCATACCACCTTCCAAAATATCGGGATTAAGCTCTGGTGAATTTGTGGGTATGGTAGCGGATAATCCAGATTGTAAGATTTACCTGAAAGCTTTCCATTGTGAGATTATTAATGACCATGATAGTCTTAAGCGTGAGGAAGAAAACTACCGGGATATTGAAGTGATCCGAAAGCTGGATTCGGGTATGGTACAGCGCAACTATTTCCAAATCAAACAGGATATACAGGACATTATCCAATCAGAAATGGAACGATTGCTGAACGAACCGGGGTTGAGCCATTTGGTGGTAAGAAAGTAGAATTAAGATTTAGAAATGTTCTAATATATTTAAGGAATTATAAAATTGAATGAGCAATATTAGTTACCGTTTTTCATATTAAACTTATATTAAGGCAGTTAGAAAGTGAAATTTTATTTTCCTTTTTTACGGTTTTCCTTATTCTTTTTTCACTAATTATTCTTACATTGGACAAAATTTGACAAGTCAAAATATAAAAGGCGTGAAATGTCCAACTGTTGTAGTGAAATCAATAGTTTTTAATAAATGGACATTACATCTGACCTTTAAAAAAATAATAGACATCATCAGATGAAGCTAGCAAATAAAATTAAAGAGCTTAGAGAGAGTCAAGGATTACTCCAAAGACAGCTCTCGGCACAATTGGAAATTGATACGCCTATGTTTAGCAAGATTGAGCGTGGAGAACGTAGAGCCAAACGGGAACAGGTGCTTAAAATAGCGGAGTTATTAAAGGCAGATGAACAGGAATTATTAGCGTTGTGGTTGGCAGACCAAATTTTGGAAATAACCACAAATGAACAACAGGCATTGCAAGCCTTAAAAATGGCAGAAAAAGACATTAAAAATAAGTTTTCAAACAATCAATAAGAATGACAGAAACACAACATAACGCTATCGTAAATTTCATTTGGAGTATTGCAGATGACGTTTTACGTGATGTATATACAAGAGGTAAATACAGAGATATAATTTTACCATTTACAGTATTAAGAAGGTTAGATGCCATTCTGGAGCCTACTAAAGACAAAGTACTGGAAATGCACCAAAAGCTAAACGAAATGAAGATTGATAACCAATCGGCCCAACTTCGTAAAACAAGCGGTTATGTGTTTTACAATACTTCTAACTATACGTTTAAAAGATTATTAAACGAACCAGGTAATATCCGTCAGAATTTAGAAACCTACTTAGATGGCTTTAGTAATAATGTACAAGATATTATTAGTAAGTTCAAACTTCGCAATCAATTAGAAACTTTAGAAGAAGGTAATATTACCTTTCCTTTAATTGAAAAATTTTGTTCCAGTACCATTAACCTTAGCCCTAACCCAGTAACAGACAAAGATGGTAACATCGTAATAGAAGGTTTAACCAATTTGGGTATGGGGTATGTGTTTGAAGAATTGATACGAAAGTTCAATGAAGAAAACAATGAAGAAGCCGGAGAACACTTTACGCCAAGGGAAATCATTCGTTTAATGACCCACTTAATTTTTGAACCTTTAAAAGGAAAAATTAAAGACGGGACCTATTTAATTTACGACCCTGCTTGTGGTTCGGGTGGTATGCTTACCGAAGCAGAACATTTTGCTAAAAAACTAAACCCCAAAGCTACGTTTCATTTATACGGCCAAGAAGTAAATCCTGAAACCTACGCCATTTGTAAAGCAGATATGCTCATCAAAGATGAAGACCCAGAGAAAATCGCTTTTGGTTCTACATTAAGTAAAGATGGTTTTCCAAATCTACAGTTCGACTTTATGATAAGCAACCCACCGTATGGGAAAACTTGGAAGGTAGATAAAGATGCTATCCTCGACAAAAAAGACATTATAGACCCTCGTTTTTCTGTAGGCGTTCCCAGAGTAAACGATGGGCAGTTACTCTTTGTAATGAACATTGTATCTAAATTAAAAAACAACAGTATTTTAGGTAGTAGAGCAGCTACCATTCATAACGGTTCTGCTTTGTTTACAGGTGATGCAGGACAAGGAGAAACAGAAATACGCAAATATCTTTTTGAAAATGACTTGTTAGAAGCCATTATCGCTTTGCCCAACGACTTATTTTACAACACAGGCATTCCTACCTATATCTTTATCCTCAACAATAAGAAAGACGAAAACCGTAAATGCAAACTCCAGCTCATTAGCGTAACCAGTGAGCAATTTTACCGCAAAATGCGAAAGCCTTTAGGTAAAAAACGGGTAGAATTTAGCAAAGACCATATTAGAACCATTACCGACTTGTTTTTAAATTTTGAAAACAACGAGCACAGTATCATTTTAGATAATGAAGATTTTGGTTACAGCCAAATAACCGTTCACCGTCCAAAGCGTGATGAAGATGGTAAAATAATTACCGATAAAAAAGGTAAACCTAAAAGCGATACCGCACTTAAAGACAAAGAAAACATCCCGTTAAAAGAAGATATAGATGCCTTTTTTGAAAAAGAAGTATTGCCTTTTGTGCCTGATGCTTGGTATAAAAAGAACGAAACCAAAATAGGCTACGAAATAAACTTTGCCAAATACTTCTACAAACACAAAGCACCAAGAGCTTTAGAAGAAATATCTGCCGATATTTTTAAGATTGAAGAAGAAACAGAGCACCTATTAAAAGAAATTGTAGAAGCATAAATGATGGTACAAGAAACATATAAAACCACTTGGTTGGCCAAAACTCCAAAGCATTGGAATAGGTTGCGTATCAAAAATATTTTTGCTGAAATAGAAGAAAGAAGCGAAACAGGTACAGAAGAATTACTCTCGGTTTCTCATTATACAGGGGTTACTAAAAAAAGAGATAGCCTTGAAAATGAAACCGATTTTATAAGTAATGCCAAAACCTTGGTAGGTTATAAAAAAGTAGCTGAAAACGATTTGGTAAGCAACATTATGTTGGCTTGGAATGGTAGTTTGGGTATTTCTAAATACAATGGCATTACCAGTCCTGCTTATTGCGTGTACCGCATTAAAGGCAATAACAACCCTAATTATTTTGGGTACTTATTCTCTACGGCAATAATGAAAGCGGAGTTTAGAAAAAAGTCTTTTGGCATTATTGATAGTAGATTACGTTTATATTCCGATAAGTTTTTTAGCATTCCTGCTCCTGTACCACCCAAAGCAGAGCAAGACCAAATTGTAACCTACATAAAAGAACAATCCAAAAAAATAAAACACTTCATTAAAAAGAAGCAAACCTTTATAGAGTTGTTAAAAGAGCAACGACAAGCGGTAATCAATAAAGCAGTTACCAAAGGAGAAAGAGTTAGAGTTAAAAATTTAGTCACAATAAATGATGAAGCTCTTTCGGAAAAAACAGATAGTGGTTATCAGTTAAAGTATATTGATATAGGTAATGTTAAATCTGATGGAAGTATTACTGAAATTCAATCTTTAAGTTTTAAAAATGCTCCTTCAAGAGCAAGAAGAATAGTTAGAAAAGGTGATGTAATCATTTCAACTGTTAGGACATACTTACAAGCTATCACACTAATAGATTTTGAAGAAGAAGATTTAGTTGTATCAACTGGTTTTGCGGTTTTAAGACCAAAAAAAGGAGTTAATTCAGAATATTTAAATTTCGTTTTAAGAGATAATAAATTTATTGGTGACGTTATTACAAATTCATTTGGAGTAAGTTATCCTGCAATCAATTCCACAACGTTAAGTGCTTTAAGTGTTAGTGTAGTTTTAGATGAAAAAGAACAAGCCCAAATCGTTTCCCACCTCAAAACCGAAACTGCAAAAATAGACCAAGCCATAGCCAAAGCCCAAAAAGAAATAGAACTTATAAAAGAGTATAAAGAAGCTATGATAGCAGAAGCGGTATTGGGGAAGTTGAACCATAAAATAAAACCAACACGTGCAAATAATGCACCAGTTGAGAATAAACTATAAACCAGTTTTTTCCTTTTTGGAAACAACTCAAAAAAAGTATACAGGTAAGAATGAGTACGAGTAAGAAAATATACGGTTACAAAGGAACCCCCCAAATTAACGAACTTAAAAAAGGGATTAAAACACTTGTTTTTAACACGTTACAAACAGTTGCTTTGTTAATAAGTAACGTAAAATTGTTAAAAAGTTTGGCTTTTAACCCAACTTATTCGTACATTTGCACCAATGGTACACGTTCTACTTCCCTAAAGAACAGTAAACGTGTCTTATTTTCAGAAAGTTACATAACCAAAGATAATACACCCTCCAGGCTTACTAAGGTAGCACACTTGGGGGGTCTTTTCTTTTATAAATCTTTGGTAGGATGAGTAAACGTACTTACAACAAGCCGCCAAAGTCTTTTCAAGACCAATTACAGCAACTTAAAGACCGTAATTTAACGGTAGATGATGATGCTAAAGCATTGGCATACTTAGCCAACATTAGTTATTACCGCCTAAGTGCTTATTTTTTACCCTATCAACAAACCAAAGATAGGTTTGATGACGATACGTCTTTTAAACAAATTATAGACACCTATTCATTTGACCGAGAACTTAGACTGTTAGTTTTCGATTGTATTGAGCGTATAGAAGTTGCCATACGTACACAGTTTATTTATTGTATGGCTACCCACTACAATAACAGCCATTGGCAAGACGATAAACAGCTTTTCATCAAACCTTTTTACAATAAAATAGGCAATTTGGTAGACCCTTTTTCAGATTTTCAAAGCATCATTTCAAGAGCTAAAACGGCAAGACGACCAGAGGTATTCATAAAACATTATACAGACCAGTATAACAAACCTTCAAACCCGCCTTCGTGGATGTGTTTTGAATTATTAACCATTGGCGAATTATCACATATATACAGAGGGCTAAAGGATAAAAACGATAAAAAAAGAATAGCACAACAGTTTGATTTGCATACTACGGTATTTACATCTTGGTTGCATTCCCTTACCTATGTTAGAAACATTTGTGCACACCACTCCCGACTATGGAACAAAGATTTGGCAGTAGAACCTACAAGACTTTTAAAACCTGTTGGAGATTGGGTTAGTGCAGATTTTAATAACCATAATAAAAGGATGTTCTATTTTTTATCCTTACTCAAATATTTCCTTACAAGAGTAAATCCAAACAATCGGTTGAAAGAAAAATTAATCGATTTATTTAATAAATATCCCAATGTACCTATTAAGTATATGGGGATTCCCTCAGATGGTAAGGGCAACCTTTTAAATTGGCAAGAAGAGCCTTTATGGAAAAACAATTAAAATAAAAAGACAGCTATATATAACTATGCATACATCCGATACATCAGAAAAAGGCTTAGAAACTATCATAGAAAAACATTTGATAGACCATAATGGATATAAGCCAAGTTATAGTGCAGATTACGATAGAGACCTTTGCATTAATAAAAAATTGTTGTTTCAATTTTTAGCAGATACCCAACCCAGTGCCTATGAAACCATCCTAAAAAGAGGGGAACACAAGTTCATAAAACGATTAACCGACCAAATTCGTCAAAAAGGCATTATAGAAATACTTCGCAATGGTGTTAAAGATTTAGATTTAAGAGTACAACTCTACTATAAAAAACCAACCTCACACTTAAACGATAAGGCTCAAAAGCTCTACAACGGCAATATCTTTTCGGTAACGAGGCAACTCTATTACAGTAAAGAAAATAGCAACTCTTTAGATATGGTAATATTTATAAACGGTTTGCCTGTAAGTACTTTTGAGTTAAAGAACCAATGGACAGGGCAAAATGTAAAAAATGCCATTCGCCAATACCAAACAGATAGAGACCCTAAAGAACCTTTATTCGCATTTGGTAGATGTATGGTTCACTTTGCAGTAGATGCAGATTTGGTGTATATGACTACGCACCTGAACAGTACCAAAACATTCTTTTTGCCATTCAATAAAGGCAACAATGACGGAGCAGGAAACCCTATAAACGAGCAAGGTTTAAAAACAGATTACCTCTGGAAAGATATTCTAACAAAAGACAGTTTTAGTAACATCTTAGAAAATTATGCTCAAATCGTAGAAGAAAAAGATGAAGATACAGGAAAGGTAAAACGCAAATTAATTTTCCCAAGATACCACCAGTTAAGAGCAGTTAAAAAATTATTGCATCACGCCAAAGAAAATGGTGTTGGGCAAAAATACCTAATACAACATTCAGCAGGTTCTGGTAAATCCAATTCTATTACTTGGTTAGCCCACCAATTAGTGAGCTTGCACGATACCACGAATACAGAAACGGTATTTGATAGTGTTATTGTTGTTACAGACCGCAGGGTTTTAGATAAACAAATTAGAGACAATATCAAACAATTTGCTCAGGTTAGTAGCGTAGTTGAAGCCATAGACAAAGGAAGCCGTCAATTAAAACAGGCTTTAGAAGATGGTAAAAAAATCATCGTAACAACGGTTCAAAAATTCCCTTTCATTATGGATGAAATAGGAACCTTACAAGCTAAAAAGTTTGCGATTATTATTGATGAAGCTCATAGCAGCCAAAGTGGTGAAACGGCAAGTAAAATGAATTGGGTACTATCAGAAAAAGAAACCCCTTACGGAGAAGAACAAGAACCACCAACTTCTGAAGACCTTATCAACGAATTGATAGAAAACCGCAAAATGCTAAAAAATGGTAGCTATTTTGCGTTTACAGCCACACCCAAAAACAAAACCTTAGAAACCTTTGGTACACAAAATACAGAAGGAAAATTTAAGGCTTTTGATAATTATACAATGAAACAAGCTATTGAGGAAGAGTTTATTCTTGATGTGCTTAAAAACTATACAACATACCAATCTTACTACAAATTAGATAAAGCGGTAGAAGATAATCCAGAGTTTGAAACACGACAGGCTAATAAAAAATTAAGAGCCTATGTAGAAAGTCATCCATTTTCCATAATGGAAAAGTCTAAAATTATGTTAGACCATTTCCACTCCGATATAAGAAGGCAAATAAATGGTCAGGCTAAAGCTATGGTCGTTTGTAAAAGTATAAAAAATGCCATCCTCTACTATCAAGCGTTTAAGGAATATCTAAAAGAAATTAATTCACCATACAAAGCAATAGTAGCATTTTCAGGTACTAAAGAAATAGATGGTGTAGAAATGGATGAAGCCAAATTAAACGGATTTCCAAGTAATGATATACCAAACGAGTTCAAGAAGAAAGAATACCGCTTTTTAATAGTAGCCAATAAATTTCAAACAGGTTTTGACCAACCTTTATTACATACAATGTATGTAGATAAAAAATTAGCAGATGTACAAGCGGTTCAAACCTTATCGAGATTAAACAGAGCCTACAAGCCTTACAAGGAAGATACTTTTGTAATGGACTTTTTTAACACTACAGAAGATATTAAAAAGGCTTTTGAGCCATTTTACACTACAACAGTACTTAGTGAAGAAACAGATGCCAATAAGCTAAACGATTTGCAAGATGCTTTAGATAATGCACAAGTGTACTCTCAAGATGATGTTGTAAATTTTACAGATTTATACTTTAAAGAAGCCGATAGACAAGAGTTAGACCCTATTATTGATAAGTGCGTAGCAGAGTTTAAAAATGAATTAGGAGAAGATGCTCAAATTGATTTTTATGTAAAAGCAAAATCCTTTTTTAGAACCTATGCTTTTCTCTCAAAGTTGTTATCATTTAATAATGCTTATTGGGAACGATTATATTGGTTTTTAAAATTTTTGATACCCAAAATAAAACCTGAAGAAATTGAAGATTTAGCTAAGGGAATTTTAGAAGCTATAGATTTAGATAGCTATAGACTTACTCGTACTACACAAGAAGATATTAAATTAAAGGGAGAAGAGGAATTAGACCCTACACCGCCTGTAATGAAAGGTATAAAGGGTGAACTTGGATTTAATGAATTAGATGCTATTATAAACGACTTTAATACAAAGTTTGGTATTGATAATTGGACAGATGACGATAAGGTGAAAAACTTTTTGTTTGAGCAATTACCAGCAGACTTTGCTCGTGATGAAGATACAGTTAATGCAGTAAAGAATAGTGATAAACAAAATGCAAAAATCACTTCCGATAAGAAAGTTGAAGATTTAATGCAAGATGTGATATTTCAGTATACAGACTTGTACAAGAAATTTACTGACGACCCTGACTTTAAACGTCAATATTTAGACTTCGTATTTGATAAAATATGGAATCAACAAAACAATCAAAACAGCTCGAATGTGAATAAATAAAAGCCTTATACCATTATGCAAAATCACTGTTTTAATATATTAACAAGTAACAGTAAAATTTTATAGATGGAAAAGATAACCTTTGGTTTTTATAATGATAAAGAATTAAAAGTATATGGAAGCAACACAAGCACAACTATTAAGCTTATTAGACGGCAAGAAACAGTTTACAATACCAATTTACCAAAGAACCTACTCTTGGCAAATAAAGCAATGTCAGCAATTGTTTGATGATATTTTAAGAGTTGGTAATGATGCTACAGAGCTTTCTCATTTCATTGGCTCAATAGTTTATTTTAAACCAGGTAACTCTCCAATTACCAGTGTACCTGAATTGCTTGTAATAGATGGTCAACAAAGGCTAACTACTGTTTCTTTAATGCTTCTTGCTTTAATTCATTATTTGAAGGAACACGAAGATGTTTCGTTAGAAGATGAGACTTGGGAAGAGATACAAGAAACTTACTTAGTGAATAAGCATAGAAAGGATGACTCTAAGTTTAAGTTGCTATTAACTCGTAAAGACAAAACCACATTTACAAAACTCATTGATGAAATTGATATTGAAGGAGAATACAGTAAAAGAGTATTGGAAAACTATCAATTCTTTAAAGGTAAGTTTCACTCTGAAAATGTTCAGGCCATTTATCACGGTATCAAAAAGTTGATTATAGTTGACGTTATACTTGAAAGAGACAAAGACAACCCTCAGCTAATTTTTGAGAGTTTGAACTCTACAGGTTTAGACTTATCACAAGCCGATTTGATACGTAATTACATTTTAATGGGGCAGACTTTAGAACTCCAAGATGTACTCTATGAAAAATATTGGTATCCAATGGAACAAAGCTTTGGTGAGAATATTGGTGCTCTTGCTTGGTTTATCCGTGATTATCTTACAATGAAGGAATCATCAATTCCTAAAATCAATCTTGTTTATGAGACCTATAAACGCTTCTTAAATTCTAAAAATGGCTTTAAGTCTATTGAAGATGCAATTAAGAGTTTACACAGATATTCAAAATTCTATGTCCGTATAGCACTATTAAAGGAACAAGACATCGATATAGCTAAGAAATTAAAAGAGATAACAAAGCTTAAAATAGATACATCATATCCTTTCTTATTGGCTGTATATGGTGATTTTGAGGAAGAACAAATAAATAAAGATGAATTTATTGAAATCATCTCTTTAGTTTCAAACTATGTGTTTAGAAGAGCAATTTGCGGTATTCCAACAAACAGCCTCAATAAAACCTTTGCTACTCTTTACAAACGAATAAAAAGAGAGACCTATTTAGAATCAGTTAAAGCTGCATTCTTGTTAATGGATGGTTACAGACGTTTTCCTTCGGATGCTGAATTTACCAAGGAATTACAGGTTAAAGATGTTTATAATTTTAGGTCAAGAAATTATTTACTGGAATCACTTGAAAACTGGAAAAGAAAAGAATTGGTTAATGCTGAAAACTATACAATAGAACACATTTTACCTCAGAACCCAAATGTATCTCCACAATGGAAACAAGAACTTGGAGAGAATTGGGAAAGAGTAAAAGACAAATATCTGCATTCGTTGGGTAATCTGTCGTTAACCGGATATAATTCAGAATTATCAGATAGACTATTTGCTGATAAGAAATCAATAGAAGGTGGTTTTGATACAAGTCCTTTGTTTTTAAATTCCTCAGTAAGGGAAGCTACAACTTGGAATGAAGATGCTATTCTTAAAAGAGCTTCCAAATTAGCTGAAAGAGCCTGTACAGTATGGCAAAAGCCTAAATTGTCTAATGATAGATTAGAGCTTTACAAAGAGCCTGAAACTACTAAAGAACAAGCGGTTTATAACATTGAACATTATGACCATTTACAAGGTGATATGTTGGAATTGTACAAGAATCTTGAAAAACGAGTTTTAAATTTAGATGCTTCTGTAAGAGTAGAATTTAAAAAGCTATACATAGCATTTAAAGCACAAACAAATTTCGTTGATGTAGTTCCTCAAAAGAAAAGATTACGCCTTTCATTGAACACTGAATTTGACCGTATCAAAGACCCGAAAGGTATTTGTAAAGATGTATCAGGTTTAGGTAGATGGGGTAATGGAGATGTTGAAGTAGGATTAGAAAATCTTAGTGATTTAGACTACATAATGGAATTGATTGAACAAGCATTTGAAGAACAAGTAGAGGCTGTTTAGTATTCTTTACTCTATTTTATTTCAGAATAGATACTTAAAGTTAAACTGATATTATAAATATAATTATAAGCTTGGTTTGTATGAAAACCAAACTACAATATGAATAAACTTTCAAAAAAAATAAAGTTAGATATCTTAAGAATGCTTCTGTCTGAGCAGGATTTATTTGGAGAACCTCAGGATGATATAAATATTATTAAGTTTTTGGATGAGATGCTTGATTTAAAATCTCTTCCGTCAGAAGATAACCGTTTTTCAAATGCATATGATGATGCTTTTCAACATTTAGTCAATAATTATGATTGGGAATACGAGTATGTTCTTACTGATAGGTTCAATATAGTAGATGACCCTGAGATATTTACAAGCTTTTTAAATAAGGTTATTAACCCTGATATTAGACGTAATGAAGATGATATTACAAGATATTATCTTTTAATTAATCCATATTTAGAAAAGGAAAATTTAACCTATTCTCTTGAATCATATAATGAAGAAGGATTACCAGTTTATGTTGTTAAGGAAATAGACATAAAGAATGCAGTACCTTCTACAATAATTGAAAATAAAATTCCATTTTTCGTTGATAATAACCCTGATGGATTTTATGATTATAAAAGTACCCACAAAGCTCCAAATTTATTCCCCTGTTTTGTTTTAGCAAATAATAGCGGTTGGAATGATTATAGTAATAGGTCAACTTACTATTTGTATTTTTATCCAAATAGTGATGAATGCCTAAAAATAGGCTCTGTAAAAATTATTCATCAAGAAGCAGAGAATACCCCTGATATTTTAAATGAGAGCTTTACTGTTTTAAATGAAAATTTTTGTTCTCTCGGTCAGGAGTATAGCTATTATGAAAATTTAAAATCAATATTTGATAAGACTTACGACAGTATTTTTTGGGCATTAAAGGATGCTGCAATATTTCCCGATATTTTAGAAGAGTTTGAAAACCACTATTATTTTAGAAATTCTTTAATACGGTATGATGAGCAAGAGCAGTTATTACGTGAAGTAAAGTACCGTCTTTATGATTACAACCTTAAAAACCTTTATAGTTTTCAGTATTCGTTCAAACCTAAATTTGCCGATGAACCAATAGATGTTCATTTTGATTTTGATGCAAATAGGGCTATTCCAAGTAGAATTTTTGCTTTAATTGGTAAAAATGGAACAGGAAAAACTCAATTAATCACCTCGTTACCAATTGATATTTCGAAGAAGAATGATAATGTTTTTACTCCAAAAACGCCATTGTTTAGTAAGGTTATAGCGGTATCTTATAGCGCATTTGACTCATTTGATGTTCCTAAAAAAACTGCGGATTTTAATTATGTTTACTGTGGCTTAAAGGATTCCAAAGGGGAACTTTATAGTGAAAAAGGACTAAAATTAAGATTTCATAGTTCTTGGAAAAAAATAGCAACTAATAAAAGATTTGACAAGTGGCTTAATCTACTTCCTTTCTTTTTAGATCAAGAACTTATTAATGAATTTATAGTTGAAAAAGAAGGTTCTTGGGAATACACAGTTGATATAAAAGGCTTTAATACGGTTAGTAAGAAGCTTAGTTCTGGTCAAAGTATTCTCTTGTATATAATTACAGAGATTGTAGCTAATATTCGTTATGCTTCATTAGTTATATATGATGAGCCAGAGACACATCTGCATCCCAATGCGATATCTCAATTAATAAATGCGATATATAACCTCACTAATGAATTTCAATCTTATTGTATCTTAGCGACACACTCTCCACTTATAGTTAGAGAACTCCTTTCAAGCAATGTTTATATAATGGATAGAGAAGAGTCCATTTTAAGTGTTAGAAAGCCGATTTCAGAAACATTTGGTGAAAACTTGACAGTAATTACCGAAGATATTTTTGGGAACAATAGTATTCCTAATCAATACAAAAAGATATTAAATCGTTTAGTTGAATCAGGTAAATCTTATGATGAAATAGTATCGTTAATCTCATCTGAAAACATCCCATTAAGCCTTAATACGAGAATCTATTTAAAAAGCATAATTGATGAGAAATCTTAATGTATTCAATGGTAGCACATCGGATTTCTTAGATGAGGTTATAGCTTCAAAAAGAAATTCTCAAAAAGACCCTGATTATAAACAAAGAATAAATTTACTTACCCCCAATATTAAAGTACTTTATGGTAATTATGATACGGCTCATAATGCAAATAATCACGTTAGTTTGATTTCAAATGGGTATGTAAATCAAGATAAAGCGGATTTATTAAAACTATATACTTCAGGTAATTCACGTTTAGTACAATTAAAAAATAGCATTACGACGGTTTTAGATAACAGAGCTATGAACACTTGTCAATATTGCACTATTGCGCCAGTTGGTTCCTTAGACCATATTGTTCCTAAAGATGAATTTCCTGAATTTTCAGTCAACCCAAAGAATTTATTACCTGCGTGTACAACTTGTAATAGCCATAAAAATGAAAATTGGAAAGAAAATAACAAGACTATTTTCCTAAATCTTTATACGGACATTTTACCAAGTGACCAGTATTTATTTGTTGATTTGGTTATCACTGCAAATAACATACAGCCAACTTTTGAATTACGGAACGTTAATAATATAAATCCTGATTTTTTTGAATTATTAGAGAATCACTATTCACGTTTACACTTACCTCAAAGATTTAAAAAAGAGAGCCACAAAATTATATCAGAGTTGACAAACCTAATATCTGCAAGTAGTCATCTTCTTGATGAAAACCAAATCAAACAACTTGTCTTGACGAAAATTAATGAAGATAAAGCTGTATTTGGTAATAATTACTATAAATCAATTTTAGAGGAAGCTTTAGTAAACAATCAACTTTATTTAGATAGTGTATTGAACTAATAATGAATGGAAGCATTTGGTGATTCCCCACCGTACAGCCATTTGCTTCCAGTAGGTTCTTTTCATTCGCTCGTACCTCACTTACTACAATCACCCACTTCCTGCAACGCACAGCAAGAGAAGTCCTTCATTCATTTCCGTTGCACTACAATTCATTCAGTCCTGCACTTGCTTTTATGATCAAAAAAAATTACAATTAAAAGCTTGGGAGGAATACGGTGCAATTTTAAAATAACGACCTAATCTTCCCATATTATACTCAAAGCTTTGTCTTTGTAGGGAATGCAATGTTCATAAAAAGATCTTTCGGTGTCTCTATCTTTCACATAATTGAACCAGTCCATCGCCCAAACCTGTTCTGTTTTATAGATATCTTGTGTATTTGATTGCAAGAAGTATTCTCCCATAACCGTATTTGTCGGAACGGTCCGATCGTTGAGCAACCATTTATAAGGGAAATCATCACTTTCTAGCTTCCATTTGACAACTCCTCTCTCTGCATATATAATCATTATGGGGTGATTACCTATTTGGGCAAAGCGAAACGCACAAGCAGTTCTACTTACTTTGTATTGAGAACATAAACTATCAATTAATTGAAAATTGAATTTTTTCTTGAAAATGTCCTGTTTGAATCTTGATTCAGGCATTAGAAGGCATGACGCAAAATAATCAGCTTCCCTTTCAATCGAGTTGAATTGCTTTTTATTAACTAAAGAAGGATGGGGCTCTAAAATTCCTTTTTTTAGACCAATTCTATGAGTATCAATAAAATAATGTCCGAGTTCATGAGCCAGAGTAAATCTGCCCCTTTCAGTGTTTTCCCTGTTACCATTGTCTGTATTTAAGTGAATATAAAAACAGTTGTCGGCATAAACAGTCATTCCATCAAATGTTCCCTTTTCATATGCATCATAAAATAGTTCTAACCCTATATCTTTAGCTATTTGATTTACTGGTGTTATTTTTTCTTGGTATTGAAATGCAATATACTCGGCAAGGTCTTTAATATATTGTAAGGATGTATTATTTATCATCCTTGTTGTGCTTTGCCTTCATTTTATCTATAATATGCTGTGGAAGATTATTACCTTTTCTAGCCACCATTCGTAATTCTTCAATTTCATTATTTAAAGAATTTTCGGTATCCGTCTGAATTTCTGTCAGGTTTTGCAAGCCTCGCTTTAGTATTTTTTCAGGGGCATCCCAATCAGTCGGTTCTTCTTTATCAGGAGTATTAAATAATTCGAATTCTTCTACTTCTTTCTCTGTTTCTGGAAAAAGTAATCCCTTAGACTGAAATAAATCGATTATTTTTTTTCTATTTGACATATTTCAAGGGTTTTAATTGAGTATTCTTTGTAAAGTAATCCACGATCTTTTTTTCACTTCGCTCTTTAATTTTCCTAATATTCACGGGTGTCGTATCATACATCTTGCACAACATCTTTAAAACGTCTGATGGTGTATTTTTACCTTCTTCATAATACAGATATAAGGTTAGGAGTATATGTCTGTCCCTTTCTGATAATATTTGTAATGCATCATCAAGGACTTTAAAGTTAACATTTCTAAAAATTTCTTCAGGCAAATCATCACTTTCTATGGCTGGTTCTACATTTAGTACTTCTAAAGGAATCGTATCTTTGTAATACTCATTAAATAAGCGTTTTAATTCATTTTTAGCAACTTTTGACAACCAGGCTTTGAACCCTTTGTCATCCTCTGCTTCCTTTCTAAAAGAAAAAAGTAAGGGGTTTTCATACAATTTATAAAATGTGTTACTGATTACAGTGTTTAATATTTCTTCATCATATACCCCTCTGTCTTTTAAAGCTCTAGAAACAACTGAATTCAAGAACTTACTATAACCACGATACAGATCTGTAAAACTTGCAATAGCAGAATCTTCATCGTAGTCTTTGTCTGAAATAACGAGCAAAATATTTTCAATTTCTTCTATTGACATTTACATAAAGCATAATAAAATTCCGTGACAAATTACAAAATATATTATTATGTCACGCTTTTGACTTTATACTTATGAAGCATTAATTTTCATGGCAAAGCCTTTATGCCAGTAAGTAAAAGGTCTAAGTTTAATATAATTCGTAAAAATATGGCTACAAATCCACCTAAAGACAATGCAAGGAAAGGTGCTGTTAGAGATCGCTCTCAAACATACAATCCGAAAATAGATTCATGGATTAAACGAGATGCTAATACAGGTAGATTCATGGATGTTAAGACCTCGGACAACAAACCTTTCAAAGGGGTACGCAAAGAAAAATAGTTGTTGTTACTCACTCGTAAAACGGAAAGGGGGGTAAGCCCCCTTTATTTAAAAAATTAAACTCTAGAGCCTATGGCAACTATTTTTACAACAGTTATAGCATTATTCAAGCCTCTCCTTACAAAAGGAGCGACCATAGCATGGGAAAACCGCAATCATTTAAATGTATTTTTCAAAACGAAATTTGGAAAATATAAAAATAAAGACATTCGTTTCTCAATGAGCGGTCTGTACAAAATACAAATACCTGGAACAAACAAATATCTATTGGTTTTAAACCGCAGGATTGAAAATCAATTGCAACCTGTAGGTGGAGCTTACAAAAGGTATGGTGACGATAGTTTGTTCAATAAATGGAGGTTTAAACCCGACAATTCCAAAAATGGACTTGATGTGGATGAAAAAAGTTCTTCGGATTTACGTTTTACAGTCAAAGGGAAAAACGTAATTGATGTGCTGAACTGGTTTGAAACAGATAGGGAAAGGGAAACAGATCCTCGACGGGAATTTAAGGAAGAGGTTTTGGATACAGGTATTCTTGACCCTCATATTTTTCAACATTTCAACCATAAGCATATAAGGAGATACTCAAAAAGCCTTACATGGAGTGATTACTTCAGTTGCTATGAAATCCTGACGTATGATATTTTTGAACTATTACCGAATGAAGAACAAAAAAAGGTACTTATCGAACTTTCTAAACAAGAAAACGATCTATCCAAAGGATATGCAATAGTAAGTTGTGATGATATAGAACAACTCAGGTTTATGAAGGATAACAAACAGATTGCCCGTGTCGGAAAACACACAAAATTAATAATTAACAAAGATTTTTAGTTATGATAGATATTTTTGAAAACTACGCTCTACAAAGAGAAGAGCTTTTGGCTCGAATTGCCCAAGAATTACAATTAGACAAGACTAGGCTTGATCGAATGGAGTCAGCTTACAATACAGTGGCAGAACTTTTAAAAAATGATGAAGATTTTTTTGAAGGACTTATTATCGAAGTGTATGCCCAAGGCTCCAAAAGAATCGGCACGACGGTACGTCCCATTAATGATGAAGATTTTGATTTGGATGTGGTACTTCATATCTACGATCCATATTATAACCATACCCCCGAGCAAATATATAATGCTCTTGTGAAGGCTCTTGAAAAGAATAATTATTATAAATCCATAATGGAGAAGAAAAAAAGATGTATTCGTTTGAATTACAAGAGCGATTTTCACATGGACATACTCCCCGCATGTATGCCAAATCTTTTCGAAAAGGAAATGATTAAAATTCCTGAAAAAGCTCTTAAAAATTGGTCCTCAGGAAACCCTAAAGGATTCTCCGGATGGTTTTTAAATATCGCTAGTACAGCCAAGGAACCTATGTTGAGGCAGTATGCAGATATTCTATTAAAAGCTCAGGTAGAAACAGAGGAATTACCGAAGGAACTATACCTGAAAACACCTTTGCAAAGAGCAGTTCAGTTATTAAAAAGATACCGTGACATCTATTTTCAAGATAGGGATTATAAAGTTTCCAGTATCGTTATTACAACACTTACTGCACAGTTATATCAGGCTGAAAACTCTATTTTCGAAGCAATTGACAATATCGTATTACGAATAAAGACAAATTATATTGAAGCTGTTAATAAAGGACATAGGTTCAAAGTATTTAATCCTGTAAATTCTGAGGAAGACTTTACTGATTCTTGGAGTAGTAAACACTATGAGAGTTTCTACAACTTTATAAGTGATTTTTATAAAAAGTGGCAAAACCTAAAAATCTCATTTGAAACTGGTAAAGATGATTATATAGAGCTGTTTGGAGAGGGTATATATAAGAAATCCCTTAATGATCAGTTTAAGATGTTTTCTAAATCAACCAATAATCCTCTTGCAAAATCAAGTGGATTAATTATTGGAGGTACTGCTTACACAAATTCTAAAGGAAATATTAATACAAGTACAGGCGTAAAAAATGGAGCTCATCACAATTTTGGGGGAGAGTATTGAAAAAATGAACCGAAAGAATTGGTATACCTTTCTTCATATTCAAAAACTGCTTGTAGAAAAACATTTTGATTGGTTAGATCTTACCATAAATTGTAAGTCAAAGTCTTTAATAGGTAAAGGTTTGTTGAGAATTGGGAACAAAAAATATAACATTTTACTCTCATATTCTCCATTTCACAGCCATAGATATGATAGGATATACGTTGATGACAAGAGAATTAAATATAATAATGAAATTCATTTATACGGAGACCTTTCCTTGTGTTTATATCATCCGGTTATCGATAAACCTGCATTTCAGATTATTCCGCTTTTCAAAATGATTCCATGGATTAGTGAATGGATAATTTTCTACGAGCAGTGGAGGAAATATGGAGTTTGGTTAGGCAAAGAAATTAAGCATTGATAAAGATTGCTATTAAACACCTCAAGTCAAATTTAACAAGAGTCAAGGGAAAACCCGGAAATGGAGGATTATATCCTCACCATATTTCGACTGGGATAGAAAAATACATATTAAGTAGCTTTGTATTTGAGAAAATGCAGAGCGAAAATGGAGCAAGAAGAAACTCAAAATATAGAATATAAGCAGACTTGGAGAGATGAATACCTGAAATGGATTTGTGGATTTGCCAATGCAAAAGGCGGGCATATTTACATTGGCATTGATGACAATGGAAATATTACCGGTGTAGATAATTATAAAAAGCTGATGGAAGACATTCCAAACAAGTCTGTTAACCATTTAGGACTTGTGGTTGATGTGAATCTGCATGCGGATGAAGGAAAAAATTATCTTGAAATTATTGTTCCGATTAGTAATGTACCAATTGCTTATCATGGAGTTTATCACTACCGAAGCGGAAGCACCAAACAAGAACTTAAAGGAATTGCTTTACAAAACCTGTTGCTCAATAAAATGGGAAAGAAATGGGAGGATATGGCTGTTGATGGAATAACCTTTTCCGACCTTAATGGTAATAGCATTCAAGCATTTATTATTAAGGCAATTGAGAAAGATCGTATTCCTCCAAATACACTAAACATTGGTAAAAAAAACCTATTCAAAAACCTCGGACTTCTTACAGAACAAGGTCAGTTAACAAATGCCGCTGTTTTATTATTTGGGAAAAACCTAATTAATGTTTCGGTAACGGCCAGTTTCAAGATTGGGCGATTTGGAAAGTCCAGCCATGATCTTTTGTTTCAGGACATCGTTGAAACCAATATTTTTGAGATGGCTGATAAGGTAATCGAAATCCTTAAAACAAAATATTTGGTTAGACCTATTTCCTATAAGGGATTGGAGCGTATGGAACCGTTGGAATATCCAGAAACGGCATTAAGAGAAGCAATATTGAATGCTATTATTCATAAGGATTATTCCAGTACATATACCTTTCTTCGAGTGTACGATGACCGATTACATTTATGGAATCCGGGAACTTTACCAGAGGAATTGACAATTGATAAACTAAAACAAGAACATTCATCCTATCCCCGAAATCGAAATATAGCCAATGCATTTTTTAAAGCTGGTTATATTGAATCCTGGGGGCGAGGGATAAATAAAATCATAGATACCTGTAAAGAGGCAGGATTGCCCGAACCGATTATTGAGGAAGATCAAGGTGGAGTAAGTGTTATTTTTCTAAAAGATATTTATACAGAAGAAATTCTGAAAACATACAATCTTGAATCTCGACATATTAAAGCTTTGTTATTTATAAAAGATAATGGTCGGATTAATAATAAACAATACCAAGAACTTTTTGAAATCTCCAAGAGGATGGTGTCTTATGATTTACAAATGCTTGTTGATAGGAATTTTATAACCAAAATAGGTTCCACCGGAAAGGGAACCTACTATATTCTCCAAAGGGGCAATAAAGGGGCAAAATCACCTCTAAAGGGGCAATAAAGATGCAATTGCCCCAAAACGACCTCTTTAACCATTGATAAATAAGTGATTTGAATTTTTTTAAGCAGCCAGTATATCAGCTAAAAGCTTTAAATCATCTATTAATTGGTTCGAGTTCTGTACCATATCGTTCACTTTATTGATAACTCAAAACCGTATAATTCTCCAGAATTATGCGGTTTTTTTATGTTTGTATTTCGATATAAAATATCATGAGAAATAAAACGACCATCATATCACGAGTATTCTTTTTTCTTTTGTTCTTCGTTCTTTTTAACTGCGGAAAGAAGAATAAAAATACAACGATCGATTCAGACAAGCTTATCATCAGAATTGCCGAGATTGAGATTGATTTGGATTTTCAGCAAGACTATCTTGATTTACTACAGGAAGAGGCTGAAGCTTCAGTGCGTTTGGAGGATGGAGTAATTGCAATTTACCCTATGTTTCAACAGGAACGTCCAGAGATCATTCAGATTTTAGAAATTTATAAAAATGAAACAGCTTATAAGTCTCATTTAGAAACTCCGCATTTTAAAAAATACAAAACCAATTCTGCTGAGATGTTAAAATCGCTAAAGCTGATTGATATGAATGCCATCGATCAAAAATCGATGTCTAAGATATTCTCAAAATTAGATGGTTTTTAAATCAAATTTTAAAACTGGAATTAAGTTATTTGGAGTGATATGAGCTACGAAAATATCGATCGCCAATCTTAGAGATTCTTCCCATAGCGTCGTATTCAATATTTAAATCGCCAATTTCTTCTACGCGATTATTAAGGCTATATTCGATATTTTTAGAGCCTATTTTATCGATTCTGCCCTTTAAATCGTATGCAATTTTGGTGTTGCCAATCTTATTGATTTGATTTTTAAAATTGTAGTAGATCCTCTTATTTCCGATTTTATCTATAAAATTTCTGAAGTTGTAGTCAATTTTTAAGTTTCCTACTTTCTCAATTTTTCCATGAAAACCATAAGAAATCGCATATTTTCCAATTTTATCGATCTTATCTTTTAAATTGTATTCAATCTGAATATTTCCTATTTTATTAATGAGATTTTGAAGATTATAATCGACCGAATAACCGTTAAAATAACTGATCTCGTTATTAAAGTTTAATTGAAAATCATTCCAAAGGCTTTTGGGCAAATTTTGCTGAAGCTGAAGATAACTTCGTTTTTCTTCAAGAATAAATACAGGTTCTTGTTCTAGGCTTAGACCAACGGGAATATCTTCAATAAGATCCAGATAAGCGATTTTTCCTTCTGTATTAATAATGATGCGGTCTACCTGAATAAAAATGCTTCCGTCTAAACCTAAAACCGGCTCGATATTTTGGGAGAAGATTTGTTGCGGTATTACGACAAGGAACAGAAAAAATAGAAAGTAGTGATGATGTTTCATGTTCGCTTTTTGATTGATTAAAAAACGAGCACAAAATACATGCCTGTTTTTTTATATTTCTACACTTTTACCATTACCGGCAATAGCTTTGCTTCCGTTTAAGTGAAAATCAACTCGGCCAAGGTAAAGTCCGTAGCAACCAACCTGGTTAATCATCACATTTTTATCGGCTTTGTTTTTTACGATTGATGGCTCATCTAAAAAAGTATGCGTGTGGCCACCAATAATAAGGTCGATATTCTCGGTTTTTGAGGCTAATTTATGATCATCTACTTTTTCGCTGTCGTATTTATACCCTAAATGAGAAAGACAAATTACAAGATCGCAGTTTTCTTCGTTTTTTAAGGTGTTGCTCATATCTGTCGCCATTTCGATAGGATCAAGATATTTTGTTTCCTTATAAAGTTTGTCGTTTACCAAACCTTTTAGTTCAATCCCAACGCCAAAAACCCCAATTCTAACTCCGTTTTTCGTAAAAACTTTGTAGGGCTTGGTGTGGCCGTCCATAATGGTATTGCTGAAATCGTAATTCGAGATTAAAAAATCGAAGTCGGCATGAGGAAGTTGTGCGTACAAACCATCAATTCCGTTATCAAAATCATGATTTCCTAAAGTTGAAGCATCATACTTTAGTTTGCTCATTAATTTGAATTCTAATTCGCCGCCGTAAAAATTAAAATAAGGTGTACCCTGAAAAATATCTCCAGCATCTAACAAAAGCGTGTTAGGATTTTCTTTTCTAATCTTTTCTATAAGTACGGCTCTTTTGGCAACGCCGCCCATATTTGGATTACGGTGATGATCTGGGCCAAAAGCTTCAATATGGCTGTGCACATCGTTGGTGTGCAAAATGGTAATATGTTTAGGAGCTTCAGAAAAACTAAGCGAAGATAATCCGCCTAATCCTACAAATGCTGAAGCTGCTGATGTTTGCTGAATAAAATTTCTTCTTTTCATGGGGAACCAATTCAGGTTAAGAGTTTGCTTGTAATCCTCAATAAGGCTAAGCTATTCTTTAATAAATCTGTCGTCTTGTTTTGCTTTTATCGTATCGATCTTATGGAAATAATCGATAATCGCATTTCTAAGTTTATAATCGATATCATATAAATTAACCGGATCACTAAAAAAGTACATGCTATCGCCGCCTTGCTGCAAATAATCTGATGTAGCTACAAAATAATTTTGCTCTGGATTTATCGATTTTCCGTTAATGTTGGCGCTGGTTACTTTAAAATCTTTATCCATTTTTATGTTGATGCCACTAACCGGGTGTGCCGATTTTCCTTTTTCAAGATAAGTAAGCAGTTCCATCACTTTTTCTCCGCTTAATTCAGTCACCACGATTTGATTTTCAAAAGGCATCATGTTGTAAGCATCGCGAGTGGTAATTGCGCCTTTGTTTAATTCGGCTCTAATTCCGCCGTAATTAAGCAATACAAAATCTATAGAATTTCCGGTGCGACTTTTAAAAACAGGATTAGCCTGTTCCATCACAATATCGGCCATTAAATTACCAATGCCGGTATTCATACCTTTTTCGCCTTTGCTTAAAACGCTTGGATTGTAGGCCAAAGTGCTATCCAATGTTTTGTTTAGGTGCTCTTTAAAAGGAGTGATAAATTCTTCAATTTCAGGATCGCCAGTAATTGTACTGTCTATTGGGATTTCTTTGCCTTCAATAGTTTTTTGGGAAACTTCTGAATCAAATTTGCAGGAAATAAGACTTAAAAAGCAAAAGATGAGGGGAATCTGTTTAATAACTTTTTTCATAGTAACTTAATTGCTTTGCAAAGGTACGTAGATTACAAACGTAGGCGCTATTTCTTCAGAAGAAATTAAAGTAAAGCCAATATTGTGTAATTATTGTAACAAAAAAAACAAACCTGTTAAATATGAAAACTCAGCTTAAGATTGAAGGCTTCTCGCTAGGAAAATTTTATGAGAAATTATTTACATTTGCTGGCCAATATCACCGCAGTGTTTAAGAATTTTAAATATTTTTTAGCTGAAAAGAAGCTTTCGAAACAAAATTCGGAAGTTATCGCTGAAAAAAATGAGAAATTTATCACGAAAGTGGGCTTGGTAACTACCGCTGAAGCTTTCGAAGAGGTAAAGCTACTTTTACAACTTCAGCAGCAGTTAAAAATTGCGAAAAGCGATTTTAAAGTTCTTGTTTGTACTGCAAAACCAGCTTCTGTAGAAGATGAACGAGCGATTTTCTTTGCCCCTTCAGAAATAAAAGCGGGCGGAAATATCCAAAATGAAGATGTAAAGGATTTTCTTAAGTCGAAATTCGATGTTTTTATCTCTTTTTCTAAAAACGATAACAAACTAAAAAATCTGGTCTATAAATGTGTAAAATCAGCTTTAAAGATCGATCATAAAAAAGAAAGTCCATTTGCAGATCTTACGGTCGAGACAGAAGATGTTGCATTGTACCAACAGGAAATCTTGAAATACTTAAAAATACTAAAACAAATACGATAAATGAGCGCGTTTGTAGGCACGGGAGTAGCTTTGGTAACTCCGTTTAAAAATGATCTAAGCATAGATTTTGAAGCTTTAGAGCGATTGGTAGAAGACCAGATTGCTAATGGTATCAATTATCTTGTGGTTTTAGGAACTACAGGAGAATATTCTACGCTTAATAAACAGGAGAAGGAGCAGGTGATCGATTGTATCGTAAAGACAAACAGTAATCGTCTTCCTTTGGTTTTAGGAATAGGAGGTAATAATACTATGGCTGTTGTAGAGCAGTTAAAAACTACAGATCTTTCAGCTTTTCAGGCAGTATTATCGGTTTCTCCTTACTATAATAAACCATCTCAGGAAGGGATCTTTCAGCATTTTAAACTGGTAGCAGAAGCTTCACCGCTTCCTATTATTTTATACAATGTGCCGGGTAGAACAAGTTCTAATATTTTGCCAGAAACAATTGCCAGGATTGCGAAAGAATGTGATAATGTAATTGGAGTAAAAGAAGCCGCAGGAGATATTGTGCAGGCCATGAAATTAATTAGCCTTGTACCTAAAGATTTTAAGGTGATCTCTGGAGATGATATGATCACTTTACCAATGACGCTTGCTGGTGGAGCTGGAGTAATTTCTGTAATTGGACAGGGATTTCCGGCAGAATTTTCACAAATGGTGAAATTGGGATTAGAAGGTAATGCCAAAGAAGCTTATCAATTACATTATAGAATAGCACCTTCTATAGACCTTATTTTTGCTGAGGGAAATCCGGTAGGAATTAAATCTTTATTAGAGAAAAAAGGAATCTGTTCTAAGAATGTGAGACTTCCATTAGTTAATGCTTCGGAAGGATTACAAGCTAAAATTGGAGATTTTGTAAATAAATTTCAGACTGAAGTTGTTTAAAAAGTAGCTTCAGAATTTATAATTTTGATTAGTAAAAGCTGCTTTTGGGCAGCTTTTTTTAGTTTTAGCGAGAATAAATTTTTTCCGCAGAAAAAATAAACATCGCTTAGGTATAATAAATAAAGGCTTTTGCTGTTATTCTTGTACGAGCGGAAAGTTTTTTTTATAATTCCAAAAACTGTACTTTTGCAAGATGTTTTTACAAATGATGAAAAAAGGATTACTTTTATTAGGTTTACTTTTTGTACTACAGTCCTGTGGGGACTACCAAAAGATGTTAAAAAGTGAAAATGCAGGTGAGAAATACACCTTTGCAGAAAACCTTTATAACGAAGCCAAAGCCGAAGATAGTAATCGAAAATTTAGAAAAGCGATTCGGCTTTTCGAACAAATTTTACCACAGTATCGTGGGAAGCCTCAAGGAGAAAAATTAAGTTATCTTTTTGCAGATTCTTACTATCAGGTGGGTGATTATTATTTGTCTAGTTTCGAATTCGAAAGATTTGTACAATCATATCCTAACAGTGATAAAGTAGAGGAAGCTTCTTTTAAATCGGCTAAAAGTTATTTTGAAGAATCTCCTCGTTACGATCTGGATCAAACAGATACCAATAAAGCGATCGAAGCTTTACAAAGTTATCTTAACAGATATCCTGAAGGAGAATATGCAGAGGAAGCCAACTTAATGGCGACCGAGCTTCGATTAAAATTAGAGAAAAAAGCATTTGAAATTGCAAAACAATATTGGAGAATTGGAGGGAATTACCGTGAAGGAAACTTTACTGCGGCAATTACATCTTTCAATAATTTTATAGCAGATTATCCAGGTACGCCATATCGCGAAGAAGCGTTTTACCTAAGATTTGATGCAGCTTATTCTTATGCAATAAACAGTTACAGGAATTTAATGCAAGAGCGTTTACAGGAAGCAGAGGAGTATTACCAGGCGTACAAGAAAAGTTACCCAGAAGGTGAATACATCGCCAATGTAAACGAAGCATACCAGGATATACAAGCAAGGTTGAAAACTTTTAATTAGTTTAAGGAAAATGGATATTAAAAAAACTGAAGCAGCGGTAAACACGACTACGCTCGACAAGAATCAAATTGATGCGCCTACAGATAATATTTATGAGGCAATTTCAATTATCGCTAAAAGAGCTAACCAGATCAATACCGAGATCAAAAAAGAGTTACTTGAAAAGCTAGACGAGTTTGCTACTTATAACGACAGTTTAGACGAAATCTTTGAAAACAAGGAGCAAATCGAAGTTTCTAAGTTTTACGAAAGACTTCCTAAACCACATGCGTTAGCAGTAGAAGAGTGGTTAAGCGATAAGATATATTATCGTAATACCAAAGAATCTGAAGATTCAATCTAAAAAGATTTTAATAGATCTATAGCATATGTCTGTACTACGAGGCAAAAAAATACTTTTGGGTATTACCGGCGGTATTGCTGCCTATAAAACCGCCTCGTTAGTCCGACTTTTCATTAAGGCCGGCGCCGAAGTCCGTGTGGTGATGACGCCGGCTGCAAAAGATTTTATTACTCCGCTTACTCTTTCTACCCTGTCCAAAAACGAAGTATATTCTTCTTTTACTGAAGACGAAGATGAAGTTTGGAACAATCATGTAGAACTTGGCTTATGGGCAGATCTTATGCTTATAGCCCCGGCAACGGCCAATACACTTTCTAAAATGGCAACCGGTAATAGTGATAACTTTTTACTGGCTACTTATGTTTCGGCTAAATGCCCGGTTTTCTTTGCACCGGCAATGGATTTGGATATGTATAAACATCCTTCCACTAAAAATAGCTTTGAAACTTTAAAAAACTACGGAAATTTTATGATCCCTGCCGGCACAGGAGAACTTGCCAGTGGTTTAAGTGGTGAAGGCAGAATGGCCGAGACTGAAGAGATATTTCAGTTTTTAGAAGATCATTTATCTGCTTCTTTACCCCTAAAAGGAAAGCGAGTCATGATCACTGCGGGGCCAACTTACGAGGCCATAGATCCTGTACGTTTTATTGGTAATCACAGTAGTGGTAAAATGGGATACGAGATTGCCAAAGCAGCCGCAGATCTTGGCGCTGAGGTTACTTTAATATCTGGTCCCACTCATTTGCAAATTGCTGAAGATCATATCGATCTAGTCAAGGTGGTGAGCACGCAGGACATGTATGATGCCGCCATGGCAAACTTTGAAGCAGCAGATGTTGTGATCGCTGCCGCAGCGGTAGCAGATTATAAGCCAGAAAGTGTAGCCGACCAAAAAATTAAAAAAGCCGATGAGACTTTAACAATACGGCTTACCAAAACTCAGGATATTTTGCGTTCTTTAGGAGAGCGTAAGCAGCATCAAAAATTAATTGGTTTTGCTTTAGAAACTAATAATGAGCTGGAAAATGCAAAAGCAAAGCTTCTAAAAAAGAATCTAGATTTTGTTGTACTTAATTCGCTTCAGGATAAAGGAGCAGGATTTAAGAATGATACTAACAAAGTAAGTTTTGTTTTTCAGGATGAAGTAAAAACTTTTGGTTTAAAACCAAAATCTGAAGTTGCGGTAGACATCCTTAACGAAATAATCGAACTCTTCAATGAATAGAATAATCGCAATATTACTTGTACTTTTTTGCTTCAAACTACAAGCACAGGAGCTTAATTGCGATGTTCAAATTAATGCTGAACAAACCGGGCAGACTAATCTTAGTGTTTTTAAAACTCTAAAGAATTCGCTTCAGGAATTCATTAATAGCACAAGTTGGACAGGTAGAGAATTACCCCCAGAGCAACGTATTAACTGCAGTATTTTTATTACCGTTAGTGAACTAGATGGCGAGAACTTCGCGGCAAGTATCCAGGTGCAATCTTCGAGACCGGTTTTTGGATCTGATATGGTAACGCCTGTTTTAAATTACAATGACGACGATTTCAACTTCTCTTACAGGGAATATCAGCCTTTAAATTATAATCAAAATACTTTTAGTTCTAATTTAGTTTCAGTTGTAAGTTTTTACGTGTACACCATTTTAGGATTAGATGCCGATTCGTTTCAGCAAAATGGAGGAACGCCTTTCTTCGAAGAAGCTAAACAAATTGTCACAGTCGCCCAACAAAGTAATAACGCCGGTTGGCAGCCTAGTGGGAATACAAGATCAAGATTTAGACTTAACGCAGATCTTCTTTCTAATTCATTTCAAGGATATCGTGATGCGCTTTACACGTATCATCGTGAAGGTCTGGATGTGATGCACGGTGATATTGCTGAAGGAAAGCAATCGATCGCTGCAGCACTTGAAGAACTACGAGAAATGAACTCTGTACGCCGAAATTCGTTATTATTAAGAGTGTTTTTTGACGCAAAGTCTGGCGAGATCATTAATATTTTTACCGGTGGTCCAGATGTTGGTGAACGTGGTTTAGTGCAAAAACTGAATAGTATGGCGCCTAGTTATGCGCGCCAGTGGCGACAGATCCAGTAATTGTAAATCTTTTTTCTGGTAGTTGATTTGCGCCAATTTCTCCCTTATATTTAGCCTTAAATTCTAAGAAAAATTGCTTACATCTTTATCTATTAAAAATTACGCGTTGATTGAAGATATCAACATGAGTTTAAAACCTGGTTTTACCATTATCACTGGAGAAACCGGGGCTGGTAAATCTATTATGCTTGGTGCTTTAGGTTTACTTTTGGGAAATCGAGCCGACTATAGTTCAATCAAAGATGCTGCGAAAAAGTGTGTTATTGAGGGTGTTTTTGATATTTCTAATTATGGCTTGACCAATTTTTTCGATAAAGAAGATCTTGATTACGAACCAAAAACTATTATTAGAAGGGAAATTTTAGCATCAGGGAAATCCCGAGCATTTGTAAATGATACACCGGTTACTTTATCTAGTTTAAATAATTTAGGGAATTATTTGATCGATATCCATAGTCAGCATGAAACCTTGAGTTTAGGAAATAACGATTATCAATTTCAGGTGATTGATACCATTGCAGATAATGAAGCGCTAAATTTAGAATATCGTGAAGCCTTAAAGGAACTTAGATTCTTGCAAAAAAGAGAAGAAGTTTTAAGGGAAGAGCAATCCCAAGCCACAAAAGAATACGATTACAATGTTTTTTTGCTGAATGAATTAGACGAAGCAAAATTGCAACCAGGAATGTTGGAGGAGCTTGAATCGCGATACGAAGAATTAAATAATGTTGAAGAATTAACCGAGCAATTAAATTCGGCTATTAATTTTATTTCTCAGGAAGAAATAGGAAGTTTAGGTACTTTAAAAGAAGTTCGTAATAATTTGTCTAAAATTTCACGATTTTCGGCTAATTATGAAAGTCTGCACGAGCGCGTTCAAAGTGTGATTATCGAGTTGGATGATATTAATGCTGAATTGGAAGCGGCGCTAGAAAATACGGAAGCCGATCCTTTAGAACTTGAAAAAACTAACGATCAGCTTCAGCAAATCTATAATCTTCAGAAAAAACATAATGTTTTGGAGGTCCAGGATCTATTAAATATTGCAGAAGATCTTAGAAAGCAGGTAGCTGTTAGTGAAAATGCAGATGAGGCTTTAGCTGAAATAGCTTCAGCAATAAAAAAACAGCAGGGTAAATTATCCAATATCGCCAAAAAATTACACGATCGTCGTGAGAAGATCATTCCATCTTTTGTAAAAGAAACCGAAGGAATCTTAAGCGGATTAGGAATGCCTAATGCGCGATTAAAGATCAGTTTAGAACAAGGTGATAAGTTTTTTGCCAACGGAAACGATACATTGGGTTGGTATCTAGCCGCCAATAAGGGCGGAAGCTTTAAAGAAATTAGAAAAGCTGCTTCTGGTGGAGAGTTGTCCCGAATAATGCTGGCTGTAAAGAGTATTCTAGCAGCACAAAGTAACTTGCCGACCATTATTTTTGATGAGATTGATACCGGAGTTTCTGGTGATATTGCACAAAAAATGGGTGAAATTTTACAGAAAATGGGCCATAGTATGCAGGTACTTGCTATTACTCACTTACCGCAGATCGCTGGTAAGGGAAGTGCTCATTTTAAGATATTTAAGGAAGATACCGGTGAAGTTACCAGTACCAAGATCAAACAATTAGCGCAGGAAGAACGTATCGACGAGTTGGCGATGATGCTTGGCGGAAATACAATAAGTGAATCTGCCAGAGCGCACGCTGTATCTTTACTGGAAAATTAATAGATTTTAAAAAATCTACGGCTGTAGTGAATTTTACTATCTTTACCAGCTGAAAAGAATCTAAAAACAAATTTCGACATGTCATATAACCTTTTAAAAGGAAAAAAAGGAATCATTTTCGGGGCATTAGACGAGAATTCTATTGCATGGAAAACCGCTGTGAAAGCACACGAAGAAGGTGCTGAAATCGTGCTTACCAACGCTCCGATCGCCATGAGAATGGGAAGTATTAAAACTTTAGCCGAGCAAATTGGTGCTGAAATTGTTCCTGCAGATGCTACAAAAGTTGAAGATTTAGAAAATCTTGTAGATAAAGCTACAGAAATCCTTGGAGGCAAGATCGATTTTGTACTTCATTCTATCGGGATGTCTGTTAATGTAAGAAAAGGAAAACATTATACCGATCAAAATTATGATTGGACAGCAAAAGGATGGGATGTTTCTGCTGTTTCTTTCCATAAAACCATGCAGGTACTTTACCAAAAAGATGCGATGAGCGAGTGGGGAAGTATTGTTGCGCTTTCATATATGGCCGCACAACGTGTATTCCCAGATTACAACGACATGGCCGATAATAAAGCATATTTAGAAAGTATAGCTCGTAGTTTTGGTTATTTCTTTGGGAAAGACAAAAAAGTAAGAGTGAATACCATCTCTCAATCTCCAACACCAACTACTGCAGGGCAGGGTGTAAAAGGGTTTGATGGATTTATCGCTTATGCAGATAAAATGTCTCCTCTAGGAAATGCAACAGCTCAGGATTGTGCAGATTATACGATCACACTTTTCTCTGATCTTACTAAGAAAGTTACTTTACAAAATTTATATCACGACGGAGGTTTCTCTAACGTAGGCGTTAGCCAGGAAGTTATGGAAGCTTTTGTTGAAAAGGAAAGCGAAAAATAATTTTTGCTGAACTTTAAAACTGAATTTACCTTCTTAAAAAGAGTGGCTTGCAGATCGTTAAGCTTAACTTAATTTAAGGTAAATTCAGTTTTTCTTTTTTAAATTCACTTCAGTTAAAGTCTTGCTGTTATTTTCTTAAAATGAATAGAGAATATTCCTTTATTGTACCTGTATATAATCGTCCTGAAGAGACTCGGGAACTCTTACAAAGTATGGCGGCTTTAAAATTCGATAGAGGTTTTGAGGTCGTAATTGTGGAAGATGGCTCTAGCCGAACTTCAGAAGAAGTTATAAAAGAGTTTAAAGACCACCTGGATATTAGCTATTATTTTAAAGATAATTCGGGGCCCGGAAAATCTCGAAATTTTGGGATGCAGCGTGCTAAAGGAAATTATTTTCTAATTTTAGATAGCGATGTGATTCTTCCTGTAGATTATCTTCAGCAGGTAGATATAGGCTTAAACGAAAATTATTGTGATTGTTTTGGTGGGCCAGATGGTGCTCATAAAACATTTAGTGATATTCAAAAAGCGATCGATTTTAGTATGACTTCTTTTTTAACTACCGGCGGAATTAGAGGAGGGAAAAAAGCAGTTAATAAATTTCAGCCACGTAGTTTTAATATGGGACTTTCTAAAGAAGCTTTTCTGGCTACAGAAGGTTTTGGAAGTATACATCCCGGTGAAGATCCAGATCTTTCCTTGCGTTTGGAAAAGCAGAATTTTAAGACCTGTTTAATTCCCAAAGCAGTAGTTTTTCATAAAAGAAGGATTGATTGGGAGAAATTTTATAATCAGGTTCATAAATTTGGGCTTACCCGTCCTATTCTAAATAAGTGGCATAAAGGTAGCGCGAAGATCACCTATTGGTTTCCTTCGATCTTTATTGTTGGATTTGTAATTTCTGTGCTGGCTATTCGTTTAGGAATTTGGTGGATGCTTGGATTATATGTTTTGTATTTTACGGTTTTGTTTTTCCTTGCAATCTTAAAAACGAGGAGTTTTAAGATAGGTTTTTTAGCGATCCTGGCGACGGTAATTCAGTTTTTTGGTTACGGTTATGGGTTTTTAAGATCCTCTTGGTCGATGTTAATTATTAAAGCGAATCCGGAAGAAGCTTATCCGGGATTATTTTTTAAAGATGCGTAGTTACGGTAACATAGGAGGTAAGAAAATTAAAAAGGCCAACGTACAGGTATTTGGTTTTTTTCTAATATTTTCTGCCATAATCTGGGTTTTAGTGCAGCTCTCTAAAGAGTATAATCGTACTGTAGAAATTCCTCTTACTTATGTAAATACGCCATTGGATAAAAGTTTACAGGATACTCCAAAAACAGTACGATTCAATCTTGATGCTAAAGGATTTTTGTTGATCTGGAAATACCGATTTTTTAAGCCAGAATTAACGATCGATCTAAGTAATACTGAAGAAGTTGGTTTGCAATTGGTGTACCATATTCAGGATAATCGAAATTCGATAGAAAATCAATTGAATATAGATTTCGATAAGACCAATTTTTTAAAAGACTCGCTAGTTATCGATTTTCAGCCTCGAAAAGAAAAAAGAGTGCTTATTTCACCCAAAACAAGTTTGAATTACGATGTAGGTTTTTCAGCAGTAAATCAGGTAGAATTACAACCAGATAGCGTTACTGTTAGCGGCCCGGAAAATATAATTGATACACTAAGCAGTATTTCGACGACTATGATAAGCGCTAGCAATATAAGTAAAGATATATCTGGAACAGTAGCTATCGATACGGCTAATTTGGGGATGTTAAACTTTTACCGTAATACTGTAGATTATAGCCAGAAAGTCGCCAAGTTTACTGAGGGAAATGTTGAAATCCCGGTAGAGGTGATCAATTTGCCCAGAGGAACGAATCTTACTATTTTTCCTAAGAAAGTAATGCTTTATTTTCAGGTGAATTTAAAGAATTACGAATTTGTAAAAGCAGATCAGTTTAAAGTGGTTTGTGATTTTAATGAAATTCAGGAAGGTGTAGACTATATGCTGGCGCAGGTTAGCGAAAAACCGAGATTTGTAAATAATGTTCGATTGAACGAGCGTAAAATACAATTCATTATAAAACGATAATCTAAATGCTGAAAGTAGGACTTACCGGAGGTATTGGCAGCGGGAAGACAACTATTTCTAAAATGTTTAAAGAGATAGGAGTACCGGTGTATATTGCAGATGAAGCTGGTAAAGAATTGATGGAAACATCAGCTAAAATTCGCAAAAAGATTGTTGAATTATTAGGAGGAGAATCTTATAAAGATGGCAAGCCAAATAGACCTTTTATCGCTTCAAAAGTGTTTAATGATAAAGAACTGCTAGAGAAACTGAATTCCATAATTCATCCCGCAGTTGCAGATCATTTTAAAAATTGGCTATCTAATCAATCTTCAGCTTATATTATTTACGAGGCAGCGATCTTATTTGAAAAGGGATCTCACAAGAATTTTGATTTTAGTATTTTGGTAACAGCACCTAAAGAGACACGAATTGAACGAGTGTTAAAACGCGATGATACTACTCGAGAGCAAATCGAGGCTCGAATAAATAACCAGTGGAGCGATAAAAAGAAGATAAAACTTGCAGATTTCGTCATAAAAAATGAAGAAATTGAAGATTCTAAGAGACAGGTTGTACATTTAAACGAGATTATCTTAAAGTCGGCTAAAAATTCCTAATTTCTCTGTTAACATTTGGTTAAACCGGTTATGCTCTAAATGTTAAAATATTACTTTTGGGAGCATGAATAAGAAGTTGTTTGTACTACTCGTTGTCTTAATGAGTTTGTCCCTTATTGGAATTATTTTCGTACAGGGCTACTGGATTAAGAGCACAGTTGAAGACAGGGAGGAGCAGTTTTCTTATAACGCTAAACAGGTATTGATTGAGGTTTCTGAACAAATTCAGAATAGTGAATTTGAACGATATATTTTTGAATACGAATCTCAATTACAAAACTCTGAACAAAAGATCGATCGAATTACTTTAACCGAATATTTGATCGCCACCAGGGACGAGTTTAAGAATGAAGACGTTTTTAATTTTGGAACGATACAGGAGGCAGATTATAAAATTTCATCAGACTTTCTTGGAGCCGAACAGCAAAGCGATAGCATTCAGATCAAAAAACTGATTAACCGTAAGGTTACCCAAATTGTAAAAGATAGAGGAGAAGATTCGGGTTCTGCCCAGTCTGCTTCAGATATCATGGAAAGGGTAATGCGTTTAGAAGATTACGAAAAAGAAATTTTACGAGATGTAATTTCTGAAGCGGCTGCAAGACAACCTTTAAGAAAACGAGTTTCAGAAAAGACCATAGAAAATTTGCTAAAAAGAGAATTAGCAAGTCGTGATCTTGATACCAAGTTTGAGTATGCGGTATATAGCAACTCGGTGGAAAATTCAATAGAAACAGGAATACATTCTGATGATTTTGATGTTTCTCACCCTTCCACTTACGGCGTTCCACTTTTTGTGGATCGAGCAGGGAACAGCAATTACCAGCTACTGGTGAATTTTAAAGGCAAAAAAGGCGTAGTATTATCTTCGGTTACATTAATGGCCGTATTGTCTATCGTTTTTACGTTAATTATTGTAATTGCGTATTCTAGTGCCTTATCTCAGTTAATAAGACAGCGTCAAATCTCGCAGATAAAGACCGATTTTATTAATAATATGACGCACGAGTTTAAGACTCCAATTGCGACTATAAATCTTGCTTTGGACTCGATCAAGAATCCAAAGATCATTTCAGATCAATCTAAAGTGCTTAGGTATCTACAGATGATTAGAGATGAAAATAAAAGAATGCACGCGCAGGTAGAAAATGTGCTAAGAATATCGAAATTAGAGAAAAACGAACTCGATTTAAAGAAAGAACGCCTGCAATTGCATGACATTATTTTAGATGCGATTACGCATGTAGAATTGATCGTTGAAGACCGGGCAGGTTACATTCAGACTCATTTTGGAGCTTTAAAATCTTCAATCTTAGCGAACGAAGATCATTTTACAAATGTTATCGTGAATATTCTGGATAACGCTATAAAATACAGTGAAGAAGAGCCTAGAATCGATATTTATACTGAAAATGTTAAGCATTACATTATCGTGAAAATTCGAGATCAGGGCGCAGGAATGAGCAGAGGCGTTCAGAAAAAAATATTTGAAAAATTTTATAGAGAACATACCGGTGATATTCATAATGTAAAAGGTCATGGTTTAGGATTAGCTTACGTAAAGCAGATCTTAGATGATCATCATGGGCAGATCACCGTTAACAGTGAGAAAGGAAAAGGAAGTACCTTTATAATTAAATTACCACTAATATCTTAATATATGGAAACTGAAAACAAGAAAATTTTACTAGTAGAAGACGATCCAAACTTTGGAACGGTTCTTAAGGATTACCTTGCGATGAATGATTACGAGGTAACTCACGCCAAAAACGGAATGGAAGGATTTGAAAAATTCAAAAAAGATGATTTCGATCTTTGTATTCTTGATGTGATGATGCCTTACAAAGATGGATTTACTTTAGCGAAAGAAATTCGCGAAAAGAATGAAGAAATTCCAATTATCTTCTTAACGGCTAAGGCAATGAAAGAAGATGTATTAAAAGGTTATAAAGTAGGGGCAGATGATTACCTAAATAAGCCTTTTGATAGTGAAGTATTGCTTATGAAAATTAAGGCCATCATGCAGCGTAAAGCTACAGATAGTGTTGCCGATAGTAAGCAATTTGAATTCGAAATTGGTGATTTCCACCTAAATTCTAAACTTAGATTCTTAACTTTTGGAGAAGAGGAACCACAAAAGCTTTCTCCTAAAGAAAACGAATTATTACGTTTATTAGCGCTGCATGAAAATGATCTAATGCCTAGAGAGTTAGCTCTAACCAAAATTTGGAGAGATGATAACTATTTTACCTCTAGAAGTATGGATGTTTATATCGCCAAATTACGTAAGTATCTTAAAAAGGATGAAAATGTGGAGATTTTAAATATCCACGGTGAAGGATTTAGACTTGTTGTGAAAAACAAGGAAGAAGAAAAAGCTTAAGCAAAAACAACAACAAATAGCAATTTTCAGTTTCAAAGGAAGGAATATGCTGCTCTACAGAGGGCAGGATATTCCATAACCTTTACTGATTTTGGATAAGTTCAATCCCTATTTAATTTTGGTTGTTGATCTCTTCTGAAATAAACTTATTTATCTTTTTAGGTTTGGTTTTGAAATCAAACCAATGAATATTTTGATTTTTCCTGAACCACGTAAGCTGTCTTTTGGCAAAACGGCGGGTATTTTTTTTAATCTCTGAAACAGCGAAATCCAGATCAATTTCGTGATCTAAATAGCTGAAAAGTTCTTTATAACCTACCGTATTAAGTGCGTTTAAGTGCTTTTTAGGATAAAGTTTTTTGGCTTCTTCTAATAAGTCAGCCTGCATCATCAAGTCTACTCTTAAATTAATACGATCGTAAATAACTTGTCGATCTGCCGTAAGACCTATTTCGATAATGTTGAAATTCCGCTTATTTTTTTTCTGATTTAAAAAGGAAGAATATGTTTTACCGGTTCCCAAACAGATTTCGAGTGCTCTAATCACTCGGTGAGGGTTTTCTATATCTGCTTTCGAGAAATATTCAGGATCCAGATTCTTTAGTTTCTCTTGTAGATTTTGTAGGCCATCTTTTTCCAGTAATTCATTCAGATTTTGTCGAATTTCAGGTTTAATTTCAGGAAAATCGTCTAGGCCTTCAGTAATACTTTTTACATATAATCCGCTGCCGCCAACCATAACGAGAACATTGTGATTCTGGAAGAGCTCATGGATTTTGGCCATAGCCTCTTTCTCGAAATCACCAACCGAATATTGATCTTCTATCGATATATGCTGAATGAAATGATGTTTTGCAGTCGCTAATTCTTCAGGCGAAGGAACGGCAGTACCAATGCACATTTCTTTATAGAACTGGCGAGAATCTGCTGAAATTATTTCAGTATCAAAATGATTGGCGATATGGATTCCTAATGCTGTTTTACCAATGGCAGTAGGTCCAACAACACTTATAAGTACTTTGTTATTCATTTAGTTTATTTCCGCAGTTATGGCAAAATTCGGCATCGTCTAAATGTTTTCCTTCATTACAATGAGGGCAAACCTGGGTATTGTTTGCCAAACTTTCGTCTGTAGCTCTACTATATTCTGCTCCTACTATTCCTGTTGGAACGGCGATAATTCCGTATCCTACGATCATTAATAGTGATGCCAATAAGCGACCAAGCGGAGTAATTGGTGCAATGTCTCCAAAACCTACAGTGGTAAGCGTTACAATACACCAGTAAATACTAATAGGAATATTATCGAAACCTCCGGCTTCACCTTCGATGAGATGCATAAGTGTACCTGTAATGATACATATGATAAAAACAGCAAAAAGAAATACCAGGATCTTAGCTTTACTATTTTTAAGGGCAATCGCCAATTTATTAGATTCACCCACATAACGAGTGATCTTTAAAACCCTAAAAACTCTCAATAATCTAAGTGCTCTAATAGCGAAGAACAGGTTTTTACCTCCCATAAAGAATCCAAGATAACTTGGTAGGGTAGAGAGAAGATCTACGATGCCGTAAAAACTAAAAATATAGCTTTTAGGTCGTTTTATAACTAAAATTCTGGCAATGTATTCGATCGTAAAAAAGATAGTGATTATCCATTCAGCAATAAAAAATTCCCAGTAATATTCTACATGAAGATGAGTGATACTTTCTAGCATCACCAGTATAACACTAATTACGATAAGAACAAGAAGAACGATGTCAAATAACTTTCCCATGGGAGTATCGGCTTCGTAAATAATGTCGTAAAGCCGCTTTTTCCACTGGGGTCTGTCATCTTTTGTTTTCAATCCTTCTTAATTTTCCGCTAAGTTATCTATTTTTTCTTTTAATACAATTACAGATTGATTTTGAAGATTAACCAGCTTATCCATAAATTCTTTTAAATATGGGTAGTAGCCAGAATTATACATAGCTTCAGAAAATATAACGCGTAAGCGCACGTAAAGATGATGATCATCTGCCTTTTGAGTAATAAACTGAATTTTAGCTACACCATTTGGTAAAGAGAACATTTCCTGTTCAGGAAGTTCAACAATCTCATAATTTTCTGGCGTTTCAACTAAAATACTGGAGCTATAAACATCTTTAAAACCAAAATCGATAGGATATTTTCGTTCTTCAAGTTTAAAAGGATTTTCTTTCCAGAATAAGAATGTAAAAGGATTAAGGTAGATCCTGTCATTAATTTTCTGAGAGCTGTTTTTAATCTCGTAATTTACAATAAGTTCTTCGCTGGTATTTTTCTCGTTCTCATAATCTAGGCTAATCAACTCGTAAGAGTCTCGAATATCATTTAGACCTTTTAAGATCTGTTCGTCTTCAGAAGCTTCTCTTATCTTTTTTCGGGCGCTAGAAGCATGATAACCACCAAATGTTTGATTAGATTTCAAAATAGAGGTACCGTCCTCTTTAACTATAAGGCTGTCGCGGTATGCTATTTTAGAAAAGCCTTCAGGAGTGATATCTATCCAGCTACTTTCAGTATCAAAGTCCAGCTTTCTTCCGTATTGGTTAAGAGCACGAAAAGGAAGTTGCCCAAATTCTACAAATTCGTCTGTAGCATCTAGCTTATATTCTTTCCCATCAACTTCGAGTAGCACAAACAAATAATTAAAATCTGAAAGTACCGGGATGATCTTCTTTGGGAATCCTGCATTTCGGGTTGCACTAATTACCGGGTATACTTTAAAACCTTCATTGTTATAAAAGTTATGAAGAAGAATGTTTACAGAAGACACATTACCAGTATGATCTTCGATAAGGTCTTTGATATTCATATCATCAAAGATTCGATAATTTCCATTCCATTTGTAATTTTCTCTAACAAAGCTGTAAATGGCCTTGGCCTTTTCAAGATCGTTATCCTGGCTTGCTATTTCTTCAGGAAGTAATTCTTTTACCAGTCGGTCTTTTTTTAACTGTTTGCCTATTCCCTTATCTGTTTTAAACTCACGATCTACATCTTTCCATTCTTTGGTATACTTACGCTCGTAGCCATCTAACATGGTGACTTGTGTTAACTCGTATTCTATCCGAGAAATATAGTTGTATTTGGAAGTAAGATAATCTTCCTCGATAAAGGCTGGGATTTCCTTCATCGCGTATATAGTCGTGATACAGTCACCTGCATTTTGAGATTGCCCGCCGTAAAAACAGTTTTTCTTAATGTCAGCATCGTTTTGGTCTAACTCCAGTTCTCCCATTTTTACGATATTATAATTGTAATTTGCAGGAATTTCGGTTTCGTAGCGGCTAAATGCTTTGGGGATATCCTCCTGAAACCACCAGGTGTGAAAATTAAATATGTATGGTGATTCTAAACGATAAGAATACACTAAAACGGCACCAGGTTGTACATCTGGGAAAGTGAATTTCACGTATTCATATTTGCCTTTTTCCTCAGTAAATATTTTACTTTCAGATAAAACTCTGGAACGAATTGTGGAACCATCTAAGTAATAAGTCGTGGCTTTAAGATCATGGATCTTTTCTGGAACATTGCCACCTTTATAAAGTGGAATAGTGATATTGGCCTCCCCGTAACCATCTTTATTTAAGATCTTGATCTTAGCTTCGTAATTGGTGAAAAGATGAAAATCACGACCATCTTCGATCTCGCTATAACCACTTTCAAAAATATAAAAAGCATTAGCGGTGGTATCTGGCAAATAAGTGTTTGCGTAAAGTTCTTCTTTAGTTACTTTACTGCTACCAACATTGAAGTTTTGCTGGTTGAATTGATGATCTTCTTCCTGAGCGAAAATGCTTAAGCTAAAAACAAGCAAAAGCGGTACTAATAATTTATTCATTTACTGAAATTGAACGATTTTAAGCTTCTTATTACGTCTTAAGTAGCTTTGGATGATATGTTGGGCATCTCTATCATTCGTCATAGGGGTGATGATAGATTTTATAATATCTAAGTTGTTGATCTGATGATTTAGATTATAATAACCTACGCCTTTAAAATTTCCGTCTTCAATTAATAATGCACTTTTTTCGTCCACATCACGACCGCGGTCTATTACCAGCATATTTTGGTTGGCATACGAATATTTCTCTATAAGTTGCATTACTCTTGCATTATAATCTTCAGGACTTTCTTCGCCAAGACAGGCACCGTGGCAGCTTTTTATGGTATAATTAAAACAACTACCCGAGCCTGGATGCTCGCCAGAAATCCTTGCACAAAGCTCATATTCTTCGATCCATTTACTCAACGTGTTTTTTGCTGAACGTAAACTGCTAAAAGTTGTAATGCAGTTTTTTGTAGATCTGGCTTTGCTTATTTTAAAATTGATATATCCCTCTTTATCGGTGTAGTGATAAAGACCGTGGGTAAATATATGTTTTTTTAGGGCTCTATTGTACTTAGGCTTATTATTTTTTATTTCCTGATTTTCCCTAAGTAAAGCGATAAGCTCATTTCCCGTAGATTCGTACGAAACCGAGGAAACTTCTTTTTGCATCTCCCTCGCCTTAGCATGATCGTTGGTAAAATGCTGATTGATACGCTTTTTTATATTCTTGCTCTTCCCAATATAGATGATCTCGCCATCCTCGTCGTGCAAATAATAAATACCGGTTATGGCCGGTAGGTCATCCAGAATATAAACCAGTTTACTGTCCAATTGTCGTTTTGGTTCCTGCCTAACGTTGTCCTTTAAAATGTCTTTTTTGGTATCTTTTGCCAATAACATTTTAAACAGTTTTACCGTAGCCTGTGCATCACCATTAGCACGATGTCTATCACTTAACGGAATTCCCAAAGCTCTTACCAGTTTTCCTAAACTGTAAGATGGCATATCTGGAATTA
This sequence comes from Zunongwangia sp. SCSIO 43204, assembly GCF_019904275.1. Lineage (GTDB taxonomy): Bacteria > Bacteroidota > Bacteroidia > Flavobacteriales > Flavobacteriaceae > Zunongwangia > Zunongwangia mangrovi. The sequence continues at coordinate 2,007,170 of NZ_CP063204.1, forward strand.
GCTTTTTAGAAAGTTCTACCGTGCATAAAGATTTTCGCTGAAATTCAAAACCAAGACGTTTAAATTCAGTTCTTAAAATTCGGTAATCAAATTTAGCATTATGGGCAACAATAATACAATCTTCTGTGATCTCTACGATTCGTTTGGCAACCTCATAAAATTTAGGCGCATTACGCAACATTTCGTTATTAATTCCTGTAAGACCAACCACAAAAGGTTGTATAGGACGTTCTGGATTGATCAAACTAATAAATTGATCTACCACCTTTTCCCCGTCAAATTTGTAAATAGCAATTTCGGTTATTCCTTCCTCATTATACTTACCACCGGTAGTTTCTATGTCTAAAATTGCGTACAAAAACTCTTCTTTCTTTTTTCTTAATTGTAATTACGAGCGCCAAAGATCGAACTTCCTATTCTCACCATGGTGCTTCCATGTTTTACAGCGATCTTATAATCACCACTCATTCCCATCGAAAGCTCTTTAATCGCTGGATATTTTACTCTGAAATCTTTAAAAACCGAATGCAGGTAATCAAACTCTTCCGCAACTTTATCATCATTCTCGGTGTTTGTTGCCATTCCCATTAAACCTACAACAGCTAGATTTTCGAATGCATTATAATCGGCAGATTGTAAAATTTCTTCAGCTTCACCGGCAGAAATACCGAATTTGGAATCTTCTTCAGCAATTTTTATCTGAAGCAAACATCTAATCACTCGATCATGTTTCTTTGCCTGTTTATTCACTTCTTTTAAAAGCTTTAGACTATCAACTGCATGAATCAGGCCAACATAAGGCGCCATGTATTTTACCTTATTTCTTTGTACGTGACCAACCATATGCCATTCGATATCTTTGGGTAAAGCTTCCCATTTATCGGTCATTTCCTGGATCTTATTTTCTCCAAAAATGCGCTGTCCCACTTCATAGGCCTCCATAATATCTTCATTGGGCTTGGTTTTGCTTATCGCTACAAGATCTACGGTATCAGGAAGTTCTTCGGTATATTTTTTAATATTTTCAGCAATACTCATTATGCGTTATTTCTTCGGTTAAGTAGGTTCTTCGTTAACTACTGCAAGATAATAATTAATAGAGTCAAATAAAGTATTCCTGCCTAAAACTCGTAAATGGTAAGTCCGCTTCTTAATTTAGGTTCGATATACGTGCTTTTTGGTGGCATAGTTAAACCTTCGTCTGCGATCTTTTTTATTTCTGAAACCGAAACCGGCATCATTCCAAATCCAACGGCAAACTCGCCACTATCGACCATTTTCTTCATTTCCAGGATATCTTTTTTACCCGGAATATAACCGATTCGTTTATCCTTGCGTAAATCTTTGATGCCTAAAATTGGCGCCAAAACACGCTCGTATAAGATCTGGCTATCAAGCTGACTAAGCGTATCGGTAAAATTCATGCTTGTTTTACGCAAAAACAATGAATAAAATTCACCGTCCAGATACATTTTAAATTGATGCTTTTCTTCAGGCGTGTGCGCATCTAAACTTCGATTTTCGATCCTGAAATGTTCATCAAGCATTATTAAAAAATCTTCTTTAGAATGTCCATTTAGATCGGTAACCAAACGGCGAAATTGATAGATCTTTAAATGCTCTTCAGGAATAAAATAGCTTAGAAAATGATTGTAAGACTCTTTTCCCGTGTGATTTTCGTTATTTTCAGCCGATTCTTTAGAAAGTAGAAAGGACGAAGCACAACGATGATGCCCATCGGCGATATAAATGCTTTCCATTTTTCCGAAGAATTGCTGAATTTCTTCAATTACTGCTTTATTATCTACTTTCCATAAATAGTGCGTTTCCCGTTGGCGAGTTGCAAACTCATATTCAGGATTTTGAAGCATTATTTTTTCTAAGATTTGCTGAATTTCAGGCTGGTTTTCATAAGTCAGCAACACCGGTTCAGTATTAAAACCTACCGTTTTTACATATTCTTTGAACATAACCTCGCGGCTGGCAATGGTTTCTTCATGTTTACGAATAATCCCATTTTTGTAATCTTCAGCACTGGCAGCAGCGATAATTCCGCAGCAGGAAAGATCACGAGTTTCCATTTTGTACACATAAAAACATGGATTTTCATCCTGGATAAAGGTGTCTTCCTCCTTAAATTCAAGATAACGATTCTTAATCAGCTGAAATTTCTGCGTTCCGCTTATGGTATGCTGAAATTTATAGGCCGGATTCAAAATATGAAGAAAGGAATACGGATTATAATCTAATCGTGCACGCATTTCAGCCTCATTGTACTCGCCATAAGGTCTTGAAGCAACAAGTCCCGCTCGCGCTCGCTGTGGTCGTACCGCTTTAAATGGAGTTATTTTTACCAACTTCTTTTGGTGTTTTAATCAGTGTTTTTTCAAGTCATTTCGAGCGAAATGTAATGAAGTCGAGAAATCTCAAATTTTATATAGCTGAGATTTCTCCATTTCGCTACACTCCATCTGCCTGCCGGCTGGCAGGGTCGAAATGACATTTCAATTTTAATCTTGATCTGCTCGTCATCCCGGACTTGATCCGGAATCTCATCCACAACTTATGCAGGAATATTCTGATTTCGAATTCTAATAAATTTTTAAAAAAATAAGGCACAATTTTATACAAACTGAGCTGATACTTTTTCAGCTTTTTTACTTTCAGAATAGTCATAAAATCCTTCACCCGATTTTACACCCATTTTACCCGCCTGCACCATATTTACCAATAATGGACAAGGCGCGTATTTTGGATTTTTGAATCCGTTATACATCACCTCTAATATCGAAAGACAAACGTCTAAGCCAATAAAATCGGCTAATTGTAAAGGTCCCATAGGATGTGCCATTCCCAACTTCATTACCGTATCGATCTCGTAAACACCGGCAACACCATTGTAAAGTGTTTCGATTGCTTCGTTGATCATTGGCATTAAAATTCTGTTAGCTACAAAGCCCGGGTAATCATTTACTTCAACAGGAACTTTATTAAGTTTTTCTGAAAGTTTCATGATTTTTTCGGTCACTTCATCAGAAGTATTGTAACCTCTAATAATTTCGACCAATTTCATGATCGGCACCGGGTTCATAAAATGCATCCCAATAACACGATGCTGATTTTTTACTACGGAAGCAATTTTAGTGATCGAAATTGAAGAAGTATTCGACGCCAAAATCACATTCTCGTCGCAAATATCGTTAAGCTGACTAAAGATTTTCAGTTTTAGATTTTCATTTTCAGTAGCCGCTTCAACAACAAGATCTACATTTTTTACTCCTGAAGGAATATCGATAAAACTTGAAATATTCGATAAAGTTTGTTCTTTGTCTTTTTCAGAAATCTTCTCTTTGGCCAGCATACGATCTAAATTTTTGGTGATCGTGTCGACTCCTTTTTGAAGATTTTCTTTAGAAATATCAATTAGGTTTACGTTAAATCCAAATTGGGCAAAAGTATGGGCAATTCCGTTTCCCATTGTTCCTGCACCAATCACAGCAATTGTGTTCATACTATATTCCGTTTTGTGTGGTTTAAAAATTAGCGATCACCTCTTTGGCGATCTTAAGCGCCTTTGCGCCCTGTTCTAAAGTCACGATCGGGGTAGTATCGTTGGTAATGGCATCGGCAAAAGTTTCTAGCTCATCCAGGATGGCGTTATTTGGGGACACCGATGGGTTATCGTAATATATTTGTTTTTTAACGCCTTCAGCGTTTTGTAAGATCATGGCAAATTCATCTGGTTCAGCTGGAGCATCTTTCATCTTTACCACTTCACATTTTTTCTCCAGGAAGTCAACCGAGATATAAGCATCTCTTTGGAAAAATCGTGACTTACGCATGTTTTTCATCGAAATTCGGCTAGCCGTTAAATTAGCAACGCAGCCATTTTCGAATTCAATTCTTGCATTAGCAATATCTGGAGTGTCACTAATTACAGAAACACCGCTGGCGTTGATGCTTTTTACTTCAGATTTTACAACGCTTAAAATAGCGTCGATATCGTGAATCATCAAATCTAAAACTACGGGAACATCTGTGCCACGAGGATTAAATTCAGCTAAACGATGCGCCTCGATAAACATAGGGTTTTCGATACGATCTACCACAGATCTAAACGCCGGGTTAAAACGCTCTACATGTCCAACTTGTCCTTTTACACTATTTTTTGAAGCCATTTTAATAAGCTCTTCGGCTTCCTCGTAAGTGTTGGTAATAGGCTTTTCTATAAAAAGATGTTTTTTTGCTGAAATGACCTTTTTCGCCACATCAAAGTGAGCAAGCGTAGGCGTCACTACATCTACTACATCGACATCTGCGATAAGTTGATCTAGATCGTTGTAAGCAGTATACCCGAATTCAGCTGCAATTTTTTCTGAATTTTCTTTATCGGCGTCGTAAAAGCCAATAAGATTATATTTTGAAGATTGATTTAGTAATTTTAAATGGATTTTACCTAGGTGGCCGGCACCTAGTACCCCAACTTTAAGCATAAGCTTCGATTTTTTACAAAAATACTATTTTGATTGTAAACAGATTATATTTTTATCTTAATATCATGCTCGCTTTTGCTTGGAACGATAGGTTTTGTTTCCCTATTTTTGTTCGATAATTGTGATTTTAAACGGGTAATTTTATGACTCTAAATTCGATGTTTTTTATTCGATTTTAGAAATAAATTTATAGCTTTTAAAGCCCTTCTGTGGCAAAGTAAAACAATAAAAAACTGCTGGAAATTGTATAAAGATACTTTTAGACATAAAGGAAAAAGACAACAACTGGTAAATACCGTAATTAAAAAAGGAATCACAGATCGTCGTGTTTTACAGGCGATTGGTAAAATTCCGCGTCATCTTTTTATGGATAGTAGTTTTGAAGATCATGCCTATCAGGATAAAGCTTTTCCTATTGCTGCAGATCAAACCATTTCTCAGCCTTATACAGTTGCTTTTCAGAGTGAACTTTTGGAAATTACTGAAGGTGAGAATGTCCTTGAAATCGGAACGGGAAGTGGCTATCAAACCGCAGTTTTGTGCGAGCTTGGCGCCCGAGTTTTTAGTATAGAACGTCAACGAGAATTGTATAAAAAAACTAAGGCATTTTTAAACAAGATCGGGTACCGTCCTAAATATTTAAGTTTTGGCGATGGCTACAAAGGTTTGCCAGCTTATGCACCTTTCGATAAAATTATTGTAACCGCCGGGGCACCTTATGTTCCTAAAGATTTGCTGGGGCAATTAAAAGTAGGAGGAAGGCTTGTGATTCCGGTTGGGGAAGAGGTGCAGATCATGACATTATTTGTTAGAAAATCTCCAACCGAATTCGATAAAACCGAATTTGGCGAGTTTCGTTTCGTACCACTTTTGGAGGATAAGAACTAGTTTTCAGTGAGCAGTCTTCAGTAGCAGTAAGCAGTTTGCAGTAGCATTGGGCAGTGCTCAATAAAACTTTAAGGAGTTCTCTCCACAAGGTCGAGATGACAAGGGAACTAATCTCTAATGATCAACGTACTCAAAATATCAATAACCAAAAGTCAAAAATCAAAAAAGCCTCATGAAACTCATGAGGCTTTTTTAATGTTTTCCGAAGAAAAATTATTCTGCTTTATCTACTACTAAACGTTCGTCACGGTTAGCAATTTCCCATGCTGTTAAGAAAACAAGTCGGGTTCTTTTAGATAATGCTTCGTAGTTAATTTTATCTGGTGTATCTGTAATTTTATGGTAATCGGCATGAACTCCGTTAAAATAGAAAATTACAGGAACATTATTTTTAGCAAAATTGTAGTGGTCACTTCTATAATAAAAACGGTTAGGATCGTTCTCGTCGTTGTAAGTGTAATCTAAATCCATATTCATGAATTCAGAATTTACATTTTCACTTAGCTCATGAAGTTCTGTACTTAATTTATCACTACCAATTAGGTAAACATAGTTGTCGTTACCTTCGTGATCTGGATCGATACGACCAATCATATCGATGTTAAGGTTCGCTACAGTTTCTTCTAATGGGAAAATTGGATTATCGGTATAATACTTAGATCCAACAAGTCCTTTTTCTTCACCAGTGTTGTTTAGGAAAAGAATAGAACGTTTTGGAGTGTAGCCATCTTTTACAGCTTCAGAAAATGCCTGCGCAATTTCTACAACACCCATACTTCCAGAAGCATCATCATCTGCTCCGTTAAAAACGTTTCCGTCTTTATCCATTCCTACGTGATCGTAGTGTGAAGAAATAACTAAAATCTCTTCAGGTTTTTCGCTTCCTTTTATAAAAGCCACTACATTTTCAGAAGCTTTTGTGTCTCCTCTAAAATAACTTTTTGGAACTTCCTGAAAATAATCGTCACCACCTAAAGCCGATGGAATATCAAACTTTTTATACTGATCTTTTAGGTATTCTGCAGCTTTTTTCTGTCCTGGTTCACCTGTCTCACGACCTTCGAACTCATCACTTGCAAAAGTGTAAACACGCTCCTTAAGGTCTGAAGGAGTAATCGTTTCAGCATATTTCATTGGGTCGGCTTTGTCTACATCTTTTTGATGCGCGCCACATCCAACTAAACTAGCAGTTAGGGCAAATACTAATAATTTTTTCATTTGAATTTTTCGAATTTAAATATACGGTTGCACAATATAGTAGTTTATCTCAAATTATGAGCTTGTACTTGTTCTTTTCTTCTGAATGCTTATTGAAAGCGATATTGGTAACTCCTGAAGTTATTTTTTTAAAGCACTAGCAATAGCTTCTTTCACTAAAGGTTGCATCACATCGTATCCTTCTGAAGTTGGGTGAACACCATCTGAAGCATATTCTTTTTTCATGCCTTGTTGTTCGTTCGCCAAAGCCGGGAAATAATCCAGGTAAATATGCCCATTTTCTTCAGCATAGGATTTTAACCAGTCGTTTACTTCGGCAATCTTAGCTACAGGTTCTAATCCCGGGCGCCAGGGATAATCGTAAACCGGAAGAATAGAACTCAGCACCACTCTAATATTATTTGCAGTCGCAAGCTGGGCCATAGCTTTAATATTATCGGTAATCATTTTTACTGAAGAAAACCCTGTATTTCCTGCAATATCATTGGTGCCGGCTAGGATCACTACTACTTTTGGTTGTAGATCGATCACATCTGGAGTGAATCTAATTAGCATTTGCGGTGTTGTTTGCCCGCCAATACCGCGACCTATATAATTATTTTCTGTAAAGAAATCTGGATGTTGGTCGTACCAGCCCTGGGTTATAGAATTTCCCATAAAGACGGCAATAACCTCTTTATTATCTTGTTTTACAGCTTGGTTAGCCTCTCGATAACGCTTCAAATTTGGCCAATCCTGACTCATAAGTTCTTTGTATTTTTCGTTTTGTGCAAAGACGCCAGTAGTTAAACATAGCAATCCTAAATAAAATAAGTGTTTGATTTTCATAATCTGGTTAGATTTATAATTGTAAAGGTAAATAAAAGCATATATGTATTTTAATATTCGAGAAAAACAGGTCTCTTTTTTATTGAATATCAGTCTTGTAAAAATTCGATTAAAAATTATTGAAATTTTATTGTGTAGAAAGGAAAAAGCTTTCTATATTTGCATCCGCTAAGGAGAAATGGCAGAGTGGTCGAATGCGGCGGTCTTGAAAACCGTTGAGGGTCACACCTCCGGGGGTTCGAATCCCTCTTTCTCCGCCACAAATAACCGCAGATTTTTCTGCGGTTTTTTTATTCCCAATATTGCCATTTTGAAATCTCTTAAATGCAATGTCCAATTCTTAGAATGATTGATCTATTTTGATATTATACGTAAAAGCATATAATTTTCGTATTTCACCTTAAATTATATGGAATTACATATAATTTAGTCAATTTACTAAGTCTAATTCAAAATTCTTTTTAGTTGAAGAGATCCAGGAGTCTTATATCGAACTTTTAGATGATAGATATGCTATTCTCAATAAAATCTAACATCTGCTATTAATAAGAAGCAAAACTATCTATTTTTCTTTCGGAGTTTTTCCGTTAGCCCAATCTTTTAATTTTTCATCTAAGGCTTCAAGATCAAAGGTTCGAGCCAACATTCCTAGGGGCATTCCTATAATGCTTCTGGTAAATTCCTTTGGATTTCTTTTATAATCTTGATAATAGCCAAAATAGATGTAGGCAACACAAAAGGCTATGGCAAATATTAGTATAAAAAAGACGGACCAATCCATAGTATAATGTTTTGCTTTAAAATAGTTAATTTTATGGGAAACCGTACTTGTTTTTAAGGGAATGTGATTACATTTATTGTCCCAAATCTATCACTATGTACCGAGTTAAACCGTTTTTGCACAAAAACCGCTATATCATCATCTTAATCTTAAGCGTTGTAGTAATGTGGCTTATTTTAGATAGCCTTTATAACAGCAAATTAGGCTATTAAGCAATTTATTGGCACCGCCAAAAGGTATACGAGGCCTGCCTCGAAATTAAAAATTTGTGTCTATTGAATACCTCGTGGGCTTGCCCCGGGGTAGTTTATTTTTTAAAGCTTTTAATTACTTTTTTAACTAGTTTAACCACGATCAAAACTAAAATACCAACGATTAGGCCAATAAAGAATTCGGTGATCATAGCCGGGATCTGTGGAAAAATATCGTGTAGAAAATCTAGATTATGAGTAAATATTCCTCCTGAAACCAGCATTAAAGCTATCGTTCCTATTACAGAAAGTCCTTTAATTACTTTGGGTAAAGCATTAACCAAAAATCTACCAACTTTATCAGAAAAGCTGTTGTCTTCTTCATTTAGATCGATAAGTTTTGTTCCAAAATCGTCCATTCTTACAATTAAAGCCACAATACCATAAACACCTATGGTTGCTACGAGGGCGATCATGGACACTACGATGATCTGTGTAGGAAGCTCAGCCCCTTCAACAGTTCCCAGGGCAATAATTACAATTTCAACAGATAAAATAAAGTCGGTTAAAATAGCCGATTTCACCTTGTCTTTTTCTCGAGCTAGAATTTCTTCTTTCGTTAATTTTTCAGTCGTGTCAATTTTTTTATGATGCTTTTTATGCGGAAAAGCGAACTCATACACTTTTTCAGCACCTTCGTAGGCAAGATAAAGTCCGCCAAACAATAAAATAATATGAATCACAGAAGGTAAAAAGGCGCTTAAGAGAAAACCGAGTAGCAGGATTATTAATTTATTCAGCAATGATCCTTTAGTGATTTGCCATAAGACCGGTAACTCTCGGGAAGAAACGAAACCAGAGGCTTTTTCAGCATTAACGGCGAGATCATCTCCTAAAAGTCCGGCAGTTTTTTTACCGGCAACTTTACTCATTACCGCAACATCGTCCATCAAAGCTGCAATATCATCTAACAAAGCGAAAAATCCAGAGGCCATAGTATTCTAAAATTTTTGGGAAGATAATGTTTATTTCTTTCTCGTGGGATTCAAATTAACTCTTCAGTCTATAAATTAATATTTTGGCAATATAATTATTCGATCTAAACTGCATATTTGTATTTTAATTTCAGAATCTATTTTTACTGAAAGATTCTTAAAGCGAAAATTATGCGTAGTTCAATACTAAGATTAGCCAGTTTTGTCCTTGTTTTTTTAGGTGTAAATTTAAAAATGAATGCTCAGGATAAGGAAAGTGACGAGCTTGTGATCCTGAGTTATAATATTCATCACGCTAATCCACCTTCAGCTTCAGAACTTATAAATATTGATACCATCGCTGCTATTCTGAAAAAAAGTAAAGCAGATATTGTTGGGTTACAGGAAATCGATGTTTTCACAAAGCGGTCTGGAAAGAATTTGCATATGGCAAAAGAACTGGCAGCGAAAGCTGGTTTCGAATATTGGTATTTTTCAAAGTCGATCGATTTTCAGGGAGGAGGTTATGGTACGGCGATCTTATCTAAATTTCCAATCTCAGATACGCTTACCAAGAAATTACCCAATCCTAAAAATGCCGAGCCAAGAACACTGTCTTTGGCTAAAATTCATATTAAAAAAGATCTTGTTATTACAATAGCGAATACACATTTAGATTATACAGATGCTTCAAACAATTTTGCCCAGGTTTCGGCATTACGCGAAGTGCTTTCGGAGGAACCTGAGCCGATTTTTGTGACCGGCGATTTTAATGTTATGCCTAACAGTGCGTCAATGAAGTATTTATTTGAAGCTTTCACATCTAGCTGTATAGAAGATTGCGAGTTTACCTCGTCCGCACAAAATCCAGATAGTACGATTGATTATATTTTGTTTAAAGGGAATAAAGTTGAAGTTTTAAAGCACGAAGTCCTGAAGGAAACTTATGCCTCAGATCATTTCCCGGTAAAAGCAAGATTCGTGATAGAGAACTAATCAGCTAAAAATCGATACTTTTCTGTAGAATTTCAGCTAAAAAGAAAAACCACGCAGATTAACTACGTGGTTTTGAGCACAAATTAAAAATTGAAAATCAAGAACCTCGGGGAATTAAACCCATATCGAGGCATTCAAAATGAAATTCTTTATACATTCACTTTACCAGATTCAATGACGTAATTATAATTTTGATTTTGCTTTCCCACACTTTTACTCTTATAGTGCGCTGCAATATGACCAAGCTGAAAAACGATCTTTGCTGAATCCTTCATTGATAATTTAGATCCATCTGCATGTACCCATCTTTTTAAAGGTTGCTCACAGATAAATGCATTTGCTTTTTCAGCTCCAAAATGTTTTTTCATTCGCATAAAGATCTCTACATCAAAAAGCCATTTTGTAATAAAAGGTTCATTAAAAGCGATCTTTATCACTTCTTTATCCATGATCTTAGCTCCACATTGGGTGTCTTTAAAGTTCATTCTTAGAATTTTTCTAATAATGTAGTTTATTGTTAAGCTAATGATCTCTCTAGCCGATTCTTTCGCAATATTGGCACCCATTCTGGAAATTCGGCTACCGCTTACAATTTTAAAATCTGAGGTTTCTATCGTTTTAACTAGATCATCAAAATCTGTAAGATCTGTAGATAAGTCGGCATCTAAAAATCCAATATAATCAAGATCAGTATACTCGGCCATGTGTAGCATCCCTAATCGAACTGCTTCAGCTTTTCCTCCGTTTTTTTCACAATCGTAAACCGTGATATAATCCTCTCTGCCTCTACGTAGGTCGTTTAAAACCTGCAGCGTATTGTCTTTACTTCCGTCGTTAACAAAACAAAGATGATATCCAGAGTGTTTTTCAACAAAATCTGTAAATTCTTTGCTTAACAATCTATCCTCTTCATTATAGCATGGGATCACAACGCCCACACATCTTTTCTGAATGATGGTGTTCTGAGAAACCGCTTTTTGATCTTTATTTACAGCACCAATTAATCGTTTCACTCTAGCCGAAACTTCGTCCAGACTTAAAGGCTTTTTCATATAATCTTCAATCCCAAGATCAAAACTTTCTACAATTAAATTATCATCTGTATTTCCAGATAAGACCATGATTGGTGTTGTGCTATTTTTTGTACCTCTTATGTATCTAATAATTTCGATTCCTGAAATTATAGGCATATTAATATCCACGATCACTAGATCTGGCTTAAAAGTGTCGAAAGAAGCTTTAGCTTTTAAAGCATCAGTTTCTGTTTCTACTTCATATCCCAATTCACTTAAACGTCTCTTTAAAGGAAGAAGGACTAACTGCTGGTCGTCGATGGCTAAAATTTTCATGGCATTAGAGTGTTTATATGGTTCAAAAGTAGATTGATTTAGAGTGTATTACGCTGGTTATTAGATGAAGAACAAATTTTAGTTAGACGAGTGGTTAAATTGTATCGATAAATGGATTGCTATTACGATAAACATTCTTTTATATTTATTGTAGTTTTATAGAACTTATCTAACAAATGAAGGAAAAGACTAATAAATATTTAATAGTAGCCTTGATTATTGGCGTTCTTTTTAATGGGACGGCGATTTTCTTCACTATAGAAAATACTTACGATGCTTTAATTCATTTATTCTTTGCAGATCATTATGCCAATAGTTGGTGGGAACCCTGGAACTACGAGTGGTACACGGGTTTTACCGTAATGGGGTATCCACCGCTGGTGCACCAGGCGATGGGGCTGTTAAGTTATATTGGCGGACTAAAATTTGGGTTGTTCACGGTTGGGGTTATTGGTATTATTCTATTTATCACTGGGGTTTATCGATTTTCGCTAATGATGCTAGCAGATCGAAAGGCTGCGGGATATGCAGCGCTTTTGGCGGTTTTTTCGTCATCTTTTGTAGAAACACTGCATATTTTTGGTCAGTTACCCAGCATTGTGGGAGTTTCGGTGTTGATGCATTGCATGCCTGAAATTTATATGTGGATAAAAACCGGGAAACTCGGTTCACTAGTTAGAGCGATCTCTTTATTAGCGGTTACCGTTACTTCGCATCACGTAACACCGATCTTTGGAATGGTGTTTTTTATTTTTCCGTTAATCGGGATGGCGGTGATGGACAATTCACGAGAGCGAGTAAATCATATCAAAGAAGTCACTTTTAAAGTTTTTCTGAAATCTTTTTTTGAAGCCTTTAAAAGAATTGTCCTATTTGGCGGAATTTCGCTAGTCATCATCGTAACCTGTATTTTGCCGTATTGGATCAATTCAAAGAAAAACCCGATCACCCAGGTGCCAATTCCGCATGGAAGCAGGGATAATTTTTTAGAAGTTACCTCGTCTGGATTGGTGTTCTTTACCATTCCGTGGGGAATTTTATTGTTTCTGTTACCGTATATTTTTTATCGATATTACTCAAAACGATACATCTTTTTTGGATTGTCGTTTACCTTATTAACGATTCTAGGAACCGGTGGAACTACACCAATTCCCAGAATGATGCTGGGCGATACGGCCTTTAATATTCTTACTTTAGATAGATTTACGCTTTGGGCATCGATCATGGCTTTGCCGATATTCGGTGAATTTGGCTATCGTTTTGCTGAAGGTGATTTGCGTTGGAAAATTCAGGAGAAATTAGGCGCGGTTTATCATCGGGTCTTAGGAGCTGTATTAGTAGGAATGTTCCTTTTTATGTGCATTTTTACGATCACGCTCGGCTATTTTAGGCCTATGCAGCCGCAAAAAATAAAAACCTTACCCATTACCAATTTTCTAAATCAGGATCAGCATGATCACTGGCGATTTTTAACTTTGGGATTTGGAGACCAGATGGCGTGGCTTTCAGCACAAACCAATGCGCTAACTGTCGATGGAAATTATCATAGCGCCCGGCGTTTACCAGAACTCACCACCAGGGCGGTAGAGCGACTTGAAAATTCAAAATTCCGTGGGGTAGAAGGGATCGGCTCTTTGCAGCAGTTCTTAACCGTTCCAGAAAAATATAACCTAAAATACATATTTTCAAACGATAAGTTTTACGATCCTATTTTGTATTTCTCCGGTTGGCAGCGGCTTCAGCAGTTAGAAAATGGAATTATGGTTTGGGAAAAATTAAATGTCCCGCCGCTCAGCAAGATTTTGCCAAAAGAAGACGTTCCCGTTTTCCTAAAAATTATGTGGGGCGTGATTCCGGTGCTCACTGTTTTGATCGCATTCTTTATTAATATTCAGTTGATCTGGTTTCAAATGCTAAAGATCAAAATACCCGAGAAACCCGATTTTCTAAGATTTAAAACTAATTATGACGGTTTCAGCTGGAAGCTGCTCAAGATTAGTCATATTTGGGCGGTAATTTTATGCGGAGTCATTTTCTACGGAATTTACCTTTTTTACATTAAAAATGCGACACAAATAAGTGCTGAAAACGTAGTACGGTCGTATTATGATGCGCTCGATTTTAAAGAGTTTGAAAGAGCACATTCTTATCTAGATCCAAATAGTGATGTAACGATCGCGCAATATATGCTTGAAGTTTCAGTAACCGATGGTATTTTAAGTTCTTACGCCAAAATGGATTCGATCGGGCTGGAAGTGCTTAGTGAATCAAAGAACAGGGCGAAAATATTAGCGCATACCGAGTGGATCACTCCGCTCGAAAAGATCGACAAAACCTACGAGCACGATGTCATTAAAATAGGAGGAAAGTGGTTTATAAAACCGAGTACTTACGATCTGGATATTCCGCCAGATCAGCTTTTTTCAGATAATCTAACGCAGTTTTATAATCATGGGCGTCGAAGAATTACCACACAGCAAACCTATCACCAGGATGTTTTAAAACAGCCGGTTTTAGAGGTGCTTTCAGCAAAATTGGTGAAAAAGGGCGATCGTTATGCGATTATTGGCGAAATTCAGAATGTCGATAATGTGCCTGCCGATGTGGTGATCAAAGGAACCTTATACAACGAAGACAACAAAGAACTTGCCGGCTATAGCGCAAAATATGTGATGAGCCATAAATTGCTTCCGAAGGAAATTAGCAGTTTTAGAGTCGATTTTGAAGGGATCGCCTGGTTGGGGAAAAACGATAAAATTCCGGAGACGTTTAATCCAGATGAATTTACGCCGGTAGAATTACCAGAACCGCCAACCAAATTCAATTTGCAATGCGCGGGAAATGTTGCCAATACAGCTCTTTATAAATATGTAGCCCTGGCCGATGTAAATTATGCTGAAGACAAGATCTCTGGAACACTTTTTAACTACGGAATCCAGGAAGTGACCATTCCCGAGCTTATTTTTTCGTATTACGATGAAAATAAACAGCTTGTTTGGGTGAATCAGGATTTTATGCGAGAAGGCGTGCGGGTACAGCGTAAACAATATTTTGATTATGATTTGCCGAATCTTGAAGAGGTAGAAATTATCAATTCTTCGATGGAAAATATTTTTGTAAATGGTTTGCCTAATAAAGAGATCGCCATAAAAGTGATTCCAGATCGTAAAGAAGATCATCCAAAACAGCAAATGCAGGCCTTGGAAGGAAAAGGCTATAATTTCATTAAATTAGAACTGAATAATTACGTTGGAAATCCAAAATAATGAGACTAAAAATTAGATTCATCATATTGCTGAGTTTGGTCGTTTTAGGCTCTTCTTTTGGATATTTTTATACTGAAGTTGATGCTGAAAAAATTGAGCTTATAAATGACCAAGATCGATATACAGCCGGCGAAAAAATTCAGCTGAAATTCAACAATATTGACGAAAGATGTAAACTTTATCTTCATCATTCTTATTCGCAAAGTATTCTGAAACCTGAGATTGCAGAAAATCAAGCCACATTTTTAATTCCTGATTTTCTAAGTGCAAAAAGCGGCGAAGTCAATTGGATTTTGCTGAAGGATGAAGAGCAATTACAAACCGGAAGTTTCGAGATTCTGCCAAAAGTTGCTTCAAAAACAGTAATCGAAAGTTATTTTGGGCCGCGAAGTATTCAGGCGGGCGATCGTGATTATTCGATGTTAGTGGTCGTGCCAATGGACGCGATGGATAATCCTTTGCCCGATAGCACAAGCGTGATGCTGCATAAACAGTTTTACGAGGAGATCGATTCTGTAGAAATATTTACAGATAAACTTATGGCCTGGCGAAATATTATGGCCTATCGAAAAACAGGAAATATCAATGTTTCTTCAACGGTTTTAGGCGTAAATTCGATCGAATTAACTACCAATGTTTTTCCTTCAAACGCTACAGATTTTCAAATATCCTCATTCAGAAATCACGATTTTGCCGATGGAAACCAGATCGCAGAATTTACTACTTCAGAAATAAAAGATGAATGGGGAAATACGATTAGCGATGGAACTTTGGTGTCGTTCTATATCGAAAATGAAGCAGGAACAATGCTTACCACCAGAGGAAGTTCGATAGAAGGGGTGGCGACGGCAAAAATAATTCATCCAGATCATCCTGATACCTGGAAAATTAAAGGCTACGTGACCGGTTTGGCTGAAAGTAATGAAATTGAAATTAGTTTTAGACAGGCCTTAAAAGATTTTGAAGTCGAGTTTTCTAACGGAAATCGAACGATTAAAATCGGCCCACTGCAAAGTTTTATGCAACAGCTAATTCCTGATGGTGCCGTAGTGAAATTGCATATTTTTCATCAAAATAAATTAGTTGAAATAAAGCAGGAAACCTCGAATGATGGTTTCGTGACTTTTCGATTAACCAAAAGTTTTTATCCTGAAAACAGCTATAGTTTTAAAATTGAAGCCCTGGGCAAAAGCAAAACCACAGAAGAACTGAGTTATGAAGAATAAGATGAATAAAAATATCTATCGTGCCGGGTTGATCGTCACTTTTGTGGCGCTAAATGCCTTGGTGCTTTTTGGATTAAGTTCAGTTTTGGCGTGGTTAAATACAGGAGCCGAGCGCACAGGAATGTTACATACCGAGGTGTTGAGCAAAGATGTGTATTTGCCAGATATAGAATGGGGAAGTTTAGAAAATCCCGGCCGGCTAATGGAGCAGCAGACTTTAGGTGAAATTCAGCAGGATTATTTGAACGCCTGGTATGTAAAACACGTGGCTTATAAAACCAATAATCCTTACGGAATCGAAGATTATTATACCGATAGTTCTCGCGTAAATCTTTTTAAAACCATTGCATTTAATAAAGAAAATGATATTCATTTAGAGGCAACTACCTTAAATCACCATCCCAAATTAGAGTTTTATAGTGCAGATGGTCAATTGGTGGTGATTACTGATGATGAGGTGATTGAATACCAGGAAATTTACGAGCAGGATAAAAAGCTTTTAACGCATCAGGATACCTCGTCGTATCGCGTGATGATGCTTTTAGAAGATGGTTTTTGGCGCATAAGGCACATGGTAAAACAATCGGCTAAAGCACAGGAGGATTCGGTTGTTACCAATAAAATTGCTGAAGTTAAAGGCAAAAAAATAATTGTTGAAAATAACGAATTTCAGATCAAGGGAATTAATTATTATCCAAAGGATTCGCCCTGGGATATGTTTGGAGAAAACTTCAGTAGTGATACGATCGCTAAAGATTTTGAAATCATTAGAAATGCCGGGTTAAACAGTATTCGGATTTTTATTCAGTATGAAGATTTTGGAAAAGCTGAAGTTCTTCCGCAGAAATTAGAGAAACTAAGAATGGTTTTAGATCTGGCCGAAGAAAATCAATTAAAAGTAGTGGTTACTTTGTTTGATTTTTATGGAGATTATTCGGTGTTGGATTGGACGCTCACCCACCGGCATGCAGATCAGATCGTTTCAGCTTTTAAAGATCATTCGGCAATTTTAGCCTGGGATCTAAAAAATGAACCCGATTTGGATTTTGAAAGCCGTGGGAAAGATATGGTCTTACAATGGTTATCTCACGTTGCCGATGAGATTAAAAAATACGATCCCAATCATCTAATTACAATTGGATGGTCGTCGCCAGAAGCTGCGATAAATCTTCAGGATAAAATAGATTTTGTGTCTTTTCATTTTTATAAAGATCTAGAAAAATTAGCTTCAGATTATAGCATTCTTGAAAAAGAAATTCCCAATAAACCACTGGTAATGCAGGAATTTGGAATGAGTTCTTATCACGGCTTATGGAATCCTTTTGGAACCGATGAAGAAGCACAGGCCGGTTACCATAAAAAAATGCAAGACTTCTTTAAAAAACAGGAGCTAGCATTTATGTCCTGGACCTTATATGATTTCGAGGAAGTTCCTTCGCAGGTGGTGGGTAGATTACCATGGAGAAAAAGCAGGCAAAGATTCTTCGGGTTTTTAGACCAGAATGGAGAACCTAAGCCTGCTTTTAAGTATATAACTCACTAACACCAATCTATTGAACTACGCTCATTCCGTTTTTAAAATTTTTGTTCATAATTCTATGGAATTGCTCTAAGTACATATCTGCAATTTTTTCCATTGGTAAAGAACATGAAGCTTTGTAATTCTTTTTACCAAGCTCTACGCGATATCCATCGTTAGAAATGATCGCATCGATAGACTTTGCTAAAGAATCTACATTTGATGGCGTGAAAAACTGGCCGCGATAGCCTTCTTCTCTTACCAAAATTCCTAAGTCACCAAGATCTGGAAGCACTACTGCTTTCCCGTAACTTCCTGCCTGGTGTAAAACCCCGGAGCTTCCGGTAGTTGAGGTGTAGGGGAATACAACTACCGCACTTTCTCCGAAGATCACCGGTACATCTTTTTCTTCAACATAACCGGTAAATGTAAGATTAGGAACATCCTTATACTTCTTTTTCATGCTTTCGATATAACCAGGCGTATTAGGACTATCGGTTCCTGCTATTACAATTTCCATTTCCTGTTTAGAGGTTTTTCTTAATTTCTCGATTGCTTCAATTAAGATCTCTACTTTTTTATAAGTTCCAAATTTGCCAAAAGTCATGATCTTTTTTGGACCTGCTGGTAGATCGTAAGTTGGTTCTGGCGGTGTCTCAAAAGCACCATGCGGAATCAACATTACGTTCTTTTTTCTGTATTTAGATTTTAAAATGTATTCGTATTTACTAATGGTTACGGCTACAAGATCTGCTTGTAATACTAATCTTGTAAGTGTAGAACCTATAAAATTGTACATTTTTTGCATCAATTTATTCTGAGTGAATCCTGCTTTTTCAAGATCTACAGTTTCTAGAATGTTATGCAATAAAACGATCGTTGGGATTCTTTTCATCTTGAAGATCATAGGAAGCATTAAGCCTAAAGCCGCAGCAGCTTTCTTGTCTCCAAATTTCATAAACTGCAAATTGAATAAAATAGCGTCTGGTTTTTCAGCTGAAATTGCCTTGTAAATATTTACAATATTGGCGTAGCTGTTAAACTTCCAGCAGTCTTTAACCGTGATCTTGCAATTTGCATCAAAGTCTATTTGCTTTTCTTCTTCTGTATGATCTGTAATTAATACGATCTCATCTACTTCATCCTTTAAAGCAAAATGCTTTACCAAATGATATCCATACTCCGTTAAAGTTACTTTGCTAGGAGGGAACGCTGTTACAATTGCTAGTTTCATGGTAAATTTGGTTTTAGAAATCCTCTTTTAGAAGGAGTTAGTTATTTTAGAAAATCTTGTTCTTTTAATTATGATTCAAATATCTATATAAACCTGTCTTAATTTTTTCTTCTTCGATAAACGGTAATTTACTGTAGGTGAGCTTTCTTTATGTGTTGGTAAAAGAAATAGCTCAGTTGAATTAAAAGCAGCACGACCATAATAATGATCTGTACTAACACCACCTGTTCTAAACTATTGTGAAAGAAAACAATTAGTCCTACCTGTCCCAAACCAAAGATTCCAGACAAGGCTACCGGCATGTATTTATCGATCGATAAAAAGTAATACACAAAAACATTAGAGATTGCGAATAAAGAGGTAGCTAAAGCGTATTTCCAAAGTAAAGGCGCGATACTGGTATAAGCATCACCAAACATGATATCTATAATTAACTCGGGTACAAAATAGGTCACCGTAATTATACTTATCGCTAAAAGACTTACAAAACCAACATATTTAAAAAGCACAGGTAAGGTATTTTCACCATTTTTCTTTTTTTGTACAACGGTTGGCAATAAGATCATTACGAACATCCAGGCTACAAAGTAAACCAAACGGCCAATCAAAGCCAGCGAAGCATATAAACCGGCTTCGTAAGAATCGAAATAATGTTTTACCAGCAAGATGTCGCTGTTGTTGATAATGATTTGTGTAAGCTCGTAAAAAGCAGTGATGGCGATAAAATTTACCAGGCTTTTACGATCTGATTGTTCTAAGCTTACTTTTGTGAAAAAATTGCCACTATTTTTAAACGGGATCAATCCAAATACGAATGAGATTAAAATTCCTGAAGCAATTAAAACCGAAGATCCATTAGCCAAAAGCGTTACCAAAAGCAATGTGATCACTAATCTGCTAAACATTTCGGTTTGATAGGTTGCAGAAAGTTTATAGAAACTTTTGCTTCCCTGGTAAAAACCACGGTTTACGCTCATTAAAAAATAAAGCGGAATCCCAACACCAAAAATCACGAACATCCACTTACTATCAGTATTAAAAATATTTTGAAGTTGTCCTGCGAATAGGACAACAGCAAGCGAAGCCACGACTCCAATGATAAGACTGGCTTTTTTTACATAATTAAGGAAATGAAGTTGTTTTTCAGTCTCGTAACCTGCGGTAAACTTAGCAACGGTTAACTGAAATGTCATGGCGATAAACGACAAAACCAGTAAAAAAGTAATTAGGATCGCAGCATTAGCAAATTGCTCTGGTCCCAATATTCTACCTAACAACAAGTTGTATAGGTAGTTACCTAAATTAACACCCATTGCGCTCAGCATAAAAAACTGTTCCGGCGTTATTTTTCTTACCTTTAGTTGTGATAAAATCATTTTAGTTCGGTTTTAGATTAGTTATCGGCACAAATATCCAGTAGATTTCAGTGAAAAGGGATTCTATTTCGTTGAGCGGGAGTTTTATGTAGATGAATGAAGACCAAAACAGGCTTAACTTGCAACTACAAAAATTAACCAAGTACCCATGAAAAAACTTAACCTATTATTTTTTCTGTTTCTAGGCATTCAATTAGTATCTGCGCAAGACATGCAGGAAGGTTTTGGCTATTTAGAACAAGGCGATTTTGCGAAAGCTG
Organism: Zunongwangia sp. SCSIO 43204; assembly: GCF_019904275.1. Lineage (GTDB taxonomy): Bacteria > Bacteroidota > Bacteroidia > Flavobacteriales > Flavobacteriaceae > Zunongwangia > Zunongwangia mangrovi. The sequence continues at coordinate 2,027,769 of NZ_CP063204.1, forward strand.
AAACTTTTTTTGAAGGTATTCTAAACGAATATCCAGATAACAAAACTGCAAATTTGTGCTACGGTAGGGCAGTAGGCTTAAACGGTGAACCGCAAAAGGCAACTTCGATCTTTACCGATTTGCTGAAAGACTATCCCGGTGACCTGGAAATCGAACTAAATTATGCCGAATCACTTTTATGGGGAAGCCATTTTAATAAAGCTAAAGCTTATTACAGCGATCTTGTACAAAAATATCCAGAAAACTTTGCAGCACTTTTAGGCTTTGCCAACACGCTTTCTAATTTGAAGGAATATGACAATGCTTTGATCTATGTGAATAGAGCATTAGAAACTTCTCCCGGCAATCCAAATGCGATGGTTTCTAAAAAATATATTCGTTTAGGATTTGCGTATCAAAAAATGCAGAATCAGGAATACGAGCCGGCGATCGCTTTGCTGAATGAAAATTTAGAAGATTTTTCTGGTGATAGAGAAACCTTGCTGAATAAAGCTAATATCTATTTAATCACTAAAGAAACCGATGAAGCTAAAAATGTTTATTTGGAATTAGCCAAAAACGCTAAAGACAGTATCGTAGCTTTAAACGGAATGTCACTTGCTGCGCATATCGCTGAAAATGAAAAAGAAGCCCAGGCGCTTGCTGAAAAAGCTATTGAAAAAGCCGAGGTTTTGGGTGATTCCACGTCGATACAGGCTTCAAGAGAACGATACGCTCAAACTTTGGTTTGGAATAAAGATTTTAAAAATGCTGAAGCTTATATTTTAGAATTAATAAAAAAATACGGTGAAGAAAACTGGGTGTTGTCATTGCGTGCAACTTTAGGAATGTATAGAAGTGATTTTAAAGAAAGTATTGCTGATTATCAGCAAATTTTAGAAAAAGACACCGCTTCTTTCGATGGAAATTTGGGAATTGCCAATGCTTATTTTGCAGATGGCGAAACCGAAAATGCTTACGATGCCGCTTATCAGACTTTAAAAGTGTTTCCTAATCAAAAAGATGCGACCAATTTCTTAGGGAAGTTAGATCGAAGTTTTACACCGACTGTAGAAGAGAAAATAAATTACACTTTCGATAATGGAGATAACAAAGCCTATGCTACAAATACCAATATTGAATTTCCGGTTAGCACAAAACTGAGTTTTAATGCCAATTATAACTATCGAAAAACCCGAAATAGCATTACAGAAAACGAAGCAACTTCAAATAATTTTAGTTTAGGTGGAAGCTATAAGTTTCATCCAAAAGCTACTTTTCATGTTTTAGGAGGAATAAATTCGGCTAACTCTTTCAGTAATAATTATAACCAGTTTCTGGCGCAAGCTTTTTTCAAGATCAAGCCATATAAATTGCAGGATCTGGAAGTTGGTTATAACCGCGAAGTTCAGAATTTCAATGCCGATCTTTTGGATCGCGAAATCGTGGTGAACAATTATTACATGAACTATAATATGGGCACTAATTTTAATTTGGGTTGGTTTACGCAGTATTATTACAGTTCGCAGAGTGATGAAAATAGCAGGAATTTGCTGTTTACCTCGTTGTATTATAATTTCCTGTCGAAGCCGGTTTTAAAAGGAGGTTTAAATTATCAATTCTTAAGTTTTAAGAATCAGGTACCAACGATCTATTTTAGTCCGTCGCGATTTAATGCAGTTGAGATTTTTGTCGACTTTTTGATGGATGAAAATGCTGTGGAGGCCAAAAGTCTGTTTTATGGATTAACCGCAGCAACCGGTTACCAGTTTATCGAAGACGATCCCAAACAATCTACTTATCGTATCCAGGGAAGGTTTGGCTATAAATTTTCAGAACGTTGTTTAGCGAATTTCTACGGAACTCGAAGTAACATAGCATCTGCCACTGCAGCTGGTTTTACTTTTACTGAATTTGGATTTCGACTGAAGTGGATTTTTTTGAATAAGCCGGTTTTTGAAACGAGGTAAGTTTAAAAGATTATCAAATTAAATGTCCAAAATAGATAATAATGAGGTATGGTCACCCTGAACTTGATTCAGGGTCCCATCACAATAATTTGTTTTCAATATAGTATGAGATTCTGCTTCAATTCCAATGGTTATTGGAACGGAATGACTAAACAACGAATTACGGATCATCAATTATCTAAAAAAAGAGGCTTTAAAATATCGAAAAATCGAAATAGAATTAATTAGCATAAATATCTTTTAAAATATTTAATTCTTCTGTTGTCATGGGAAGCATTTCACTATTGGTCCATTGCTGCTTTTGTTTGAATTTAGCCACGGTTTTATTGAAGGCTTTTTTCGAATTATAGTTGCTTCTAAATTTTTTGACCTTTTTTCCTTGAATTAATTTATTGAAAGCGATTTTACTACTTATCTGAAAATCAAAAATAGAGTCATTTCCAAAAAGTATTTTTTTATCATTAATTATTTCAGCGTACGATAGAAATTGTCTGTTGCTATTATCGTTGTTGAATTTGATAAACGAAGCAACTCGTGTCGTATAATTTGGTTCCTCACGAGTTAATTCTGGTATTTTGTTTCTTAAATATTCAACTTTAATTTCTTTTAAGGCAAGATTTTTTTCGCTTAGAAAAATATGTCCTGAGACTAAACCCTGGCTATCAGAAAGTTCGATCTTATAAATATTTTCGTTTAAATTTTTAATTCGGCCTGCATAGCTAAAATTGAGGGTTTTTAATTTTTCAATCAATGGAGCGTTTGACTGTGAGAGATCCATTAGATTTAGAATTTCAGCAACACCGGTATTTAAGTCAAGCAAATATTTTTCTGTCTTTTTTACTTCAGAAATTTTGGTTTTGTTTTCTTCTTTTATAGAAGCTTTATAAGAAAGAAAGTCGGTTTCGATCATTTCTACTCCTTTACCATCCTTTTTTAAACTATATCTAAATATTCCTTCTTGATTAAAAGGCTGTGAGAGAAAGTTCTTCGGGATATTCTCAAATGCTTTCAAAATGGTATCTTTCGCATTAAAATTGTTTAAAACAACTTCATCCAAATTGTAAGCTAAAGCTTTTAAATATAAGGTGTCTTTAAGATCTTTCGAGGATAGTTTTTTGGTCTGATAACCCAAATGAGAAAGAATGTATTCTTCATGATCTTTTGGGGTAAAGATAATTCCGTCTTCATTACTTACACTTCCTTGATTATTCCCAAAATCCAAATTAGCGTAGGGAATAGGTTCTAGACTTAGCGAATCTAAAACCAGCGCTTGTTGAGCATATCCATTAGAATTGTAAATGAATAATATTACAATCAACATTAGCCCTTTTGGGAAGTGAGATGTAGAAGACATTCTTAAAACTTAGACTTTTAAGGAATTAAATTAAGAAAAATAAAGTTAACGGCAAAGCCTAAAATTTATTCAAAAAATCTTCAATATTACTTAAATTCCCCCTGAAATTTAATCGCCTGTTCGATATGCCCCAGGTGATGTTTAGAATGCCAGGCATACATCCCGATAGCGGTTTTCAAAGTGAACTTTTGTTTCCTTTCTGGGTGGTAAAAAGTCTTTTGAAGTTCATTTTCGCTAAAATTCTCGATTAATTTTACCCAACGATGATGTAAACCTTCTAACAATATTAAGCTTTGGTGAATATCACACGAATAATCATCTAATTGTGCCCAGGCAGTTTCATCATAACCTCTAATGGCAGGATCTTTTTCGGTTAAAGCGATTTTAAATCTAATGATACTATTCATATGACTATCGGCCAGATGATGAATCACCTGTTTTATCGTCCAGCCTTCAGGGCGATACTGCCAATATAATTGTTCTTCAGAAAGATCTTTGGTAAGATTTGTTATTTCGGCGGGTAATTCTGCAATGTCCTTAGTCCAGGTTTTAAGCTGTTGCGGAGTAATTTCCGCAGGATTTATAAAAGTGCCAATGGGATATTTTAGTTGATCGAGTGTCATGCTCTTAGATTGAAAAACGAATTTAGTAAATTATCTCGGGGTAAGCTCACAAGACATTTTCTGGAAATAGATTTTTAATTTCGAGGCAAGCCTCGGAGTATTATATCCTTTGGCGGTGCCAATAAAAAAGAAAATGCCGGGTAACCACTCCCGGCATTTTCACTCATAACTAACCTAACCAACTAACCAATCATTAATTCACAACTAAACCAATTTGTGACTTGTCTTTATTATCTACGATAATTATACTGTTATAGATTCCCGGTGGAACACTTTTTAATTGTATTGGGACTTCTATTTTTCCGTTTTCCAGTTCGTACACTTTGTTATGCACCATTTTGCCGCCCATATCAAAAATCATCACCTTTACATTTTTTCCTGATTTTGGTAGCACCAAACTTGTATTATTTCTAAAAGGATTTGGGTAATTATAGGCTTTCTTTACAGGAGTATCTACTACCGCAATTGGATTTTCCTGTGAAGGAATTTCCCTAAAATTGGTAAACTGAACATTTTCGATGTTTACATTAAATTGCTGAAATGCGCTGTAATTCCCTTGTACAGAAAATACTATTCCTTTTAACGGCTCGCCTTTAAAACTTTCAGAATCATTGCTGAAATCTGATAATCTTAAGTTGTAGATTTTTCCATCTGCATTGGTTTCTATAGCGTAGCGATATCTTTTATTCCAATCTGTTAAACCATCAGTCACCAGGATCACTTCAATAGGAAGATTACTTTTAGAAGTAAATTCTAAGGCTTCAAAATTATCAGTATAAAATTGTTGATCTCCGGCTAAAATATTTCTGAAAACATTTAAAGTTCCGTAGATCTCACCATCTATATTTACGTTTCTTTCAATCTGATAAGAATTATTGCTGAAATTATCCAATTTCACCTCTGTAATGCTGAAGGAATTAATTTTAGTTTCAGCTTCAGCATAATCGATTCCCCAGGGGCCATCGGCTAAATAAAGTGCATCTGCTTTTGGCGAATTATTCCCCTGAATTTCCAAACCTACGTCAAATAAACTTCCGGCATCTACAATAACTTCTTCTTCATATTCAGCAGCTAAAGAAATATTTTTATTGAAATCAGTTTCAGAAGCGACTTCAGTAGCGCGAATATTTCCCTGGAAATTTACCGCCGTTGCACCCGAATTATTTTTGATGCGCAGATGTAATTGTCCATTCTTATATACTCCTTTCTTTACAAAAACACTCGGGATCTCACTTTCTTCAGTATTAAAACTTAATCCATTTGTAGCTTTAAAGGTATCGATCACATGTTTTGCTAAAGTGCTTACCTGCCCCATAGAGCCGCCCCAAATCTGGAAGTTTGCGTAATTTCCTTTTGGATAATCCCCAATATTCCAGAAGCTGTACAATTTGTTTCCGCCAGAGCCATTAAGTTGAACAGAAAAATTAAGTGCATATTCTAATTGACCACTAGCTCTTAGAGTTTTGATCATGATGATTTCGTGACCTGCTAATTGAATTGTTCTAATATCTTCTAAACTAGAGCTGTTTAATCGATCGCAAATTACTTTAGAGTGATCGTAAATTCCGTTATCTGTTAATGTAGCCAAAGCTGCAGCAACACGCATATCACCCTGATAATAGTCTACCGAGAAGATCTCTTTCGCATTAGTGATCGCTAAAAGATCTTCTGGGCTAGACTCATATGATTGCTCAGAGCCAAACATCCCGGTTTCTGGTAGTAGGGATTCCAGGTTAACCTGGGAGTTTTTCATAAATGGGCCCTGAGCTTTATATTTTGATTGTGTACGTTTATGATCTTTAAAGTTATTTTCTTTAATTCTGCTAAAGTTTCTTTTAGCGATTAGAGAAGCTAAATTTCCGTTACTTTCTAATCCGCCAAGGTTTGCAGAACTTACATCTGTAGCCGATTTAATATCTACAAAATTAGCGGTTCTTATCGCATCGTAAGGATTAGCCGTTACGTAAAATAAAGCGTCATTAAAATCCTGATCGCAGCTGGCATAATCTCGACGAATATCTTCGAAACCAAGGATTACTCGTTCGTTTTCTGGATCTGCCAGTAATACATTATGCTTCCTTAATTCTGGATCGGCTTCTGGGTTATAATCAGGATTAGAAAATACCTGCCAGTGACCACCGGTTACATAACCTCTCCAACCATTGGCTAAAAGCACCCAGCCAATTCCGGTTCCTGCCTTAAAATCTCCAATTTTAACTTTATCGCCGGCATATAATCCACCACCAGATCCAGCTGCAGAAACATTAGGGAAGATAATGGTGATATCCTTTGGCTCTGGTTTTGGTTGTTTTGGCGCATTAATATCATAAGTATAAAAGCCTAAAACATTTTTATAACCAGCACCTTCTTTTACAAAAGTTACCCAAACTGCAGCATCTTTATCCAGGATAAGGTCGGTGTCATAACCTGCGGTAATGTAATGCGGATTATAATCTGGTACCGGATAACCTTCCGGTAGTGCATCAGAAATCATTTGCATGGTTGCTGCGCTTATATTGTCGCGACCAACTAAATAGTCTGGAACACCTTGATCATCATAAGTACCCAAGAACTTGTAATCCTGTGCTGTTCCGAAAAAAGAAACTAAAAGACAAAGAAAAAGTAATTGTTGCTTCATGATCTGGCTGATTTATATCACGAAAATAGATCAGCTTTAGGCTTTTACCTTTCCTAAATCGACAGGCTATTTTTTAGTGTCGATGAATGGTTGTCTTTTTTGGACGAGTTGTCTTTTTAGAAAATTGAGTTATAGGATGAACGGTTTCAAATAGGTAATTGGATAAAAAAGTATCGAAATTGGGTATAATTAAGCTAAGTTTATAGTCTAAGTTTTACGTTTTTATTCGTTCTTAAAATGAACTACCCAAATGTCATATTATACAAAAATCACCACTATTTTTTTGGTTGCTGTTTGTGTTTTGCAAATATCCTGTGTTTCAGAAAAGGAAACAGAATCTAACAAAATCGACCTGGCTGGAGAATGGAATCTAAGATTAGATTCTTTAGACACCGGCGCAAAGGAAAATTGGCAAATGGCTTGGGAAGAAGAAACCCAAAAAGTCCAATTACCCGGAACATTAGATGAAGCAGGAATTGGTGAAAAAGATACCTTAACGCCTGGGCTTAATAATTATGTGCTTTCCAGTCTAACACGTAAACGACAGTATATTGGGAAAGCCTGGTATCAAAAGCAAATTGAAATTCCTAAGAAATGGGAAGGGAAATCCTTGTCGCTTAATTTAGAAAGAGTTTTATGGAAATCTACCGTTTTTGTGAACGGAGAAGAAGTAGGCTCTAGAGAAAGTTTGATCGGGAATCACCAATATGAGCTTTCAAATTTAAAAGCTGGCGAGAATACGATTAGTATTTTAATTGATAATTCAGATTTCTACCCAGATATTAATGTGATTGGCGATCGTTACCCTGTAAAAGTAAATCAGGAAATGGCGCATGCTTATACCAATCATACCCAAATTAAATGGAACGGTATTTTAGGAGATATTGCGATTACGCCTGTTAGCCAAAAGATCTTTAAAAATGTTGAGGTTTATCCTGATACTAAAACTGGTACTTTGAATATTGAAGTTGCTACAGATAGCATTATTTCTAAGCCAATTTTAGTAGAAGTTTTGGATAGCGAGGGAGCTTCAGTTGTTTCAGAATCTATTTCAGATTATTCCGAAGAAGAAAATAAAATTCAACTTCAGTTTTCCGTAGAAGGAGCTTTAGAAGAGTGGGACGAATTTAATCCACAGCTTTATACGGTTCAGGTAGGTGCTGAAGAAGAAAAGATCACCAGGACTTTTGGGTATCGCAGCTTAAGTCATGATGGCGGAGAACTTACGCTAAATGATCACCGAATCTTTTTACGTGGGAACTTGGAGTGTGTGATTTTTCCATTAACCGGTCGTCCGCCAATGCAAAAACAAGAGTGGTTAGATCTTTATCAAAAAGCCAAGGCTTATGGTTTAAACCATTTTAGATTTCATTCCTGGTGTCCTCCTGAAGCTGCTTTTGCTGCAGCCGATGAAATTGGAATGTACCTTCAGGTAGAATTGCCGCACTGGAGTTTAAAAGTTGGGGAAGACGAAAAAACTTGGCAATTTTTAGAAAATGAAGCCGATAAGATCATCGCAGATTATGGGCATCATCCTTCGTTCCTATTTATGTCTATGGGTAACGAGTTAGAAGGAAACTTTGATTTGCTGAATAATTTGGTTTCAGAATTGAAAGAGAAAGACACAAGACATTTGTATGCGACAACCAGCTTTTCTTTTCAGCAACCTGTAGGAACTCGTCCAGAACCACAAGATGAATTTTTTGTAACACAGTGGACAGATAAAGGATGGATTAGAGGACAGGGTGTTTTTAATGAATATTCGCCAAGTTTTAATAACGACTACTCGGCAAATAGTGATTATATAGAAGTGCCATTAATTTCGCATGAAATTGGGCAATATTCTGTTTATCCAGATATTAACGAGATCGACGATTATACTGGCGTTCTAAAGCCGTTAAATTTTATGGCCGTTAAAGAAGATCTGAAAAAGAAAGATTTATTATCGCTGGCTCCAGATTTCACCAAAGCTTCTGGTAAATTGGCAGCGATGCTTTATAAAGAAGAAATTGAAAGAGCTCTTAAAACACCTTCTTTTGATGGTTTTCAGTTATTGCAATTGCAAGATTTCCCAGGTCAGGGGACAGCATTGGTAGGACTTTTAAATGCATTTTGGGAATCCAAAGGAGCTATTAGTGCAGAAGAATTCAGCAAATTTAATAGTCCTTTGGTTCCTCTGGCTCGTTTTGAAAAAGCTATCTATAAAAGTGGAGAACAATTTAAAGCTGAACTGGAAGTCGCTAATTTTTACAAAGAGCTGAAGGATCAAAAATTAGTTGCAAGTCTAACGAATACTAAAGGTGAAGTTATTGCTGAAGAAAAGCTTGAAAATGTAAATCTATCTATAGGTAATAATATCACTTTAGGAACTCTTGAAGCAGCTGTAAATGTAGACACGGCTGAAGAGTGGGAACTTAAAATAAAAGTAACGGGAAGCGACTTTGAAAATAGCTGGCCGGTTTGGGTTTATCCTGAAGAGGTTACACAACCAGAAAGCGATGTTTATGTAACAGCTTCTTTTACTGAAGCAGATCAACTTTTAAAACAAGGCAAAAAAGTATTGCTAAACCCTGCTTTAGACGATTTAAACGGAGTAGAAGGTAGGTTTGTTCCGGTATTTTGGAGTCCGGTGCATTTCCCAGATCAGCCGGGCACGATGGGACTTTTAATCGATACAGAACACAAGGCACTAGAAAATTTTCCAACCCAAGAATATACACAATGGCAGTGGTGGGATTTATGTAAACAGTCTAAATCTATAATTCTAGATGATATTTCAGTGAAACCAATTGTGCGAGTGATCGATAATTTTGTGACCAATCACAGTATGGGGAATTTATTCGAAGTAAAAGTGGGTGAAGGGAAATTATTGTTTTCTTCGATAGATATTCAGAAAAACTTAAAAGAGAGACCTGCCGCACAGCAGCTAAAGAATAGTTTGATTAAGTATATGAATTCAGATGAATTTGCACCTCAACTTCAACTTAGTTTAGAAGATTTACAAAAAGCTACAAAAAATTAAGCAGATGGTTAGTTGCTTAAATTGTTGAATTTTAAGGCCTGTTTTAAAAAAAAACAGGCCTTTTTTTGTCGTAAACTAATCTAAAAGATCAACCACTACGATAAGCACATAATTATCGCGTCTATTTAGTGAAAGGTCTACAGATTGGATATGATATTTGCCGTCTAAATGACTTAGCATACGTTCTTTGATAAGACTTTCGATTACAAATGGATTTTCGAAGTCTATAGGCTCAAGGATTTCAATATTAAAGATCTTATTATTCATTTTTCAACTTTTTTAAATGTAAAACTTTAAGCTTAATGCAGGTTTAGACACTTTATTGTAGAAGGAACATTAAATTTTTAAAAATTCTTAGAAAGCTATTTTAAACCCGATCTCCTTAAGTTTTAAGATGAAATTCTAAGCGATTAGAGCTCAGGTTTTTTTTGGCTTTCCCAACTTCAGTTATTCCTAATATAGAATTAACACTTAGTAACTTTCGTATAACTTTTAAAGTATTCCTCTGGTCTATTTTTGCTTTGACGAAAGACTTTTTTCTTCATATTTAACAGTTTAGTGCATTTAGAAAAGTGGGAAGAATTTATTTCTTCCCGCTTTCTTAAAAAATGAAGAAAGGAAAAAAATACCGTTGAAGAAATGACCAATATCATAATCCGGTTCAACCTTAAATATTAAATTTTCATTGCAAAACCTGTCTTTAGTAATTGATAGGAATTGCTAAAAAAGACAACTAAAGTGGTGACTTTATTGAATTATGAAACACAAGATTTTAATAGTCCTCTTCCTGGTTCTGGAGTGCTGTAAGGCGCAATCAATTAGTTCTTTCCAATACTCCAGAGCAAATCTATTAGATCCTTCACCCGCAGTAATTCTGGTAGCTGCGCATCGCGGAATGCATCGGGACTATCCAGAAAATTCTATTCCCGCAATTCAGGATGCTATCGATCATCACGTTGATATTGTAGAAATTGATGTACAAATTACCAAAGACGGAATTCCTATTTTAATGCACGATGAAGAAATAGATCGCACCACTACGGGTAGAGGAGAAGTGCGCAAGCTTACTTATGCTGAAATTTGTGAATTTAAGCTAAAAGATAAAGCAGGGAAAGAAACTGCTCTCACCGTGCCCAGTCTTGCTGAAGTTTTAGAATTGAGTAAAGACAAAATTATACTTGATTTAGATCTAAAATTAAAAAAAAGACACTTAAGAAAAGTAACCCGACTTATTGAAGAGTTGAAGGCCGAAAATTCGGTATTCTTTTATGAAAGTCGGCATGCCGTGATCAAAAAAATACAACGACAATTGCCAGGAGCTTTGCGCATGACGAAAGTAAGTTTAAACCGCCGAGCCGTTAAGAGGGCGATGCTAAAAGCAAATCCTGAAATTGTGCATCTAGGAAATTCTGAAAGAGATCGCGATCCTGTTTTTATAAAATATCTTCAGAATTACTACAAAAAACCCGTTTTTGCCAATGCTTTAGGTGCCTTAGATCTGGAAGTAGAAAAAAATCCAGATACGCTAAATTACTTTATTACTAAAGGGATAAACGTAATTCAAACCGATAAGCCAGAGCTTGTTTTAAACTATTTGGTAGCTAGAGGGAAGCATGATCAGTTTTAGTAGACTCCTATTTTTACGAAAAAGATTACCGAAAATTATCGAGTAAAATATCAATACTCGATATTTTACTCGATAATTTTTATTAGCTACTCCTAGGCTTTTCCGAAATAATGGTGATTTTAAATCAAATGTCTCAAGAGCATGTTCTGAGTTAGTTTACTGCAGAGTTCTAAGTCTGAATAATTTTTTCTGAAAAAGCTTCTACCTGTTTCCAATTGGTATATTCTATAGGTTTTTCTGTTTTTGTAGGGCCATGCGTCATTTTCATGATCATTTTAATCAGAAGCCGATCAATAAATGAATAAGATGCATAATCTAAACGCCCGGCAAAGACTTCGATCATTTTGGGCTGCCAATCGATATTTTTAAAGAATTTAATCACGTATGGATTGGTATTAAAGCTATTTTTTTCTGCTTTACGTGCGACCAGGTTTACTGAAAAAAATGCCGAGTTTGTCGATTCCAGTTCCCTTTGATGCTTTTCGATAAATTCGGTTACTTTTTTATTATGCTTCCCGTATCGAATGCTGGCACCAATTATAAAATTCGAATATTTAGAAATCGGATTTTCGAAATCGGTAATGCTAAATATCTCGGCACTAAAACCTGCATTTTCAATATGGCGTGCAATCCTTTTGCAGATCTTAAGCGTCTGTCCATCTACTGTAGAATATAAAATTGCCACTCTTTTTTCCATTTTCAGGCTTATTTAGAGTAAACTTCTGTTATGTTGAATTCATCTCGAGTGGTTGGACAAATTCAAACCTTAATTTACTCAATTTTTAACGAATTTCATTCAATTATAATTTATGATTTTATTGATTTCTGCAATTTTTTCGGTTTAAATTAAATGTGGCGTATAAGTACATTTTAGGCTTAATTGTTAGCTTTTATGGTACTTTGCTGTGAAAACCAAATAAATGTTTATCTGTTAAAATTTCATATTAAATTAAATGATTTGACAATTAATTGTTCTTTTATTTGATAATACGATATTAATAAATTATACTTGTAGTCTAATAAACTATTAGAGTGTAGGTGATATTTAAATTTTCATCACTAAAATGAATATTTACGAAATCGTTATCGTTTTGGGTTTTAATCAAAATTTCAAAAGATATAATATTTTGAAAGGGATTGAACTGATAGATTTATCTAAAAATGTAATCGATTGCATTATTTAAAAGTAAGTCAGATTTAAAAATGAATACTATCGAATTTCAAAAATACAGAAGCTTCCTGTTCATTATTATTCTGGCTGTTGTTTCAGTTGGTTGTAAGAACAAGGAAGAAAAGAAAACAGTAGCTGTTATAACGGAGTCTGAAATGAAAATTTCAGATTCCCTGAAATGGTCTGAACGTATGTTACTTTCAGAAATAGTACGTTTCCCAGATCCTACACTTTTAGACTTTAGGGAGAAACCAAAATGGAATTATACCAATGGTTTGATTCTTACCGCTACACAGCGTGTTTATGAAGAGACAAATAAGCAGGCGTATTTCGATTATATCTACGAGTTTGGAGATAAAATGGTAAATGAAAATGGAGAAATAAAAACCTACACGCAGCAAGACTATAAATTAGATGTTCTTAAACCAGGCGATGCTTTACTTTATCTCTATTCAAAAACTAAAGAGGAACGATTTTTAAAAGCGTTACAAACTTTAAGAACCCAGATTACCGGCCAACCCAGAACTTCAGATGGTGGCTTTTGGCATAAAAAAGTTTACGAACATCAAATGTGGTTAGACGGTCTTTATATGGCACAGCCTTTCTATGCTCATTATACAAAAATGTTTAGTGAAGGAGAAGAGGCTGAAAAAGCTTATAACGAGATTGTAAAACAATTCGCGCTTATTCAAAAGCACACACTAGATGAAAAGACAGGTTTGCTTTATCATGGTTGGGACGAGAAAAAGCAACAGGATTGGGCAGATACCAATACCGGGACTTCTGCTAATTTTTGGTCCAGAGCGATGGGATGGTACGGGATGGCATTGGTAGATGTGCTTGATTATTTACCTGAAGACCATCCCGGCAGAAAGGACATGATTACTTACTTAAATCAATTTGTAAAAGCTGTAGCTAAAGTTCAGGATAAAGATACAGGTTTGTGGTATCAGGTTTTGGATAAAGGAGATTTAGAAGGAAATTACCTTGAAGCAACTGGCTCGTCTATGTTTGTTTATGTAATGGCTAAAGGTGTTAATCAGGGATATTTACCTAAAAAATATAGAACAATTGCTGAAAAAGGTTTTCAGGGAATTTTAGATCATCTAGTTGAAGTTGAACCAAACGGAATGGTAAATCTTGAAAAATGCTGTGCTGTTGCCGGCTTGGGAGGTGATCGTGATGGTTCTTTCGAATATTATATTAACGAAGAAGTTAGGGCCAACGATCCTAAAGGAACAGGCCCATTTATAATGGCAAGTTTAGAATTAAATAAATAAAGCAATGCGAAAAATTACATTTATAGCTTTACTACTATTAACTGGTTTTGCAAAAGCACAGGATTCAGAAAATTATAAATCTGAAGTTTGGGTAGCAGATCAGGGAGACGGAACCTATAAAAATCCAATAATACATTCAGATTATTCAGATCCAGATGTTACCAGGGCAGGGGATGATTATTATATGACGTCCTCCAGCTTTAATGCCGCACCGGGTTTACCAATTTTACATTCAAAAGATATGGTGAACTGGGAGCTTATCAATTATGCACTCCCAAAGCAGGTTCCGGTAGAACATTTTAATACGCCACAGCACGGAAATGGTGTATGGGCACCGGCTTTTCGCTATCACAATAACGAATTCTACATCTATTGGGGCGATCCAGATTTTGGAATTTATATGGTGAAAACAGACGATCCTGCCGGAGAATGGTCAGATCCTGTTTTAGTGATGGAAGCAAAAGGCGCCATAGATCCTTGTCCGTTATGGGACGAAGATGGTAAAGCTTATCTAGTTCATGCCTGGGCAGGAAGCCGTGCTGGTGTAAAAAGTCTTCTTACCGTACACAAAATGAGCCCAGATGGGACAAAAGTTTTGGACGACGGAAGTCATGTTTTTGATGGGCACAATGATCATCCAACAGTAGAAGGATCCAAATTCTATAAAAGAAACGGTTATTATTACATTTTTGCGCCTGCCGGTGGTGTTTCAACAGGATGGCAGCTTATTCTACGTTCTAAAAATGTGTATGGTCCTTATGAAGAAAAGATTGTTCTAGAACAGGGAAGCACTTCAGTAAATGGTCCTCATCAGGGCGCTTGGGTAGAAACACCAAATGGTCAGGATTGGTTTTATCATTTTCAGGATGTCGATGCGTATGGAAGAATTGTTCATTTACAACCTATGGATTGGAAAAACGACTGGCCGGTGATGGGAGAAGATCATGATGGTAATGGTATAGGAGAGCCGGTAATGACTCATATCAAACCAGATGTTGGCCAAAATTATCCCGTGGTAACACCAAAAGAAACAGATGAGTTTACCAGTGATAGCCTGGGAATCCAATGGCAGTGGAATGCCAATCCAAATGTGCTATGGCATGCTAAATTACCGGGTAACGATTACCTAAGATTATTTAGTATTTCACAACCTGAAGAAGCCAAAAATCTTTGGGATGTGCCTAATTTGTTATTGCAGAAATTTCCTGCGCCATCATTTACGACAAGCTCAAAAATTACTTTAATTCCTGAAGATGCCGATAAACCAAGAAAAGCCGGGTTTATAATAATGGGAAGAGATTATTTTACATTGACTATTACTGAAAAAGATGGAGAATTTTATCTGCAACGAACCGAAGCTATTAATGCCGACCAAGGTAAAGAGGAAAAAATTATAGAAGAAGTAAAACTGAAATCGAATACTGTGTATGTAAAAGTAGAAGTTACGGCTCCAGATACGATGTGCCAGTTTAGTTTTAGTGAAAACGGAAGGCGTTTTAAAGAGATAGGCGAGCCTTTTAAAGCAAGGGTAGGAAAATGGATTGGAGCAAAGCTTGGCTTATTTAGTGTTAGTCCGGCCGATGCTAAGCGAGGAGGTTATGCAGATGTCGAATATTTCAGGATCACAAAATAGATTGCAATGATGAAATTCGATAAAATCATACTTGTTTTTTTATGGAGTCTTTGTCTTGTATCCTGTGGTTCAAAAGAAGAAAAAACTAATAAGCAGGAACAATCTGAACCTGAATCACCCATAACGATTTATTTGATAGGAGATTCTACGATGGCCGATTATAGCGGAGATTACGATGATAGAGATTATATGAAAACAAGATATCCTGTTATGGGATGGGGGCAGGTTTTTCAGCAATTCTTTATTCAGGATAGTTTAACCAAACTAAGCGGAATTATTAAAGCAGATTCTGTAATCGTAGACGATCGCGCCAGAGGAGGTAGTTCTACCCGAACCTTTTTTCAGGAAGGAAGGTGGCGAGCAGTATATAAAGATCTAAAAGAAAATGATATCGTTATTATGCAATTTGGGCATAATGATGGCTCTGAAAGTCATCCAGATCGTTATGTGAATATAGAAGGTTACAAAGAATTTTTAAGATTGTTTGTGAGTCAAACGTTTCAAAAAAATGCGCAGCCAATCATTTTAACTCCGGTTGCGAGAAATTATCCCTGGAAAGATGGTCATCTGGAAAATGTTCATGGAGAATATGACCAGGCTCCAAAAGATATAGCCCAGGAAATGGACGTTCCATTAATAGATCTGAATAAAATGTCGATGGACTTTTTTTCAGAAAAAGGAGAGGAATATGTTTCTGAAAATTACTTTATGAATTTACCCGCTGGTAAATATGAAGCTTATCCAGAAGGACAAAATGATAATACGCATTTTCAGCCGGAAGGAGCTAAAGCTGTTGCGCAATTGGTTTTTAAGGGTTTAAAAGAGATATCTGATAGTTCAACTTCAGAAAAATAGCTTCAATGAAAAATTATGTACTGACTTTTATTTTCTTTTTAATAGCGTTTATTTCAGTAAAAGCTCAAAAGGAAAAACTGAATTTAAAGCCTTATTCGATTGAAACTACCTACGATCATTTAAAAAAATATCATCCGTTTGTAACACCTATTCAGGAGTTGTCTTCAGAAAATATTCAGTCTAAAAGGGAAGTTGTTTATAAAGAGACTTCAACTTCAGCATTAAAATTAGACGTTTTTTACCCTAAAAATTCTACCGGTGAAAAATACCCCGGAGTTTTGCTTATTCATGGTGGAGGATGGTTTTCAGGAATAAAAGAAAATCAGGCTGTAATGGCACAACATCTGGCAGAAGCAGGATATGTTGCGGTTACGGCATCTTATCGATTGGGAGAGGAGGCTAAATATCCCGCAGCAATTCTAGATTTAAAAGATGCCATTCGATGGATGAGAGAACACGCAGCCGAATTTAACCTGGATACTGAAAGACTAGCGACTTTGGGTGCATCTGCCGGAGCTCATTTGGCAATGCAGTTAGGAGTAACACCAGATTCTGAAGTTTATAATGAAGGAAACGAAGATTTTTCAACGAAAGTTCAGGCGATCGTAAATATAGACGGAGTTGCCTCTTTAGCACATCCAGAAGCTGAAAAAGGAGCTTTATTAGATGCCTGGTTGGGAGAAACTTTTAAGGATGATCCCGCACTTTGGAGAGAAGCTTCACCCTTGGATTATGTAGATACTACAAGTCCGCCAACTATTTTTATTAATAGTTCACAGCCAAGATTTCATGCCGGGCG
This sequence comes from Zunongwangia sp. SCSIO 43204, assembly GCF_019904275.1. Lineage (GTDB taxonomy): Bacteria > Bacteroidota > Bacteroidia > Flavobacteriales > Flavobacteriaceae > Zunongwangia > Zunongwangia mangrovi. Next base: position 2,044,720 of record NZ_CP063204.1, read on the forward strand.
AGATAGTTTTGTAGCCCTTTTAGATAAATATGGAATTTATAATGAGATTCATACAATTCCAAATTCTCCCCATTCATTTTGGTTGTTGCATCCCTGGTTTGAAGAAACTCTTAAGTACACCTTAGATTTTTTAGATAAAACTCTGAAAGATAAGTATGCAGAACCTTACCGAAAAATAACAGTCGCTCGGGAGGGAACTGGTGATTTTAAAAGCATTCAGGAAGCGGTAAATTCAGTTCGGGTTTTTGGTCCGGGCGAAGTACTTATAAAAATAAGCAACGGAGTTTATAAGGAGAAATTGGTGATTCCGGCGCATATTTCTAAGCTCACTTTAGAAGGAGAAAGCAGAGAAAAAACGATGATTCTTAATGATGATTATGCCAGTAAAATGAATCCCAAAACAGGCGAAGAATTCGGAACATTTTCATCGTATACCGTATTGGTGAGAGGAGTCGATGTTCATTTTAAAAATCTAAGTATTAAGAATTCTTCCTGCAACCAGGGGCAGGCGGTTGCTTTGCATGTTGAAGGTGATCGTTTTGTAGCTCAAAATTGTAAGATTTTGGGTTGCCAGGATACTTTGTATACCGCAACAGAGGGAGCACGAGAATATTTTCAGGATTGTTATATCGAAGGTACGACCGACTTTATTTTTGGACAGGCCACAGTAGTCTTCAATTCCTGTGAGATTAAAAGCCTGGCAGATTCGTATATCACGGCAGCTGCTACACCCAGAAACCAGGATTTTGGATATGTTTTTTATGATTGCAAACTAACTGCCAGCGACGATGTAGAAAAAGTTTTTCTAGGACGTCCCTGGCGTTCTTACGCAAAAACAGTTTTTCTAGATACCCAAATGCAAGATCATATTACTAAAGAAGGATGGCATGCCTGGCCGGGAGATGATATGTTTCCGCATAAAGAGAAAACCGCTTTTTATGCTGAATTTAATAGTAGCGGCCCAGGAGCGTCGCCGGAAACTCGCGTGGATTGGTCGCATCAATTAGCTAAAAGACAGGTTGAAAAGTATACGTATAAAAACATTTTTAGAGGTTGGATTCCATTGATGGGAAAACAGCTTAAAAAACTTTATAAAGAATAATATGAAAAAAGTCTTATGTCTTATTTCTATTTTTTTACTGAATTTATCTTTTGCATTTGCTCAGATTGATAAACAGGTTGAAGAAGAAATTTATGAAGGAGTTAATTTTCCCATGAAGCATTGGTACACTCCTAACATTAAAAATCAGGATTTTCTAATTACCGATTTTGGAGGTTTAGGAGACGGAATTTTTAAAAACACTTCAGCATTTAAAAAAGCCATTGCGGAAGCTACAGAAGTTGGAGGTGGTAAAATCATTGTACCAAGAGGAATTTGGTTAACAGGCCCAATTGAGTTAAAAAGCGGGATAAATCTTCATCTTGAAGCTGGAGCTGTTTTGTTATTCAGTAAAGATTTTGACGATTATCCTTTAATCGAAACCAGTTATGAAGGTTTAAATTCAGCACGATCTACATCGCCAATATTTGCTAATAATGCTGAAAATATAGCCATTACCGGTAGTGGTGTAATCGACGGAAATGGCCAGGCTTGGCGACCGGTTAAAAAATCTAAAATGACCGATCATCAATGGCGAGATTTGATAAATTCAGGCGGAGTTTTATCTGAAAATAATTCGGTTTGGTATCCTTCAAAATCAGCTTTAAAAGGAAGCCAGTCAGATTTAAGCAGTTTTTCTTTAGAGGAACTTAAAGAAGTAAAAGCCTTTTTACGCCCCGTAATGGTAAGTCTTGTGAACTGTAAGAATATTTTGCTGGACGGCCCTACGTTTCAAAATTCGCCGGCATGGAATATTCATCCTTTAATGAGTGAGAATATTATTATTAGAAACCTAAATATTAGGAATCCCTGGTATGCGCAAAATGGCGATGGTTTGGATATCGAATCCTGTAAAAATGTGCTGGTTTATAATAATACGTTTGATGTTGGTGACGATGCGATTTGTGTAAAATCTGGGAAAGATAGAGATGGTCGTGATCGCGGTATCCCTACACAAAATGTGATTATAAAAAATAATACGGTTTATCACGGGCATGGCGGATTTGTGATTGGTAGTGAAATGTCTGGTGGCGTTAAAAATGTACATATTTCAGATTGTAATTTTATAGGAACCGATACCGGTTTACGTTTTAAAAGTACTCGTGGCCGTGGTGGCGTAGTCGAGGATATTTATATTTCTAATATCAATATGACGGGAATTGCGACAGATGCCATACGTTTTAATTTGTATTACGGCGGAAAGGCTCCAGATCTCTCAGATCTTACCAACATTAAAGAGGACGAGGATGATTATCCTGAAGTTTCTATAGAAACACCAGCTTTTAAGAATATTTATATGAATAATATTCAGGTTGTTGAAGCCGAATCTGCCGGATATTTTATGGGACTTCCTGAAATGAACCTGGAAAATATAAAGCTTGAAAATTCTAAAATTCAGGCTAAAAAGGGCATGCGAATTATCAATGCAGATGGGATAACTTTTAACTCGGTTAAACTGATTACTGAAGAAATTCCAATTAAAATACATAATGCTAAAAATGTTGATTTCAGCGAATTAATTTTCGATTCTGATTTTGAAAAACCTATTCAAATTTCAGGATCAAAAACAGCTAAAATTGAACTTAAATTTAATGAAGCTGGCAAAAGCTTCGACTTACAGGAAGGCCTTCAGGAATCTAAGATCATAAAAATAAATTAAGATGATTAGAAAAATAACCTACATTTTATTGTTTGTGCCATCGCTGATTTTTGCGCAATATCCTTTTCAGGATTCAAATTTATCTACTGAAGATAGAGTGGAAGATTTAATAGGACGATTAAGTACAGACGAAAAGATCGATCAATTAATGAACGATGCTCCTGCAATAGAACGACTGGGAATCCCTAAGTATAATTGGTGGAATGAAAGTTTACACGGAGTGGCACGCGCTGGATACGCCACGGTTTTTCCGCAATCGATAAGTATTGCTGCCTCTTGGAATAAAGATTTGGTTTATGATGTAGCGACTGCTATCTCTGATGAAGCAAGGGCAAAATACCACGAATATCAGCGAAGAGATCAGCATGATATTTATCAGGGATTAACCATGTGGTCGCCAAATATTAATATTTTTAGAGATCCAAGATGGGGAAGAGGTCACGAAACTTATGGCGAAGATCCTTTTCTTACTGGCCAGTTGGGGATGAATTATGTAAAAGGTCTACAAGGAAATAAAGACAAATATCTCAAAGTAGTGGCCACAGCAAAACATTATGCCGTGCATAGCGGCCCTGAAGTTTCCAGGCATGTGTTTGATGCAAATCCTAGTCGGCGTGATTTATGGGAAACCTATTTGCCGGCGTTTAGAACTTTGGTGAAAGAAGGGAATGTTCAATCGGTAATGACAGCGTATAACCGTATTTGGGGAGAGCCAGCCAGTTCTAATACCTACCTATTTGAAGTTTTACGAGATTATTGGGGGTTTGATGGTTATGTAGTTTCAGATTGCGGGGCGATAAATGATATTTGGGAAGATCATAAAGCCAGTAAAAATGCAGCAACAGCTTCAGCATTAGCATTAGAAAAAGGAACCGATCTAAATTGCGGCGATACCTATAAAGCTTTGAAGCAGGCCGTAAAAGATGGTGAAATTTCCGAAGAAAAAATCGATATCGCATTAAGAAGATTATTCACGGCACGCTTTAAATTAGGAATGTTTGATAGCAATGCCGACGTGCCTTACGCGCAGATTCCTTATGCTCAGGTAAATAATTCAACTCACCAGGCACTCGCCAGAAAAGCGGCAAGAGAAAGTGTGGTTTTATTAAAAAATGATAATCAAATATTACCAATTTCAAAAAATATTAATAGGGTGGCTGTTATTGGTCCAAATGCTGATAATGTTCAGTCGCTGTGGGGAAATTATAACGGAACGCCTAAAAATGCGGTGACCATCTTACAAGGGATAAAAAATAAATTATCTCCTGAAGTTGAGATTCTTTATGAAGAAGGAACTCCAATTGCCAGTGAAATCCCCAGTATGTCTACGATCCCTTCCATTTACTTTGAAAATAGCGAAGGGAAGCAGGGTTTGGATGCCTTTTATTACGATAATAAAGATTGGGAGGGAGAAGCATTATTCTCAAGAATCGATGATAATATCGATTTTATTTGGGATATCAATCCGCCCGATCCTCGTTTAGCATTGCAAAATTATAGCGTGAAATGGGAAGGTTTTATAAAAGTTCCTGACAGCGGAACTTATTACTTTAGCGATTGGGGAAAACCTTATTTAGATTTTAAAATAGGCGACACGACTGGAGGCGGAAAACATAAACATCATCCGTCCTTGAATCCAAAAGAAATAAAACTTGAAGCTGGAAAAAAGTATCCTATCACAGTAAAATATAGCAATTTATACGGAAATGCTGAAGCAAGTATGAAATGGAGCAGGCCAAACAGCAGTTCTAAAGATAATGCCGTTAAAATAGCCGAGCAATCTGATATTGTGGTATTAGCTTTAGGTTTAAATGAACGTCTTGAAGGTGAAGAAATGAGCGTTGAGGTTGAAGGTTTTTCACGCGGAGATCGCACTAGCTTAGATTTGCCGAAGAATCAGGTGGATTTAATGAAGGCTGTTGTGGCAACAGGTAAACCCGTAGTTCTGGTATTAATTAACGGTAGTGCATTATCGATTAATTATGCTAAAGAAAATGTAGGCGGAATCCTAACTGCAGGATATCCCGGAGAGCAGGGCGGTAATGCAATAGCTGATGTTTTATTTGGCGATTATAATCCTGCAGGTAGATTACCAGTAACCTATTATAAATCTACCGATCAATTACCAGATTTTGAAGATTATGATATGGAAGGAAGAACTTACAGATATTTTGGGGGCGATCCTTTATACACTTTTGGGCATGGTTTAAGCTATACCAGTTTTAAATATTCAGATCTTAAAATAACGAATATTGATATTAATGATGAATTAACTTTCTCTGTGAATGTCACAAATACCGGGGATTTTGATGGTGACGAGGTGGTTCAGTTATATTTTAAAGATGAAAAAGCAAGTACGCCAAGACCAATAATTCAGTTGGCAGCTTTTGAACGTATTCATCTAAAAATGGGAGAAAGTAAAGAGGTGAATCTAAAAATAAACCCAAGACAATTGGCGATGATCAATGCTAACGATGAATTGGTAATAGAACCAGGCTGGTTTAGTATCTACGTTGGAGGAAAATTACCCGAAATTGGAAAAAATTTAGATGAATTTTTAAAGGATCGATTTAGGATTAAAGGAAAGGAGGTTAACTTTGATTATTGATCAATAATTCATCTTGATTTTTCTTGAACATAGTTATTAAATGGGATACAGAGGAAGATGAAATTTACCCCATAAGGTGAGAATACTCTAAATTTTAAATAATTAGGAACAAGGTTGATATCCAGACCTTAATTTGTAGCTAAAACGTATATCTATATTTATTAAATTATTAGTGTGTAATCTACATTTAAAATAATTTGATAAAATTTAAGCTTATTATTTGATAATTAACTATCTATTGTGTAAACTTGTAGTCGAATTAACTATCCTATAACAATTTAAGCGAAAACGATATAGTTTGAACTATAAAAGGAATCAGAAAAAATTTTAAACTAATGTGTAATCGATTGCAAAAAGAATTTACTTATGAAATACAACTACCATAAGATGAAAAATTCCTATCTGAAATTTGCAAAATTGAGACCTGAAAAAAAGGGTGTTTTAAGTTTTGTAATTTTTATTTTATTTGCTTTTACTGGCTATTCTCAGGAAATTACGGGAACAGTAAAAGATGTTAAGACCGGCGAGCCTTTAATGGGTGTTAGTGTCTTAGAAAAGGGCACTCAAAATGGTGCGGTAACAGATTTTGATGGTAACTATAGTATTACTGTTTCCAGTACAGATGCGATATTGGTATTTTCTTATATAGGTTTTAAAACACTGGAACGCTCTTTAGATGGAGCAACTACTTTAGATGTTTCTATGGAAGAAGATTTAAACCAACTGGGGGAAGTGGTTATTGTAGATTACGGTTATGGAAACGTAAAGAAAGAAGATATGACGGGTTCTGTAGCAACAATGTCTAGCGAGGAGTTTGCAAAAATTCCCGTTTCTAGCGCTGCAGAGGCGTTAGCAGGTAGACTTCCCGGGGTAAACGTACAAACTGCAGATGGTGAGCCCGGCGCTGCAATTAATATTAGAGTTCGTGGTGGTGGATCTATTACCCAGGATAACTCTCCATTATACGTGGTAGATGGATTTATTGTTGGTGGAATAAACGATATACCACCTAACGATATCGAAACGATAAACGTATTAAAGGATGCCGCAGCAACTGCTATTTATGGGGCACAGGCTGCCAATGGAGTAGTTGTGGTTACTACAAAAAGTCCTGTAGTGGGAAGAGTTTCTATAGATTATAATAACTTCTTTCAATTTAATTATCTGCCTAAAGATAGAAAGTATGAAGTTTTATCTCCTTACGAATACGTTTTCGCTAATTATGAATATGCCAAACTAAGGTCTGAAGCAGATGTGAGAAATTACGAAAGATATTTTGGTGTTTACGATGATATTGATCTATATCGCTCGATGAATGGAACCGATTGGCAGGACGAGTTATTTGGTGATGCGAAGATTTCTCAATTTCATAATTTAACAGTAAGTGGAGGTACTCAGGAGACAAAAGTACGTCTAAGCGTTAGTAATAATAATGATGAAGGATTACTTTTAGGATCAGGATACGAAAGGACTGCGATTAACTTTAAATTAAATCAGCAATTAGTTGAAGATAAATTAGACCTGGATGTATCAGCACGTATCACTGATACCGAAACTGATGGTGCCGGAACCTCTAGAAATGCACAAATAGGAATTAAAGAAGCGGTACAAACACGTCCTGTAAATGGATTAGCAGACGAGTTGGATATCGATCTTAATCAGCTAGGATCTGATAATGATTTTCAACAGTTTTTACTAAGTCTTATAAGTCCGGTTGAATTATCAGAACAGGATTGGAGAAAAAGAACAGAAAACGATTATGTTTTAAACGCTGCGTTAAATTGGAATATTCTTGATAATCTTAGCTTTAAAACTACTTATACAAGATCTAAGGATTACAGAGAAGAATTACGCTTCTACGGTCCTTTAACTGGAGAGTCTTTTAATAACGGAGGTAGCTTGCCTTTGGGATATAAAGATAATCGAGAAAGTTATTCATACAGATGGTTAAATACATTGAATTTTAAATACAATGAATTAGAAAACCATAGTTTCGATTTACTTTTAGGTCACGAGGTTTATTCTAGTGGAGGAGACCAGTCATTCATTAGAGCTGAAGATTTTAGACTTTCCATCACTCCAGAAGAACTTTTTGCTAATATGGCCTTTGGTAGAGTAGATAATCAATATACAAGAGAGTTTACAGAGAGTAACAGGCTTTCTTTCTTTGGTAGGTTAGATTATCAGTTTATGGGTAAATATTTAGCGACTGTTACGGTAAGAGCAGATGAGTCCAGTAAATTTTCAAAAGAAAATCGCGTAGGAGTATTTCCTGCAGTAGCGTTGGCCTGGAAGATCGATAAAGAAGAATGGTTACAGGATTCTGAAGCGATTAATTCATTAAAATTGAGACTTAGTTACGGGCAAACCGGTAATGACAGAATTGATAATACAGCTACTCAGTTTTTATTTAGTGCGACAACCAATCGAGGTCCTGGTTTTGGAAATATGGATAATGTATATTACACTCCAAGTAGCGATGTATTATATAATCCAGATCTGGTTTGGGAAACTACTATAAATAGAAACTTAGGTTTAGATTTCGGACTTTTTAAAAACAGGGTAAATGGTAGTTTAGATGTGTATTATAATACTACTAAAGATCTGTTACTTAGATCTGCAATCCCTAACAATACAGGATTCTCAGAGCAATGGAATAATATAGGTAGCACATCTAATCGCGGGGTAGAATTAGGCTTTAATGCCTATATCGTGGAGAATGAAAACTTCAACTTTTCAACAACATTCAACTTTGGGTTAAACAGAGCTAAGATCGAAGAGTTAGATGGTACAGATGAACGTTTTTTTAGATCGAACTGGGCAAGTACAGATCTAAATAATATTAACGATTATTATCTAAAATTAGGTGGAACTATTGGAGATATCTACGGTTATGTTACTGACGGTTATTATACTGTAGATGATTTTGAAAGCTACGACGAGGTTGCCGAGGAATACATCTTAAGAGAGGGAGTGCCGGCTTCTGGTGCTGTGGTAGGAAATTCAGATATCCGCCCTGGTTTCCTTAAACTGAAAGATATAAATGGTGATGGAGTAATCAATGCAGATGATCGCCAAGTGATAGGAAACACATTACCTAAGTTTCAGGGAGGTTTAGGATTCAACGCGAGTTGGAAAGGCTTTGATGCTTCGATCTTCTTTAACTTTCAGTATGGAAACGATGTTTACAACACAGGGAAAATTCAATTTAACCAGTTTCGTCGTGTAACTTATGGTAACTTATTGCAAACTATGAGTACAGATAATCGTTACACCTATATAGATGCAAGTGGAGATATTACCGGTACACCGGGTGAAATCGTTACAGATTTAGATCAATTGGCAGCAATGAACGAAGATAAAAATATCTGGTCTCATGCAAGTCATGGTATCGCAGGTGCAGTAGTGCACTCCTGGGCGATAGAAGATGGATCTTTTGTAAGATTAAACAACTTAACTTTTGGTTACAGCCTTCCAAAAGATTTGATCTCTAAAGTAGGAATGGATCAGTTTAGAATATATGCGAGTGGAAGAAACCTGCATATTTGGACCAATTACTCAGGTTACGATCCTGAAGTTAGTACATCTGGAAACAATTTAACTCCTGGGGTAGATTACTCTTCTTTTCCAAGAAGCAGGTCATACACACTAGGACTTAATTTAACTTTCTAAAAACTTAACTATGAAAAATAGAATTTTATATATCATATTTTTAGGGATCCTGGCGACTTCCTGTTCAGATGATTTTATGGAGCCGGTGTCAAGATCTACCTTTGATAACCAATATATTTATTCGAATGTAGATGATGCCAGAAATGGTGTAAATGCTGTTTACTCTTATTTTAATCAGGATGCTTTTAGATCTCGATTATCGAATAATATGACGGGAAATACAGATATAGAACATGCCTCTGGTTGGACGAGTGAAGGTGATCGATATCAAATTTGGGATCTAGATGCTTTACCAAGTAACAGGGATCTGGATATCGTATGGACCTATGCGTATAGAGCAATTAGAGATGCTAATATTTCTATAGAAAGTATTCAGGCTAGTGGTTCTTTAGAATCACAAGATCCAAACGAGCAGGCCGATTTTTATCAATTATTAGGTGAAGCTTATACTTTAAGAGCGTATTGGTACAGCATGCTTATCTTTTATTTTGGAGATGTACCGTATGTAACATCTGCACCTGTCGCTGGTGACGATTTTAATTTACCAAAAACAGATCGAAATGAAATCCTTTCAGGAGTGATTCAGGATCTAATTGATATCGAGCCTTACATGAAATGGGCAGACGAGCTGCCTTATGGAATCGAGCAGGTAAACCGCGAATATACCTTAGGAATGATCGCAAGATTATCCCTGCAAAGAGGTGGTTATTTCTTAACACCAGATTTAAGCATGGATAGAGAAGGAGATTATCTGGATTACTATCAAATTGCAAAGGATTATACTCAGAAGTTGATAGAGCTTAAGGATAGACCTTTACCAACAGATTTTAGACAGGTTTTTATGAATCAGGCAAAGTTTATCTCACCTGTTAATAGTGATATATTATTTGAAGTTCCATTTTCTTTAAATAGTGGTGATGTTGCCTGGAATATTGGGATGACGGTTATGGGAGGCCCAACGGCAGCTCACGATTATGGATCCGGGAATAACTATATGGCAATTCCTCCAACCTATTATTTTTCTTTCGATACATTAGATATTAGAAGAGATGTGACCTGCGGTTTATATCAAATAAATCAACAATTTGAGAAAGAATTTGTGAACTCGCCATCCAATATCTCTCAGGGTAAATGGAGCCGACACTTTTTGGATAATCCACCAGGAGCCTCTTCAGCAAAAGGTACAGGGATAAACTGGCCAATGCTTAGATATTCTGATGTTTTATTGATGTATGCCGAGGCTGAAAATGAATTAAATGGCCCAACAGCTTCAGCACAGGAAGCATTAGCAAGAGTAAGACAACGTGCTTTTGAAGATACTTTCTGGCCAGAAAAGGTAGATCAATACATAAGTTCTATTTCAGGGTCTAAAGAAAGTTTTTTTGAAGCTATTGTAGATGAGAGAGCCTGGGAGTTTGGTGGTGAAATGATTAGAAAGTACGAATTAATTCGATGGGGCATTTATGCTGAAAAAACTCAGGAAACAGTAAATGAGTTAAAAGATCTGGCTGATGCTGCATTTGCAGGTACTACAAATCTACCAATTTATATGTACTGGAGAACAGATGAAAGTGGTGATTTTGAGATCTTAAATCCTAACCGAAAAGTAGTTGCTCCGCCAGATGATACCTGGAATCAGGTACCGTTTTTATTAAGTCTGCATAGTGACGAAACTCAATATCAGGAATGGATTCTTTACGATTGGGAAAACTACTACAATGGGCCAAATCCAGGTGTGGCAAGATATATATTCCCAATACCAACAATTGCTATCGAGAACAGTCAGGGAACTTTAAAAAATGATGGTTATGGTTTTTAATATATTAAGAGGACTTAAAAATAAATATGCCCTAAACATTTTTGTTATTCTAGTTGGAGTGATCATGTTTAGTGCTTGTGAAAAAGATGAAGAGGTTTTTGATAGAACTCGCCTTTTTAGACCTGTTTTAAACGAAGATCTATATTCTGAAGGAAACGTGATCATCGTTAATCTTGGTAATATGCGAAGTGCCGAATACTATACGGTAGAAGTTAGTCGCGACACTTTTGCTACCATCGATTATACGATAGAAACAGATACCAATTACGTAGAGATCAATGAAGATCTAATTGGAGAAGAACTTTACTGGAATACTTTATATCAAATTAGAGCCACAGCACACGCTGATGATCCAGAGTTTGACAGTAAAATATCAGACCTAGGAAATGTAAGAACCCAAAGATTTCCATCAATACTTAATGTTCCAAGTCGCTTTGATGTGATCGATACGGCTGCCAGGGTAACCTGGACGGCAGCAGGAGCTCTGGTAACCGGAATCCAGGTTTATGCTGCGGAAGATCTTTCTCTAAATACACCACTTTTCGAAGAACGATCGGTGAATCAGGAAGAGAGGGACTCAACTGAAGCTATCGTTACAGGTTTAGATCCAGATACTGAATATCAGATCGCGCTTTATAGTGAAGATCAATTAAGAGGTTGGGTAAATTATACTACTTTACCAATGGATATCGATCCTAATGATGCTAATGTGATAGATATTAGAGGCGCTACAGATTCGCTGGCGGTTTCTAATGCGGTTGCATCTGCTCCAGATGGTGCAGTGGTTTTAATTTCAAGAGGAAGCGTTTATAAATTTCCAGAGCAAAACTTAAATAAATCTATTACCATTCGTGCAACTTATGGTTTTGGTGAAAAACAAGCTATGCTTTACACTACGGGCAACTGGGATATAGATGATAATTCTAATATCGATCATGTTCGATTTATAGATCTTGAACTTCGAGGAGAGGATTATACAGGTGATTATGTATTTAATCCAAACCGAAGCAATGTAAATGTAGGTGAAGTATTATTCGAAAAATGTCATATTTCTAATTTTAGAGGGATAATGAGAATAAGAACAACAGTGCAGGTAGAGGAATTTACTATAAGCAATTCTATCGTAGACACTATTGGAGGATACGGAATTTTTACTACAGACACTAATCCTTCTTCAGATGCACCTACTGCTTCAGTACAGGAGATCAACTTATTGAACAGTTCATTTAATTATATCGATACCGGAATTCAGTCTAGAAACAATTCACAGTCTATTACCATAGACGGATGTTCTTTTGCGAACTTTATTGTAACCGGTGGCCGATTCTTTAGATATAGAGGAGGTGATGGTAATGATAATGTAACTAACGGAATTACAATCAGTAATTCGATCTTTGGACATAGTTGGGACGCTAGTGATAGCGATAACTATGGAATTCAAGGAATAGGCCAGGGATTAGGAAATACCAATTTCAATATTGTAAATAACTATTCTACGGCGAATTTCTTCTTTAGTGGGGGCGAAATTCCAGGCTTCCCAATTGCGAATTATAATGGTACCCAGGATGATCTTTGGATGAATGTAGCTACTGAAAATAATTTTAATTTTCAGGATAGAGGATTCTCAGGAAGATTTGATACTGGTGATCCACGATGGAGAATAGAATTATAGACTAAATAACGATCAAAGCTGGAATTTTCCAGCTTTGATTTTTTTAAATCAATATTGTGAAAATTATTCTATATTTTTTTACCGCATTTATTTTTTCCTGTTCTGGCGATCATGATCAAAGTGAAGAAGAATCGCCTGTTGGCCACGAACCTGTTCAGGAAGAAGCTTTCGCATTTCCTACTGCTGAAGGTTTTGGCATGCATGCGACTGGTGGTCGTGGGGGGAAAGTTATTTATGTTTCCAAATTATCAGATGATGGATCTAAAGGAACATTGCGATATGCCATTAATCAGCCTGGAGCACGTTATATTGTATTTAGTACCGGCGGGACAATTTTTCTAAATTCAGAATTAAAAATAGAAAATCCCAATCTTACCATTGCAGGGCAATCTGCCCCGGGTGATGGTATTAGTATAGCCGGTTATCCTGTGAGTATTGCTACCGATAATATAATCATCAGGTTTTTACGATTTCGAATGGGAGATCTAAATGATGTAGAAGGTGATGCGCTTGGATCCCGATTTAATAAAAATATCATAATCGATCATTGTTCTATGAGCTGGTCTACAGACGAATGTGTTTCAATTTATAACAACGAGAATACTACATTACAATGGTGTCTTATTGCTGAAAGTTTAAGGAATTCGGCTCACGCAAAAGGAGCGCACGGCTATGGCGGAATTTGGGGAGGTAAAAATGCAAGTTTTCACCACAATTTATTAGCCCATCACGATAGCCGAAATCCGCGATTAGGAGAATATGCAGGATCTGCATTTGCATTAACAGATTTGGTAGACGTTAGAAACAACGTAATTTATAATTGGCAGGGTAATAGTATCTATGGCGGAGAAGCCATGAACGTTAACATTGTAAATAATTATTACAAACCAGGACCTGCAACTTCAAAAAAAGAACGAATCGTAGCTATCGATAAAAACCTTAATGAGGATACTGAAGTTTATAATATTTGGGGTAAATTTTTCATAGATGGAAATTTTGTAGAAGGAAGTACGCTAGCAAGTGAAAATAATTGGGAGTTTGGTGTATACAATCAAATTCATAGTAAATACGGCAGTTTAACTGAAGAAGAGAAGAATGCCATGAAGATTGAATCTCCGCACCCTATCGATGATAATGTAGAAACTCAGAGTGCTCAGCAGGCTTATGAAGCTGTATTGGCTAAGGCCGGCAATACCATGTTTAGGGATAAAGTAGACGAACATGTAATTGCAGATGTGAAAAATAAAAGTTTTACCTATTCTGGATCGCGTGGAAGCACTAATGGAATAATTGATACCCAAAGTGATGTTGGTGGCTATCCAGAATTAGATAAGGGAACCGCTTTAAAAGATTCAGATTTAGATGGAATGCCAGACGATTGGGAAATTGAAAATAATTTGGATCCTGAGAAGTTTGATGCAAACGATAACGATCTTAGTACAGGTTACGATAATCTGGAAGTATATTTAAATAGCCTAACCCCAAACAAATAATCCGAAAAAAACAACCATGGAATACCGAAAATCGATAAAATACCAGCCATTTTTTATACTGAATCTTCTTCTGTTATTTCTTCTTAGTGTAGATTCTGCCTCAGCACAAAGCCTGGCCTTTCCCGGCGCTGAGGGTTTTGGTAGATACACCAAAGGAGGAAGAGACGGCATCGTTTACAAAGTAACGAATCTTAATGATAGCGGGGAAGGAAGTCTTAGAAAAGGAATTCAAAAAAGAGACCCCAGAATTATCGTTTTTGAGGTTTCAGGAACGATTAATTTAGAATCCTCTCTGGATATAAACCGCGGAAATCTTACCATTGCAGGACAAACTGCACCAGAAGGCGGAATTACGCTTAAAGGTTATCCTGTTAAGATTAAGGCCGACAATGTGATCATCCAGTATTTACGATTTAGAATGGGGGATATTAATGATGTAGAAGATGATGCTTTTGGAGGTCGTGGTAACTCAGATATTATGATCGATCATTGTTCGATAAGTTGGGCAACAGACGAAAATTCTTCATTTTACTGGAACAAAAATTTCACCATGCAGTGGTGTATAATTTCAGAAGCATTAAATAGATCGGTACATCATAAGGGTGCACATGGTTATGGCGGAATCTGGGGAGGCGAAAATGCCAGTTTTCATCATAATTTAATTGCCAGCAATAGTAGTAGAAATCCGCGTTTTGGAGGATCGTCTTCGGTTCCAAATAAAGAAGATGAACTGGTCGATTTTAGAAATAATGTCATTTTTAACTGGGGATTTAATAGTATTTATGGTGGCGAAAAAGGGAGGTATAATGTGGTGAATAATTACTTTAAACCGGGACCTGCAACAGAAGATGATGTAAAAGACCGAATTTTGAATCCTAGTAAACCTTATGGCCAATTTTTTGTTGAAGGAAATTATGTTGAGGGCTCGCAAACGGTAAGTAGAGATAACTGGAAAGGTGGCGTGCAATGTGATGATCCTGCTAAAACCAAAGCTTCAGAAATGTTCGATATTTTGAATAATATTAATACTGAAGAAGCTTATGCTGCTTACAATAATGTTCTGAAACAAGCCGGTGCCAGTCTTTATAGAGATGAGGTTGATCAACGAATAATTACAGAAGTAAGATCTGGTAAAACAACTTTTAAAAACGGAATTATAGATTCTCAGGAAGACGTTGGCGGATGGCCTAATCTAAAAAACGGACAAAGTAAAAAAGATAGCGATGGCGATGGCATGCCAGATGAATGGGAGAAAGCAAATAATCTAAATCCTAATAAAAACGACGCTACGCAATATCAATTAAGTGAGCAGTATACAAATCTCGAAATTTATATCCAGGAATTAACAAAATCGGCTCAGTATGATTTTATCGTAGCAAGTGATGGGAGTGGCGATTTTAAGACACTAACAAAACTCATTAATCATTTGCCTGATTTTAGAAAAAATGAAACGCGAGTTTTTATAAAAAATGGTATCTATAAAGAGAAACTGGTTTTGCCAGCTTCTAAAACCAATATTCAGTTTATAGGTGAAAGTAAGGACAGTACGATCATAACTTACGACGATTACGCAAGCAAACTCAATCGCTTTGGGGAAGGTTTGGGAACAACAGGATCGACGTCTTTCTTTATTTTTGGAGACGATTTTTATGCAGAAAATATTACGTTCGAAAATAGTGCCGGTCGCGTGGGTCAAGCCGTAGCCGTTAGGGTAGACGGAAACAATGCTCATTTTAAGAATTGCAATTTCCTGGGCAATCAGGATACGCTTTATTTGCATGGTAAAAACAGTAAGCAATTTTATGAAAACTGCTATATCGAGGGAACGGTAGATTTTATTTTTGGATGGTCCTCGGCTGTATTTTATCAATGTGAGATTAAAAGTAAACGAGATGGCTATGTCACGGCAGCTTCTACTGAAGAAGGTGCGAAATATGGTATTGTCTTTATTGAATGCGATTTTACTGCGGAAGGAGTTGAAGCAAATTCGGTTTACCTGGGAAGACCGTGGCGAAACTATGCGCAGACAGTACTTGTTAATTGCCATCTTGGAAATCATATTAAAACAGAAGGCTGGCATAACTGGGGAAAACCAGAAGCCGAAGAAACCACTTTTTATGCTGAATATAATTCTACCGGGCCTGGAGCTGCAGACGACCGAGTAAATTGGGCAAAATCTTTATCTGAAGAACAACAGGAATATTACTTAATCTTGCTAAATAAGAATAAGCAGAATTAGAAATATTTTCTAAAACCTTCAATTTCCAACCAGGGAGTAATTAAAGATTACTCCCTTTTTTATTTTAGATTTCTAATTGTGAGTAAAAAATAGGAGATCAAACTGTAAGGTTAAGATTCTTTTCCTACTCACTATGTAGCATAAAGGAAATTAGTGTAGTCGATTAATAGCGATACAGATTTTGGAATTAAAACAGGTAGAAAAAATATCAAAAGCTTTAAGTGACCACAATAGGCTTCTTATTTTAAAAGCGATTCGAGCAAATAAAGGCAACTTAGATTGCTCGGCTATTGTAAATTCTATCGAACTTGCGCAGCCTTCGATTAGTCATCATATTAAAAAGCTGGTAGAGGCCGATATTATTTTGCCGCATAAAGAAAGCCGGTTTTACTCGTATTCTATTAACGAGCAGCTATTGGATACTTATTTAACTACACTAAAAAAGCTTTAGTTTTTTAATGAATTATATATTGAAGTATTTAAATATATGAATAAGAAAGATATAAAATATTCGATTCTCGAACTGGCACATGTCTCTAAAGGGAGCACGTATAAACAAACTTTAAATAACTCTTTAGATCTTGCCAGGTTGGCAGAAGATAAAGGGTATCACAGGTTTTGGTTTGCAGAGCATCACAATATGGAACATATTGGGAGTAGCGCTACCTCACTTTTAATAGGTTATATTGCAGATAATACCGAGAAAATTAGAGTAGGATCCGGCGGAATCATGCTTCCAAATCATTCACCATTAGTGATTGCCGAGCAGTTTGGGACTTTAGCCAATTTATATCCCGGGCGTATCGATCTTGGCTTAGGAAGAGCACCGGGAACAGATCCCAAAACCGCAAGAGCCATAAGATCTGATTTTATGCAGGCAGCACAGTCTTTCCCTTCTGAAATTGAAAAAATAGAGCGATATTTTTCTGATGAAAATAAAACTTCAGATGTTCGAGCTGCTATTGCTGAAGGCACCGATGTGCCTTTGTATATTTTAGGTTCTAGTACAGATAGTGCGCATTTAGCCGCCAAAAAAGGTTTGCCTTATGCTTTTGCCAGCCATTTTGCGACCAATCATTTGCATAACGCATTGCGAATTTATAGAGAAGAATTTACACCTTCAGAAGTTTTAGAGAAACCTTATAATCTTGCTGGTGTAAACGTAATTATTGCTGAAACTGATGAAAAAGCAGACGAATTATTCACTACTTTAATTCGTATGTTCCTAGGGATTTTAACCGGCGAAAGAGATGGTTTAAAACCACCAACGGCAATGACTTCAGAGTTGCAAGGTGTTTTGCATCATCCGCAGGTACAGCAAATGCTTAAATATTCATTTGTAGGAAGTAAAGAAAGTGTAAAAGCTCAGGCCAAAGAGTTTTTAGATGAGACTGATGTAGATGAATTAATCGCGGTTTCAGCGATTTATGATGCTGAAGATCGCAAAAAATCTGTAGCTGCTTTTGCTGAAATTATGCAGGAAATTAACAAAGAAAATACAACGCTAGAAAAGCAAAAAACGGTATAAATTTACCCCGAAATTGCTTAAAACTGACTAACTTTTTTAATGAAGCTTAGTCAGTTTTTTGTTTTAGAGCTCATAAAAATTTAGCTTCAAATCTTACAATATCGCTATTTGTTAAAGATGTATTTTTTCAGAATTTTCTCGGTAGGCTCAAATAAGATAGGTTTGCTTAAAAAATCATCGATTCCAGATAGTTTCCCTATTCTTTGCATATCGTCCATACTGTTTGCGCTTAAAGCAACGATAGGTACAGGCTTATTTTGAGCAATTTTCTTGATCTTTTTGCTGGCTTCATAACCATTTATTCCGGGAAGCTGTATGTCCATTAAAATAAGATCGAATTTAGCCGATTTTCGAAATATTTCGATGCTTTCTTCACCATCTTCCGCAGTAATAATCTCGGCTTTTGGGCATAATTTAGAGATAATGGTACGTATTAAGAATAGATTGACCAGATTGTCATCTACAGCTAAAATTCTAATTGGTTTCTGGGATTTCATCATTAATACATTACTTACTAAATATACCTAAAAAGATCAAATCTTAAATATTTATGATCAAAAATTAAGAAGTAGAAGATAATCCGCATCTTCTTAAAAGTATTTCTATATTAATTAGAATAGTATTTAATATTCGCTATTTTAGAATAAAATTTTTTAGATGCTAATTTCAAATAAAGTCAGTATTTCGAGTGTGATCGAGGGATCCTGGACTTATTTTCTTATCGATTTTTTTACCTGTAGTATTACTTTTGCGCTGTCTGAATATTTTAATATCATCAATATTCCTATTCCTGCATTGTTACCTACTATTTTAGGTACTGCGCTGGCATTTTTTATTGGTTTTAATAATAACCAGGCTTATGATCGCTGGTGGGAAGCCAGAAAGATCTGGGGCGGATTAGTAAATGACAGTAGAACCTGGGCGCGACAATTATTGTTTCTGAAAATTGATAAAACCGAATTTAATACTGAAGATAGAATCTTTATTGAAGTGTTAATACGCAGGCATATTGGTTTTGTATATGCTTTAAATCGCGGATTACGAAAATCTAAAGATGTCGATTATCTTAATTTCTTAAGCGACGACGATTACGAATATTTGCGGCAGGAATCGAACAAAGCCAATGCGGTTTTAAATTTGCAAACCAGGGATTTAAATATCTGGTATAAGAATGGTAAGATCGACGGCTTTCAGTTTATGCAATTAAACCAAATGCTTATAAATTTTTGTGATCACATGGGGAAATCTGAACGTATCGCAAATACCGTTTTTCCTACTACTTATAATTATTATACCAGAATTTTCGTTTGGATTTTTATTATTTGTGCTACGCTGGTTACTGCTGAAACCATTGGGGTTTGGTCTGTGGTTTTTGGTACTTTGATTGGTTATGTGTTTTTAACCATTCACAAGATTGGTGTTTCTTTGCTGAATCCTTTTGAAATGTTACCAACTGGAGTGCCTCTAAATCTAATTTCACGTACTATTGAAATTAACCTGCTAGAAATGCTTAGAGATAAAGATATCCCTGAACAGGTGAAAAGCGTAAACGACGAATATGTGCTATAGCAAAGCGCTGCTGAATTACCGAATTTCAAATTTAATCTGGAATAACAAAAGCCTGTAACTCGGCTAATTTCTTATTTTCGAAACGCCAGATATCGCAATAAGAATATTGTGATGCTTTACCATCTTTATCGGTTAAGGTGATCTTTCCTACGGCAGTTACATGATCACCTTCAGCAATAAGATTTTTTACATCAAATTTTGGTGGCACGGCATATTCTACCTGCATCCATTTTCGAATTGTTTCTTTTCCTTCAAGTACCTGATCACCAACAAATGTCCATTTCGAATCTTCAGTACAGTAGCTTAAAAAAGCTTCGTGATCGCCATTGCTAATGGCTTCATTGGCTTTTAATAAGATTTCTTTGTTTTCCTTCATCATTTTCAATTCTATTGTGTGGAGAATTTAGTCGGTTGCGATCTAAGAAAGTTACAAATTGAATTTTCAATAGTTAGGATTGAAAGAGATCACTTCAGAATAAAACAAAAAAAGGCTGGTTAAAAAACCAGCCTAACAACAAATCTAAATTTTGAATAATCTATATTAAAAGGTTAGCTTAAAGCTTCTTTTAATTCTTTTGCAGCAGCTGCAGGATCTTCAGCTCCGTAGATCGCTCCACCAGCTACAGCCACAACAGCTCCAGATTCTTTTACTTTTGCGATGCTGTTTTTGTTTACACCACCAGCGATAGAAACAGGAACACCTGCTCTAGATGCTTCTTCGATCAATACGTCGATAGAATATCCTGGTTTTGCCTGCTCATCTAAACCTGCATGTAATTCTACAAATTCTACACCTAGTTTAGAAACTTCCTGAGCTCGCTTTACACGATCTTGTACACCAATAGTATCTACAACTACCGCTCTGTCATATTTTTTAGCAGCTTCTACAGCACCAATAATTGTTGCATCGTCGATAGATCCTAAGATTGTAATGTAATCTGCTCCTGCTTTAAAAGCCATTTCTGCCTCTAATCCACCTGCATCTGCAGTTTTAAAGTCAGCAAAAACTTTTTTATCAGGAAAAGCTTCTTTCATTGCAGTGATCGCGCTAAGTCCTTCACTTTTAATAAGCGGAGTTCCTAACTCAATAATATCGATATAAGGAGCTACTTTGGTAGCTAGAGCTATTGCGTCTTCTGTGTTTAGTAGGTCGATTGCTACTTGTAATTTAGTCATAATCCTCTATGTTTAATTTATATTCTTCTGTTTATTAATTTTTACTCCATGTTAGCATGCATTTCCCATAATTGCTCGGCGCTATTATCAGATTGCTTCCATAGATACTGGATAAGCGCATCGAATAGAAAAAGGAATCCCTGTTCGAAAAGACTACCGGCATATTGCTGGGAAATAGAATTTCCATGTTCTTGTTTTCCCGCAGCAGGAATTATAATTGTATGATTAGCTAACTCTGCTAGCGGAGATGATGGGTTTGTTGTAAAGCCCACAATTTTTGCCTCATTTTTATGAGCTGTTTCTGCAGCGTTTACGATCGATTTTGTGGTGCCAGAACCAGAAACTGCAATTAATAAGTCATTTTTACCAATTGCCGGTGTGGTTGTTTCTCCTACCACATGCACCTGGTATCCCAAATGCATTAAACGCATGGTTGCTGCTTTTACCATAAAACCGGTTCTACCTGCACCGATCAAAAAGATCTGTTTAGCATTCTTTAAAGGTTCTTCGATATTTTTAATGTTTTCGAAGTCTAAAGAATGATATAGGTTTACATGCTCATTTATGATAATATCGTATGCTGATTGAATGCTGATGTTCGAATTGTTTTCGTTTCCGTTATCCATAGCTAATCGTCTTTTAATTATTCCCGTTTTCTGGGAGGGACAAAATTAGCAGGCATTCCTGCGCAAATTTGTACACGATTTGGTAGATGTGTGGTACAATTTGCCTAAGGATGAAAAATGTTAGGTGAAATTAGCTAGTTTTGTGGTACTTTTTGGAAAGACCCATTTTTTCAGCAAAAAAAAGAGAGCATGCTAAGTAATAAGGTTTTATATATTCGTGATTTGATCGATTGTCCTCCTTCTTATCTGGACGATCCTGGTAGGAGAGAGTTTTTTGAAATTGTATGGCTTAAAGATGAAAAGGCTTTACACGTGCCGCAACATTCTTTCCAGACCTTGCAGGGAGACTGGATCTATCTTATTCCGCCGTATCGAGTGCATCAATTAAATAAAGCCGGAAAGAAAGGTGTCTTACTTTCTTTTAAAAGAGAATTGTTAGAAGACGATCTTAAAGAGTTTTTGCTGGATGTCTTCAGAATGTTCAATATCCAGGGAGAATTTTCGTGTTTGCAGGTGACCGAGCAAAGTTCTAAAGTTCTAAACTCGATCTACAATTTACTTTCAGAAGAATATCAAAAAGAGGAGATGAATCTTTTAATGATAAAAGCATTGCTGAAGGTTTTCCTACTGCAGCTTATTCAGTTAAAAGAACAACATTTTACGCAGCATGATATTAACGAAAAGCGGATCTACGAATTTATGCTTTTGCTAGAAAGTCATTATTTAGAAGAGCGCGACACTGGTTTTTATGCTGAACAATTAGGCATTAGTGCAAAAAGATTAAACCAGATCCTAAAGGAGAAATTAGATAAAACAGGACTTCAATTAATTCATGATCGATTGATTCTTGAAGCAAAACGCCAGATCATTCATAGTGAAAATACGATCAAAGAGATCTCTTTCAATTTAAAATTTAAAGATCGATCGTACTTCAGCAGATTCTTTAAGCAACATTCTGGGATGACGCCGCAAGAATTTCAGGAAAGCGTTAAACGCCATGTTATTCAGCATGAAAATACTTTAATAAGTTAAAAGTTTATTGCTTTAATCAAGACATCAGTTTATTAAAATATTGATGAAATGTAAATAAATTGTTTCTTTAGTGCTATTTGAATGTTAAGAAGTTAGAATTCTTTATTTTTGAAGCCATACTTTAAAAATTGCTTATGAAGTGTGGTGTACCTTATTTATTAAGGCTTTTACTACTTAGTTTTGGTTTTTGTCTTTCGTTTAACGCAGTTTATTCTCAATCGACTGAAGAAAGTAGTGATTCCGCTTTTCAGGACTGGCGTTTTCAATACGGCAATAAAGGATTCGAATTTAGATCTGGAGATAACAATTATCTGCTGCAAATCCAAAGTAGACTTCAGTTTCGGTTTGCGACACCAAGCGACCACGATCCCTACACATTTAACGATTTTAACGACAATAGCAAAAACGTTTTTAAAGTAAACAGGTCTCGTTTAAAAGTTGGTGGGCATGCATATAAACCCTGGTTAAAATATTATTGGGAATACGATCTTGGGCAGTCAAATCTTTTAGATTTTAGGATTATGATCGAGCGCTGGGAATGGTTAAATTTAAAAGTAGGACAGTGGAAGTTAGAATTCTCCAGGGAACGAAGAATTAGTAGCGGTGCGCAGCAAACGGTAGATCGCTCGATCTTAAATCGGTCTTTTACAGTAGATAGGCAACAGGGTATAGAACTATACGGGAGATTAAGAACCAGAGGAGCCTTAGATTTTAATTATTGGGTAGGCGTCTTTACGGGTAGTGGTCGTGGTTCTAGAGAGAACGATGACGGTAACCTTATGTATTTTGGGCGTTTACAATGGAATATGTTTGGCGAAAATTTAGGTTTTAAAAGTAGCGATCTTAGTATCCATCAAAAACCAGCAGCTATAATTGCGTTAGCCGGAGTTACAAATCGCAGTCCGTATACTCGATTTTCGTCTTCTGGAGGAGGTTTTTTAGAAACTTTTGAAGAATTAAATTCAGGGCAGTATCGTATAAACCAGGCCAATTTAGAAACTGCATTTGTTTACAAAGGCTTTAGTTGGCAATCTGAACTGCACTTAAAAAATATTGATGATCGTGTAAATGCCCAGGAAACTACATTGAACGGTTATTACTTTCAGGCAGGATATTTGGCACATCAATCTATCTCGTGGTGGCCAAAACCTTTGGAAATTGCAGCCCGATACGCCAATTATACGCCTAACACAAATCTTGATTCAAATTTAGACGAATTAACGCTTGCTTTTAACTGGTTCTTTAAAGGGCATCGAAACAAATTAACGATGGAAGTTTCTGAATTCGATCTCGAAACCGAAGATATGGGCATAAAAGATGAGTTTAGATTTAGAATTCAATGGGATATTTCGATTTAACTTTACCAAAATAGCTTCTGAATATGCTAAAATTGGGTATTTTAGACGGGAATTTTTTGAGAAATGTCTTTTTAAGTGGAATATTATTTTATTTTCGCCTGTCTAATTAATCTTTTAAATAAAAACAGTATGAAAGAATTGGTAGAAAATATCAATGAGACATTTGAAGCTTTTAAAACTGATGCTGAAGCGCAGTTAGAATCTGGGAACAAAGCAGCAGGAACACGTGCAAGAAAATCTTCTCTAGCTTTAGAAAAGCTTTTGAAAGAATTCCGTAAAGAATCTATCGCAGCTTCTAAAAAATAAAACAAAAGCCTCTCGATTCGAGAGGCTTTTTTCTTTTCTTCCTTTGCTAAGATTATAAGTTTCTACGAACTTCTTAAAGATAATCTATTGCAAACTTTTAATAATCTTAAGTTCCTTTTTTACCTGAAAACCAATAAAAGTCCCCAAAGCAATAAAAGTAAGTATAGAGGAAATTAAAATATAGGTATAAAATCCGCCAGAAAGCTGCTCCTTAAAAATGGGAAGCAGTAAAACAAACCCAAAAATATAAGTAGCGAACAATAAGGGTGTCCATAAATAATGGATAATTTTCCTAGCCTTGTAATAATGCACCAGTTGTTCGTTTAAGGCCAGCATACTTTGATGAAGCTTAAAGCTTTCCTTTTTTAAACCGCTTGCATACTCGATTATAATTCTAATACATAAACAACCAATCATCAATCCTAATCCCCAAAATGCTCGAGTATTTCTATACGCTGAAACATAGATAAAAAACGCAATTAAGATAAGCACGGTGATTCCTAAAACTACTTTTGTAATAGTTTGTTTGCGTTTTAAACCCTGCGATTTTTCTATGATCTTATCGATATTGTGATTCGCAGCAGGCGTTTTATACTGCTGCCATTGATTTTTTATATTCTGAAAATCATTCATTTTTTACACATTTTGAAAGTTGGTCTTTAATTCTATGAATCCTGGTTCGTACTGCAGAATGTTTGATTCCAATAACTTCGGCAATCTCTTTTTGTGGTAATCCTTCCAGTTCTAATAAGATGATCGATTTATTTTCTGCGGAAAGTTTATCGATACAGCGATACATACTGGCAAATTGATTTTCGATTTCCGTATCTTCTGAAGTTTGATCGCTCGCGATTTCGATCTTTAGAGTTTTGTTCTTTTTCTTACGTAGTTCCTGTAAACAAGTATTTACCGTAATTCGATAGATCCAGGTCGAAATATTGGATTCTCCCCTAAAATCTTCCAAATACTGCCAAACTTTAATAAAAACCTCTTGCGCCATATCCTGAGCCAAAGCCTCATTTCCGCTAAGATATCCAAGGCATAGCCGAATCACTTTTGGATAATTTTCATCATAAATTTTATGAAATTTCAGCTTTTTACTCATTGGTGTCTAAGGCGATTTTAATTTGATCGTTTAACCATTCTGGCTGGTCGTACATTATAAAATGCTTAGAGTTTTCAGTAAAATTAAGCGTATAATCATTAAGATTTTGGTACTGATCCTTGTAATTTTTTTCAGCAGCCTCTTTTCCGTAGGGAAGATTCGCTGCAAGAATATAAACAGGAATATCAATATTCGATAATTTTTCGCGCAAATCTAATTTCAAGAGATCGGTATAGCCATAAACATAAGTTTTACGATCGGCTTTTAACATATCTGCAGCGATCTTTTTCTGGCCCAAAGGATCTAGACTCATATTTGTAGCCATTTGTTTGGCCATCGCTTCAAAAGCTTTGTCACCCATTTCTAACAATTGCTTGTTGTAAGGCGAATCATATTGTATAGCATCGCTATCATAATCTGGAAACATCAAAGCACCCATAGCAGGTAAGGCGTCTATCAAGATTAGTTTATTAATATTTTTATCTTCTGAAGCGAGCCACAAACCCAAAGTGCCACCCATACTATGACCTATTATTATAGAATTTTGAAGCTCATTTTTTGAGATATAGTCTTCAACGTCTAATTTAATGGTTTTAAGCCAGGGCTTTTCAATTGGGGCAACATCTCCAAAACCGCCAAATGTGAACGCATGTACCTGGTAGTCTTGAGAAAGTTTAGAGATAACTTCAGTATAAACATTTGCTGTATTACTAAAGCCGGGAAATAGTAAAATTGGTTGGCCTTCACCGTAAACTTCTACTTTAAAGCTGTTTTGTGCTGTAAGTTGAACGCCGGCTAAAAGTGCAAAAAGGCAACATATTATTTTAAAATTTTTCATTAGAATTGTATTTAAAGTTTAGCCTTTAGATACATTTTTAGCCTAATGTTACATTCGATTTTGCTAAAATTGAAAAAAAATAAAATTTGTGGCAGACCAACAACTACGCGATTTGCGAAGAAATAAAGTGTGAAAAACACAATTATTAATACGCTATTTTAAAGGTTAAATTTTGTTAAATTATTAATAAAACAATATATTTGAATGTAAGTTGTTAATATTTACTTATTTAACCCTAAGTAGTATTTATTTCTAGTTTAATATATTCCAGATGTTTTTTAAAAAATCAAATAAGGTTGTGGTTAAGGATGACCAGCATGCTTGGGAGTGTCTTAAGGCTGGTGAAACTGAAGCTTTGGGCTATTTTTATGATAAGTATGTAGACAGTCTTATAGCTTATGGTTTTTATTTAAACTTAGATAAAGCAAAAACCAAAGATTGTATTCACGATATATTTTTGGATATTTTTAAGTATCGCGAATCGATTTCGGGCGTTAGCAACACCAAATCTTACCTTATAAGTTGCTTTAGACGAAAGGTTTTTAAAGACAAAAAGCATTTGCGAATAATCCATATTGGAGAAAACAATCCAGATATTATTCATACGCAAATAGAAGCCGAGCAGCCGGTGGAGAATAAAATTATTCATTTGGAATCTGAATCTCAGCAATTCTCTCATTTTAATTCAGCTTTAAGTGCGTTAACAGATTACCAGACACGAGTTCTGGAAATGAAATTTAAGGAAAACAAAAGCTACACTGAAATTGCCGAAGAATTAAACATCTCGGTAGAATCGGTTAGAACGCAGCTTTACCGTATTCTTAAAAAACTAAGAAAAACAGCCATCGTTTTAATTGCCTGCTTAGAATTTATCTTGTAATTCTATTTTAGGCTAACTTCTCTTTATATCATATTTCAAAAATTCATTGGCACCGCCAAAGGCTGTGAAACCCTAGGTATTTTACTTCTGAAATTATCAAATCTCAGCACGCATTAAATTGATTTTGGATCTTTGCTGAAGTCGATATTTTATAAAAATTCCCTCGATTTTCTTCAAATTTCGACTACTTTTCAAGTCTAGCTTTTTTGTGATTTCCTTTTTATTAGATGCTGAAAATAAAAATTTGATAAAAAAAAGTAATTTTTTTGTCTATGCTTTTAATATGTTGTGCTCTATATAATATAGTGCCTCCAATTCTAAATTAATTAAATGAAAAAGAATTCAAATTTTTTCTTTTCAGAAGAAGAAAAACAAGCTTTAAAGCAAGATATAATAGATTCGGCCGAATCTGTTAAATCTAAAGAGCGAAATGCCAGGGTAAAAAGATTCTTGGGTTACGCAGCTGTTGCTTGTGTTATAGGAATAATAGCTACGGTTTTTTATTCCAGAATTCCAGATGCAAATGCTTCTGATATAGAAAGATTTGTAGAGCAATCTAAAGAGGAAATAAATTTTAAGTCAGACCAGGTAACTATACTTTTAGAAGAAAATCAGATCAATTTAAGTGAAGATTCTACCGAGGTTGCTTACTCTTCAAAAGGAGATCAATTAACGCTTGGAAACGGAAAGTCTATTCAGCAAAAAGTAAACTCTAAGAATAAGGCGGTATTCAATACCATCATCGTTCCGTATGGAAAACGAGGAAAATTAACCTTATCTGATGGAACTAAAGTTTGGTTGAACTCTGGTTCACGCCTTGTCTATCCTTTAGTTTTTAGTAAAGATAAAAGAGAAGTATATCTGCAGGGGGAAGCGATTTTTGACGTTGCACATAATAAAGAGAAAGCGTTTAAAGTACTTTCAGATAATCAGGAAATATCGGTTCTGGGAACTGTATTCAATGTTTCGGTTTATCCTGGTGATGATGCTCAGCAAACCGTACTTAAAGAAGGTAGTGTGCTGGTAACTTATAAGGAAGAAAAGAAGCAACTTAAAATGGCACCGGGAGATTTTTTTGAATATAATACGGCAAGTAAAAAAATAGCCACCAGAAAAGTTGATCCAGATGTATATTTTTCTTGGAGAGATGGCGAATTAACGCTTAATAGAACAGATTTAGGCAGTATAGTGAAAAAGCTTTCCAGATATTACAATGTCGAGATAGCCATTAAAAATGAAGACTTACAAAATGAAACATTTTCTGGGAAACTGGATTTAAAAGAAACCTTAGAAGATGTTTTACTTACCATCAGGAATACCAGCGAATTTCAATACGAATATAAAAACAATGACACACTAGTGATTAATCGATAAAACTAAATCTATGATGTAAAACTTTACCAACAAAAAAAGAGGCCACCGGTGCGCCAACACCAAATGGCCAAAAAAACTGCCTTACGGCAATAGTATTAATCTAAATGCAAAAATATGAAATTTTTAACTGGAGGTAGGTTAGAGAAATCTAAACTTTCCATTCTAAGCATTAGCATGTTTATTATGAAATTAATTTTTACGCTAATTTTTGTAGGTCTAACTACACTGAATGCTAAAAACACTTATTCTCAAAATAAGATAGATATTGAAATATATCAGGGAACTTTACAGCAGGTTTTCCAACAAATAGAAAAGAATACCGAATTTATTTTCTTCTATAAAGATGGAACTTTGCCAGAGAATGATAAATTTACTATTAACAAAAAAGGAATTGAACTCAATCTTTTTCTAGACGACCTTTTAAAAGACTACTCGATAGGATATAAGGTAGACGATCGCCAGGTAACGGTTTATAAAAAACCAATTGAAAATCGAGTAAAATCGGTTCCACAGTTTACGGTTACAGGAACTATTACCGATGAGACTGGCTTGCCATTATCTGGAGCTACTGTGGTAGAAAAAGGTACTACAAACGGTACACAGGCAGATTTTGATGGTAATTTTTCAATCGATGTAGCTGGAGAAGATGCAACATTGGTAGTATCTTTTGTGGGATATTCTACCCAGGAAGTTTTAGTTGGCGGTCAAAGCGAAATCGATATAGTTCTAAATGAAGATACCGCTGCCTTAGATGAAGTTGTAATTGTTGGTTATGGTGTTCAAAAGAAAGAAACACTTACAGGAGCAGTTGCTGGAGTGGGAGGAGAAGAATTAGCCCAGGCACCAGTAACCAACATTAGCCAGGGTGTGGCTGGACGAATTCCAGGTGTTGTTGCTATTAGTAATGGTGGAGAACCAGGTTATGATGGAGCTACTTTGCGTATTAGGGGTCTAAGTACTTTTGGTAACGCAGCACCTTTAGTAGTTGTAGATGGTGTGCCAGGTAGATCCTTAGAGCGTATCGATCCTAGTACTATTAAAAATGTATCGGTATTAAAAGATGCCTCTGCAGCAATTTATGGTGCCCAGGCAGCCAACGGGGTTATTCTTGTAACTACTAAAAGAGGGAAAGTAGGAGCGCCTAATATTAAATTTTCTTATAACCACGGAATTTCAAGACCAACAGTAATTCCAGAAATGGCAAATGCTGCTGAATATGCTACTTTATTAAATGAAGTAGATGACTACAATGGTATTGATAGAAGATTTACACAGGAAGAGATCGAATTATATAGAAATGGTTCTGATCCTTGGAGATATCCAGATACAGATTGGTATGAGGAAACTTTAAAACCATGGTCTGCACAAACTTACGGAAACGTATCTATTAATGGGGGTACAGAAAAAATGAACTATTTTGTAAGTCTTTCTCACAGGTATCAGGACGGATTTTACGAAAACAGTGCAACCAATTACAATCAGTACGATCTAAGAACCAATCTAGATTTTAATATTAATGAATATCTGGATGTTTATATAAATACAACTGGACGTTTTGAAGATAGAAATTACCCTACTCGTTCTGCTGAGAATATTTTTAGAATGTTGATGCGTTCACGACCTAATTCTCATGCATACTGGCCAAACGGAATGCCAGGTCCAGATATCGAATATGGGGATAACCCAGTAGTGATCTCTACAGATGCTACAGGTTATAGCCGTGACAAGAGATATGTATTTAATTCAGATTTTGGAGTAAATCTCAAAATTCCTGGTATAGAAGGATTAACTTTTAAAGGTAATGCTTCTATCGATAAGAATTTTAGATTCGATAAGGACTGGGTAACTCCGTGGTATCTGTATACATGGGATCAGGAAAGTTTGGATGAGAATGGTAATCCTTTACTAACAAGAGGTAAAAAAGGTTACGACGACCCTCGATTAACTGAGACTATGGACGATTCTCAAAGAATCTTACTACGTGGTATTTTCGATTATACTAAAACTTTTGGAGAAGATCACGATATCAATTTGCTTGCCGGGGTAGAAAGAATTACTAATAAAGGAGATTCGTTTTGGGCATATCGTAGATACTTTTTATCTGATGCTATAGACCAGTTATTTGCCGGTGGACGTGAAGAAATGAACAATTCAGGTTCTGGTTTCGAGGAAGCTCGTTTAAATTATTTTGGACGTGTAAATTATGCATTTAGTGAAAAGTATTTAG